>JBBIHG010000089.1:0-13074 GCA_037447125.1 Chloroflexota bacterium | reverse complement strand
TCACGGCAGCCACTCTGCCGTGGGTGTGGCGACGGTCGGTGATGGCGTGACATACGGCGCGATGGCCGTCGCCGTCCGGGCGGCGGACTGCGTTGCCGTCGCGTAGATCGCCTGAGCGGTCGCCTGCATGTCGGCGGGCTGCTCGCTGACTTCCACGCCGTACATCACCGGGCGCACCACGTTGAACCACGTCTGCCCTGGCTTGAGGTGCATCGGTGTCTGCCCGTCCGCGTAGAGCAGCCACAGCCCGGCCTTGCCCTGGCCGTGCGCCCAGATGCCCTCGTACCAGCGCCCGTCGCGGAAGAGCCAGGCCCGCCCGCGCCCCCACAGCACTGTCTCGACGACCACACCGCTCGCTTCGCTGTCGAGGATGTCAGGCCGGTCAATGTGCTCGGCTTCGAGGATGACCACGTTATCGGCGGCAAGCTGCGCGCCGGTGATGGCGTCCACGTGCGGCAGGCCATTGTTCCAGCGGTAGTAGCGCCCGTCGGCGGGGTTGTACTGCCAGCGCGTGTCCTGACGGGGGCTCCAGTAGTCCACGAAGATGTCCTGGGCGGGCTTGCCGCCGGGGTCCGGCACGTAGGAGAAGGCCAGGCCGCGCACGAGCAGCCCCTCGTTGATCTGGCGCTGCTCGGCCACGTCCCACATCTCGAACGTGTTGCCGAACAGGGTGTGCTCGAACGCTTTGCCCTCCTCCGGGATGCGGCAGAAGGGCGGGCAGTTGACGCCCATCTGCGGGGTGAGGGCGCGCCACTTCCAATCGGAAGCGAGAATGTAATTATAGATCCAGTCGTTCGCGCCGCTGTAGGCCAGCAACGCCTGGAACATGTCTACCAGCTCCAGGTCGAGCAGACGCGCGCTGCGGACGCTGCCCACTTTCTCCGCCCCCTGGCTGCGGTAGATCGCCGCGAAGCGTGTCACCGCGCCCTCGACCTCGTACTCGAAGACGATGTCGGCTTTGTCCAGGCCAGCCTGGGGACGCACCAGTTCGGGGAAGTTGGACACTTTGACAATCAGATTGCGGCGGTTGCGGGCTTCCTCGTTGGGGTAGGGCAGGCCGGTGAGCGGGTTGAAGTCCTCCGGGTACTCGCTCGGCCCGACCACGGTCGCCGTCGGGGTCACGGTGGGCGTATGAGTCGCCGTCGCCGTCGGTGTGAAGCTGGCTGTGGCCGTGGGCGTCCCTGTCGGCGTGAAGGTAGGCCGCGGCGTGTTGGTCGGCAGCGGCGTGGGGCTGGCCGTGGCCATGGGCCGGGGCGTGTTGGTCGGCGGGAGGGTGGGCACACCCTGCCCCGCCGCGGGACGCGGCGCGCCGAGGGCAATGCCCCCCACCAGGGAAGCGATGAGCGCCCCACTCAGGAGCACAATGAGGGTCAGGCGTCGCATAGGGTGCTATCCTCAGCCAGCTTGCGTCCGAGACGTGCCAGCAGCGGCACGACCGCCCAGTATACCCCCGCGGCGGGTGACTGCCTACCCCGTATTGGTGCGGGGCCAGGGCAAAGGTTGTCCGCGCCTCGCTGGACGCGGGGCATTTATCTCACCCCCAGACGCGCTGCGCTCCGGCTGGGGGTGAGATAAACCAGGGCACGGCAAACTGCCTGACAGGTTTTGCACGCACTCTTTCTCTCGGCCACGTTGCACGCGCGGCGGCTTCTGTCTATCATCGGCGGCATGGCACAGGTACCTGCCGACAGTCCGCGCACAGGGGGACACATGGCCAAGAAGGCGAAGAAGACCAGGCAGCGGGACTCGCCCTGCATGACGCTGGGCATTGATCTGGGCGGCACCAAGATTCTGGCCGCGGTCGTGGATCAACAGGGGCGCATCCTGGGGGCGGCCAAGCGCCGCACCCGTCCCGAGCAGGGCGTGGACGAGGTGATCGCGCGCATCGCCAGAACTGCCGGAGAAGCCGTCGCCAACGCCCACCTGGACATATCAGCGATCCGCGCGGCGGGCATCGGCGCGCCCGGCGTCGCCGATCACAACACGGGCGTGCTGGAGTTCGCGCCCAACCTGCCCGACTGGACGAACATCCCGCTCGGCACGCGCCTGGGGCAGATGCTTGGCGTGCCGGTGCTGGTCGAGAACGACGTCAACGCCGGCACCTACGGCGAGGCGACCGCTGGCGCCGCCCGCGATTATGGATCGGTGGTGGGCATCTTCCCCGGCACGGGTATCGGCGGGGGCATCGTGCTGGACGGCACGCTGTGGCGCGGCGCGCGCAACGCAGCGGCGGAGATCGGCCACATGGTGGTCATGATTGACGGGCCGCAGTGCGGCTGCGGGCGGCGCGGCTGCATCGAGGCGCTGGCCTCGCGCACGGCCATTGAGCGCGATATCGCCGGAGAGATTCGCGGCGGGCGCTCCAGCCTGATCACCACGCTGCTGGACATCGAGCGCGAGCCGATCACCAGCGGCGTGCTGGCCCGTGCCCTGCAAGAGCAAGACCCGGTGATCACGAATGTCGTCGGACGGGCGGCTTACCATCTGGGTATCTTCACCGCCAGTCTGGTCAATGCGCTTGACCCGCAATGCATCGTCTACGGTGGCGGGTTGATCGAGGCGTGTGGCAGCTTCATGCTGCCCATCATCCGCAACAACACCTACCGCCACCTGATCCGCCCCGTCCAGCCCGAAGCCCTGCCCATCCTGGAGGCGGCGCTAGGCGACAACGCAGTAGTCATCGGCAGCGCGCTGCTGGCCAGCGTATGCGCGCCAGGGCAAGGGGCTTAAGACGCCCTCACCGCCCGACCAGCGGCAGACGGTGGGCGATCAGCGCCGACAGGTCCAACTGGATGAACTGCTGGGGCCGCGAGGGGTGTACCTGAACCGGTCTGAACGGCAGATAGATTGTGAATTCGCTGCCGACGTTGACGGCGCTTCGCACGCTGACGTGACCGCCGTGCACCTCGACGAACGCTCTGACCAGGCTCAGACCCAGGCCGGTGCCGTGGATGTGCGCGGTGCGCGGGTCTTTGACGCGCACAAACGGCTCGAAGATCGCCTCGAGCTTGTCGGCGGGGATGCCATAGCCGGTGTCGCTCACCCGCACCACCGCGTACTCGCCCTCCACGCCCACAGTCACGTCAACCTGCCCGCCATCGGGGGTGTACTTGATCGCGTTGCTGACCAGGTTGTCCACCGCCTGCATGATCAGCACCGCATGGCCCATCAGCTCCGGCGGGGACTTGTGCACCGTGCGGGTCAGCGTGATCTGGCGCTGGCGCGCCTCTTCTTCCAGGCGCGCGGCTGCCCGCTCGACCAAAGCCCCCAGCTTGTAGGGCGACATGGTGTCCTGCCCCAGCGAAGAGGCCACCTCCAGATCGGTCACGTCGCGGACCAGGGCTTCCATGCGCTCCAGGCTGGTGATCAGCATCTGCTTGAGCATCTGATGCTGCTCCGGCGTGATGTCCGGCTCGTCGAGGAGCTGGAGCGGATTGTGAGCCAGCATCAGCAGGTTGCCCAGGTCGTGGGTGAGCACGCGGGTCAGATTGGCTTTCATGCGGTCCATGAGGCGTAGCTCGGTCACGTCCTGAGCGACAGCTACATAGCCGTCAATGGCGCCCTCTTCCGTTTTGACCGAGGCGATCTGCAGCACGTATTCGCCCACGCGGCCCAATGAGACCTCCACCGTGCGGTCCAGGGAATCGAGCAGGCAGTCTGTGAGCGGCGAGGCGTCATCGGGCAGCATACTCCGCAGGATAGTGAGCACATGCTCGCCCTTGATGCTATCAAATGAGAGGCCCAGGCGTCCCAGCACGCGCCTGGCCTCGCGGTTGGCCAGTTGCGCGCGGCCCTCGGCATCGCAGACCAGCACCAGGGCGGGCGTATGAGCCAGCACGGCCTGCAGATGACGCTGCTCCTGACGCACAATGGCATGCAACTGCGCCTTGGCGATGGCCGTTGCTGCCTGAGGGGCCAGCATCATCAGCACGTCCTGCATATCCTGCACATCCACCAGCCCGCGCCGTTCGCGGACCACCTGCAGAACGCCGAGCACCATGCCCCGGTAGAGCAGCGGTACCCCAAACCATACGGCGTCGCTAGGCAGCAGGTCTTGCAGGAGATCGCCCATGCCGTCCCACTCATACGGCCCGGTCAGGATTTGCGGGCGGCCCGTTGAGGCGATCTGCCCGGAATGCCTGCCGCCGAGGCTGACCGCCTGCCCAATCAGGTCACCGGGCAGGTTATGCACTGCGCTGACCACCAGACTGCGGTCGGGCTGGACAAGCTGCACCATGCCGGCCAGCCCGTCCACCAGGCGGACTGCCTCCTCGACGATGCGGGCCAGGACGGTGTCAATGGACAGGTTGTCGGCGATCAGGCTCGCCACCTGGCTGACGGCACGCTGGCGCCGCTCGGCCTCGTTCAGACGCAGGTAGAGCTGCATGTTGCGCACCGCCGCCGCGACCTGAGCCGTGAACAGCCGGCCTAGCTGCAGGTGCGCCCCGTTGAAGCGCCCCGGACGGTCGGAGAAGAAAGCGACAAATCCGATGACGTGTTGCTCAACCACCATCGGCACACGCATGTACGACCAGGCCTCGGCGGCGGCGGCTTCGCGCACGCGGATGGCCGAAGGCAGCATGTCGTACATCCGCTCGCGCAGCAGCACTTCATCCGACAGATAAGTCACGCGCTCGTGGGGCGAGAGCGAGGCCAGATGAGCGCGGCATACCTCCAGATAGGCGGTGGGGACACCGAGCTGCAGCCCGTCGAACAGGTCCCCATAGTCTTCGCTAGTGAGCAAGATCGCCACATCATCGGCGTCCACTGCGGTCCGCCCAATCTCGCGGAGATCGCCGACAATGTCGCGCACGTTGAGCGTGCCCGAGATGGCAAAGGATGCCTGGAGCAATCCTTCGAGGTGGCGCGCGCGGGTCTGCAGGGTGACGTAGTCCCCGCCAGCGGTGTGGTGAGCGGTGCGATTGATGAGATAGACCAGAACAGCGAGCAGGTCTCGCGGAGACGTATCGCGTGCCAGGTAACGATCTACTTCGGGGAAGGGCACAGCGCCGGGCGCCGCCCCATCCAGCCGCTCGCCGATGACGACAAGACTAACGTGCGGCCAGCGGTGACGCACCTCGCGCAGCAGCGGGCCGAGCTCGGCATCGGGCAACGCCGCATCCACCAGCAGGCAAGAGGCAGCGCCACAATCCAGCACGCGCAGGACAGCGCGGGCCGTCGTCACGTGCAGCACGTCAACCTGCGAGGCGATGGCGTGCAGCAGTGGGTCGTCTGGACCTAACCATACAACAGCGCATGGTTGCTCGGCGGACTGGCTCTGCCGATCGTCCATGGACGTTTGTCCTTGAATCGACTGGCGCTCGGCCCTTGTGCGCCAGCGTGGGTCAACCGGAGATGGTGTCATCCACCGTTTGACCCAGTATATCACGAACCCTCATCCACAGAAACTGTCAACGAATTTCATACAGATTGTACATTCATCCTTCAAAGGTATGGTACTATGTCTACTTATAGGGAACTGCTCGTAGCAGGCGATCTTGTGGCGATCTAGCACTCGCCCTCACCCAGGTGCCCATTCTGCTTGTATAATCTATCTGAGAGCGTGTACGGAAACCCCTCACCCCTAACCCCTCCCCCACGCTGCGCGGAGGGAGGGGAATGGCTCGCGCATCATTCTCCCCTTCCCTCATTTTGGGGGAAGGGGCCGGGGGATGGGGGTGGTCGCTGAATGGATCACGCTATTCTGTAGTCCTACCCACGAAGCACGCGCAGCCCCAGCCCTTCGAGCACAGCCTGGCGCTCGGCGTCAGCGTTGGGTTGATCGTGAATTGGACCATCTATTTCGATGACCAGACCCGCCTCGGCGTAGTAGAAGTCCACGATGAAGCGATCTACCGAGTGCTGGCGGCGAAAGCGCACGCCGAGTTGTTTGCGGCGCAGGCGTTGCCAAAGCAAATCTTCGGCGGGGGTGGGATCACGTCGCATCTGGCGTGCGGCGGCTCTCTGCTGATAGCGCCGCAGCGAGCTGGACGATTTGCGTGTGCCGGGCATAACGAACTCCCCTCGGAGGGGCGTGTCCAACTGGCGGGCGTACCTGGCAAACCTCACCCGCGCTCCCACCGCTCCATCTCCGCCCAGTTCGGCCCGACGTTCGCATCGGCGGCCAGCGGCGCGTCCAGCTTGAAGGCGGCTTCCATCACCTCAATCACCAGCGGCGCGACGCGACTCAGTTCGTCGTCCGGCACTTCGAGCACCAGTTCGTCGTGCACCTGCAGGATCATGCGCGCCTGGCGGCGGCTCTCGCGCAGCGCCCGCGCCAGGTCAATCATGGCGATCTTGATGATGTCCGCCGCCGTGCCCTGGATGGGCATGTTGATCGCTTCGCGCTCGGCGCGCTGGCGGGCCTGAAAGTCCACCTTGCGCCCCAGCTTCTCGCTCAGTTCGGGGAAGTAGCGGCGGCGGCCCAGCAATGTCTCGACATAACCGAGGCGGGCAGCGCGGGCGCGCGCCTCGTCCAGGTAGGCGCGCACACCGGGGAACTGGGCGAAATAGGCGGCGATGAAGTCCTCCGCTTCGGCCAGGGTCAGGTTGCTGTCGCGGGCCAGGCGGAACGCGCCCATGCCGTACATCAGCCCGAAGTTGACCGCCTTGGCGAAGCGGCGCTGCTCGTAAGTCACCTGGTCAAGCGACACCTGGTAGACGGCGGCGGCGGTCGCCCGGTGAATGTCCACCCCATCGTGGAAGGCCTTGAGCAGGGCGGCGTCCTGGCTGTAGTGGGCCAGGATGCGCAGCTCGACCTGGCTGTAGTCCACTGAGAGCAGCTTGTGCCCCGCCGGGGCGACGAAGGCCCGGCGCACGCGGCGGCCCTCCTCGCTGCGAATGGGGATATTCTGCAGGTTCGGGTCGCTGGACGACAGCCGCCCGGTGACGGTGCCCGTCTGGTTGAAGTTGGTGTGCACGCGCCCGCTGGCCGGGTGGACCAGCGCGGGCAGCGCGTCCACGTAGGTGCTGCGCAGCTTGTCCAGCTCGCGCCAGGCCAGGATCAGCCCGACGATGGGGTGCTGGTCCTTGAGTGCCTCCAACGTGCCTGCGTCGGTGCTGAAGCCGTGCGTCGTCTTGCGCAGGCCCTCGGTGGGCAGGCGCAGCTTGCCGAACAGCACGTCGTTGAGCTGCCTGGGGCTGCCCAGGTTGAACCTGCCGTAGCCGCCGCTGTTGGCGTAGATTTCCTCCTCCAGCGTGGCAAGTCGCGCGCCCAAGTCGGCGCTGAGCGCGCGCAGGTAGGCCACGTCGAGCAGCACACCGGCCATCTCCATGTCGGCGAGGACTGGCACGAGCGGCATCTCGATCTCGCTGAACAGCTTCCACACCTGGCGCTCCTCTAGCTCCGGGCGCAGGATGTCCACCAGGCGGCGGGTGAGGGCGGCATCGGCGGCGGCGTAGGGCGCGGTTTGCTCGACCGGCACGCGATCCATGGTGATCTGCTCGCGCCCGGAGCCAATGAGCGCGTCAATAGGCGTCATCTGCGCGCCGGTGCGCACCCAGGCCAGCGCCTTCAGCCCCAGGTTGCGGCTCGACGGATCGCTAACCCACTCGGCGATCATCGTGTCGAAGGCGATCGGCGTCACGTCAATCCCGCAGCGGCGCATGATCACCAGGTCATAGCTGGCATTGTGGGCCACTTTAGGGATGCGCGGGTCAGTCAGGGCGGGGCGCAGCGCGGCGATCACCGTCTCCAGCGGGAGCTGGCGCGGCGTGTGCCCGGCCAGCAGGTCCGGCTGGCCGACGGAGTTGCCGGCCGGGGCGTTGGCGGCGACGTGCCCGACCGGGATGTAGAAGCCGTGCTCGCCGCTCACGGCCAGGGCGATGCCCACCAGTTCGGCGCGCATGCGGTCGGTGGAGGTCGTCTCCACATCGAAGGCGATCATCTCCGCCGCTTCAAGCTGCTTCACCAGCGCGGCGAGCGAGTCTTCACCGTCCACGATGGTGAAGTCCACCAGCGGCTCACGCGCGGCGGCCTGCTGCTGTTCCTGGCGCAGGGCGAACATGCTGAGCTGCTGCCCGCTGGCGGACGGTCGGATCAGGCGGTCAATCAGGCTGCGGAATTCCAGCGCTCGGAACAGCGCCTCCACATCCTCGTAGCGGTAATCGTGGGCGACGCAGGCGGACAGGTCGAGCGTCACCGGCACGTCGCGCTTGATCCGCGCCAGATCGCGCGAGAGGAAGGCGCTGTCGCGCTCGGCGGCCAGTTTGTCGCGCAGCGCGCCCTTGATCGCGTCCAGGTGCTCGTAGACGCCGGCAACGCTGCCGTGCTCGGCGATCAGTTTGGCCGCCGTCTTCTCGCCGATGCCCTTCACGCCGGGGATGTTATCCGACGAGTCGCCCATCAGCCCCTTCATCTCGACCAACTGCTCCGGCTCCAGCCCATACTCGGCACGGAAGCGGGCCAGGTCCCATAGCTCCGGCCCGTTGCCCTGGCGTTTGGCGGGAAGCTGTACGGTCGTGCGCTCGCCGAGCAGTTGCAGGATGTCGCGGTCGCCGGTGATGATGCGCACCCCCACGCCCTGCGCCTCGGCCTGTGGCGCTACGGAGCCGATCACGTCGTCGGCCTCGTAGCCATCCAGTTCCAGGATGGGGATGTTGAAGGCGGTGACCAGATCGCGGATGCGGTTGAGCTGCAGGCGCAGGTCGTCGGGCATCTTCTCGCGGGTGCCCTTGTAGTCCGGGTACAGGTCACCGCGCCCGGAGAGGCCCTGATCGAAGGACACGGCCAGGTAATCGGGGCGTTCGTCGAGCAGGTCGAGCAGGGTGCGGGCGAAGCCGTAGACGGCGTTGGTCGGCTCACCGGCCTTGGTCTGGAAGCCCTGTAGCGGCAGGGCGAAGAACATGCGATAGGCCAGGGCGTGGCCGTCAATGAGCACGAGCGTAGGGCGAGACATGGCGCGCTCCTGTGGTCCGGGGGCACTTGAACAGATGTGCGTAGTATACCACAGGGAGCGGTAGGTGTGGGAAGGGCACGAAAGAAAGGGTTGTTATTGCACACTACACCATCGGCGATCCGATTTTGGAGGGTGCCGCAGGGATAGGCATCTACGTCGAAGACGGACTTGGCCTGGGTGCGACGACCACCTATGACGCGGACGGCAACTACGCCGTCCCCGCAGCGGTGGGAGACGCTTGCGCTGAGATTCACGATAGCGGCGTCGTTATCCTCGGCTTCGTGGCCCCTGCCGAAGAAGCTCTGCCCGGCTGCGATGTGCTGATGCCCATCCCGGCGACGGCAGTCGGTGGGACCTTCGTGGCTGACGCGCCCGTCTATTGGGAGCCGGGTGAGCTGACCAGCCCCCTGGTGACCATCGCGGCGGGCAATTCAGCCCGCGTGCTCGGCCTGGACGCCACTGGCGAGTACTACAAGATCATCTGGGTCTGCGATCTGGTCTGGGTGCCCAGGGCGACGCTCGGCCCCAACTACGACGCCGTGTGGAATGGCGCGCCCCTGCCGGCGGGGGTAGTCGAGTAAGCGCGATCGGCTAGTTGCAGGATCACAGCGCCCCGGAGAGCATCCGGGGCGTTTCTGTTGTGTCAGGGGCCAGGGAAGACGCGCGCGTCTAGCCGCTCACCGGCACGGCGTCGCACTGCCCCTCTACCTGGAGCCACTGCGCATTGTTGACGGCCCACGCCTGCTGGGCGTTGGCCCGCTGCACCTTCCACCAGCCGGAGTCCGCGCTGCGCCCGATGATGGTCACCGTCTCGCCCAGGGCGAACTGGCCGAGCCGCGTCGTCCCGGTGCCCGGCCCCTCGCGGAAGTTGAGGCTCGTCACCACCACGCGCCCCACACAGCCGGCCACGCCGCCAGGGACCGGGCCGCTGGCCACGCCGCTCACTTCCACGATCAGGGCGGCGGGCTGGCTGGCGGCGGGGCCGTTGAAGGCCACGACCTGAACGGTGTACGTCCCTTCGCGGTCGGGCGTCCAGGTGAGGATGGCCTGCGTTGGGCCGGATTGATCGGGGGGCAGCGCCTTGGTCGAGGCGACGCGCCCACCCACGCTCATCAGGAAGCTGGTGGTGGTTGTATCGGTGGCCACGGTGATGTCCAGCCGCTGGTTGGCGGCCACGCGGGCGCCGCTCTCCGGATCGAGGATGCGCACGGTCGGCGCCGGGCCAGGCGAGGGGCCACTGTCTGGGGGCTGCGACTCCGGCGTGCCGCCTTCAAAGGTGGCGGTGCAGGCCAGCACCGCGCCGGCCAGCAGAGCCGCGACGATCAGGGCCGGGATGTGCGCTGTATGTCTGGTACGGCTCACGATCTGCCTTTCGATGGGGGTCAGCCCACGCCCCACAGGTGCACAGCGTCCGCCGCGCCGCCAGAGGCGATGCGCGTCCCGTCCGGGCTGAAGGTGACCGCCTCCACGGTGCCGCCGGCGGCCAGCGCAGCGACCTGGGCCTGGCGGCTGAGATCCCACAGACGGATCGATCCGTCAATGGCAGCGCTGGCGAGCAGTGTGCCCCCCGGGCTGAAGGCGAGGCCGGTCACCGCATTGGCGCCGTGATCGAACGTGGCCCGCAGCGCCCCACCACTCGTCCACACGCGGACGATGGCGTTGCCCGCGCACACGTCCTGCTGGCTGCTGGCGGCGATCAGGCCGGTCGCCGCGTCTACGGCCAGCCGGTCGAAGGTCGGCCCCTCGGCCAGGGTGAGCTGCGCCTCAGCCGGCGCGCCGATGTCGTAGAGCGCCACCTCACCCCCGCCCAGGCTGCAATCGTGGGCAGCGGTGGCGATCACCAGCGTGCCGCTGCTCAGAAAGCCGACACCGGTCACCACACCGAAGGTCTGGATCGCGCCGATCTCAACACCGGTGCGCGCATCCCAGACGCGGGTCAGGCCGCTCAACCCGCCGCCCGCATCAGGATTCCCGCCGCCAGAGGCCACGCGCGAACCGTCGGGGCTGAAGGCGACGCGCTCGACGGGCGCGCCGTGGGCCAGGGTATAGAGCGGGGCGCCTGTGGCCACGTCCCACAGGCGGACCGTCCCATCCAGGCTGGCCGAGGCGACGCGGTCGCCCAACGGGCTGAAGGCGGCATCCTGCACGCGGTCGGTGTGCCCGGTCAGGATGAGCAGTTCGCTCTGCAGGTAGACATCCCACAGGCGAGCCGTCCCGTCGCGGCTGGACGAGATCAGCAGCGCGCCCGCCGCGTTGAAGTCCAGCCCGGTGATCGTTCCCCCGTGCCCCGGCATGGCCGCGATCTCGATCACCTGAGCGGCGTTGGCCGGGCCGATCGGGCCGAGAGCGGCAGGGGCCTGGGCCAGGACTCCCGGCTCAGCGACGAGCGGGCTGATACTCTCCGTCGGGACCGCGAGCGGGGCGCTGGCCTGTTCGGGCGTGTTCGTTGGCGGCGGGGCGCTGGTCGGCGGGCCCGGGTTGACCACGACATCGCGGTAGACCTGGTTATTGGCTTCGTTGCTCTCGGCGACCGCGTTCTGGTCATCCACGGTCACCAGGATGCGGGCCACACCTGGCGCGTTGAAGACCACGATGAAGCCACCCGGCGCGGGCACGTCAACAATCTGGCCGGGGGCCAGCCCCGGCACGTTGAAGTAGTCCACCGTCCCGTCCGGCTTGAGCACGGCCACGCGGAACGGCCCGGCAGCCTGGCCGCCGCCGTTACGCACCTGCATGGCGAAGTTAGCCTGGGCGGTGCCGCTGGGGCCAAGCTGGATCTCGGAAACGCCCTGCAGCATGGTCAGGAACAGGTCGGGCAAGGTGGGCGTGGCAGTCGTGCCCGGCTGAGTCGGCGGCGGGGTGACACTGGGCACGGGCGTGGGCGAGGCGGGCACCACCGCGGGCCGGATCGCGCCACAGTCGCCCAGTTGGTTGGTATAGGCGGCGGCGGTCCAGCCGATGCTGCCCAACCACGAAACCTGCCACCAACGGCCATCGCTGCGGTCGGCATAGCCGACGATCAGCGGTTCGTCGCCGGCGTTAAAGTTGCGCATGATATCGTATTCGGTGCCAGGGCCGGTGCGCAGGCGCAGGCCGCCCACGTTGACCCGCGCCCGGCAAACGGGGTTGAAGATGGTGGCCGTTGCCACCGGAATCTGGCCTGGGGTGCCAAGGCCGCCTGCTCCGGGCGACAGCGAGGGCAGAACCGTGATCGCGCGCTGGGCAGGAACGCCCACCACCTGGCCGCTATACGCCTGCACAGCCAACGCGATCGTGCCGGGGCGGTCTAGCGTGTAATCCATGACCACCTCGACCACGGTGGGGTTGAGCACCTCGGCGGGGGCCTGGCTTTTGACGCGCACATTGTTGGCCAGTAGCTCGACGAGCGTCACGCCCGAGGGGCTGGTGGCCCGCGCGCGCACGGACACCGTCTGCCCCACGGTGAACGTCTGCCCTTCAGCCGGCTGCAGAAGCTCGACCGCCGGCCGCTGCAGCGGCGGGGTAGCTGTCACGCCAGAGGCCCCGTCGCCGCCGATCCGCAAGGTGCAGGCCAACGCCGCCAGGGTCAAGGCGACGATCACCCAGGCTGCGCGAAAAAGGGCTGTCCGGCTGTGCATGGCACGCTCCTCGAGCGCCGCCGCGCGGCGCGCTGCTGGACGGTTTCTCACATCATCTGCATTGTAATGCAACTTGGGGCGCAGGCAAAACACCGGCGGTGGGGCGTGGGTTTCACGATGGGCGAGAGTCTTGAGCCGCAAAGGCACAGAGGACCGAGGAGGGGCGGAAGGTGGCTGCCGCCAGCGCAAGCCGTCCTGCGACTGCCAACGATCGGGGTCAGCGAGTTCTGCGCGCGCTCAGGCTACGGGTAGGACTACAGAATAGCGTGATCCATTCAGCGACCACCCCCATCCCCCGGCCCCTTCCCCCAAAATGAGGGAAGGGGAGAATGATGCGCGAGCCATTCCCCTCCCTCCGCGCAGCGTGGGGGAGGGGTTAGGGGTGGGGGGCCAACGGCGATCACGTTATTTTGCGGAGCTACCAGGCTACGAGGAGGGCGATCAGAATCAGCACATTGAAGACAGTGCCGGCAATGGTAGCTTTCCAACCGAGGACGGTCAGGATCAGCGAGAGCACCGTCACGCTGGCCAGTCCGCTCCGCCACCACTCCTGATCGGTG
>JBBIHG010000088.1:0-13300 GCA_037447125.1 Chloroflexota bacterium | reverse complement strand
GGGGCGTATGGCGATACGCCCCTACGGGCCTCACCCCCGCTCGGCGAGGCTGGAGGTGAGGTCAACCACAGCCCCCAGGCTTCCAACGGGTTTCTGATAGCCTTGTCTCCCCATTCAGTGTAGACTCAACAGTAGGGGGCGCGGATCAGTTGACGGCCCCCGTCCGTCTGTCCGCCATCTGGCTGACGGAGTTGCTGGAGCAAACAAGGAACCCACCGCCATGATGCGCTTCGACCGATTCACCGAGCGCGCGCAGGACGCTGCCGTCCGTGCCTATGACATCCTGCAGCGCTACGGGCACAATCAAGTAGACACCGAGCACATGCTGCTGGCCCTGCTGGAGCAGCCCGAAGGCGTGATCCCGCAGGTGCTGGCCAAGATGAATGTTGATCAGGACAGCATCCGCGAGGAGCTGGATCGCGTGCTGCGCACCAGCCCCAAAGCGGCCATCTACGGCGGCGGCACCGGCCAGGTGTTCATCACGCCGCGTGTCAAGCGCGTGGTGGATATCGCCAACGAAGAGGCCAACCGCCTCAAAGACGAGTACATCAGCACCGAGCACCTCTTCCTGGCCATCCTCAGCGAGCGGCGCACGGCTGTGGCGCGCATCCTGGCCGATGTCGGCGTCACCAAAGAGCGCGTCTACGACGTGGTCAAGGAGATTCGCGGCGGCCAGCGCGTGACCGACCCCCAGGCCGAGACCCGCTACCGCACGCTGGAGAGGTACAGCCGCGACCTGACGCGCCTGGCCGTCGAGGGCAAGCTCGACCCGGTGATCGGGCGCGATGACGAAATCCTGCGCGTCATCCAGATTCTCAGCCGGCGCACCAAGAACAACCCGGTGCTGATCGGCGAGGCGGGGGTCGGCAAGACGGCTATCGTCGAGGGCCTGGCCCAGCAGATCGCCAGCGGCGACGTGCCGGAGATTCTGATGGGCCGCCGCGTGATCAGCCTCGACCTGGGCGCGATGATCGCCGGCAGCCGCTTCCGCGGCGAGTTCGAGGAGCGGCTGAAGGCTGCCATCGAGGAGATTCAGCGTTCCGAAGGGGAGATCATCCTCTTCATTGACGAGCTGCACCAGGTCGTCGGCGCGGGGGCCGCTTCGGGCGCGCTGGACGCCAGCAACATGATGAAGCCGGCCCTGGCCCGTGGTGAGCTGAACTGCATCGGCGCGACGACGCTCGACGAGTACCGCCAGTACATCGAGCGCGACTCGGCGCTGGACCGCCGTTTCGCGCCGGTGTTTGTCGAAGAGCCGTCCGTCGAGGAGACGATCCAGATGCTGCAGGGCCTGCGCGACCGCTACGAGGCCCACCACAAAGTCACCTACTCCGACGAGGCGCTGGTCGCCGCGGCGCGGCTCAGCCATCGCTACGTCACCGAGCGCAAGCTGCCCGACAAAGCGATTGATCTGATGGACGAGGCCGCTTCCAAGCTGCGCGTCGCGCTCTACTCGATGCCCGATGACCTGAAGGAACTCAAGAAGCGGCTCGACCGCCTGGCCGCCGAAGAGGAAGAGGCCAGCCTGAACACCGAGTACGAGCGGGCCATGAAGATCAAGGCGCAGCGGCTCCAGCTTGAGCAGGAATACGAGCAGCAGGTCGAGCGCTGGCAGCACGAGCACACCCTCGACGAGGTTGTGGACGCCGATGACATCGCCGAAGTCGTCGCCCAATGGACGGGCATCCCGGTCAACCAGATGCTGGAGACCGAGGCCGACAAGCTGTTGCGCATGGAAGAAGAACTGCACAAGCGGATCATCGGCCAGGCGGCGGCGGTTGCCGCCCTCGCCGACGCCATCCGCCGCGCGCGCAGCGGCCTGAAGGACCCGCGCCGTCCCATCGGCTCGTTCATCTTCCTGGGCAGCAGCGGCGTGGGCAAGACCGAGCTGGCCAAGGCGCTGGCCCACTTTATGTTCGACGACGAGGACGCCCTGCTGCGCCTCGACATGAGCGAATACCGCGAGCAGCACACAGTCAGCCGGCTGTTCGGTGCGCCGCCCGGCTACGTCGGCTTTGAGCAGGGCGGCCAACTGACCGAGGCCGTCCGCCGCCGCCCCTACCGCGTCATCCTCTTCGACGAGATCGAGAAGGCGCACCCGGAAGTGTGGAACGCGCTGATGCAGATTCTCGAAGACGGGCGCATGACCGATGGCCAGGGGCGCACGGTGGACTTTCGCAACGCCGTGATCATCATGACCAGCAACCTGGGCACCGAGTACGCGCGGGCGGGGGGCGCGCTCGGCTTCGTGCCCAGCGGCGACCCGACGCTGGTGGCCGATCACAAGAAGATTGACGAGGCCATGCGCAAGGCTTTCCGGCCCGAGTTCCTCAACCGCATTGACGAGATCATCATCTTCGAGCCGCTCTCGCGCGAGTCCGTTGCCCAGATCGTTGACCTGCAGATGCGCGACATCGCCGCGCGGCTGGAGGAGCAGGGGCTGTACGTAGCCCTGACCGCGGACGCCCGCCGCAAGCTGGCCGAGACCGGCTTCGACCCGCAGTTCGGGGCGCGCCCGCTGCGCCGCGCGCTGCAGCGCTACATCGAAAGCCCGCTCAGCGTGCGCCTGCTCAAGGGTGAGTTTGTGGGGGGCGACCTGGTCGAGGTCTTCCTCAACGAGGCGGGCGAGATCGACTTCCGCCGGCTGCAAGGTGGCTATGTCCCGCCCGCCCGCGCTGAGGTCCCACAGGATATAGACTCACACGCAGGGGCCGAATAGGCCTGCGAGAACTAATATACGCCCGCGATCACCGCTAATCGCGGGCGTCTTTGTTTGGAGGGGTAGCGATCAGAGATTGCCTGGGCCAACGTATGGGCTGGCAGTCGCCTCTAGATTCTCACTCAATGCTTGCCCGCCGATGCGTGTGGAAAACGCGCAGAGAGTGATCTTGTCAGGCAAGCCCGGACTCTTCCATACGCTTCCGGACAATCTTCTCTATCAGTTCCCTGGGCAAGGGTGACTCCGGTGTGAAATGGAGGGTCGCGCCAGCGACTTCTACGCCCTTCAGCTCTTCAGCCATGGCTTTCATCAATGGCGGGCTCATGACGTGTAGAGAGCAGTGATTCGAGTGAGCCGATAGGCCGACCAGGTCTCTTCGCCGTCGGAATATCGGGATCCGGTAACTGACCCGCTCGGTGCAGTCTGGCGCCGTTTCTCGAATGATGTTTCTAACTCGTTCTAGCGCCGATCGGACATCATCCGGCAGGGCCTGGAGGTAAGCATCAACCTCTTCGGGAGCATGCCGTGACGTATCTGGTTTACTCATCGTTAGTCCGCCCTGTCCAGCATGACCTCATACACGTTAAGGTCGTCGAAGGCGACGTGCACCGCCCGCCCCTGGCTCGCCCCGGCGATCAGCCCGACCCCCCCGGCCCGGCGATACAGATTATCCTTCACCTCGCCCAGGAACTCGCCGTTGGCGTAGAGGGCCAGGTAGTCCTCCGCGCACACAGCGCGGATCGTGTTGGCGGCCTGCCCCTGCTTGATGGCGCCGGACTGGTGCCATTCCAGCAGGAAGCCCAGGCTGCCGCGCGCCAGGTCGGCGATGCCGTAGTGCCCGTCGCCGCTGATCAGCAGGGCATAGCCGCTCCAGTTGCCGGCGTCGTCCTGGGCCAGGCGGCACAGCACGCCGTACAGGTTGTCCTTCTCCGCGCCGAGTTGTTCCGTCCGCACCTCAACGATCACGTCTTCATAGTCACTGCCGCCCGCGCCCCAGGTGAACGACGCAGCCCGCTCGGCGCGGTGGGCGATCTCATAACGCCCGCCGGTCACGGCCAGGCGCGAGGCCGGGTCGGCTGCTTCCGGGGGGAAGGCGCCCTCTTCCCAACGGCCCGGCGCGTCGAAGGTCTCGCTGAGCAGGCTTCCACCGGCGACCGGCCTGCGCGACGGGTCGCTCCCGCCGCAGGCGGCCAGGGCGAGCGCGGCAATCTCCAGGGCTATGATCAGCTTGACCAGGATGTGTGGCTTGTGGGTCATTGCTCTGTCAGCTCCACTCCAGATAGTTCCTCGTCCGCTTCCCCGTTGGGCAGGCTAAGCTGGGTGACTCGGTTCTGGAGCCTTTCGAGCCACCTTTGTACGGCGTCGAGGTTGTTCAGGCCGCGCGTGATCTGTTCGCGTGCCCTTTTCCATAGCTCGGTCTGCCTGTCCAGCATTTGCCTAAGCTGGGCCATCTCTGCCAGCGCATGGCGTACCTCGTCGGTCGAGCGCAGATAATTCAGGCCGCGCGAGACAGTGAGCAAGTAGGGAAACAGCGTGTTCGGGCTGACAGGGAACACGTGCCGCTCCAACGCATAGGTGATCAGGTCTCTGCCGTCTGCGACCGCCAGCGTATTGGTCACGATCTCATAATAGATGGCTTCGCTGGGGATGAACATGAAGGCGAAATCCAGCGTCCCCTGAGCCGGCGCAATGTACTTGGCGGCAATATCATCAATGTGCTTCCTCACATCACCAGCGAACTGTCGCAGGTAACGCTGGCGCTCGACTTCGTCCAGCGCGGTGATAAACCGCTGGAAATTGTCGCGCGGAAACTTCGAATCGATCGGGATGAGGTGATTCTTTTCAAGCTCAATGATCGCATCTACCCGGTTGCCATTGGGGAAGCGGTACTGAGTCTTATAGCAGTCTCGTGGCAGCAACTCCAACAACTTTTCAAGCACGAATTCCCCGAATCCCCCGCGCAGTTGCGGAGATTGCAGCAACTGTTGGAGATCGGAGAGATGCTGGCGTATCTCGACCATCTGCGCTGTGGTGGCTTTTAGCTCGCCGACTCCGGCGATCAGCGATTCGTTGCCGCTCAGCAGTTGCTCGGTGGCGTGGGTCAGCCCGCCGAACTGTTGGAACAGCGAGCGGGAATCGGTGTTGGCCCGCTGCGTCTCTGCCGCGAGCCGGGCCAGGTTCTCGGAGAACTGCTGGTCGCTCCGCGCATTGCGTCGTGTGCTATAGATGGCCAGGCCCAGGAAGATACTGAACAAGATGTTGACGCCGACCAGTCCTATCAAGATCACGAGCAGGAGATCGGTATCCATGCGAGAACACTCCCCATATTAGCACACACACCGAACAGGCTGGGTGCGTGCATCTGCCGCTTTCCCCGTCAGTATAGGGGATTCGCGCGCACGGGGCGAATATCTGTTCGGTAGATCAGAACAAGGGGTGGATGATCGTGTAGAGCAGCGCGCCCAGCGCTGCCGCCGCCGGGATGGTCAGAAACCATGACATGACGATGTTGTTGACCACACCCCAGCGCACCTTCTGCACGCGCTCGGCGCTGCCCGCCCCCACGATGGCCGAGCTGACGACATGCGTCGTGCTCACCGGGCCGCCCAGCAAGGCCGCGCCCAGGATCACCGCGCTGGACGCCGTCTGGGCGCTGAAGCCGTGCACCGGGCGCAGGCGGTAGAAGCCAGTCCCCAACGTGCGGATCAGGCTCCAGCCGCCGAAGAGCGTCCCCGTGCCTATGGCCGCCGCGCTGACCAGGACCACCCACAGTGGGATGTGGAAGGTCGTCATGTGGCCGGTGGCCACCAGCCCCAGGGCGATGACGCCCATCGTCTTCTGGGCGTCGTTGGCGCCGTGCGACAGGGCCAGCGTGGCCGCGGTGACGACCTGCCCGCGCTGGAACCAGGCGTTGACGCGCGGCGAGGCTCCTCGCGCCAGGAGGAAGTTCAGCTTGATGATCCAGTAGCCGGCGATCATGCCCAGGATGGGCGAGAGAAACAGCGTCAGCAGCACCTTGAGCAGACCCTTGAGCAGCAGCGCGTCCGCCCCGTATGCGGCGAGCGCCGGCCCCACCATGCCACCGATCAGGGCATGCGACGTGCTGGAGGGAATGCCCAGCTTGAGCGTGATCAGGTTCCAGAGAATGGCGGCCAGCAGCGCCGCGTAGACAACCGGCAGCGTCACGGCCTTCTCCGCCACCACTTCGTGGCCGATCGTCTCGGCCACAGCCACGCCGAGAATCAACGGGCCGATGGTGTTGGCGATGGCCGCCATCCACAGCGCCCAGCGCGGGCGCATGGCCCGCGTCGAGATGACTGTGGCCACCACGTTCGACGAGTCGTGCAGGCCGTTGTAAAAACCGAAGACGAACGCGATCATGATGAGCAGAATAGCTTCTGCTGAGAATGGGAGCACGAGTTTTGCCTGACCTCGCTACAGGATCGCCAGGGCGTCACCGCCTGGGAGAGCTGGCGGCCAGCAGAGTCTGGCCCTCACCAGAATCATGCTGGCGTAAACGGACAAAGAAGGTTAAAATAATTTTACCCGTTGAAGGTGATTTAATCAAACTTCGCTCACCCAAGGAAGCCGGACCATGATTGACCGCATCATTCGCTTCTTCACGGCCATTCCGCAGCGCATCCGGGGATGGTTCAGCCGCAAGCCGGACCACTTCATCGAGCGCCTGCGCCAGCAGTGCGCGCTGGGCATTGAGGCGACCACGGCGCTGATGGACTACATGGAGAAGCCGAGCAAGAAGAACGCCCAGCGCGTGCGCCAGCTTGAGAAAGATGCCGACGAGCTGCTGCGCATCCTGGTGGACGAACTCAACCGCACCTTCGTCACGCCCATTGACCGCGAAGACCTGTACAAGCTCTCGCGCGCTCTGGACGACATCCTGGACGACACGTGGTTCACCATCAACGAGATGGACATCCTCGAGGTCGAGCCTAATCCGTACCTGCGCGAGATGGCCGGGCTGTTGGGGGTGGGCGCTGAAGAGATCAAACTGGCCATCGAGCGGCTAGACAGACACCCCAACGTGGCGAGCATTCATGCCATCCGGGCCAAAGCGGTACGCAACAATATGGAGCAGCTCTACGCCAGGGCGCTGGCGGACCTCTTCCACAAGCCCAAAGACCTCGACAACGTGATCATGATGCTCAAGCTGCGCGAGATTTACCGCCACCTGTTCCACGCCGGCGGGCGCATCGGGGACTCTGCTGACACGATTGACGACATCATCGTCAAGTTCTACTGACAGCCGTGTTTGCCGCCAAGCAGAAACCGGCAGCGCGCGCTGCCGGTTCTCTTTGCCTGCCAGTACCCCCGGACGGATTTGAACCGCCGACGCCAGGTTTAGGAAACCTGCGCTCTATCCTCTGAGCTACGGGGGCCTGTGTGCAGGTAGTTTACCACGCCAGGGCCGCTTTTCAAGGCTGGGCTGAGGCCAGGACTCCGCCGCCAGAGCGTCCCGCGAGGCGACCCGATCTGCGCTACAATACCGCTGTGCCTGATCGTTCGCTCCCCGGAGATTCGCCCGACCCATGACCGACGCACCCCTGCGCCATCTGCTCTTCGTCTCCGCCTACAGCGGGTTGGGCGGCGGTGAGAGCGTCCAACTCAACCTGATGGGCGCGCTCGACCGCCGTCGCTGGCGGCTCCACCTGGTCTGCCCGCGCGAGGGAGGGCTGCCCGAAGCAGCGCGCGCCCTCGGCGTGACGGCCCACCTGCTGCCCTATCGCGGCGCGACGGCTTGGTTCGTTCCGGCGATCTGGACGCGCTTGCCGGTCGCCCGGCGGCTGGCGGACCTGGTCCGCGCGCAGGGCATTCACGCCATCCACAGCGACTACCACTCGCTGCCCTTCGCGGCGGCGGCGGCGCGGGCGGCGGGCGTGCCCGTCATCTGGAATGCGATGGGCTGGTGGTTCCCGGCCCGGCCCTGGCAGCGCCGCTTCTTCCGGACGGAGGTGACGCAGATCATCGCCATCACCCAGGCGGTGCGCGACCGCTGGCTGGCCGCATCGGGATCGTTCCTGACGGCGGAGCGCGTCCCTGTGCTTGTGCCCGGCGTGGACCCTGACCACTTCCACCCTGGCGTGGACGGATCGCCAGTGCGCGCGCGGCTGGGCGTCGGGCCGGACGCCCCACTGGTGGGCATGATCGCCCGCTTCCAGCGCGTCAAGGGGCACGATGTCTTCCAGGCGATGGCTCGCCACGTCGCCGCGCAGGTGCCGGAGGCGCGCTTTGTCGTGGCCGGCGAGAACGTCTTCGGCGTGGGCAAGGACGAAGCCTATAAGCGGGCCATCCTCGACGCCGTGCAGTCCGA
Source organism: Chloroflexota bacterium (assembly GCA_037447125.1). Taxonomy (GTDB): domain Bacteria; phylum Chloroflexota; class Anaerolineae; order Aggregatilineales; family Aggregatilineaceae; genus UBA2029. Next base: position 5,252 of record JBBIHG010000088.1, on the reverse strand, counting down.
CCCGATCCTGCGCGAGCGCCTTACCTATCTCGGCTTCTGGGACGACGCACGCCAGGTTGTCGCCGCCGCGGATGTGATCGTCTGCCCGTCGCGCTTCGAGTCCCTGGGCATGGTGCACCTGGAGAGCATGGCCATGAGCCGCCCGGTGGTCAGCATGGACAATGGCGGCCCGGCAGAGACGGTCGTTGACGGCGAGACGGGCTTCCTCGTCCCGCCGGACGCGCCCGATGCCCTGGCCGGGCGCGTGATCGCGCTGCTGCGCGACCCGGCGCTGCGCGCGCGACTGGGCGCGGCGGGGCGGGCGCGCGTCCTGGATCGCTACACGGCGGCGGGCTACGCGGCGCAGTTTTCGCGCCTGGTCGAGAGCCTGGTATAACTCACAGCCATGGACATCCTGCTCATCTCGCGCTGCCCACCCTTCCCGCTCTATCGTGGCGACAGCCTGATCATCTACCATCTCGCCCAGGAACTAGCCGGGCGGTACCACCTGATTGACCTGCTGGCCTACTACCAGCAGCCCGAGGACCTGGCCGACGTGCCGCGCTATGAGCACCTGTTCCGCAGTGTGCAGCTCATCCCTGAGCCACGCCGGTCGCTGCCCAACCTGCTGTGGCGCAACGCCCGCCCGGCGAGTCGCTTCCCTGCGCGAGCCGAGGCGAGCTGGTCGCCGGAGATGTGGCGCGCCGCTACCCGCCTGCTGGAGACGCGCGGCTGTGATGTCGCCCACCTGTTCGGCGGCGTGCACGTCTACGAGTTCCGCGACCTGGTGCGAGCAGTGCCCAACCTGATCGTCCCCTACGAGTCGTACAGCCTGTGGCTGGAGCGGGCCGCTGCTGAAGCGCGCGGCTTCAGGGCGCGGCTGGTCACAGGGCTGCAGCAGCGCCTGGCGCGCGGCTTCGAAAGCTGGATGTTCGAGGGCTTCGACCGCACGGTCGTCCTCACCGACCGCGACGCGGAAGCCCTGCACACCCTCAACCCGCGCACGTCCCTGGTGACCATCCCCAATGGCGTGGACGTGGATTACTTCATCCCGACCGGTTACGAGCCGGAGGAGCCGGTCCTGTTGTTCAGCGGCAATTACGATTACGCGCCCAACCTCGACGCGGCGCTGCGCCTGGCCCGCGACATCTTCCCGCGCGTGCAGGCGCGCGTCCCGGCGGCGCGGCTGATGCTGGTGGGTGGCAATCCGCCGCCGGCGCTGCTGGCCTGCGCCTCTGAGGCTGTCGCCGTCACCGGGCACGTGCCGGACATCCGCCCTTACTTCGCGGGGGCGTTGATCTTTGTCAGCCCGCTGCGGCTGGGCGCGGGGATCAAGAACAAGGTGCTGGAGGCGCTGGCCATGGGCATGCCCGTCGTCGCCACGCCGCTGAGCTGCGATGGCATCCCGGTCACGCCCGGCGAGCATGTCCTCTTCGGCGAGACGGACGAGGAACTGGCCAACGCCGTGCTGGGCCTGCTGGATGACCAGCGGCAGCGACAGGCGCTGCGCCGGGCCGGGCGTCAGTTGATCGAGGCGCACTTCACCTGGCAGCGCGTCGCCGACCAGTACGAGGCCCTCTACAGCGCGATCATTGCCGAGCGGCGCGGGCGGCGGGCGCAGTAGAGACTGGCGCTTGCCAGAACATCACCGCCGAGGCGCAGAGGGCGCGGAGATCAGCGAAGAGTCCCCACAATTCTGCTCAGTAGAATCGGAAAACTTTGCGAAATCCAGCAGTTTACCTCACCCCCGCTCGGCGCTGGCGCGCCTCGACGCCCCCTCTCCATGCATGGAGAGGGGGCAAGCCGAGCGAAGCGAGGCTGGGGGTGAGGTAAACCTTCTGCGTCTCGGCGCTTCAAGCAGTTGCTCCCGTCATGACAGGCGTCCGTGCAGTCCACTCCTTCGCTCTTGGTCCTAATTGGCCCTGTACGCGGCCCTATGGTCCTGTTACCATTGAAGCATGGGAACCCGTTTTCTCGACGTGACACTTGTCAAAGACTCGCTGGAGCCGATCTACCAGCAGATCGCGCGCCACTTCCGCGCGCAGATCGAGAGCGGGCGTCTGGCCCCCGGCGACCGCCTGCCCCCATCGCGCGACCTGGCCCGCCAGCTTGGCATCGGGCGGATTAGCGTGGTCAGCGCCTACGCCCAGTTGCAGGCGGAGGGGCTGATCGCGGCGCACGCCGGGCGCGGCACCTACGTCAGCGGCGGGCGCGCGCCCGTGCGCAGCCTGGACGGGGCGTCCCGCCAGTTCCCCGGCGCGCCGGACATCTCCATGCGCGAGATCACGCGGCTGGCCGAGCGGCCCGGCGTGATCGCTTTCAGCGGTGGGGCGCCGCCGGAGGAATTCCTGCCCGTGGAGGCGCTGCGCGGCGCGCTCAACCTGGTGCTGGACCGCGACGGCGCGGCGGCGGTCGCCTATGAGGAGGCGGAAGGCTACCCGCCCCTGCGCGCCGGCGTGACCGAGTACGTGTCGTCGCTGGGCATCCGCTGCCAGCCCGATGACGTGCTGATCACCGGCGGGACGCAGCAGGCGCTCGATCTCGTCGTACAGACGGTACTCGGCGAGGGCGATGCGCTGATCACGGCCAATCCGACCTACCTGGGCCTGCTGGACATCGCGCACGTGCGGCGCGTGCGCACCATCGGCGTGCCGGTGGACGGCGACGGGATGCGCCTGGAGGCCGTCGAAGCCGCCATCCGCGAGCACCGCCCCGGCCTGATCTACGCCGCGCCGACCTTCCACAATCCGACGGGCGCGGTGATGCCCCTGCACTGGCGGCGGCAGCTTCTGGCGCTGGCCGCGCAGCACAACATCCCCGTGCTGGAGGACGCGGTCTATCACGAACTAGGCTACCGGGGGGCGCCCCCGCCGCCGCTCAAAGCGCTCGATGAGGGTGGGCTGGTGCTGCACACCAGCGGCTTCTCGAAGATTCTGCTGCCGGGCACGCGCATCGGCTATGTGATCGCCAGCGGGCCGCTGCGCGAGCGGCTGGCCCGCGTCAAGCAGGCGGCGGACATCTGCACGCCCGGCCTCAACCAGCGCGCGATCCACGTCTTCCTGGCCAACGGGGCGCTGGTGGGGCACCTCAACCGCGTGCGCCTGGAGCTGCGCGAGCGTTGCGCGGCGGCGTGCGCGGCGGCGACGCGCTACCTGCCGCCGGGGTCGCAGTGGGCCGAGCCGAGCGGCGGCCTGTACCTGTGGGTGCGCCTGCCCGATGATGGGCCGACCGCCGCCGAGCTTTACGTCACCGCCATCCAGCATGGGGTGGCCTACGCCATCGGCACGCTCTTCTACACCGATGGCGGCGGGGGCCGTCACATCCGCCTGAACTTCGCCGCGCACCCACCCGCCCGCATCGAAGAAGGGTTCCGCCGGCTGAGCGCGGCCTGGGAAGCCTGGCGGCAGACGTATGCGCCCGCAGTGCGCCGCGCGCCGATCCTGTGAGGGGGCGGGCAGACACTTTTGGACAGCAAGAAGGACCAAGAATGGAAGGGCACGGCGCTCCGTGCGCAAGCTATCGGTTAGGAGGAGAAGGAGCGTGAAATTGATTTGGCTGCGCGGTATCGCTTTGGTGCTGCTTCTGGTGATGGCCTGGCCAGTGCCAGCCCTGGCCCAGGAACAGACCGATCCGCAGACCATCGCCCAGGCGCTGCTCGACAACCTGATCGCGGGCGACTTTGCGGCGGCGACCGCGCACTTCGATAGCACCATGCTGGGGGCACTGCCGCCAGCCGCGCTCGAACAGACGTGGGCCACGCTGCAACAGCAGGTGGGCGCTTTCCACAGACAGCTTGGCACAAGTACGCAGACTGTTCCCGGCTACACGGTGGTTCTGATCACGCTTCAGTTCGAACAAATGGTGCTCGACGCCCGCATTGCGGTGAGTGACGAGGGCCTGGTCGGCGGGCTGCACTTCGCGCCGGGAACGGTGCCTGCGTATGCTGACCTCGACGCCTTCACCGAGCAGGAGGTCACCGTCGGCATGGGCGAATGGGCGCTGCCCGGCCTGCTGGCCTTACCCGCCGGGGAGGGACCCTTCCCCGCGCTGGCGCTGGTGCACGGCTCTGGACCCCACGACCGCGACGAGGCTATCGGCCCCAACAAGCCGTTCCGCGACCTGGCCTGGGGGCTGGCCTCGAACGGCATCGCCGTGCTGCGCTATGACAAGCGCACGCTGGTTCACGGCGCGGCCATGGTCGAAGCTGGCGAGTTCACCGTGGACGACGAAACGGTGGACGACGCGCTGACGGCGGTCGGGCTGCTGCGCGGCATCGAGGGGATCGATCCGGACAGGATATTCGTGCTGGGGCACAGCCTGGGCGGGATGGTGGCGCCGCGCATCGCCAGCCGCGATGCGGGCCTGGCCGGGGTGGTCATCCTGGCGGGCAGCACGCGCCCCTTCACCGACATCTACCAGGAGCAGGTCGAGTACGTGCTGGCGCTCGACACCAGCCTGTCCGACGAAGAGCGCGCCCGTCTGCTGGACGAAACCGCGCGCCTGGTAGACGCGACCCGCGCCGTCGACCCGTCCACCGACCCGGCGACGCTGCTCTTCAACGCGCCTCCCAGCTATTGGCTGGACCTGAACGCCTACGATCCGGTGAGCGTGGCCCAGACGATCGCGCAGCCCATGCTCATCCTGCAGGGTGGGCGCGATTATCAGGTGACGCTGGCCGACTTCCAGGGCTGGCAGGACGGCCTGGCCGGGCGCGAGGATGTGACCTTCAAGCTGTATCCAGACCTCAACCATCTCTTCATCAGCGGCGAAGGGCCTATCACGCCGGCGGAATACGAGATGCCCGGCAATGTCGCCGCTGAGGTCATCGAAGACATCGCCCGCTGGATTCTGGCCCACTGAGTCGGTACACTGTTCGCTTCTGGCACGCAGCCAGGCAACACAACGCAAGGAGAGAGACACATGGCAGACGAAACCCCCACATCCAACAACGGCGCGCAGAAGGGCACGGTCGCCCTCAAGCGCGGCCTGGCGCAGATGCTCAAGGGCGGCGTGATCATGGACGTGGTCACGCCAGAGCACGCGCAGATCGCCGAGGAAGCCGGCGCGGTCGCCGTCATGGCGCTGGAGCGCGTCCCGGCGGACATTCGCACCAGCGGCGGCGTGGCCCGCATGAGCGACCCTGGCCTGATCGAGCGCATCATGGCGGCGGTCAGCATTCCGGTCATGGCCAAGTGCCGCATCGGGCACTTCGTCGAGGCGCAGGTGCTCGAAGCGATTGGTGTGGACTACATTGACGAGAGCGAAGTGCTGAC
>JBBIHG010000087.1:0-13569 GCA_037447125.1 Chloroflexota bacterium | reverse complement strand
TCTGCGGGGGATCAACTACACGCCTCACCTGCCGGCCAACCTGATCACCGGCTAGCCGAGAAAAAAGAACGGGCGCCGCTTCCGTGGCGCCCGGTGCGTCCAGAGGCGATCAGGCCCAGGTGATCAGGTTGGTCATGATCGGGTCGGCCAGGTCGTCGTGGCGCGGCAGCAGGCGCACCGAGACTCCGCGCTGGCCGGTCGTCGTATAACGTAGCGTGGCGTAGAACTCGTGTATGTTGCGCGTCTGCTCCCCCTTCTCCGGGCAGCAGTGTTCCATGTCCATCGTCTCGCCGACAATGATATCGCCCCGGCTGTCCAGCGATCCGTAGTAGAGTTGCACCACGACATCTTCTGGCTTAAGCAGGCCCAGGTCAACGAAGGCGCGCACGGAGATGTCGTCCTTCACTGTGAGCTGCTGCGGCTCGACCAGCACCCGCTCGATCTTCAGGCGGCTCCAGTTGGCGCGCGTGTGAGCCAGCCAGTCGGCGAACTCGCGCCCGCGCTTGAGGTCCGGCTGGCTGAGCGCCGTGAACCGCTCGTGGCTGGGCATGTAGTATTCCTCAGTGTACTCGCGCACCATACGGCAGGTGTTGAAGACCGGGGCCAGCTTGCGCATGCTGGCTTTGATGCGCCCGATCCAGTCGCGCGGCAGCCCGTCGCGGGCCCGCGTGTAGTAGGCCGGGATGATGTCTTTCTCCAGCAGGTTGTAGAGTGCCTGCGCCTCGATGAAGTCCTGCAGGTCCCATTCGTGCTGCGGGTATTCCTCGCCAGCGCCGATGGCCCAGCCGACAGACAGATCGTAGCCCTCCGCCCACCAGCCATCGAGGATGCTGGCGTTCAGCCCGCCGTTGTAGATGACTTTCATGCCGCTGGTGCCACTGGCTTCGTTGGGACGGCGCGGCGTGTTGAGCCACACGTCAATGCCCTGCACCATGGCGCGGGCCACGCTCATATCATAGTTCTCCAGGAACACGATGGCGTGGCGGAAGCCTGGCTCCTCGGCGGTCTTGACGATCTCCTTGATCAGCTCTTTGCCCAGGTGATCGTGCGGGTGGGCCTTGCCGGCGAAGATGAACTGCACCGGCCGCTGCGGGTCATTGACGATGCGGGCCAGCCGCTCTTTGTCGCGGAAGAGCAGCGTGGCGCGCTTGTAGGTGGCGAAGCGCCGGGCAAAGCCAATGGTCAGCGCGTCCGGGTTGAGCACTTCGTTGGCGTGCTCTATCTCAGATTGCGGCGCTCCGCGCGAAGCGAGCTGCGCCCGCAGCCGCCGCCGGGCGAAGGAGACGAGACGCTCGCGGCGGCGCTCATGGGTGCGCCACAACTCTGCGTCCGGGATACGGTCAGCGTCATGCCAGTATTCTGGCTTGTCTGGCTCGTTGCGCCAGGCGGGGTCGAGATAGCGGTCGAACAGGCTGGCCATCTCGCCGCTGATCCAGCTTTCGATGTGGATGCCGTTGGTGATCGCCCCGATCGGCACCTGATCCTCCGGCACCTTGGGGAACATCCACTGCCACATCGTCCGGCTGACCGAGCCGTGCAGTTGGCTGACGCCGTTGGCCCCAGAAGATACCTTGAGCGCCAGTACGGGCAGGCTGAACAGGTCGAAGCCGCCCATGTGCTCGCGGCCCAGGTCGTGGAACTGCTCGCGCGTCAGGCCAAGCTCGTTCCACAGGTAGGGGAAGTGTTCGTCAATGAGATCGTACCCAAAGCGCTCCAGGCCGGCGGGCACCGGCGTGTGAATCGTATAGACGTTGGCAGCGGCACAAATGTCGGCGGCCTGCCAGAAGCTCAGCCCCGGCGTCTCCTTCATCAGCAGGCGGATGCGCTCCAGAGCCAGGAAGACGCTGTGGCCCTCGTTCATATGGCAGACGGTCGGGCGCATGTTCAGCGCTTCGAGCAGTTGGATGCCGCCGATGCCCAGCACGATCTCCTGGCGAATGCGGGTGCGCTTGTCGCCGCCGTAGAGCCGGTCGGTGAGGTCGCGGATCTCGGGGGCGTTGTCGGCGCGGTTGGTGTCTAGCAGGTAGAGCGGGATGCGCCCTACCTGTACCTTCCACACCTGAATCCTGGTAGTGAACTGGGCGATGGGCACTTCGATGATTAGCGGCTTGCCGTCCTCGCCGAAGACTTGCTGCACCGGCAGGTTGGCGTAATCGTTGAGCGGGTAGGACTGCTGCTGGTAGCCGTCGGCGTTGAGGTACTGGTGGAAGTAGCCCTCTTCATACAGCAAGCCAATGCCGACGAGCGGCAGCCCCAGGTCGGACGCGCTCTTGAGATGATCGCCAGAAAGGACGCCCAGGCCGCCGGAGTAATTGCGCAGGCACTCGGTCAGCCCGTATTCCATCGAGAAGTAGGCGATGAAGGGCCTGTCAAACTCGCCATGGTGGCGGCGGTACCAGGTGCGCGCATCGGGGGCCATATAGGCGTCGAAGCTGGCGCAAACACGGTCGAGATGGGCCAGGAACGCCTCATCTTCGGCGGCGGCGTGCAGCACGTCCTGGCTGATACACCCCAGCATCCAGACCGGGTTGCTGCCGGTCTCGGTCCACAGGTCGCGGTCCAGACGCCGAAAGAGGGCTATTGTCTCGTGATCCCAGCTCCAGCGGAGGTTATAGGCCAGCTCGCGCAGCCGCTCCAGACTGGGCGGGAGGCTGGGCTTGACAACCACCTTAGCTACAGGCTTGACCATCGGTCATTCTCCCTTGAATATGGCAATCAACCGGGCGCGACCGGCCGGCTATGTGGGGTCACGCGCGGCATGGGTGTTTCTGGGTTCCAGGCGCGCTCGCCAGCGCCAACAGGCACGGTGAGCGCAGGCAGTAGGATAGCAGGCTTGGCCCGATTTGCCAACGAGAGGGAGCGCGAAGCGTCTGGGGGCAGGATTTTCTGAACCGCAGAGGCGCAAAGAACACAGAGAAGAACATCAAGAAGGGTTATTGAAGATTCTTGCTTTTCTCCGCGCGCTCTGCGCCTCTGCGGTAATGCTGCACGTTGGCGGAAGTCAACCAGCGGTTGTTCGATGGTCTACCCCACCCTAAATCCCTCCCCGCCAGCAGGGAGGGACTTGAGTCTGCTCCCCCTTTCTCCGCTAGCGGGGAAAGGGGGCCGGGGGGGTGGGGTCCATCAGGCCAAATCGCGCACCGATTTCCGCCCTGATGTAATGCTCTTCCCCAAAATCCAATAGCGCCTCAGGATGGGCGATCGTTCAGGCGCGAGCGCGTGCTCGGCTGGGTCGTGTCCGCCGAGTCGAGCGGCGGCTCGTCGGGCGGCCCGGCGTCTTCCGGCTCGTCGGGGGCGGCGGGCATCGCCGGCAGCGCGACCGCCGGCTGGCCGACGCGTTCCAGCGGCAGCGCCAGCGTGAATGTGCTGCCTTCCCCGACGGCGCTGGCCACGCTCAGGTAGCCGCCGTGAGCCTCGGCCACCGCCCGCGCCACGAAAAGCCCCTGGCCCAGCCCGCGCGGATCGAGCACCCTGCCGTCCGGGGTGCGCGCTTCGCCCCGGTAGAAGCGCTCGAAGATGTGCGGCAGGTCGTGCGGCGAGATGCCCACGCCCGTGTCGGATACCTCGATCAGCCCCTGTCCTTCGCGGATGCGCCCGGCCTGCACGAAGATCTCGCCGCCTGGCTCGGTGTACTTGATGCTGTTGTCAATCAGGTGCCCTATCGCCCATTGCAGACGCCGCTCGTCGCCGGTGATGGTCAGACGGCTGGCGCCCACAACCGAGAAGGCCAGGCGCAGCTCGGCCTTCTCGATGCGCGAGCGCAGGCCCAGGATGACGTTGATGATCAGCGCCGGCAGGTCAATCTGCTGCTCGCGCACGGCGAAGCTGCCCGCACCGATCTCGGAGATGTCCAGCAGCTCGACGATCATGCGGTCGAGGATGGCCGTGTTGCGGCTGATCGCTTCCAGGAACTTGCGGTTGGGCGGGCGGTCTTCGGGCATGGCCAGCAGCACCTCGCTCATGCCTTTGATCGCAGCCAGAGGCGTGCGCAGCTCGTGACTCATGTGGGTCACAAACTGGTCCTTGAGCCGGTCGGCGATGGCGTCGCGCGTCACGTCGCGCAGCACGAGCACAGTGCCCAGCCGCTGGCCGTTCTCATCGGCGACGATGGCGATCTGCGCGCCGAGGATGCGATTGTTCACCTCGATGCGCTGCGGCTCGCCCAGCGTGATCTCCCCTTCCAGCGCGATCTGGTGGCGTGAGTTGGCGAACATGCGGCCCAGGTCGCTGTCCCAGAAGGCGCGGATCGAGCCGAGCAGGTCGTGGGCGGCCTGGTTCATCAGCACGATGCGCCCTTCGTTGTCCTGCATGATCACGCCCTCGCTGATCACCGCCAGCACACCGGTGAGCTGGGCGAGGCTGGTCTGCTGGGCGACCTGCAGCTTCTCCAACTGGTCTACGCGCAGCAGCGACCTGCGCAAGGCGGCGTCGCGGTCGTGCTGCTTGCGGCGCAGCGTCCCGTACAGGCGGCCAAAGAGTCGCCCGGTGTTGGCACCGAGCGCGTCCACGGACTGGACCATGTCGGCGACAGAGTTCGTCGGGGCGTCGGAGGGAGTGTTGCGGGACATGGGCATGAGGCGATCCTCAGTCTTCTGCGGGCAGCGGCGGCGCGGTCGCTGCCGGATGCGATTCGCTCGGTGCCGGCCCTGGCGTCGGGGCCGCGCCATCGTCTGCCCGCTTGTCTTGGGCCAGACGGTCGAGCATAGTCTTAAGCTCCAACAGGTCAGGCAGCGGCTTGTTGATGATCGTGTCCACCCCATCGCGGGCAAGCATGGCCTGGCGCTCGTCGCTGCTCAGGCTGAACGCGGTCATCAGGACGATCGGGATGCGGTGGAAGTGCTCGATGGCTCGCATCCGGCGGGCGATCTCGTTGCCACGCGGCCCCGGCATACGAATGTCCATCAGGGCCAGCTCGGGCAGCTCGCCGGCGTGGCGGCCCCCTTCGACCGCGTCGAGCCAGGCGGACGTCTGCTTGCCGTCGCGGAATTCGATGGGGGCATGGCCCCAGGCCATGAAGAGGACTTTGACGTAGTTGCGGATGTCGTCATCGTCTTCGACAACCAGCCAGGGCTTCACGCGCTCTCTCTCCTTAGCCGCACGCTGTGGCCCCAAGTCTACCGCTTTTCTTCGTACAGGGATACTCGGCGCATGGGGCATGAATCGCGGGCAAGGCGCATCGCCGGACAGGCGCGGAGCCGGGTGCGTGCAAAGGTTGTCACCAGATCGCTTGCCGCGGGGGTATTGACCTCACCCCCAGCCTTGCTGCGCTCGGCTTGCCCCCTCTCCGCCGCGGAGAGGGGGCGGCGAGGCCCGCGTCAGGGGGCCGAGCGGAGGTGAGGTCAACCAGGGCGCGACATACTGCCTGACAGGTTCTGCACACCCCCGCGGAGCAGGGTGCGGAGAGACGCCCCTGCACGCCGCCGGCTGGCTCTATGCCCTGCCGTGTTTGTGTCCCCCAGCCGTTCCCGCCCCCAAAATCGCCGCCCTCTCCCCTGATTTCCCCTCGGTTGCCCATGCTGGGGCCTTTATTGTACACTGAAGCGCAGTCATGGTGATGGGCGCAGCACGTTGGGCGCAGAGGAGCAGGGCGTTGGCTACGTGGATGGTAGTGGACGACGAGCCCGATATCTACGACGTCCTGGTGACGATGTTCCAGCTCTGGGGCATTGACGGCGTGGCTTTTGTGGATGGCGGGGAAGCCGTGCAATGGGTGGAGAGCGTGGACGCTGGCACCTATACGGGGGAGCTGCCGGTGCTCGCCGTCATTGACGTTCGCCTGCCCGGCGTGGATGGTCACTACGTCGCCCAGCGCATCCGGCGCAGCCCCAAGCTCGGCAACATGGCCATCGTGCTCATCACCGCTTACCGCACCTCGCCTGAACAGGAACGGCAGATCATGGCCATCTCGCAGGCGGACATGCTCGTTGAGAAGCCGCTGCCTTCTATGGCGGAGTTTCGGGCGCTGCTGGACGGGTTGGTGGCGCGCCGCCAGGCCATGGCCGCCCAGCAGAGTGCGGCAGAGCCAGCGACGGACGGCGGACCGCAGCCAATGGATGAAGCGACCCCTGTGCTCGCATCCGAGACCGTCACGGCGGTATCCAGCAGCTCCGGCCCAGGCTCTGCGCTCGCGCCGGGCGAGGCCGCGCGCGCAGCATCGCCCAAGGGCGGGCTCAAGCCTCAGCCGTCGCGATCGGGGACTGGTGAGTCATAGGCGGGGCGCGCGTTGAGCGCTACAATCTCTCGCCACTTGCTGTGCTGGTGCCCACTCTGGCGACGACCGCGCGCAGTGCGCGGCCCGCGAACGACGGACTGAGCGTGCGATGCAGAACATCAACCCCTCCCAGAACATCACCCGGCGCGGTCGCTACTACCTTCTGCTGGGCGGGCTGGCCTTTTTCGGCGGCGCCATCGCCATTGCTCTGGGTGTGCTGTTCATCTTCTTCCCGCTGTGGGACTCCTTCATCTTCGATCTGTTCCAGATTCTGCTGATTGTGGGTGGCATCGTCTCCTTGCTGATCGGTCTGGCTCTGGTCTACCGCGCGCTCACGTTGCAGAAGGACAATCCGCTGGCCTACGCGGTGGGCGAGGGGTTGGCGCATTTCCTCGACGAGCGCTTCACCTACCTGCGCAATGTCAGCAAGCGCCGCGTCGGTTACATTGATGCCGTGCTAGTCGGGCCGCCGGGCGCGCTGGTCTTTCGCATCGTGGACTACAGCGGCGCGTGGATCAACGAGCGGGCTGAGTGGATCAACCAGACGCGCGATGGCAAGCTGCGCCCCGCCAGGACCAACCCCACACGCGAGGCCGTGCGCGATGTGGTCGCGCTGCGCAAGTTCCTGGCCCGACACAGGCTGGAGAATGTGCCGATCTACGCCATCGTCGTCTTCACTTCGCCTTCTGTGCGCCTGTCCGCTGACGGGCCGGTAGTGCCCATCTGCGAGATGCCCACGCTGTACCAGATCATGCGCCGCGACTACCTGACCGACGATCGCATCACCCCGGAGATGGCCAGGCAAGCTGTGGACGCGATCATCGAACGCTGACCCAGGATAGGCCGGGTTCATGGCACAGCGCGATGTGATGGATGACGGCTCGGACTACCCGCTCTACGAGCAAGACGATTCCGATTCTGATTGGTATGAGGCTGATGATCGCCAGGCAGCGTCTTCGCCACAGGGCGAGCGGTCTCGCGTTCACTGGCTGATCTGCGGCGGGGCGTTCGCTCTGCCGTTTATGCTGCTGGCGGCGCTGTTGCTGCTACTGGCGCGCCTGGACGGCCCGGCGGAGGTGTCGCCCGTTCCTACCCCGGACATCCCGTCGCCCGCTGCTGCCCAGAACGCCACCGGCGACTGGCCGGCAGACGTGACCTTCGCCCCACACACCGTCCCCGCGCTGATCAAGAACGAGATGGCTGCCCCTGGGGCACGGCACGGCTACCTGTTCTCCGGCGCAGCAGGTGCCATGTGGGAGATCACCACCGAGCCGCTGACTGGCAGCACCATCGTGCCCCTGCTGACGCTCTACGCCCCCTCCGGGGAGGCGCTGGTCGCCGGCCCCGCGCTGACCGTCGTCTTGCCGCAAGGCGGCACTTACCGGCTGGTCGTCGAACCAGGGGAGGGGAGCAGCGCGACCGGCGCGTACCGCCTGTCCGTCTTCCCGCGCTGAGCGCGTTGCTTCTTCTGAGTCACCCCCTGCGCCGGGCCGCGCCGTGAAGTGTGGTATTATCGGGCTTGGCGGACGATCCACGGTGGCGACCGGCGCGGATTGTCCGGCCAGGTGTGGTGTGGCGAAGGAAAGAGACGGTACCGCATGGACCCTGATACACTCCTGACGGCTGGCGGAATCTTCGTGCTGCGCGTCGTGGGCAACATGATCACGACCGTGCGCCTGGTGTTGATCGTGCGCGGGCACAAGCTGTCCTCAACCGGGCTGGCCATCCTCGAAACCCTGATCTTCGCTGTTGCGCTGGGCAGCGTTGTCTCGAACCTCAACAATATCTGGAACCTGAGCGCTTACAGTGTCGGCTTTGCCGTGGGCGGCTACCTGGGCATGACGCTGGAGCAGCGCCTGATCCAGCGCTTCGTCTCGGTACAGGTCATTTCGCCACATCACTCGCATGAGATCGCTCAGGCTATTCGCGACGCGGGCTTCGGCGCCACCGAGAGCTACGGGCAGGGCGCTGAGGGGCAGGTCGGCGCGGTGACGGCGGTCGTCACCCACCGCGACGTGAACACCGTGGTGAAAGTGGTGCAGGCGGTGGACCCCAAAGCCTTCGTCATGCTCGAAGAGCTGCGTGGCATCTCGCACGGCTACTTCCGGCGTCTCAATCGCCAGGAACGCTGAGAGGGCGCGCAGGGGCTGTGGTGGTGAGTTGCGAGTCGGGAGTCAGGAGGTGGGAGTCAAGCGTACAGGGTGCTCTCACGACTCACGACTTCAGGCTCATGATCCTGGCCCCGGAATTGAGGAGATGCAGATTCGGAGTGGATGAGCACATGCCCGACCTGGTGACGCGCGTCGCGGAGACTATCGAGCGCCACGCCCTGTGCGCCCCTGGCGACCGGGTGGTAGTCGGCGTGTCGGGCGGGGCCGATTCGCTGGTCCTGCTGCACGTGCTGATAGCCCTGCGCGAGCGGCTGAAGATCACGCTGCACGTCGCCACGCTCGATCACGGGCTGCGCGGCGCAGCGGGCGCGGCTGACGCGGAGTTCGTGCGCCGCACGGCGTGCGGCTGGGGGCTGCCGGTCACGGCGGGCCGGGCGGATGTGGCGCGCATCGCGCGGGCGCACCGTCTGGGTGTGGAAGAGGCTGCCCGCCAGGTGCGCTACAGCTTCCTGCTGCGCGTCGCGCGCCAGGTGGGAGCGTCGCGTGTGGCAGTGGGGCATCAGCGCGACGACCAGGCCGAGACGGTGCTCATGCACCTGGTGCGGGGCAGCGGGCTAAGTGGCCTGCGCGGGATGCTGCCCGCCACACCCCTCAGCGACTATCATCTGCTCGACGACATGGCCATCGCCTGCGATCCGCCGCTGGACTGTCCCCCGGCAGCGCCCGATGCCTGGCCGGTGCTCATCCGCCCGCTGCTCGATCTCTCGCGACAGGAAATTGACGACTACGCTACCGCGCATGGTCTCGCCCCACGTCACGACGCGACCAACCTGGACACCACCTATTTCCGCAACCGGCTGCGCCACGAGCTGCTGCCGCTGCTGGAAGCGCTCAACCCGAACGTGCGGGAACTGCTGGCCCGCACCGCCGACGTGCTGCGCGCCGACGCCGAAGCGGTGCTCGCGGCGGGGGAGTCGGCGCTGGCGCTGGCGCTGCGTCGCGAGTCGGCAGAGGCGATGGTGCTCGATCGCGCCGTCTGGAACGACCTGCCACTGAGCAGCAAGCGCCACCTCATCCGCGCGGCGGTGTGGCGGCTGCGCCCGGCGCTGCGCGATGTGACCTTCGAGCATGTCGAGCGCGCCCTGGCCGTGGCCGGGAGCAACAGAGTCGGCGCGCAGGCGACGCTGCCGGGCGGCCTGGCGCTGCGCGTGGGCTATGACGTGCTGGTCATCTCTGACGCGGGCGCGGTCGAGGTGGGCGACGATGCCCCGGCGCTGGCCGGCGAGAGCGCCGGACCGGTCTTCGGCCCTGACGAGCGCGTGGAGATCATCTGCGGGGTGTGGGTGTTCAGCGCGCGCCCGCTGCTGCCCGGCGATGACCTGCCTGACCTGCACGCTGACCCATTGGCGGCGGCGTTGGTGGTAGCCCAGGGGGCGCGGCTGCGCCTGCGAGCGCGGCAGCCCGGCGACCGTTTTCGTCCGCGCGGGATGGGCGGCCGGTCGCAGAAGCTAGCCGACACGTTGATCAACCTGCGCGTGCCCGCTGCCTGGCGCGACCGCGTGCCGCTGCTGGTGGTGGACGACGCGGTGGCCTGGTTCGTGGCGCCGGCGGCGGAGGGGCTGCGGGCGCGGGTGGCCGAGCCGTTCGCCGTGCCCGACGATTCGGCGCAGATCGCGGGCGCTGGCGTGGTGGTCCGCTGGCGGCGGGCAGAGTGATTCGGATGGAGTCTAAGCGGGCGACTTACGAGATTTGTGTTCCGCCTACTGCGCAGATTAACAGACACTTGCATCTCTGCCAACGTTCAGTTATAATTAAGACAAGATGAATAGCCAGGCCGATCCGGCCTTTGTTGATGCTCGAGGCACTCGCGATGGAGAAACAACAAGAAGACGCTTACATTCTGGTCGTGGACGACGAGGGCGCCATCCGCTATTCGATCAGCAAGACGCTGCAACGCCTGGGCTACCAGGTGCACACCGCCGAATCCGGCGAGCTGGCGCTGGAGATGATGCAGCGCCAGGAGTACGACGTGGTGCTGACCGACATCCGCATGCCGGGCCTGACCGGTGTCGAGCTGCTGGCTCGCATCAAGGAACAGGCGCCGGACGCGGTGGTCATCTTGCTGACCGGTTACGCCAGCCTGGAGACGGCCATCGAAAGTCTGCGCCTGGGCGCGCACGACTATCTGGTGAAGCCGAGCAGCAGCCAGGACATCCGCGACAGCGTGGCCGAGGGGCTGGAGCGGGCGCGCAACCTCCGCCATCGCCGCCAACTGCTGAGTGCGATCCGTGAAAACATCGAGGAACTGGCGGGAGCGGGCGGAGATGCCGAGCGCGCCGGGGCCGGCAAGCCTGGAGTTCCCGCTGCCGGCACGCCCGTGGTGACGCCGGTCACGACCATGACTATCGGCCCGTTGACCATCTTTCCGGGGCGCTACCAGATCGCGGTTGGCGACCAGCCCATTGACCTGACGCCGACCGAGTTCGACCTGCTGCTCTACCTGGCGGCGCATCGCGGGCGGGTGGTGCCGTGCTCGGAACTGGTGCGCGAGGTGCGCGGCTACTCGCTGGACGAGAACGAGGCGCGCGAAGTAATCCGCCCGCACGTGAGCAATCTGCGCCGCAAGCTCAAGGCTTCGGGGCAGAACCCGAATATCATCGTCAATGTGCGCGGCATCGGCTACCGGCTGAGCGAGACCTCCTGAGCGGAAAGCGGCGCGCAGGGCTGTTGAGCGGCGTGGGTGTTTGGCTTTACATCACCCCTGCTCGGCCCCCTGACGCGGGCCTCGCCGCCCCCTCTCCACGTTGGAGAGGGGGCAAGCCGAGCGCAGCGAGGCCAGGGGGTGAGGTCAACAAGGCACCTTCCTCCATTGCCGAGTGTGCCAGGTTCATAACACGCTCTAGACTTCCGGAGTCTGCGAGAAGACTCCGGAAGTCTTCTCATGGCTCCCAACTCCGGGTTGTTTTCGCGCCCATCCCGTAGTACCTTTGGGGTGACTTCGGAGCGCTCACCTTCGGGATGCCGCGCATGGGCACGCTCAACCCCAACCTGCTCACCAAAGACACGCAAGCTGTCCTCGATGACGCGGTGGACATCATCACGGCCTATGGCAAGCCGTTGCTCACGCCGGAGGCGGCGCTGCTGGCCCTCATCCGCAGCAAGAACACAGCGGCGGCGCGCGTCCTGCGCACCTTCGCCGAGCGGCGCGGCGCCGACCTGGAGCGGCTGGAGCGCACGGTCAACCTGGCTGTGCAGAGCCGCCGTGACACCAGCGGCGATCTGACCTACGCCGGGTCGGAGGGTCGCTCGGCGCAGCTTAGCCGGGGGATGGTCATCGCCCTGGACGAGGCGCTCAGCGTCGCCCAGGCGCTCAACGAGCTGACCATTGACACCGATCACCTGCTGGGAGTGATGACCGAGCGCGAAGTGGGCACGGCGGGCATTCTCACCCAGTTCGGCATCACCAAGGCGGCCATCCGCGACCAGCTCACCACCTCGGCGACCAGCGCCAGCGTCATCCGCCGCACGGAGAGCGAGATCAGCGCGGACATGGTCGCGGCGGCGCAGTCGGGGTCGCTGCAGGCGGTCTACTTCCGCGAGAGCCTGCTGCGTGGCCTGATCCAGATGCTCAGCCAGACGGTCAACCGCCACGTCATCCTGGTCGGGCCGGACGGCGTGGGCAAGCGCGCCCTGGCCTACAGCCTGGCCCTGCTCATCGCCGAGGGCAAGGGGCCGCAGCGCCTGCGCAACCTGGTGCAGATTGACGAGCGGGCGCTGCTCGACCAGCAGGACAAGGCGGTGGATAGCGGCCTGCGCCGGGCCAAGGGCGGCATTCTCTTCATCCCGCACATGCACCGCTTCTTCGGCGGGCAGCTCAAGGCGGAGTTCTTCAAGGCAGCGCCGCTGCTGCAGAAAGCCTTTCTGGGCGACGACCCGGTGATCATCGGCTCGACGACGCAGGCGCTGTGGGAGGAGCGGCTGCGTGGGATCAGCGCCATCGTCGAGAACGCGCAGCTTCTCCACGTGCCGCCGGCCAGCGTCGAGGAGACGGTTGAAATCCTCAAGGTGCACGCGCCGCATATCGCCGCCGACTATGACATTGAGGTTGAGGAAAGCGCGCTGAAGGTCGCCGCGACGCTGGCCCGGCGCTACCTGAGCGGGACGGCACTGCCGCTCAGTGCCGCACACCTGATCCACCGTGCCGCGTCGCTGGTCAGCCTGAGCGAGCAGACACACCTGGCCTTCCGCCAGGAAGTGGCCGACTCCGCGCTCGACGCCGAAGACGTGACGCTGGCCGCCGCGCAGATGACCGGCATCCCGGTCAGCAAGCTGGGCCAGGACGAGCGCACTAAGTACGCCAGCATGGTCGAGCACCTGCACGAGCGGATCATCGGCCAGGACGAGGCGGTGATCGCGCTCAGCCGGGCGGTGAAGACGGCGCGCGTGGGCCTGAAAGACCCCCGCCGTCCGATTGGATCGTTTCTCTTCCTGGGGCCGACCGGTGTAGGCAAGACGGAATTGGCCAAGGCGCTGGCCGAGTTCATGTTTGGCAGCGAAGACGCCATACTGCAACTGGACATGTCCGAGTATATGGACGAGAACACGGTCAGCCGGCTGATCGGCGCGCCGCCCGGCTATGTGGGCTACGAGGGTGGCGGGCAGCTCACCGACCGCGTGCGCGAGCAGCCGTACATCGTCGTCGTGCTCGACGAAGTGGAAAAGGCGCACCGCCGCGTGCTGGATGTGCTGCTGCAGGTGATGGAGGAGGGCCGCCTGACCGACGGGCAGGGCAACGTGGCCAACTTCAGCGAGGCGGTGATCATCATGACCAGCAACGTCGGCGCGCCGCTGCTGGCTACGACCGTGATTGACGACGAGACGCGCGCCGAGGTGATGGAGGAGGTGCGCGAGTCGTTCCGCCCCGAATTCCTCAACCGCATTGACGAGATCGTGGTCTTTCACCCGCTCAACGCTGAGCATCTGGCGCAGATTCTTGGCCTGATGCTCGCCACAGAGCACAAGCTCGCCGCCGAGCGCGGCCTGACGCTCACCTTCACCCCCGCCGCCAGGCAGTGGATGCTCGCCCAGAACGATCACCCGGAGTGGGGCGCGCGCCCGCTGCGGCGCATCATCCAGCGCCACGTGCGCGAGTCGCTGGCCGATTATCTGTTGAAGGAGAATCCGGAGCCGGGCACGACGGTGACCATTGACGCGGACCTGGCCGGCGGGCGGTTGGCGTTTGCGGTG
>JBBIHG010000086.1:0-13766 GCA_037447125.1 Chloroflexota bacterium | reverse complement strand
CCCTGCCGTCACAGCAGGGGTTTTCTGTTGGCACATTCCCGCTCTTCTCCGCCTATTCTGTCACGCCGTGCTCGGCCAGCAGCGCCACGATCTCCGGGAAGTCAATGCCCAGCTCGCGCACCTTCTTCAGTGTGGGAATGCCGTTTGCGTTCCAGCCGCGCCGCTGGTAGACGGCGTCCATCAGTTGCTCGTAGCGCGCCTCGCGGTGACGGCGCAGCGCTGCCACTTTCTCCTCGACGGCCAGCCCCGCCGGGTCAATGCCCACTTCCCCGGTAAGTTGCCTGTCATAGCGCTCAGCCCGTGACACGTACTCGTCCACCGTCACCGGCCCCTTGGCCCGATACGGCAGAGTGTCGTGCTCGCGCGCGCCAAAGCCAAGCCGCAGCGCCAGCAGTCGTTGGAAGTTATAGACCCGCTCCGACTGCGCGATCAGATCGTCCGCCGTAGTGGGCTTGCCGGACAGCCCCTCGTACAGCCACGTGTAGTTCTCGACGTGCTCCGGCACCTTGTTCGGCTCGGCGGTCTCCTTGTTGTTGGCTGGCATGATGTCATTCCAGGGCAGCTTGCACAGCCCATGCAGGCTGAACCACGTCCGCCACAGCGGGAAGTAGTGCAGCGCCTCCGCCTTGGCCTCGAAGGTGGGAAGTTCCTTGCGCACCATGTCCATGAAGATCAGCCAGGCTTCGTCATGCTGCGCGCCCTTGAGGGCCATGCCATACCCGCCCTGCTGCGCCAGGGACTCTTTGGTCATGTACTCGGAGATCTCCATCCCCTTGACTTCCATGCCGATGTCCTCGACGAACTGCGGATCGGCGCCGTACTGCTCGACGAACAGCCGCTTCAGGTAGCGCACGCCCTGCCCGACCTGGTAGCCGAACCCTTCGCCGCGCACCATCTGGTGCAGCAGTTCCAGGGCTGTAGCGGCGTCGCCCCAGCGCAGCACGATGCCGCCAGTCACCGTTTTGTCAATGACCCCTTCTGTGAAGCATTCGATGGCGAAGGCCAGCGAGTTGGCGAAGGAGATCGTGTCAATGCCATACGTGTCGCAGTAGAAGTTCAGCTCGATGACGGCCAGCCGATCGAACACGCCAATATTCGAACCCAGCCCGGCGATGGTCTCGTACTCCGGCCCGTCCACCAACACCACCTGCCCCTTGTACGGGCCGGTGCGCAGATGGAAGTGATCCACCCCATGCGCGCACGACAGCGTGCAGCCATACCAGCAACCGTCGGGTACCCCCTGGGTGAACGTCTCCTCCCACACCTTGCTGTCGAAGTTAGCGGCCTGGGGATGCGATCCGTAGCGGTAGTTGTTGACCGGCAGCAAGTCGAACTCATTCATGATCGGCGGCAGGTGCCCCGTGCCAATCTTGCGCATGTTGTTCTGCTTACTGTCTAGCTCAGCAATCTCTTTGTTGATGCGCGTGCCAGCCCTGCGGATCAGATTCATGTCCGCCGGGTTGTTGCTGTCGCCCTTCATCTGACTATAGCGCACGACAATCGCCTTGAGTCCCTTGTGGCGGAAGACGCGGCCCGCCCCACCCCGCCCGGCCTGCTTGACGCGCACCTGCTTGCGGCGCACGTCATACCAGCTCAGGTTAAGCCCGGCATAGCGCGAGTACTCCGCGCCCTGCCCCGTGGAGACCACCGACACACTGCGCATGTCGCGCTCGTCGCGGGCGTACATCTCGGTGAGTTGCCGCCCGATGATATGGGTATTGATGTCTTCCAGCGGCGCTTCCTCCAGGGTCACCCGCCCCTCGTCGCCGTCAATGACCAGAATCACGTCACGCTCGGCGATGCCCTGCACCTCCAGGGCGTCCCAGCCGGCGAACTTAAGGTACGGGCCGAAGTAGCCGCCCGCGTTGCTGTCAATCACCGAGCCAGTCAGCGGCGAGACCGTCACCACGGTGGACTTACCCGACCCCGGATAGGCGGTGATACCGCCGATCGGCCCTCCAGCGATGATGATCTCGTTCTCCGGGTCGTCCCAGCGCGTGGTGGGCTGGATGGCGTTCCACAGCAGCCACATGCAGAAGCCCCGGCCCCCGGTGAAGATGTCCTTCATCTGCTGGGTGACGGGCCTGCTGCGGATCGTGTTCGTCGAAAGGTCTACGTACAGCGTGCGATTGGCGTAGCCGTGCTCGACGGGGCGCGTTTCGTAGACGAACTCGGCGAGGAGCTTGTGTCCCTGTTTGATCTCTTCAATCGTCAAAGCTGCCATGTGTTGTCTCTCTCCTAAGGGCTGCCAGCAAAGGTGTTTATGCTCCGATCATACCTGATGTCCCGCGTCATGTCAGGCGACGAATGGCGAGTGTCCTGGCGAGAAACGTCACTTTGGGGGCAGTTGACTGCCTGCACGCCAGCGTTGGTGCTACAATCCCCCGCGTGCACCGCAACGAGCACCGCCAGGAGCCACCATGCCCATCGAAAGCCTGACCTTCGTCTCGTCCAACGAGGAAAAGTTCCGCGAGATACGCGGCGCGCTGGCTGGCTGCGGGGTCGCGGTCACGCGCGTCGCGCTCGACCTGCCGGAGGTTCAGTCGCTCGACCCGGCCCAGGTCGCCGGGCACAAAGCGCACCAGGCTTTCGAGCAGCTTGGCGCGAGCGCGGTCCTGGTCGAGGACACCGGGCTGGCGATTCTGGCCTGGAACGGCTACCCCGGCGCGCTGATCAAGTGGGTGCTGGGCGCGGTCGGCGAGCCGGGCCTCTGCCGCCAGCTTGACGCCTGGGACGACCGCCGCGCCCAGGCGACCGTCGCGCTGTGTTTGTACGACGGGCGCGCGCTGCACACCTTCACCGGCCAGACGGCGGGGATCATCACCCGCGAGCCGCGCGGCGCGCACGGCTTCGGCTGGGACAGCATCTTCCAGCCGGACGGGTACGAACTCACCTATGGGGAAATGCCGCGCGAAACGAAGATGCGCATCTCGATGCGGGCGCGGGCGCTGGCGGCGCTGCGCCAGTTCCTGCTCGCCCCTTAGTTCAAGGCACTCATCGCCCTTCTTCCAGGCTTCTCTGCCGCCGGCCGCGGTAGGGCACGTGGATCAGATTGGCCGCCTTGCGCTTGACTTCTTCCGGGCGGCGGTCGTAGCGCGCGGTCGTGTCCACGCTGGCGTGTCCCAGAATTCGTTTTACGGTAACGATATCTGCCCCTGCGTCGAGTAGATCGCCAGCCAGCGTGCGGCGCAGGTCGTGCGGCGAGAAGTGATTGATGCCCGCCTGCCTGGCCCGCTTGATCAACAGGTTGTAGACCGCCTGCGTGCTCAGGCGACGGTTCACCAGGTCTCCGCCCTTGCTCACCGGCCAGAAGAGCGGCCCTGACGCACTGCCGCGCACGCCCAGCCAATCGGCCAGGGCGCGCTGCGCCCCGTCTTGCGACAGATAGACCAGGTAGTCCCTGCGCTGCTTGGCCTCGCGCACGCGCAGTGTGCCGGTCTCAGTCTCATAGTCGGCCACGTCGAGGCGCACAACTGAGGCGCGGCGCACCCCCGTGGCGTACATCACAGCGATGATGGCCGCATCGCGGGCGCCCGCGGCAGATGGATCGGCCTCACAGGCAGCAATCAGCGCCGATAGCTCCCCCAGGCCCAGGTCTCTGCCCGCCGGCAGCGAGTCACCGCGGACGTTCTCGACAGCCCGCGCCCGGTGATAGTCCTCGGCGCTCATCTGGTCCAGTTTCCACGCATGGTACAACACCTGGCGCAGCGCCGACAGCATCTTGTTGGCCGTCGCCGGCTTGTAGCGCGCGACGAGCCGGGCGCGCACGGCTGCCGTGTGTTGGTAGCGCAGCGCCGCCCAGTTGAGCTGGAATGCGTTGAGCTGGCCGTCCGAAAGCAGGCTGGCGATAGTGTTCAGCGCCTGGTACATAGTCCGCCGCGATCCTTCGGACAGGCTGGCCAGGTAGACCACAGCCGGGTGCTCGCTGAAGGGCAAGGTACCAGACCAGAGCGAGTCCAGGGAGTCCGCAGAGTTCGCAGCGACTAACCTGTCATCCATGGGGCTTCTCCCGCGCAGAGCGCACGCATAACGGCGCTATTCTAGCACATTCATGCGCCCTGCACTGTCTTTGCCCCGCCCCCGCCTTGCGCCTCACTTCGCCTAACCTCAGTCCATCCTGTACAATAGATGGTGAGCCTACGCTGGGAATTCGCCCTCCCTACGCGGAGATCACGGTGAGCGAGCCGCGCGTCTTCTATCTGGAGCGCTTCTACTTCGGGAACCTGGTACTCCCTGGGAACCGCCTGTCAGCCACACCCAATCTGGTCGCCCATACACCTGGTGTGACCATAGAGCGGGCTGTTGAATGGCTGCGCGCTGCCCCGCTCCTGCCCCCCGCGCTCTCTGAGACGAGCGCCGAGATGCCCGGCGCGCTGGGCTTGCTTAAGGGGGTTGGCGACGACTATACGCTGGTCAAGGCGCAGAGAAACGCCGCCGGACAGCCGCAGTTGCTCTACGTCCTGACTCCGCGTGAGGCGCTTGACGCCGTGGGGGGCCAGACCCTCACTTTCCGTCCCTTGGCCCTCATGGACGTGCCGGCATTCACCCAGGTGAAGACGGACCTCCAGCCCTATGCCCTGCGCTGCCCTGGCCCGCCCACCGCGGACTCTCAGACGGGGCTGCTGAACGAGCTGCTCATATTCTGCCGCGACTCATTCCGCGTCGTGCAGGGGTTGCTGGCCGGTCTCATTGAGGGCCAGCCGCTGGCGATTGTCGGCAGCGCGCTCTCCGCCGAGCTGCGCCTGCGTTTCATAGGGGGCCTGCTGGCCCTGCTCCCGGCACCTGTGCGGGCCGGCAGGACGTTCGTCACGCAGATAGACAATCCGGCGCTGATCCGGGCCGACATCAAATTCCTGACGGCGCGCCCTCTCTCTGCCGACCACGTCGTTTACGACTGGGAGAACGGCGAGCTGCTTACCGCGCCTCCTGACAATGCATACGCGCGCTACATCACCGCGCAACTGCGCCTCGATCCCTCGCTGGTTGTTGAGCAGACCGAGCAGATGGCAGACAGCGCCGTCTGGCGCGCGCGCCAGACCAGCGATCTGTCGGGCGCGCTCTCGTGGGCCGCCCGTCGGGCAGCTCTGGACCAGGTGATCCGCGAAAGCCAGCCCGCCGATCACGAGCTTGTCGCCGAGGTCCTGCGCCGAGACCCTACCCTGACCGACGATCTGCGTCGCATCTACGTCCGCCATCTGCTGGCCTTCGCATTGGCTCTCGACGAGCCGGAGTCTGCCGATGTGGTGGCTGAAAGCTGCGCGGACTCCCTCGACCTGGCGGAAGCAGTTGGCCAACAGCTCACCGAGGCGATCAGCAGCGGAATGGCAGGCGCCGTCTGCACGATGCTTGAACGCTGGCTGCCGAACGTGGACGAGACGTTACGCCATCAGTGGCGGCCCATCTTCCACCAGGCAGCCCAGGCCCACACACGCGTCCTTGTGGCATCCGGCGCTGCCGAACAGGTGATTCCGTTCCTCGACAGGCTGCAGAAGGCTCCCGCAACATTGGCCCTGACAGGCGTCGCCCCGACAATCATCAATGACGTGCTCGGCGCGGCGCGGCGCAATCCGCGTCTGGCGGAGAGCGTCTTCCTCCTGGCAGTGCGCGCCCTCCCGGCTGGCTACTTCTATCGCCTGCTCCTCGACCGCACTTTCACCAGCCGGCTTCCCCCCGTCACGCAGGCTGCCATCGCTCACCTGCAGGCTCAGCCAGCCGTGCCGCGCCGGCGGCGGATTCTCGATGAGGGCGCCCGGCCTTTTGGCGATGGCTATCGAGGTCCGGTGCTGGCCCGCCTGGTTGAGAGCGCCCTCTATCTGCAGCGGGCCGAACTGATTGACACCGCCACCTTGCTCGCTCTGCTGGTCCTGGCGCAGTCGGCGCAGGGAGAGGACTACACAGCGCTGATTCACCAGGTGGTGCGCGAGCTTAGCGAGGAGCCCCGGCTGCAAACGCTGGAGCCTCCTGGATTGCGGGTGCTTGTCCAGCTTCTGCTCCAAACCCGGGCCTATTATGATGCGGTCGAGCTGTTGGTTTATTATCAGGATCGTTTCTTTGGCCCCCAGCGCTTGAACGAGTTCACGAGCGTGGTGGGGGACCTGTTCCAGCACCTGTCGCTGACTCCGGACGCCTTGTCTGGAGCGCTCAGCTATCTGGAGGGTAGCCGGTTGGGACCAGAAGCACGCGCCATGATCTATGTCGGAGCTTTGCGCAACCGCCGCTGGGCGGACGATCAGGACAATGCCGCGCGCCGCCTCACGACGATGATCTTCAACGATCACAGTCTGATTGACGTAATTGGCACCGACAGTGTCCTGCAATTGCTGGCCTTCTACGCCCAGCAGCGCCAGACGCTCGACGCGCTGCGCGTCTCCGCTGCGCTCGTGGATCACACGCTGACCATGGGTCTGGAGAGCGCAGCGCTGATCGCACGCATGTGGCCGTTGATCACCTGGGATAGCGAGGCGACCAGCGCGGCACGCGAGCTGCTGCGCAGCTACGTGCGCGGCGTGCCACAGCGCGACCTGCCAGCGATCGTCGCCCATCTCGAACACGCGCTCGGCCAGCCGGTCGGTGAGATGATGCGCGCCTCCTGGCTGCTGCGCATCGTCATGGGCGAGGGCGACCTGATCGAGTTCGCCGGGCACGTCCAGACGGCGTCCCGACTGCTGGTTGACATTGCCTCGGTGTACCACAGCAGCAAGGAATATCCGCCACTGCATCGTCTGCGCCGCGAACTGGACACCCTCACCGGCGGCCTTTCTGAGTACGAGCGCGAGACCGTCGCCGACAACTTCCTGGCCATCGGAAGGCTGGTCTTCGCCCTGGGCGCTTCCGCGACGATTGAGTCCGAGCGGAGTGTGCCAGACGATTTGCTCCTGGCAGGGCAGGCATCGCCAGGTAGCGGCCTTGAGATGCTTCTGTTCATGGGAGGGTTCCTGACCAGGGGAACGCCGCTGCCTCTGGAACTGCAGCGCGCTGAGATGGGTCACCTCTTCGGGTCGCGCTCAGCGGCCATTCTGCTCCGCCAGACGACCACCGCAAGGCGGCTTCTTGAGAACCTCCTCACCGCCTTCGAGACTCCCGAGGTCCTGGCTTGCAGCCCACAGGCTCTGAGAACGGAGATGACCAGCCAATGGGAGCTGCTCTCGTTATATCAGCAGCGTCAGTTGCACGGGGTTCTGGCAGATGAGTGCCAGCATCTCGCGCAGGTCATCCGCGTGATGGTCAGGGGTGCCAGCGCGCGCACCGTGGCCGAGAGCAGCATCAATCGCCAGTTGGAGACTGGACGGCGCCAACCAGAGACGTCGCTGGAGGCCCTGCGCTGGATTCACGGATATTTCGCCCGGAAGCACAGTTAGAGTAGGACTACAGAATAGCGTGATCCATTCAGCGACCACCCCCATCCCCCGGCCCCTTCCCCCAAAATGAGGGAAGGGGAGAATGATGCGCGAGCCATTCCCCTCCCTCCGCGCAGCGTGGGGGAGGGGTTAGGGGTGGGGAGCCAACGGCGATCACGTTATTTTGCGGAGCTACCCACAGTTAGGCTGCCGCCCACCATGTCGAGGTGCGAACCAGTACGGCTGACGATGAGCAGGGCTATTACATACTGTCTGGTTGCCGTCTGCCTGGCTGCGGGGCTGGGCGCCTGTGCGAGCGGCACGCGGGACGTGGCACCAACTTCCCCCGCGTTCGTACCTCACGCAACTCCCGCGGCTGACGTGTTTCAGGTGAATGGCGTCGCGGCTGGCCAGGCGCGGCTGCGCGTGACGGTCCCAGCGATTACCCTCACCAACCCGCCTGGCGAAGCGAACATCCAGCTCTTCCTCGTGCTCGCCGACCCAGACGGGACATACTCTTACCTGTTGTACCCGGCCAATCGTGCCGGCGATGCCGCCGAGCAGTTCGATCTGAGCGCGTGGCCGCTTGAGCTCAGCGTGGACAACGGATCGTCGCGCGTCAGCCTGTGGGTGCTCGCCGTGAACAACCGGCACTACGCCGCTGCGGAACAGTACGGCCTGGAGGCGCTGGTGGCCAGCCTGGGTATTGGCTTCCACCGCTGGATCGGAAAGACGGACAGCCCCGACGACGCGCTGGCGACCATCGTCAGTGCCTCGGAGGGCGCGCTCTACGAGTGGTTCGGCAGCATTGACGTCGTGGGGAAGGTTGTGGTCACCTTCCGCGCTGACGAGAATTGGAACACAGGGCTGGCCTCACAGCGCTCGCCCAATGGTGGGCTGAACGTTGTCTACACAGCACAGCACTTCTCCGCCGACCAGGCGGCACTGATCCCAACACCCTCGCCCGACGCGCTGGCCGGAGCCTACGCGCTCATCTTCGACGAGACTTTCGCTGGCGGAGAGAGCGGCCTACGCTGGTACGAGGGCCAGGATAGCACGTTCATCAACCACCTGGTTGACGGAGCCTACGAGATTCAACTCACCGATATTGTTCAGCGCGAGTTCGCCCTGTCATGGGGATCGATCGAGGATGCTCGCTTCGCCGATTACCGGGCTGAGGCCCAGGTGACCCTCGTCGAGGAGAGCGTCCAGGAAGCGCGCTACGGCATCTGGTTCAACTACCAGGACGACTACAACTTCCTGTACTTCGGCCTGGCCAACGATGGCCGCTACCGTATTGCGGTCATCCTGCGCAACGATAACCGCCTGGAAATCCAGGACTGGCAGCCGCACCCCGCCATCAGGCCCGGTGCCGCTACCAACACGCTGGGCATCGAGGCGCTGGCTTCCGGCGATATCACGCTCAGCATCAACGGGGAACCGGTCGCCTCGTTCAACGACCGCACCTTCGATGGGGGATCGCTGGCCTTCTTCTGCTATGCGAAGAGTGTGCCCGCCACCTGCCGCCTGGAGCGCCTGCGCATCTGGGAACGGCGCGCTTCCTGACGGCGCCCGCCTCCCTTCACATGACCAGCCGTGGGAGCAGCAGCAGCAGCGAGCCAGCGGTAATCTGGCAGAAGAAGCTCGCCGCCAGCCCGTGCCGAAAATGCACGTAGCCGTAGAGGAAATTGAGGAGGATGATCGCCGAGCCGAAGAGGACCCCAACCACCGGTGCATCGCCCAGACCCAGATTAGGGAAAAACATCAGCACCGACCACAAGCTGGCCAGCACGGCGACGACCGGTATCGAGTGGACGCGCTGCATCGCCCCGCGGAAGAACAGCGACTCGGCGATGGGCATGACAAAAACCGTGGCCTGGAAGACCCACGTATCCAGCAGCGGGTTCTCTGGGTCACCCGCGCTGAAAAGACGCTCAGATGCAGTAGCCAGCGTATCCGAACCAGCGAGCATCAGCGCCCCACCCGTGAACACTCCCAACCCGATCCCCCACAGCAGATCGCCAGGATCGGTCACCTTCAGACGGATGCCGCTTCCCAGCAAGAAAGCCATGCCGCCCATCGCTGCCATCACGCCCCACAGCACGACGTAGCGCGTGTTGGCCGGAATCGGTGTGAGCCCGACACTGAGAGCCATCGCCAGAATGTAGCCGAGGACCGGGTCCAGGTCCTGACGCCGGCTGCGCGGGCCGCCCTCGTCGCCGTCCCATTCCAGGTCCCAGTCGCTGGGCGTCTTGGGGATGGCCTGAGGCAGTTGCCCGGTGCGCGGGCGGCGCCGGTCGCGCGGCAGCATGGGCCGCCGGGGCTCTGAAGGCGCACCCTCTCCCCGCTCCTCCGGCGCGCCTGACGGTCCGGTCACGATAGCTCCTCAGCGATGGCAGCGAGCGCATGATCCACGTCCTGGGAACGAATCCAGTAGTGGGTCACTGCGCGGAAGCGGCGCTCATCCATGTCCATGATCCACACGTTGTGCCGCTTGAGGCGCTCGGCCAGTTCCGGTGCGCTGGCCAGCACCTCCGGGCGCAGGGCAAAGAAGACCATGTTAGTCTGCACCTGATCCAGGGCAATGTCAATCTGAGGCAGCGCCGCCAGTCCCTCGGCCAGACAGCGGGCGTTGGTGTGATCTTCGGCCAGGCGCAGAGTCATTGTGTCCAGTGCGATCAGCCCGGCAGCGGCCAGGATGCCCGCCTGCCGCATCCCCCCGCCAAGCTGCTTGCGCACGCGATGCGCGCGCGCGACGAATTCGCGCGACCCCACCAGCACCGATCCAACCGGGGCGCACAGCCCCTTCGACAGGCAGAACGTCACGCTGTCGGCGGCGGCGACCAGATCAGCCACGTCCTCGTTCAGGGCAGTTGCCGCGTTGAAGATGCGCGCGCCGTCAATGTGCAGCGCCAGCCCGTGTTCCCGTGCCAGCCGCCCCACTTCGTCCGTGTATGCTTTGCTGATGGGGATACCGCCGACCGTGCCCTGCGTGTTCTCCAGCGCGATCAGCCGCGTGATGGGCATGTGCACGTTATCGGGCCGGATCGCCGCTTCGATGGCCTCCAGCGGCAGAGTGCCGTCCGGCTGCACAGGCACGGTATGCGGGTGCACGCCGCCCAGCGCGGCAATTCCCCCCGCCTCGTACATGAAGGTGTGCGCCTTGTCGCCAAGAATCACCTCCTCACCGCGCCCGCAGTGGGCCAGCACCGCCACCAGGTTGCCCATCGTCCCGCTCGCCACGAACAACCCGGCCCCTTTGCCCAGCCGCCGTGCCGCCGCTTCCTGGAGCGCGTTGACCGTCGGGTCTTCGCCAAACACATCATCGCCAACGGCTGCCTCGGCCATCGCCCGGCGCATCTCTGGCGTGGGCCAGGTTACCGTGTCGCTGCGCAGGTCAATTCTGTCCATCCGCCCCCCATTTCGAGGATTTGCACAAATGCGCCCGACGTCAGCGAGCACGCCGGGCGAACGACACATCAGCCATGCGCCGCGATCAGAGCAGAACGGTCACCAGGCCGCAGAACAGCGCCGCACACAGCAGCAACACGCCAATCATGATGATCGGGATCGTCGTCGCGGTGACAAATGCAGCAGGCAGGAAGAAGAGCGCTTTGGCGGCAGTCGCCACCCACGGGGGCACTTCGGCGGCGTCGGTGAACTCAGTCGGCGCGCCGACGTACTGGATCTCGCGCTCATCCTGCCCCTGCGGCTCATCCATCCCTCACACTCCGCGCTCGCCGGCGCTGCCCAGCCAGCGCTCTAGTAGCGCTTGACCAATGAGCGGTAGACCGTCGGCTGGCGCGTCTGCAGCGTCTGGAACTCCTCGCGCGACTTGCGCACTTCGTCCAGGTCCACGCGGGCCACGCAGTAGCCTTCGCGCGGCTCGCCGCTCTCCGGGTCTTTTTCGTCAGCCAGTGTGGCGTGGACCTTCCCACGCGGGCCGATGATCGCGCTCTCGCCGCCGAAGGTCAGCGTCACATCCTCGCCCACGCGGTTGGCGGCGGCGACGTACAGGGCGTTCTCGTAGGCTCGTGCTCGGATGTACGTGCGCCACTCTTCAATCTGGGACTTCTCCCAGTTGGCCATGACGCAGATCAGGTCGGCACCGTCGAGAGTCAGCGAGCGGGCCACTTCCGGGTAGGCCAGGTCCCAGCCCAGCGTTAGCCCTATGTGACCGATCTCCGTCTCGAATACCGGGAGCCGGAACCCCTCGCGGAAAGCCATGCGCTCCTCGCCGCGCAGGTGCACCTTGTTGTAGCTGCCGACCAGCTCGCCATCCGACCCGACCAGGACGGCGGAGTTGTAGAGCACGCTCTCCACCTTCTCCTTGCTGACCAGGCCAAAGGCGATGTACACGCCGAATTCCGCCGCGCGCTGCGCCAGCAGGTTCACCGACGGTCCGGGAATGCGCTGCGCCAGCTCAGTGAAGCGCACGCCCAGCTCGAAGCCGCTCGTCACCAGCTCTGGGAAAACGATGAGGTCAACTTTCTGCTGCGAGGCGATCTTCGACACGAACTCCGACATCTTGACCAGGTTATCTTCCGGCTCGCCCAACGCCGGCTTCATCTGGACGGTAGCTATCGTAATCTCACGCATGGGTTCTCCTCGTTCGGGGGGATCGCGCCGCGTCGCTGCGCGGCGGGGGCACTGCGCTGTTCTCAGCGAGCTAATGGTGCCTTAAACCCGTCTTCTTGTCAAATCACGGGACACACCAGAACAGATGGGCGAGTGGGTGTACCTCTCGCTCGCCTCCCGCTTCAAGCGTCCTATCTCACTGCCCGCGCAGACTGTCAGGCTCGTTCAGCCCGTCCAGCACGGCCAGCACGTCCTCGACAGGCGGGATATCGGCCATGGACTTGCCGTGATGCCGGTAATGCACGCGCCCGCCCTTGTCCACGACGACCATCGCCGGCATCCGCCCCAGCTTCAGCACGCGCACCTGCTGCCCGTAGAGCCTGGCGACGCGATGATCGGGGTCGGGCAAGCCGACGAACGGCAGCCCCTCCTTCTCCCAGTACTTGCGGAACGCCTCCGGCTTCTCCGGCCCGACGATGACCACTTCGGCCTCCCGCGCGCGGATGGCGTCATAGTGTTGGCGCAACTGCGCCATATGCTCGCGGCAATACGGTCACTGGAAACCCCGGTTGAAGACCAGGATCACGTGCTTCTGGCCTGCGAAATCCGCCAGACTCACGTCCCGTCCATTCACATCAGCCAGCGTGAACTCCGGCGCCTGCAAAACGCTGGTGCTCTCTCCCATCGTTCCTGCCATCGTGTGTGCGCGCTGAATGCCCTGGTGAGTGCGGGCCCGCCAGGACTGCCCACAGACAATGGTAAAGCAATCGCCGCGCCCGTGCCATGTTTCGCAAGCTCTAAGGCAGACGGAGATGCCGCCTGGCGCGCCGCTCAGCGGGGGAGCTTGTCCAGCAGGTTCTGGAGGGCGGCTGGCAGCGGCGACTCGACGGTGATCGGCTCGCCAGAGACCGGGTGAGTGAAGGTGAGGGACACGGCGTGCAAGAAGTGTCGCTTGAGGGTGAATGGCTGCTTGCGTCGCCCGTAGACGGTGTCGCCGACTACCGGGTGCCCGATGAAAGCCAGGTGCGCGCGAATCTGGTGCGTGCGCCCGGTCTTCGGCCACACATCGAGCAGGCTAAAGCTGATGAACACCTCGACGACACGAAACTCAGTGAGCGCCGCGCGCCCGTCGCGCACCACAGCCATGCGCTTGCGCTGGCGGGTGTCGCGGCCAATCGGCGCATCAATGACGCCTTCGGGCGTGTCCGGCAGCCCTTCCACCAGCGCCACATAACGCTTGCGGATCGTGTACGCTTTGAACTGCGCGCGCAGGCTCTCCAGCGCCTGAGCTGTCTTGGCGATGACGATCACGCCGGAGGTCTCCTTGTCCAGCCGGTGAACGATCCCGGCACGGCCCGGCTCTGCGAAAGTGGCAATCTGCGGCCAGCGGCTCAGCACGGCGTTGACCAGCGTGCCCGTCTGGTGCCCGAACGCCGGATGGACGACCATGCCCGCTGGCTTGTCCACAACGGCCACGTGCTCGTCCTCGTACAGCACAACCAGCGGGATCGCTTCCGGCTCGGGCGCGGCGGACTCCTCCCCAACCGGCACCTGCACGCGGATGCGCTCGCCCCCCTCCAGGCGCAGCGACGCTTTGGCCGCCACGCCGTTCACCGTCACCTGGCCCGCGCGGATCAACGTCTGAATCTGCGCCCGCGAGATATCGGCAAACTGCGCCGCCAGGTACTTGTCCAGCCGCTCGCCCGCACTGGTGACGGTGATCTCTCTGGTCTCAAACGATTCGCTCACCGTGTCCTCCCGCCAGTAAGTGCATCCGCAAGGCAATCGCACCTAAGGTGCTGCTTTACCTCACCCCCAGCCTCGCTGCACTCGGCTTGCCCCCTCTCCATG
>JBBIHG010000085.1:0-14264 GCA_037447125.1 Chloroflexota bacterium | reverse complement strand
AAAACGGCAAGTCATCCTCCGCGGCCAGCACGGTCGGCAGCGGCTCGATGCGCAGCCACGTCCGCCCGACGCGGAACAACTGCCCCGGCGCGACCTCCGTGCGCCCCGTGATCTTCTCCTCGCCGACATACGTCCCGTTGGTGCTGTGCGTGTCCTCCAGCCAGAACCTCTCGCCGTCATAGCTGAGCACGGCGTGCTCGCGCGACACCTGGCTGTCGTAGCTCAGGCAAACGTCGCAGTCTTCGCGCCGCCCGAAGGTGATCTCCGCCGGCTTGCCGGAGTCCAGGAACGTCTCAAACATCAGCATCGCCCCGTCCTGGGGGCCGCTCATCAGGGCGATCAGAATCTCGGTGACGCTCATGCCCCATTCCCCCTCATTCGTCTTCCCCGGCCAGCAGGCGGCGCGCCTCGGTGCGCTTGTCGCGCGAGGGCTGGTGCGCCGGGTCAATCTCCAGCGCGCGGCTGAAGGCGCTCACCGCCTCGTCCCAGCGCCCCAGGCGCAGCAGCGCCTCGCCCCGGTTGTGCCAGAACCACACGTCGCCCGGCGCCACTTCCGTGGCCCGCACATAACAGGCCAGCGCCTCCTCCCACCGTTCGAGCGCGGCGCAGGCCAGGCCCTTGCCGTTCCACGCCCAGCCGTAGTCGGGGGCGATGCTCAGCGCGCGGTCGTAGGCGGGCAGCGCTTCCTCGTGGCGATCCAGCCGGCGCAGCACCTGCCCCTTGCGCGCCCAGGCGGAGTCGCTTTCCGGCGCGAGGGTCAGCGCCGCGTCAATCACGGCCAGCGCCTCTTCGCTGCGTCCCAGGGCCAGCAGCGGCTCGACCTGATTGATCCAGTACCACACGGTGGACGGGTCTTCCTGGGCGGCGCATTCGTAGGAGATCAGCGCCTCTTCGCGGCGGCCCAGGGCTTCCAGGGCCAGCCCGCGCCCGTTCCAGGCCCAGGCGTAGCCCGGCTCCAGTCGCAGCGCGCGATCATAGGCGACGATGGCGTCCTTGTAGCGGCCCAGGCGGCGCAGCGCCTGCCCGCGCTTGCCCCAGCTTTCGGCGTGATCGCGGTTGAGGCGCAGCGCGCGCTCCAGCGGGGCGAGCGCGTCCTCATAGCGGTGCATGACGATCAGCTCGTCGGCCTGGTTGTACCAGAACCACACGTCGTCTGGCTGGTAGGCCGCCGCCTGCTTGAAGCAGGCCAGCGCTTCCTCGTGACGACCCAGCGCGCTGAGGGCCAGCCCGCGCCCGTTCCAGGCCCAGGCGTAGTCAGGAGCCAGCTCGACGGCGCGGCTGTAGCTGGCCAGCGCCTCCTCATGGCGGCCCAGGCGGCGCAGGGCCTGGCCCTGCTTGGCCCAGGCGCGCACGTAGCGCGGGTCGGCTTCCAGGGCGCGTTGCAGGGCGTCAATCGCCTCGCCATAGCGCTTGAGCAGCACCAGCGTATCGCCCTTGTTGTACCAGTAGAGCGGGTTGTCGGGCTCGGTGCTGGCGGCGCGCTGGTAGGCAGCCACGGCTTCGTCGTGGCGGCGCAGCGCCTCGAGCGTGACGCCGCGCTCGTTCCAGGCCCAGCCATAGTCCGGCTCCAGCTCGACCGCGCGCGCTAGCAGCTTGAGCGCCTCGCGGGGCCGCCCGGCCTGGCGACAGGCATTGCCCAGGCGCGCCCAACTGCGGGCGTGATCGGGGCTGATCTCCGTGGCGCGCTCCAGCAGGGGAATGGCCTCGGCGAAACGGTTCTGCAGGATGAGCAGGTTGCCCTGGTTGTACCAGTGCCACACGTCACCAGGGGCGATCGCGGCGGCGCGACGGTACATGGCCAGCGCCTCCTCAAAGCGACCCAGCCGCTCCAGCACGATCCCCTTGCCATTGACCGCCCAGGCGTAGTCGGGCTTGAGCGTCAGAGCCTGGTCGTAGACGGCCAGCGCCTCCGGGTAGCGGTCCAGGTAGCGCAGCACCTGGCCAAGCTTGGCCCACGAGTAGGCGTGGCCGGGCGCGACGCGCGTCGCCTGCTGGGTGGGCGCCAGGGCCTCGGCGTAGCGCCCCATCTCGACGAGCATCTCAGCCTGGTTGTACCAGTGCCAGACCTCGTTGGGCTGGTGGCGCGCCGCCCGCTCGAACGCTTCGAGCGCCTCTGGCAGTCGCCCCAACGCCTTGAGGGCCAGCCCTTTGCCGTTCCAGGCCCAGGCATAAGGCGGGTTCAATTCGAGGGCGCGGTTGTAGGCGTTGAGCGCCTCCGGGTAGCGATCCAGGGCGCGCAGCACCTGGCCGCGCTTGGCCCAGCTTTCGGCGTGGTGCGGGTCCACTTCCAGCGCGCGGTCCAGCACGCCCATCGCCCCGGCATAATCGTGGCGTGCATAGAGGGCCTCCGCCTGGTTGTACCAGGCCCAGACGTTGCCGGGCTGCAAGCCGGTGGCCGTCTGGTGGGCGGCCAGCGCCCGCTCCAGGTTGCCAAGCCGCTCCAACACCTGGCCCTTGCCCGTCCAGGCCCAGGCGAAGCGCGGATTCAGTTCCAGCGCCCGGTCATAGGCGGCCAGCGCTTCGTCGTAGCGGCCCAGCAGGCGCAGCGTGCGCCCCTTGCGCGCCCAGGCCCAGGCCGACTCCGGCTCGATCTCCAACACGCGCTGGTAGGCGACCAGCGCCTCTTCGGCGAAGCCCAGCTCGGTCAGGCTGTAGCCCTTGTCCATCAGCTCGCGGACTTCCAGCTCCGGCCCGTTCTGGTCGTAGCTGGGCGGCGCGCCGGTCACTTCCTCGATCAGCGCGGCCAGGGCCGTCACCACTTCAGCCCAGGCCTGCGGACGGGCGGCAGGGTCTTTGGCCAGGCAGGCCAGCGCCAGGTCTTTGACCGGCTGGGGCACGCCCGCTGCCGACTCAGGAAAGGCCGGGGCCAGGTTCAGGTGAGCGTGCACCCACTCGGTGAGCAGCTTGGCGTCGAAGACGGCCCGCCCGGTGAGCATCTCGAACAGCACGCAGCCGAAGGCGTAGATGTCGGAGCGCGGGTCCACGGCCTCGGCGCGGCACTGCTCCGGCGACATATAGGGCGGCGTGCCGACCACCGCGCCGACCCGCGTCAGCCCGGCCAGGGCGGGCTCGTCGCTGTCGTCGCCCGCCTCCGGCGGCTGCTGGAGGTCAATCGAGCGCACCAGCCCGAAGTCGCTCACTTTGGCGATGCCGTCGTGGCGCACGAGGATATTGGCCGGTTTGAGGTCGCGGTGCACCAGGCCGGGCACGCGCCGGGCGGCGTGCTGCATCCCCAGCGCGATCTGCAGGGCGAAGTCCAGCGCCTGGCGCAGGTCCACGCGGTTGTGGCGAATCCAACTGCGCAGGTCGGGGCCAAGTCCTTCGGGGCCGGTGATGTGCTCCAGGATAATGTGCGGACGGCCCTCGAACTTCTGCACGCGCCGCGCCTGGACGATGTGCCGGTGCTTTTCGAGCATGATCCAGGTGCGCGCTTCCTGCGTGAAGCGGGCGACGGCGGTCTCGTGGGTCAGCAGCCGGGCCTGAAACGTCTTGATGGCGACCGACTGGCGCTCTTCGTGGTCGTAGCACAGGTAGACGATGCCCATGCCGCCGCGCAGCACCTGGGCCACCTCGTAGCGCCCGTCAATACGGTCGCCGTAGTCGAAGTCGGCGCCGTCTCTGCGGCGGAGGGGCGGCACGAGCACATCCAGGGGTGCGGGGCTGGCCGCTGACGGCTCCAGCTCCAGCCGGAAGACCTCGGACTTGTCGGAGCGCGTCTCGTTGATGGCCAGCTCATGCTCCGGCACGACCATGGACAGCAGCGCCGATCCCACTTCCAGGCTTTCGCCGGCATGGGTGGGCAGTTCCTCGGGATAGATCGCCGTGGCGTGATCTTCATGGGGGGGTGGCGTGGGATCGGGCAGCGGGGTGCTATCGCCCGGTGGCGGTGAGACGTACCACAGCGCCAGCACCTGCGCCTCGTCGCGCAGGCTGCCAGCGCGCTTCTGGGCATCGGCCTCGGCGACCGCCCACAGCGCCACAGCGATGTTGCGGCGGGTGGGCGCGGCGCGCGCCACGCGCAGCAGCCAGCCTACGTAGGCGTCGTAGGCCAGGTGCGCCAGGTCGCGCTCGGAGCTTTCCGGCCCGGCCAGCTCGGCGGCGCGCCGGTAGGCGTAAAGCGTCTTGCCCGCGTAGAAGACTAACAGCCGCCGCTCGCCTTCGATCAGCGAACGCCGCGCGCACAGATCGCCCAGCGCCAGGTAGTCGTAAGGGTGCGGGACCTCGCGGCGCAGCGCCAGCCGCCCCAGACGCCGGATCGCGTCGTCTGGGTCGCTGGCGAAGGGGTCATGCTGATCCTCCTTGCGCCGGCGGGCCAACAGCCGCTGCTCCTGGTCTGGCGGCAGGGCCAGCGCGGGAACTCCAGTCTGTGGGACAGGTGGCAGGTCGTTGGCGGTCATCGCTCCGGTCGCGTCGTGGGGCGGCGCATGGATGGCCATGCGGTCGGTCGCGGGCAAGTGTACCGCACATCGCGCAGGCCTTCCACGCCGGAGGAGGATGGGCGCGTGCAAAACCTATCAGACAGTATACCGCGCCCTGGTTGACCTCACCCCGTCTCGGCCCCTTGACGCGGGCTTCGCCGCCCCCTCTCCGTAAACGGAGAGGGGGCAAGCCGAGCCTAGCGAGGCTGGGGGTGAGGTCAGCAAATCCGTAGGCTACTCCCGCGGCTCGGCTGGCTTTTCCGACGCAACCGCCGGGGGCTGGTCTTCCTCACCCTCAATGGCGATGCGCGCGGGCGGCGAGTAAGGCTCCTCGCCTTCTTTCTTCCGGGTGGACTTGGCCATCTTGTCAAAGGCGGAGCGCACGTGGCCTGCCACCTTGTTGCCGACGGTCTTCCAGTCGGCGTCCTTTCCGGCGCCAACCAGATGGCCGACCCAGCCGCGCACGTCGCGCTCGATCTTCGCGCCAATGTCCGACCATGCCGGTTCAGCGGGCTTGGCTTCGGGGGCCGGTTTCGGCTCGGCGCGCACCAACCTGGCGATCCCATGGCGGATGCGATTCTCCATCTTGCCGCTGATCTCGGCCCAGTCCGCGCTAGGCTCGGCGCCGACCCAGCCGCCGATGGCCTCGCGGGTGTTGGCGTCCATCTTGCTGCCGATGGTCTTCCAGTCGGCGTCTTCGGCAACGCCGACCCAGCCAGCTACCCGGCGGCGCAGCTTCTCGTCCACGCGCTCGTCCAGGTCTTCGAACTTGCTCTTCTCGGGGTTCTCGGCCCAGTCGTGCACTGTCTGCTTGATGTCCTCATCCAGGTGTTCGCCCACGTCTTCGGGCCTGGGCGGGGTGATGTTCTCATTCATGGGTGGATCCCTCTCATTCTCGCTTCAGGGAAAGTACACGGTTCTGATCACCTATACGAGCAACAGGGCCGGGGCGTTGCTGGCGGGCAGCAATCAGCCTCGGCGATCTCCTGCCGCTTTGCTGATGGCTGCCCTCAGCGCAGCCGGCGCGACTCGCGGTCGGTCGGCGCGACGCTGGGCTTCGCCGTGTCCTGGGCGCTGGCCGGGCTGACGCTGGCGTAGAAGTCACTGTCGTAATCGCGCGTCTTGACCACGACCGGCATGGGCACGGCGTGGCCCAGGATCAGCGCCTGCTGGCGCGTGTCCAGCCGGGCCAGCACTTCGCGCAGCCCGCCCGCGCCGCTGACGCCGGTCAGCACAGCGGCGATGTCGCGCTCGTTGTCGAGCAGGGCGGTGACGCGCGTCCCAATCTGGCTCATCACCTCCTCGTCAATGCCGCTGGGCCGCTGGTCTACGATCAGCAGGGTGACGTTGTACTTGCGCAGCTCGCGGGCGATGACGCCGAAGATGGTCTGGCGGGCGATCTGCGGGTCGAGGAACTTGTGCGCTTCCTCGATGGTGATCAGCAGTTGCGGCGGCTCGTGGGCAGCATCGCCCAGCGCCTTCTCGACGCGATCCACGTACATCTCGTGCAGGCGGCGCGTCAGGTAGTTGGCGACCAGGATGTATGCTTCGAGTGCCTTGCCATACCCCCCGAACTCCAGCACAACGCTCTTGCGGCTCTCAATGTATTCCAGAATGCGCCTGGCGGAGTCTTCGAGGGCGTGCGGCTTGAGGAAACCGTAGCGCTCGAAGCGCTGCACGCGCCGCTTGAGGGCCAGCACCGAGACATAGCTGGCGGCAAGCTGGGCCTTGAGCAGCTCGAGCGTCTCCGCGTCGGCGGCGATCAGCGCGCCGATCCAGCCCCTGCCCCACAGCTTGTGCAGCTCGTAGGCGGCGTCAATCATGGCGTCGGACAGATCGAGCGTGGTCTTAAGCATGGCCAGGTCTTCCGGCTCGATGTCGTCGTAGCCGATGGTGACCACGTGATCGTAGGTGGCTCCGCGCCGGCGCGTCGCGTCTTCGTCCAGGGTGAAGATGACGACCCGCCCCCCGAACAACTGCTTGAGACCCTTGGCCTGCGTCCCGCTCTCCGTCTTAACTGCCCAGCCATAGTCGTTGTGCATGTCGAAGATGAGCGTCACCGCCGCGTCGTTCTTGATGATCCCGGCCAGCAGGATGCGCGTCAGGAAGCTCTTGCCCGTGCCGCTCTTGCCGAAGACGCCCACCGAGCGCTCCACCAGGCGGCGCAGGTCGAGGTGGACGCGCGTGTCCTCCAGTTCCAGCGGCGCGCCAATATGGAAGTGGGTGGCGTCTTCCTGGCCGAACACGTCGTCCACGTCCTGCGCCGAGGCGATCTCGACCGCCGTGAAATGGCTGGGGATGGTGCGCACCGGCTTTGGCTCGTCGCTGCCCTCGTCAATGCTGAGCATGGGGGCAACATGGACGGTGCCGAAGGCCGCCGTGCCGTTGTACACGTCGCGCAGGAAGGCATCGCCCAGGTCGGGCGGATCGCTGCGGATGGCCGGGTTGGTCGCGTCGAGCAGCACGTCGGTGATCATGCAGAAGAAGCGCTTGGAGCGCCCGCGCACGACCACGTAGCGCCCGACGGCCAGGTCTTCGATGGCCGTCTGCGGATCGAGCTTGATGTCCAGCCCGCGGCTGAGCGAGCCGCCGACGACCACGCCCAGCCGTTGGCCGGCTGTGGGCGCCCCCGGTGCGGCCAGCGCCCCGCGCGGGAACCAGTCGTCCAGGCTGTCCGAGTTTGTTTCCGGGAAGAGTGGATCGCGTGTGGTCATGGCTGTGTTCCTCGCAGGATGTGGCGCGGCGCGCCGCTCACGCCGGCCTGATCAACTGCAACAGGTGTTGCAAGCGCGGCAAGTCCTGGCCCAGCAGACCGGCCAGCAGCCGCCCGGCGTCCACCAGGAAGGCGCGTCGCTCGGCCTGCGGGCGCGACTCCGCCGCGCACTTCAGCGCCGCCGCGACCAGTTGCTCTGTCGGCGCGTCGCTGGCATTGAGCACCAGCCGCAGAAAGTCCAGACGTTCCGTGAAGCGGGCAACGGTCGCTGCGTCGCAGAGCAAGACCGGGTCCAGGCTGAGCGGCGGGCGCGGCGGCAGCGTCTGGTGGACGCGCCCGCTCTGGATGTAGCCCACATTCAGCACGCTGATTTCCAGTGGCACCATGCGGTTCTCGCGCTGATCGCGGATGGCCGCCTGAGTCATGTTGTTGGCCAGGATCATCTGGCGGACGAGCGGATCGTCGTCAATGCTGATGGCGTGAATCACGCCGATCACGTCCAGGTCAGCGGCGGAGTCCTGCCGCGTGCGCACAAACGCGCCAAAGGCCGGGTGCTCGATCTGCTGGCTGCGCGTGCCGCAGACGAAGCCGACCGTACTGGCGCGCAGCACCTGGCCGATGAGGGGTTGCTGCTCTGTCTCGACCATCATGGTCTCTCCCCTGATGAAGTGCTATTTGAACCGCAGAGGCGCAGAGGGCGCAGAGATTCCTGAATAGTGATTCCCCTAGGTCTCGCTCAAGCCCAGGACAATACGCTTGATACCCTGTTTGAGGACAGGCACATGGAAATTGACCAACAGCCCGACCTGCCAACCACCCAGGCGCAGGTAGGACAAGACCTGGGCTTCATGAACGGGCAGCAGTTGCTCCACTGCCTTTAGCTCGACCGGCACTGCGCCATCAACCAGCAGGTCAAGCCGGTAGCCGCAATCCACTTCGATGCCCTTGTAGCTGACGGGTAGCTGCTTCTGGCATTCGAACGGTATCTGGCGCAGGCTCAACTCGCGGCACAAGCACGCCTCATAGGCCGACTCCAGCAGGCCGGGGCCAAGCGCCCGGTGCACTTCAATCGCCGCGCCGATGATTTGCTGCGTCAGCGCATTGGCCTCGTTGCTGTTACTCAAACCGCTTTTCCTCTGCGTTCTCTGCGCCTCTGCGGTGAATCACTTCTTCTGCCGCGCCTGGCCGTAGCGCATGCGCCCGTGCCGCACGACCTTCGAGTCCAGCTTCTCCGAATGGGCGACTTCCTGGGCGTGGCGACGCAGCTCGATCTCGATCAGATCGTTGAGCTGCGTCCGCTCCTGGTTGCGCACCACGGCCAGTTCATCGGCGCGGGTGAGGGCGTAGGGATAGCGCCACATCAACTGGCACTGGTCATAGACCAGGGCGTGCGCGGCGTCTACCAGCGCCGGATCGCCCGCCACCCACATCGGCAGCTCGACGCGCGCCAGATGGTACGGCGGGCCACTGCTCACGTTGAGGTAGAAGCAGGCGATCTCGTAGCTGGCACCCTTGTCGTGATAGTCCTTGTTGCGCGGCGACTGCTGTACCAGCAGCGCCGACCGCTCGCCCGGCCCCAGCAGCCGCAAGAGCAGCGCCTGGTCGGTCAGCCCTTCCAGGTCGCCGTTGGACTTCAGCACCGGGGCGCGCACATCGCCCTCGTCCAGGCCCATCAGGTGCAGCAGGCTGATCAGGAAGGTGCTCGCCGGCCGGTCTACGTAACCGAGCAGGCTGGCGGACTCGCCGCGCGCGGAGCGGTCAGTGTGCAGGTCGTGCAGGTTGACCAGCCAGCCCAGGTACTCGGCCTCAAGCTGCTTGCGGTCGGGCACATCCTTTTCTACCCAGAAGAGCAGCGGCCCATCGCTGATCGCCAGCAGCGGCCCCGCGCCCTCCGCCCGCGCCCATGCTGCGCGGGCCAGGAGAGCCAGCTCCTGCACGCTACGCCGCGCGTTGACTGCCGCGTTGGTGATGAGCTGACCGTTCGTGTCGTGCAGGGCCGTTTCGCTGTAGTGAAGCTGTGGCTCGGTGATCTGCTCCGGCAGGGCGTCCGTCCCGTGATGGTAGACGAAGATGCCCACGTTGATCAGGTAATAGAGCGCCGCCGCGTGGGGGTTGGGATAGACCTGCGAGCCGTCGGCGGCCAGGATGGTGGCGCGCGGTGGCAGGGGTGGCAGCGGGTAGGCGCGGTTCGCCGGCTCGTCGAGCAGCGCCGCCCCACGAAAGCCCGCGTCGCGGACGCGAGCCAGAGCCACGCGCTCGCGCGCGGCGTCCACGTCGCCGAGCAGGGCCAACCGCTCCCAGGCGAGCGCGCTGCGCTCGCTCAGCGAGTCGCTGCGCGCGGCCAGGGCGCGGCCCATGCGTGCCACCTGCTCCACAACCTTCTCGAATTCGAGCGTCACTGTCCCGCCTCCCGGCTCTCTTAAGGGATGCGTGTTGATGGCGGCCAGTGTAGCACTGATGTTCTGGGGCGTCAAGCGCGGCAAAAGGAGCGTTCGGGGCCTGGGGCGGGAAGTTGAACCGCGGAGGCGCAGAGTGCGCAGAGGAGGACCATGAGAAGATGCTCTGTTCTTCTCCGCGCCCTCGGCGTCTCCGCGGTGATCCTCTGCCCCAGGACTGAAACGCACCCGCCGCGCGGTCTCATCCCCCCTCCGCGCGTGGAAATGAACAGCGCCCACCACGAGTCCGGTGGGCGCCACACCATGCGCGGACGAATTGCGGACGCGACTACTGCTTCAAGCGCGGGTCGAGCACATCGCGCAGGCCATCGCCGAGCAGGTTGAAGCCCAGCACCACCATAATGATCGCCGAGCCGGGGAAGATCGTCACCCACCACTTGCCGGAAGCCAGCGACTGCTGGCTCTCAGCCAGCATCTTGCCCAGCTCCGGGAACGGCGGCTGCTGCCCCAGGCCCAGGAAGCCGAGCGCCGCCGTCTCGACCACCGCTGTGCCCAGGCCGAGTGTCGTCTGCACGATAAGCGGGGCCAGGCTGTTGGGCAAGATGTGCCGGAACAGAATGCCGCCGTCCCGCGCGCCAACGCTCTCCGCCGCCATCACGTACTCCGTGTTGCGGATGGAGATGGCCATCGAGCGCGCTAAGCGGGCGAAGACGGGTATCTGCGTGATGGCGACGGCGATCATGCCGTTGCGCAGGCTGGGCCCGGCCACCGTCACAATGGCCACGGCCAGCAGCAGCGAGGGGAAAGCCAGGATCACGTCCATGATCCGCCCCAGCACGCTGTCCACCCACCCGCCGAAGTAACCGCCCGCCAGCCCGGTCACCACGCCGACCGAGAGCGAGATAGTCACCGCGAGCACGCCCGCCTGCAGCGAGACGGACATGCCATGCCCGACGCGGCGCATGATGTCGCGCCCGTTCTTGTCCGCGCCGAAGGGCAGCTCGCACTCCATCTCGCGCAATGTCATGTTCGGCTGGCTGTCGCTGAGGTTGGCGCGCAGCCAGCCAGCAATGCAGTCCGGCTCGGCGTAGCGCAGTGGCAGGTTGCCGTCACGCTTGGCGTTGTAGTCGTCCAGGAGCGGCACGAGGATGGAGATGCTGACGGTAATAATCACGATGACCCCGCCGACGCGCGCGCTGGGGCTGCGCCGCAGCCGCCTGAAAAAGTCGCCCATCAGCGCCAGGCGCTCCATCATGAGCTCGCGCCAGGTGTACTGAACGAGGGTCAGGGGTTTGGATTCGTCCATGCGGCTAGTACCTTATGCGCGGGTCAATCAGGGCGTAGAGCAGGTCAACGATCAGGTTCACGGCGATGAAGATGAGGGCAATCACCAGGGTCATGGACTGCACGATCGGATAGTCGCGGGCGATGATCGAATCGAAGAGCCACTTACCCACCCCCGGCCACGAGTAGATAGTCTCCGTCAGCACGGCGCCGGAGAGCAGCCGCCCCAACTGCAGGCCGATGATGGTCACGACGGGCAGCATGGCGTTGCGGAAGGCGTGGTGCATGATCACGCTGCGCCCGCGCAGACCCTTGGCGCGCGCCGTGCGGATGTAGTCCTGGTTGAGCACCTCCAGCATGGCCGAGCGCGTGATGCGGGCGATGATCGCCAGCGGGATAGTCGCCAGGGTCACCGCCGGCAGGATCAGGTGCTCCAGGGCGTCCTTGAGAGCGCTCAGGTTGCCGCTGATCAGCGCATCAACTGTGTGCAGGCCGGTCACGCGCTCGATGCGCACGCCGATGCTCAGCCGGCCCACAAACGGCAGCAGGTCTAGCTCCACCCCAAGCAGGAAGATCAGCAGCAGGCCGAGGACGAAGATGGGGATGGACACGCCGAAGAGCGCCCCGAACATGCTGGCCGTGTCAATGATCGAGTTGCGCTTGATGGCTGAGAGGATGCCGATGGGCACGCCGACAATTACGGCGATGACCAGAGCGGAGACGGCCAACTCGATGGTCGCCGGGAAGCGGCTGATGATCTCGTCGGCGACCGGGATGTTGCCGCGCACAGTGTTGCCCAGGTCGCCCTGCAGCATATTGCCCACCCAGATGAAATACTGCTGGTAGAGCGGCCTGTTGAGGCCCAGCCGCTCGCGCAGGGCGGCAACATTCTCCTCCGTCGCCCGCTCGCCCAGGATCGTCGTCGCCGGGTCGCCTGGGATGAGGTGAAGCAGCATAAAGACGAGCACAGAGACGCCGACGATCACCGGGATCGATTCGATGAGGCGCCGGGCCACGTATTTGGTCATAGGCCTGTCCGCTTGTGGTGCGAAGATGTGCGGGCCGAATTGTAGCGACGAAATGTCCCCGACACAAAGTGTTTTCGCCCGCTGGCGTGGGCACAGCCTGTCAGGCAGGGGCGCCGCTTTGCTGCGCCCGGTCTACCTCACCCCCGCTTGGCGCTAACGCGCCTCGCTGCCCCCTCTTCGCTGCGGAGAGGGGGCAAGCCGAGCGCAGCGAGGCGGGGGGTGAGGTCAGCCTTCGCCCGAAACAGAAATGGGACCGCCAGACCAGGCAGTCCCATTCCAGTCTCATGCTAGAAAGCGCCTAACAGTCTCACACCTAGCTAGCCGACCGAAACGAACTTGAAGTGCTCGGTCGCCAGCGGGTTGGTCACATAGCCCGACACACGGCTGCTGAAGGCCAGCGGCACGCGCGAGTGGGCGATGTACAGGCGAGCCACGTCCTC
This sequence comes from Chloroflexota bacterium, assembly GCA_037447125.1. GTDB lineage: Bacteria > Chloroflexota > Anaerolineae > Aggregatilineales > Aggregatilineaceae > UBA2029. Next base: position 1,985 of record JBBIHG010000085.1, on the reverse strand, counting down.
GTGCTGCATCATATCCACCTGCTGGTAGATCGGCTCGCGCTCGGCCTGATTGGTCATCGTGCGCGCCTGCTGCAGCAGCGCTTCGACCTCAGGATCGTAGTAGTAGCCCTCGGCGGCCTTGGGCTGCCCGGTGTAGAAGTAGCCCAGGAAGTTGTCAGGGTCGCCATTGTCGCCCGTCCAGCCGAGCTGGTACAGGCCGGTCAGCTCACCGTTGCGGCGAGCGTCCAGGTACGCCGACCAGTCACCAACCTGGTCGAGCGTGACATCCAGGCCGATGTCGGCCAGGTAGGCGGCCATCGCCTCGCCGATGCCCGCGCCATCCGGGTTATAGGGACGCTGGACGGGCATGAAGTACAGGGTGAGCGGGACGGTGCCCACGACTTCGTCGGTGACCATGTTGTTCTCGTCCACGGCGAGCAAGGTCACTTCGCTGAAGCCATCCGGGTAGCCAGCCTCGGCCAGCAGCGCCCTGGCGCCTTCGGGATCGAAGTCAAAGGCGGGCACATCGGGATTGTAGCCCCACAGCGAGGGCGGGATCATCGTCTTGGCCACTTCCGCGCCGGGGGCGTAAAAGGCGTCCACGATCTCCTGGCGATTGATGGCCATGGCGATGGCGCGGCGCACCAGCGGATCGCGGAACTCCTGCACGCGGTAGCTGAAGGCCAGGTAGAAGACATTCAGGGGGGGGCGGTACTCAATGTACGTATCGGCGGAGGCCTCGATGGCAGGGATGTCTTCCACGTTCGGCCCCTCAAAGGCGTCAATGGCGCCCGCCTGCAGGGCGGCCAGGCGCGCGGCGGCGCTGGGGATCACGCGGTAGATGATCGTGTCCACATTGCCGGGGATCTCGCCCCAGTAGTTCTCGTTGCGGACCAGGGTGACGTGGTCATCGCTGATCCACTCAACGAACTTGTACGGGCCAGTGCACGAATAGCCCACCGCCGGCGTGCCATAGGCCGCGCCCGCCGCCTCGATAGCCGCCGGGCTGGAGATGGCGAACATGGGCATGGCCAGCGTGTTCAGCATCGAGCCGTAGGGCGCGCCAAGGGTGAAGGTGACCTCGAACTCGCCGGTGGCCTCAACCTTGGTGATGAGCGAGGCATCGTCGAAGCCGCCCCACATGTACTCGTAGTACTCGAAGACCAGCTCAGGGAAGTGAGTCGGGTGATCGGTGAAGCGCCAGCGCTCGAAGTTGTAGACCACCGCCTCGGCGTTGAAGGGCGTGCCATCGTGGAAGGTGGCGTTCTCGACCAGCTTGAAGGTCCACACCGTGCCGTCTTCGTTGACGGTCCAGCTCTGGGCCAGGCCGGGGATCGGGTTGGTGGTCTGGCCGTCGAAGAAGAGCAGCGCCTCGCAGCCCTGTACTGTCACGTGGAAGGAAATGCCATCGGTGACGATGGCCGGGTCGAGCGCCACGGGGTTGCCGTACTCACCAACGGTGAAGATGTTGCCCCCCTGGGCAGTGGCTGACATGGCCGGCACCAGCCCGGCCACCAGCATGACGATGAGAAACACGGACAGTTTGCGCATGCGAATTCACTCCTTATGCACTCTACGAGTCTGAACAAACGGGTGGCAGGGAACGAACGGTGTATGACGTCGTCTACCTGTCCGGACGAAACGACTGCGTTTGTCATGGCGTCTGACGTTAGGCGATAGCGTCTCCTTTCGTGCGTCAGCAGGCAAGCGCAGGCTGGTCCAAATACTTGGCGAGGACATGAGGTAGAGCCAGGGAAAACAACGGCAACTAAGACAATACCAAATAAGTAAGCTTAAGGCAAGATAATGGCGAACTTTCGGGGCACAGCGCCGCTGAACAAGTCTCAGGCGGCCAGCGCATGGCGAGGACTATAGCAGGCTGAGCGACGCTTTGGCCTGTCACAAGTACACAAGAGGTCGCCCTGGCGTATGACCGGCCAGGGTGAGCGAGCAAAGGTCGTCAGCAAAGCGCTTGCCGTAGGAGCATTGACCTCACCCCCAGCCTC
>JBBIHG010000084.1:8521-14401 GCA_037447125.1 Chloroflexota bacterium | reverse complement strand
GCCAGCATCGCTTGTGTGGATATGGCCGCTCTTGCGGTAAGATGGTGGCTCTCTGACGCCGGGGTATGGACACGGCGTAGGCTCTGGGTGGCACGCGGATTCGTCGGATAGCTCATATGAGGATGAGTACGGGATGTTCGGAGACCTGACCATTGCCTTCATCGGCAGCGGCAACATGGGCGAGGCCATGATTCAGGGGCTTCTCAAGCAGGGCATGGTGCCGCCGCAGCAGATCATCGCCGTGGACCCGCGCGCGGAGCGGCTCGAGGAACTGGCGGAGCGCTATGCGGTGCGCACCACGAGCGATAACCTGGAGGGGGCGACCAAGGCGGACATCCTGGTGCTGTCGGTCAAGCCGCAGGTGCTCGACCGCGTGCTGCCGGAGGTGCGCGGCGGGGCGCGGACCTGTTCGCTGGTGGTCAGCATCGTCGCCGGCGCGCCCATCAAGCTGATCGCCGACGGGCTGGCCAATGCCTGTGTCGTGCGGGTGATGCCCAACACGCCAGCGCGGGTCGGGCAGGGCATCAGCGTGTGGACGGCCACCAGCGAGGTCCCCGAAGTGCAGCGCGAGCAGGCGCGGATGCTGCTCAAGGCGTTCGGCGAGGAGATATTCGTCCAGGACGAAGACTACCTGGACATGGCGACGGCGCTGAGCGGCACCGGCCCGGCTTATGTTTTCCTGTTCATGGAGGCGATGGTAGACGCCGGGGTGCACCTGGGCTTCTCGCGTCACATCGCCGAGAAGCTGGTCTTGCAGACAATGCGCGGCTCGGTCGAGTACGCGGCGCAGTCGGGCGGGCACCTGGCGATGCTGCGTAATGAAGTCACCAGCCCCGGCGGCACCTCGGCAGAGGCGCTCTACCAACTGGAGAAAGGCGGGCTGCGCACGGTGATCTCGCGGGCGATCTGGGCGGCGTACCAGCGCAGCGTCGGGCTGGGCGGTGGGCGCAAAGTGTCGCGGCTGGCCGGTCGTCACCCGGATAACAATAACGATCATGATGAGGTGTGAGCGCGTGTCTGTGAAAGCCCCCATCCCCCGGCCCCTTCCCCCAAGATGAGGGAAGGGGAGCAAGGCTCGTGGTGGATTCCCTTCCCTCCGCGTGGCGTGGGGGAGAGGTTAGGAGTGGGGGGAACGACTTAACAAACACGCTCAGAGCGCAGCAAGGCAAGCCGCCGCCAGAAAAACATCATAGTTTTGTTGATTATTCACCCCCATTGATCTATATTTTACAAAGGTCGCGACAGGGCGCGCGGCGGGTTGCTGCGCGCGTAGATGGGCAGTGCTCGTGGGCGCGGCGAGCCAGTCGCCCACGAGCCGACGAGGAACTCAGGGATCATCTTCCCAGGCTGCGAGGAGAATTCTCTATATGGCGGAGCTGACAACTACTATTACCCAGGGGCTGCTGGAGCAGATCAGGGGCTTTGAGCGCGAACTACGGGCGGTTGATGTAGGCACTGTGGACGAGGTCGGCGACGGCATCGCCCGCGTGGCCGGTCTGGACAGTGTGCGCGCGCAAGAGCTGGTGCAGTTCGCCAACGGCGTCATGGGCATCGCCTTCAACCTCGAAGAGGGCAACGTCGGTGTGATCATCATGGGGGATTACATTGACATCAAAGAGGGCGACGAAGTGCGTGGCACGGGGCGCATTGTGTCGGTGCCGGTAGGCGACGGCCTGATCGGGCGCGTGGTGGACGTGCTCGGCAACCCGATTGACGGCAAAGGCCCGATCTCTGCCTCGGAATATATGCCCATCGAGCGCATCGCGCCGGGCGTGGTGGAGCGGCAGAACGTCTACCGCCCGGTGCAGACCGGCGTGCGCGCCATTGACGCCATGATCCCGATCGGGCGCGGCCAGCGCGAGCTGATCATCGGCGACCGGCAGACGGGCAAAACGGCCATCGCCGTTGACACGATCATCAACCAGAAGGGCGAAGACCTGATCTGCATCTACGTGGCCATTGGGCAGAAGCGCGCTCAGGTAGCAGGGGTGGTCGCCACACTCGAGGAGTACGGCGCGATGGATCACACCGTTGTGGTCGTGGCGTCGGCATCCGACCCGGCGGCGCTGCAGTACATCGCCCCCTATGCCGGCTGCGCGATGGGCGAGTCCTTCATGGAACAGGGCCGCGATGCGCTGGTCATCTACGACGACCTGTCCAAGCACGCCTGGGCCTACCGCCAGGTGTCGCTGCTGCTGCGCCGCCCGCCGGGGCGCGAAGCCTACCCTGGCGACGTGTTCTACCTGCACAGCCGCCTGTTGGAGCGCGCCGCCCAGCTTTCGGAGGAGCGTGGCGGCGGCAGCCTGACCGCGCTGCCGATCATCGAAACGCTGCTTGGCGACGTATCGGCCTACATCCCCACCAACGTCATCTCGATCACCGACGGGCAGATCTACCTGGAAAGCGACCTGTTCTATTCCGGCGTGCGCCCGGCGGTGAACACTGGCCTGAGCGTCAGCCGTGTGGGTGGCGACGCGCAGCGCACGATCATGAAGAGCGTGGCGGGTCGGTTGCGCCTGGACATGGCTCAGTTCCGCAGTCTGGCGGCCTTTGCTCAGTTCGGCTCCGACCTGGACAAGGCGACTCAGCAGCAGCTTGACCGTGGCATACGCCTGCAAGAGATTCTGAAACAGCCGCAGTATCGGCCCACGCCGCTGTTCGACCAGGTCGCCCTGATCTTCGCCGGCACGCGCGGCAAGCTCGACCACGTGCCAGTGTCCCAGGTCAAGCAGTGGGAGGAGGAGTACCTGAACTACCTGCACGGCAATTACCCGGACCTGCCGAGCCATCTCAAGGTGGAAGATTACCGGCTGAGCGACGCGATCGCCGCGCTGCTGACACAGTCGGCGGATGAGTTCAACAAGACATGGGCCGAGCTTCACGCCGCCGACTAGGGGCGGTCGCCGCGCAGAAGGGAATGAGATAAGCCATGCCCTCCACACGCGAGATCAGGCGCCGCATCCGGTCGGTGAAGAACATCAACCAGGTGACGCGCGCCCTTGAAGCGGTGTCGGCCTCGTCGGTGCGCAAGGCTCAGGCCGCGGTGCTCGCCAGCCGCCCGTACGCGCAGTATGCCTACGACGTGCTGGTCAACGTCGCCGCGCAGGCGACGGGCGTGCCGCTGCACCCGCTGCTTGAGGTGCGCCCGGAGGTCAGGCGCATCACGGTCGTGCTGATCACCGGCGACCGCGGGCTGGCCGGGGCGTACAACGCCAACATCGTGCGCCGGGCGATCCGCTTTGTGGAACAGTACGAGCGCCCTGTGCACTGGGTCACCGTCGGACGCAAGGGGCGCGATCTGATGCGGCGTTACATCGCGGCCAGAGAGCGCGATGAGAACGCGCCTGCTTTCCTGAAAGACCAGAAGATCATCGCTGAGTTCTCGCACCTGCCAGCAGACCCCGACTTGGGCGACATTGCGCAGATCGCCCAGATCGTCTTCGACGAGTTCCTGACGGTGCCGTCCGACGAGGTGTTCATCGCCTATACCAACTTCATCAACACTGTCACACAGCAGCCGCGCGTGCTGCCGCTGCTGCCGCTGCGCCCGTTCGAGGCGCGCAGCCGCGAGATCATGGAGTTGGTCGTGCCAGACCCGCAGGTCAAGCAGCGCCACCGGGACTACATCTACGAGCCGAGCGAGGCCGCCATCCTCAACGAAGTGATCCCGCGCTTCACCGAGCTGCAGATTCTGCAGGCGGTGCGCGAGAGCCTCTCCAGCGAGCACAGCGCGCGGATGGTGGCCATGCGCAATGCGTCCGAGAGCGCGGAAACGCTGGGCGACATGCTCCAGCTTGAGTACAACAAGGCGCGCCAGCTTTCGATCACCAGTGAGATTCTGGACATCGTTGGCGGCGTGGAAGCCCTGAAATAGTCTGATGCGGGATAGCCGCCCGGCGTACAGCGAGGAGACGAAGACAGGTGATGGGTGCGAGAGCCAAGCAAGAAGCCGAAGGGACCGTTGCGCAGATCCTGGGCGGCGTGGTGGATGTGGCCTTCCCGGCGGGCGCCGCTCTGCCCGAAATCTACGATGCCGTCCGCGTGCCGCGCGGCGATGATGAGCCGCTGATCCTCGAAGTCCAGCAGCATCTGGGCGGCAACCGGGTTCGCTGCGTGGCCATGGACGCGACTGACGGTCTGCAGCGTGGCGTCCCGGCCTTCGCCACGGGCGCGCCGATCATGGTGCCGGTGGGCGAGGCGGCGCTGGGACGCATCTTCAACGTGCTGGGCCGCCCGATTGACGGCAAGGGCGAGGTCCACGTGGACACATACTACCCGATTCACCGCCCGGCCCCGCCGTTCGACGAGCAGGTGACGCGCGTCGAACTTTTCGAGACGGGCATTAAGGTCATTGACTTGATCGCGCCATTCCGCAAGGGTGGCAAGGCGGGCATCTTCGGCGGCGCGGGCACCGGCAAGACGGTGATCATCATGGAGCTGATCCGCTCCATCGCCACCGAGCACGAGGGCTTCTCGGTCTTCGCCGGGGTGGGCGAGCGCACCCGCGAAGGCACGCAGCTTTACGGCGAGATGACCGAGAGTGGGGTGATCGGCCAGACGGCGATGGCCTTCGGCCAGATGAACGAGCCGCCGGGGGTGCGCCTGCGCGTGGGGCTGACCGGCCTGGCCATGGCCGAGTACTTCCGCGACCAGGGCCGCGACGTGCTGCTGTTCATTGACAATATCTTCCGCTTTTCGATGAGCGGATCCGAAGTGTCGGCGCTTTTGGGGCGTATGCCCTCGGCGGTGGGCTACCAGCCGACGCTGGCCCAGGAGATGGGCGACCTGCAGGAGCGCATCACCAGCACTAAGACTGGCTCGATCACGTCTTTGCAGGCGGTCTACGTCCCGGCGGACGATTACTCCGATCCGGCTCCGGTGGCCGTGTTTGCTCACCTGGACGGGACGGTGGCGCTTGATCGGGCCATCGTGGAGCAGGGCATCTACCCGGCGGTGGACCCGCTGGCCAGCACCAGCCGCATCCTCGACCCGCTGATCGTCGGCGAGGAGCACTACCACACGGCCCGCGAAGTCCAGCAGGTGCTACAGCGCTACAAAGACCTGCAGGACATCATCGCCATCCTGGGTGTGGACGAGCTTTCGGAGGACGACAAAGCTATCGTGGCCCGCGCGCGGCGCATCCAGTTCTTCCTCAGCCAGCCGTTTCACGTGGCGACGCAATTCACCGGGCGCGAAGGGCGCTACGTGCCGGTCAAGGATACGGTGCGCGGCTTCCGCATGATCTTGGACGGGGAGCTTGACCACATCCCGGAGCAGATGTTCATGATGGCCGGCCCTATCGAGGACGTGCTGGAGCGTCACCGCGAGGAAGAGGCCGGGGGCTAACGGGCGCGGACGCCGGAGAGCGGGGGGGGGTGCCCTCGCCCGCAGGGAGGAGGAGAGGATGCCGCTTGAGGTGGAAGTTGTATCGCGCGTGCGCCAGCTCTACCACACCGATCGCGCCGATATGGTGATTATTCCCGGCAGCGAAGGCGAGCTGGGCGTGCTGCCCAACCACACGCCTCTGCTCACCACGCTGGCTTTGGGGGAGCTGCGCATCGTCGAGGGTGAGGATGTGGTCAGTTTCGTCGTCTACGGCGGCGTGGTCGAAGTGCGGCCCGACAAGGTCACGGTGCTGGCTGACGACGCAGAGTCGGTCTACGAGCTGGATATGGCCCAGATCGAGAGCGCGCGCAGCCGCGCCCGCGACCTGATGGCATCCAGCCCCGGCGAGGCGCAGCGGGCGGAGATCGCCCAGGAACTGCGCCGGGCGGAGATCGCTGCCAAGGTCCATAGCCGGGTGCAGGGACGTGGCCAGCGTGTGCGCAGCCTGGAGGACGAGGACTGAGCGGACCGCGCTGCTCCACAGCCTATGCCAGA
>JBBIHG010000084.1:0-8421 GCA_037447125.1 Chloroflexota bacterium | reverse complement strand
GCGGCGCGCAGACAGACACCGCCAGAAAGCGATTCTCCCATGGGAATGTTCTCACGAAAACTGGGCGTAGACCTGGGCACGAACAACGTCATGATCTATGCCGACGGCCAGATCATCCTGCAAGAGCCGTCCATGGTCGCGCTAACGATTGAGGAAGAGCGGGTCGTGGCTGTGGGGCAGGAGGCACGCGACATGTATGGGCGCCACCCTGAGCACATCGAGGTGCTGCGCCCGCTGCGCGACGGTGTGATCGCCGACTACGAAGTGACCGAGGCCATGCTGCGCTACTTCTTCCGTAAGGTAAGTGGGCGGACGCAGTTTCGCGGGCCGGAGGTAATGCTGAGCGTCCCCTATGGCGTGACCAGCGTCGAGAAGCGCGCCGTGCACGAGGCGGCTGTGCGTGCCGGCGCGCGCGAAGCGTACCTGCTGCCGGAGCCGTTGTTGGCGGCGCTGGGCGCCGGGCTGCCGATCAGCACGCCGGCAGGCAACATGGTCTTCAACCTGGGCGGCGGAGCCAGCGAGGCGGCGGTGCTGGCGATGAACGGCATCGTGGTGGCCAATAGCGTGCGCATGGGTGGGATGCGCCTGGATGAGGCGCTCATCAACTATGTGCGCCGCAAGTACAGCCTGGTCATCGGCGACGCGACCGCCGAATCGATCAAGATTCAGATCGGCGCCGCGGTGGACATCGGCCAGGAACTGAGCATGGAGATTCAGGGGCGCGACCAGGTGGGCGGCCTGCCGCGCACGATCACCGTGACGACTAGCGAGGTGGTGGAGGCTATCGCCGAGCCGCTGGCGACGATCGTCGGCGCGGCTCAGGCCGTGCTGGAAAAAACACCCCCAGAGCTGGCCTCGGACATCATTGACCGCGGCGTCGTGCTGACGGGCGGCGGCGCGCTGCTGCGCGGGATAGACCAGTACATCACACGCAAGGTCGGCGTGCCGGCCTATCGCGCCGAGCATCCCGGGGTGGCCACCGCCGTTGGCGCGGGCCGCGCCCTGGAGGACCTGGCTTTTCTGCGCCGGACGCTGGTAGGACTGTAGCGAGGCTCCTGGGCGGGTCGGGGGCTTCGTGGGCTGCCGCTGTTCATATGCGAATCTTGTGGCCGCCCCCGGCGCAGCTTCTCTATAATCTCCTCTGATCCCGCGCGCGAGCGCGGACTCACTCCCCGCAGGACGCAGGCGGGCGCTACCCGCTGTGTCTGATCGAGTTCACGGATTGATGGAGGGAAACGTCTCATGGCCAAGAAGTATGAACTGCCCCCACTGCCCTATGATTACAGCGCACTGGAACCCCACATTGACGAGCAGACCATGCGTCTGCACCACGACAAGCATCATCTGGCTTATGTCAACGGGCTGAACGCGGCGCTGGAGAAGCTCGAAGCCGCGCGGGCTTCCGGCGATTTCGCCCTGACCAAGCACTGGTCGCGCGAGGCCGCTTTTCACGGGTCGGGTCACCTGCTGCACACAATCTTCTGGCCAAACATGGCGCCGGCGGGCAACGGAGGAGGCGGCGAGCCGTCCGGCGAGCTGGCGGCCCAGGTCGCCAAGGACTTTGGCAGTTTCGCCGCGTTCAAGGCGCACTTCAGCGCGGCAGCCAATCAGGCCGAGGGGAGCGGCTGGGCGCTGCTGGTGTGGGAGCCGGTCGCCGGGCAGTTGGAGGTATTACAGTCGGAGAAGCACCAGAACCTGACGCAGTGGGGCGTGCGCCCGCTGCTGGTGCTGGACGTGTGGGAGCACGCCTACTACCTGAAGTACCAGAACAACCGCGCCGCTTATGTCGAGGCGTGGTGGAATGTCGTGAACTGGTCGGACGTGGCCGAGCGCTTCAAGGCTACGGTCGGTCGCTAGGACGCGCATGGCTAGGGCGTGAAATCGGGCCGGGAGGGCAGGTGCTCCCGGCTCTTTCTTTCTGAGTGGCGGCCTGCTGCCGTGAACCTGTGCTTAACGTCACATGTTCTGTCTGTGTTTTTTCACATGACAGAACCGCGAGGAGCGGTATAGTGAAGGAGGACAGTGAGCGCGGTGTGTGCCGCCCAGAGGAGAAACCAGCATGACGCATGTTATCACCAGCCTGTGCCTGCGCGACGGTGTCTGCGTGGACGTGTGCCCATCCGAGGCGATTGTCGCCGGGATGCCGGAGAGCGACTGGCCCTGGTACTACATTGACCCCGATTCGTGCATTGACTGCGCCGCCTGCGCGACCGAATGCCCGTTCGAGGCGATCTTTGTGGAAGAGGAAGTGCCGGATGCCTACACGATGGCGGCCGGCCAGGAACGCGCGCCGCACGGCGGGCAGCGCTACGCTGCACAGGGCGGTGAGGTCGTGGACCTGACCGAGGACATCAAGTGGAATTACGAGTTCTTCCGCAATGGACCAGGGTACGGCGCTTCGTAGCGCGACGAACAGCCAGGGGAGCGTCACCCGACGCTCCCTTTCATCACCAGGCCCTATCGTTGGGCAGACCTTGCGCGAATCTGCGCCTGTTTGCTATAGTGAGACTGGTACAGGACGCTGGGTGCCGGGCGATGTCGCTGACCATGCGCTCAGGTACGCTGCGCGGTTGGATCGGTACCATCAGTCAATAGTCTTGCCGGACAAGTGTCTTCTGTCTAGGACCATAAGGAGCGGGAACACATGACCCACATTATCACCAGCCTGTGTTTGCGCGACGGGGCGTGCGTAGAGGTGTGCCCGGTTGACTGCATCATACCCGGCTTCCCGGAGAACGAGTGGCCGTGGTACTTCATTGATCCGGACACTTGCATTGACTGCGGCGCATGCGTGCCGGAGTGCCCGTTTGAGGCGATCTTCGTCGAGGACGAGGTGCCGGATGCCTATGAGATGGCAGCCGGCCAGGAGCGCATCCCCTGGGAGTCGAAGAAGCGCGAGGCGGCAGCGGGCGGCGAAGTCGTTGACCTGACCGGCGACATCAAGTGGAACTACGAGTTCTTCAAGAGCGGCCCTGGCTACGACTCCAAGCCATAACCATCACCGTCCGATGGTAGCGAACAGAGACCGCCACACGGCGGTCTTTGTGTTCTCAGGTGGGGGGGAGGAGGTGTGTGCGAAATCTGTCAGGCGGTTTGCCACGCCCTGGTTTACCTCACCCCCGCTCGGCGCAACCGCGCCTCACCTCCGATGCGGAGAGAGGGGGCTGGCCGAGCGCAGCGAGGCCAGGGGGTGAGGTCGATACCCCCGCGGCTAGCGATTCGGTGACAACCTTTGCACGCACCACGCCGTGTCCGGCGTTTGACGCCCCGCAGTCCCCGCGCTAGACTACGGCCACTATGAGCTTTGACGAAGCAACAATCCACGTCCGCAGCGGCGACGGCGGCGCGGGCCTCGTCCATTTCCGGCGCGAGAAGTTCGTCCCGCGCGGCGGGCCCAGCGGGGGCGATGGCGGCCACGGCGGTAGCGTCTATCTGGTGGTCAAGCCCACGCTCAACACACTGATCGCTTTCTCCCGGCAGTCCCATTTCCAGGCGCAGCATGGAGCGCCGGGCGGGCCCAGCAACAAGACCGGGCGCAGCGCCGATGACCTGCTCATCGAGGTGCCCCCCGGCACCATCGTGCGCGACGCAGCAACCGGTGCTCTGCTGGCCGACCTGACCCAGCCCGGCCAGCGCGTACTCGTCGCCAGGGGCGGGCGCGGCGGGCGCGGCAACGCGCGCTTCGCCACCAGCACCAACCAGGCCCCGCGCATCGCCGAAAAGGGCGAGCCGGGCGAGGAGCGCACCCTTCACCTGGAACTCAAGCTGCTGGCCGATATCGGCATTGTCGGCGCTCCCAATGCCGGTAAGTCCACGCTGCTCGCCGTGATCAGCAACGCCAGGCCCAAGATCGCCGACTACCCTTTCACCACACTTCAGCCGAACCTCGGCGTGGTCGTGCTCGATGACCGCGATCTGGTCTTCGCCGACATCCCCGGCCTGATCGAAGGGGCGCACGCCGGGGCCGGGCTGGGCCACGATTTTCTGCGCCACATTCAGCGCACGCGGGTGCTGGTTCATCTGCTGGACGGCACCGCCGCCGATCCGATCGCCGACTTTCACCAGATCAACACCGAACTGGCCTTGTTCGACGACGCGCTGGGCGCCAAGCCGCAGATTGTCGCGCTCAACAAGCTCGACCTGCCAGGCGTGCAGCAGCGCTGGCCAGCAATCCGGGACGAGTTGACGGGGCTGGGCTACGAGGTGATGGCCATCTCTGCCGCGACCGGACAGAACGTGCGCGCGGTAGTCAATCGCGCGGTGCAGGTCCTGGACAGCCTGCCCGCCGCACTGCCCGAACCTGCCGAGCGCCCTGTCTACCAGCTCGAAGAGGATCCGCTCGCCTTCACCGTTACGGCTCTGCGCGCCGGGGAGTTCCGCGTGGGGGGCAAGCGTATCGAGCGCGCTGTCGCCATGACCTACTGGGACTACGACCAGGCCGTCACCCGCTTCCAGCGTATCTTGGAGACAATGGGCATCACCGCCGCGCTGGAGAAAGCCGGCGTCAAGCCCGGCGACACCGTCTTCATCGGCGACATGGAGCTTGAGTGGGGCGACTGAGCCAGCCCACGCGCCCTGTCCCTGTGCATTGGCTTCCACATGCTTATGGAGGGTGCCCGGCCCATGCGTGCCCAGGCCATCGTTGGCATCGCACTCCTGCTCGTTCTGATCCTCACGGCGTGCGGAGACTCGGCCGGCGGCGAGCTGGCCCTGACAGAGGAAGAGGCCCAGACACTGACCGTGCACATCAACGCAGGCCGCCGCATCACCTTCGCCGTGTCAGAGCAGATCGAGCTGCCCTCGCTGCTCGGCGCGGGCAAGCCGGATGATGCCTTCAATCCTACCTCCTACTACGGCGTACCCAACACGCTGACCATCCGCATCGGCGGGCAGGACCTCTACTTCGACCTGCATAACACGATCTTCCGGCTGGAATATCGCTCCAACGCCTTTATGACCAGCGACCTCATTCAGTACGGCAAAGACTTGATCCTGGTCGTTGAGCCGGGCCTGCGCAGCACCGAGACGGTGACTCTCATCGCCATCAACGAGCGCATCAAGACAGAAGGCGCGCGCATCGTCCTTGAGTATCTCGAGCTGGACAGCAGCGTCGTCCGCGTCTTCTTTGAGGCGCTGCCCGAGCCAGCGGGCGATCCGCCCGCCGTGGACCTGGGCGCCCTGGAGCCGCGCACAAGCTGCCTGCACGAGATAGATGGCGGCTTCCTCGGCATTGCCGGGGGAGAACGCTTCGAGTATTTCCCGGCGGATGTCAGGCTGACGCTCAACGATCCGGACGCGCACATCCGCGGCTATGCGGAATACCCCCGCTACCTGCTGCGCCCGAACTACGAGTTCGAGTTCCGCTATGCGTGTATCGAGGACTATGCTTTCAAACTGCCGTTCAAGTTCGAGTAGCGCCCACTGCGCGCCGCCGGATGCGTATGAACCCATCTATTGAGCGCCTGGGCGTCTTCGGCGGGACATTTGATCCGCCGCACCTCGGTCACCTGGTCCTCGCCGAGGCCGCCGCCGATCATCTGGGCCTGGCCAGCGTGCTATTCGTGCCCGCCGCCATCCCGCCCCACAAGGAGGCGTCCGCTGTGCGCGCGGGGGCTGAGCACCGCCTGGCCATGACGCAACTGGCCATCGCCGGCAACCCGCGCTTCGCACTGGCCCGTACTGACCTGGATCGGCCCGGCCCACATTACACGGTGGACATGCTCCGCCTGCTGCGCGACGAGCATCCCCGCAGCGAGCTTGTCCTGCTCATCGGCGGCGACTCGCTGCGCGACCTGCCCACCTGGTCCCGCCCGGAGGAGCTGATCGCGCTGGCCAGCCTGGGCGTGCTGCGCCGTCCTGCCGACGACCTGAACCTCAACGCCCTGGAACGCGCCATCCCTGGCCTGGCGGCACGCACAGCGTGGATTCCCGCGCTGCGCCTGGACATCGCCTCGTCGGCCATTGCCACCGCCATCGCCGCCGGGCGTAGCGTTCGCTATCTGGTGCCGGATGCCGTTCTCGCCTACATTGAAGCACATGGCCTATACAAGGAATAGCGTATGTCTCTCACTGCCCACCTACACTCATCCCGCCGGCTGCTGGCCGTCTGCGCGGCAGGAGCCTTGCTCGCGCTGCTGGCCGTCGCCAGCGCGCCCCTGGCGAAGTCTGCCGCAGCCCAGGAAGGCACGCCCGTCCCCGCCGCCACGCAGACGCCTGACCCCACCGCGACTGATACCCCGGCTCCGACGGCGATCCCATCTCCGACGCCGACCCAGGCCGCGCCGACGCTCGTCCCGCCGACTCCCCGGCCCACCCTCACCGCCACACCGTTCAGCCCGCCGACAGAGTCGGGGTTGGCCGCGGTCCAGCGCGACCGCGTGTTGCGCGTGGGCACCTACTTCAACGCCTATCCCTTCGCCTGGCTCAACGAGCAGGGCACGGTCACTGGCTACGAGATCGAGATTCTGGAGGCGATTGCCATTGAGTTGGGCATCGAGCTGGAGTTCGTGCAGGTGACGCGGCACAACGCGCTCGAGACACTGCTCAGCGGCGGAGTAGATGTGCTCGCCGGCCAGCAGATTCACACCCGCGATCGCGAGAGCGTCGTGGACTTCTCGCACCCGTACTATGTCAACGCCGAGCGTATGGTCGTGCTCACCGAAGCCCCCTACAGCACCCTGGGCGATCTGGCCGGGCAGCCCGTCGCTGTCGAGATCGGCACCCGCAGCGAGCGCGCTCTACGCATGTGGAGCGAGAGCAACGGCGTCGCCTTCGACGTGCGCCCCTACTTCACCGAGAGCGCGGCACTCGACGCGCTGGCCAGCGGCGAAGTGCAGGGCATGGTTGGCGTGCTGGACAGCCTGCGCCGCGCCGGTCGCCAGGGCATGCGCCTGATTGACGAACCCCTGCTCGACGAGTACTACGCCCTGGTTGTCCGCCGCTGGGATGTCAACCTGCGCGATGTGCTCAACCGCTCGCTGCAGCGGCTCAAAGCCAGCGGGCGCCTGGAGGAGATTCACAGCGCCTGGTTCAGCGAGAACAGCATCCCCTTTGCCCTGCTCGTGCCCGTCTACGAGCGGCTGTACGAGGATGAGCGGGCGCTGGCCGACTTCCCGACCGACGCGCCTGTCCCCGACCGCTCGGTCGCGGAGCGCGTGGCCGCCGGCGAGCCGCTGCGCGTGGCGGGTGTGGTGCCCTTCGGCCAGGACGCGCCCGCCTTCACCACGACCATCAATGATCTCAACCGGGCGCTGGTTGAGGAGGTGGCCCGTCGTTGGGGCGTGCAGCTAGACTACCTGCCCGACTCGTTCCAGACCGCTGCGGCCCTCGTCGCCGGCGGACAGGCCGACCTGGCTGTGGGCGTCAGCCCGGCCTGGGACGCCACACTGCTGGTCGAATACTCGCTGCCCTACCTGACCCATGGCGACCGGCTGATGGTCACTCAGCCATCGCGGATCACCACCGGGTTCGAAGACATGCTCGGCACCGGCTGGTGGATCGGCTACTTCGCCGATGAGCCAGCACATGCTGATCGCATTCGCAGGTGGGCCGAGATGTTCCGCGTCAGCGCCAACATCAACGAGCCATTCGCCATCCGGCGAGAGGAGGATGCCATCTACACGCTCACCGTTGCGCGCAACGTGAACGCCATCTACGGCAACAACCTGCGCTTGCTGGGCCTGCTGCGCAAATCCGGCGAGGCGGGCGTCAGGATTCTGCCCACCCAGTACGGTGATGATCGCCCGATCGCCTTCGCTGTGCCGCACGCTGACGTAGACTTCCGCGCCCTGGTGGACGCCACCCTACAAGATATGGCCCTCGACGGCACGTTCCAGAACCTGTGGGCCGCTCACTTCGGGGAGGGCGAGCCGCTGCCCATCCCCTACTACGCGCCGCTCAGCCCGGACGCGCCGCGCGATTAGGCGCCGGAGCGAATCGAGTCTGTCAGACCCGCAGGGGGCCGCTCTGCTGCACCCCACAGCGACGACCTAGCCGGCGGAGTCCTGCCAGTCTCTTACGTCTGCTGCAGGTCTTCGCTCAGCCAGTCATCGGTGAAGCCGAGCATGGACTCCAGGTTGAGGAAGCGCGAGAACAGCCGGGCGCGCCAGGTCGTCCGCAGCGCCAGCAGCCAGGCGACCAACGCGGCGCCGACCACGGCGTAGTCGCGCGCCTCCAGCGGCAGCAGCTCGAACAGCCGGCGCAGCGTCGGATGGGCCATGATCGCGGCGAAGACGAGGCCCAGCGCCAGCGCCAGCAGTGTGGGGCGCACGTCGCCGCTGTAGCGGTCGCCGCCGGCAAACCAGCGCAGCGGCGGCTCGACGAACATGACCAGCACAAGCCCGGCCAGCACTGAGAAGACTGTCAGTACGGACTGTGAGAACAGCACCGCCACCTCATAGCGAAACTGGTCCGGCGTGTAGA
>JBBIHG010000083.1:0-14601 GCA_037447125.1 Chloroflexota bacterium | reverse complement strand
GGGGGCAAGCCGAGCGCAGCGAGGCTGGGGGTGAGGTCAATACCCCCGCGGCAAGTGATTGGGTGACAACCTTTGCACACACTCCTTCCCGCTCAAGATTCGTTTAACAGGCCGCGCTCACCTATAATTGAGGCACGAGGGCCAGCCAGGATGAGAGGGGGCAGAGCGCGCATGGCACAGGACCACGCCGCACTATTCGCCAGCGTGACGGCAGCGGCCCGCCGGCTGCACGGCCAGGCCCACGTCACGCCAGTGCTGACTTCGCGCACGCTCGATGCCCAGGTCGGCGCCGAGGTCTTCCTCAAGTGCGAAAACTTGCAGCGCGTGGGCGCGTTCAAGTTCCGCGGCGCCTACAACACCATCAGCCAGCTTACTGACGCGGAGCGCGCCCGCGGCGTGATCACCTACTCCTCTGGCAACCATGCCCAGGCCGTCGCCCTGGCCTGCCGTCTGCTGGGTGCGGCGGCCTATGTGGTCATGCCCGTCAACGCGCCCGCCACCAAGCGCGTCGCGACCGAAGGCTACGGCGCGCAGGTCATCCCCTACGACCCGGCGACGGGCGACCGGCGGGCCATCGCCGAAGGACTGGCCGCCGAACACGGCTACACCATCGTCCCGCCCTACGACCACCCGGAGATCATCGCCGGGCAGGGCACGGCCGCGCTGGAGCTGTGCCAGCAGATTGGCCCGCTGGACGCGCTGCTGGTGCCGTGTGGCGGGGGCGGGCTGCTTAGCGGGTCGGCGATCGCGGCCAAAGGGCTGTCGCCCGCCTGTCGCGTGATCGGCATCGAGCCAGAGCTGGCCGACGACGCCACGCGCTCGTTTCGCACGGGCGTGCTGCACACGGTCCACAACCCGCCGACCATCGCCGACGGGACGCGCACGCCGTCGCTGGGCACCCTGACCTTCCCGCTGGTGCGCGCCTACGTGGACGACATGCGCACAGTCAGCGAGGCGGCCATCGTCGAGGCAGTGCGCTTCCTGTTCTTCCGCGTCAAGATCGTCGTCGAGCCGTCGGGCGCGCTGGGCGTGGCCGCGCTGCTCAGCGGGGCAGTGCGCGCTGCCGGGCGCGTCGGGGTGATTCTGAGCGGCGGCAACGTGGACGCGGCGACCATGCGCGCCATCCTGGATCACGGCGCGGAGCCGTCCGACGCCGCGCGGAGAGGTTGATCATTCTTCACCCACCCGCTAGAATGATACTTACTGGCGTGTAAGATACGGAGTTGAAGGCCCATGGCACCGCTGACCCCCGATGACATTGAGCGCGCGGCCAGGCTGATGCAGGATACCATTGTCTCCAGCGAGAAGGTGCGCGACGGTCTGCGCGACGATGAGGCCGTACCCTTCGTCGAGTGGGGGTTGGCGCGCGCCAGGCAGCTCGCCGCGCGGTTGGCGGCTGCCGGCCGGCTGGCTACCGACGAGGAACAGATCGCCGACCAGGGCTACGCGCTGACGCGCCTGATGACGCGCGTCAACTGGCTGGTGACCTACCGCCACAAGAAAGACGCGGCCTGGCTCACGCGCACGTTCCAGATGGTCAACCAGCTCAGCCGCGAGGTGTACGGCGAGGAGGCCCCTACGTTTAGCGACGAGGAGATCGCAGCGTGGCTGGCCGGGCAGGGCGGCCGCTCCAACGCCGAGCTGATCCGCGAGATGGTCGCCCGCCTGACGCCGCCCGACAGCGCGCCCGCCGGGCCTGCGCCGCTTCCGTCCGGCGGTGAGACCCCTACGCCCGCGCCGCCGCTGCCGGGACGCCCGCCGGCGGCGTCATCGCCGCCGCTGGACAGTGCCCCTCCTCCTCTTCCTCCCGCGCCGGCGCTGCCGGGTCGCGCCCCGGCTGAGCCTCAGCCACCCGGCACACCACTATCCCCAGGAGAGAGGCATGAATAGCAGCAGCCGGCGGCGCCGCCGCCCACCCACCCGGTCCAGTGCCCGGCGCGTCACGCTGGGCGGGACCACCGGCTTCATCGTGATCGCCATCGTGCTATTCGTCCAGTACGGGCTGGGCATTGATGTGCTCGGCCTGGAGAGCGATACCGCCGACCAGCGCCTCGCGGGCGATGTCGCCGAGCCGGTCGAGGTCCCTTCAGCGGCGCTGGCGCGCATCCCCGGCGGCTATGACGGCGGCTGGTTCCAGCTTTACTTCTCCTCACCAACTGGCTCGTTAAGCCCGGCGGACTACTACGGCTCGCCGGTCGAAGCGGCCTTGGTGACGGCCATTGACGGCGCGCAGCAGACGGTGGACGTGGCCATCTACGAGCTGGAGTCGCAGCCGATCACCGACGCGCTGATCCGCGCCCAGCAACGCGGCGTGCGCGTCCGCGTGGTGACGGACGGCGAGTACGGCCTGGAAAGCCCCGACGCCACCTTCGACCAGCTTGAGCTGGCTGGCATTCCCCTCGTCTCGGACGGGACGCGGCGCGGCTACATGCACAACAAGTTCGTGATCATTGACCGCCTGTACGTCTGGACCGGCTCGGCCAATTTCAAGCCCAGCGCCTTCTACCGCAATAACGACAACGCCATGCTCATGCGCTCCAGCCGCCTGGCGGAGAACTACGCCGCCGAATTCGAAGAGCTGTTCGCCGGGCAGTTTGGCAAGTCTTCGCCCAAAGGCCTTCCCTACCCGTCGGTGACCATTGGCAACACGCGCATCGAGACGCACTTCGAATCCGAGGGCGATGTGGGTGCCCGGCTGGCCGAGCTAATTAACGGGGCGCAGTCGGTGCGTTTCATGGCTTTCTCCTTCACCGAAAGCCTGGAATGGACTGAGGGCGGCACCCAACGCAGCGTCATGCTGCTGCTGCGCGATCGCGCACAGGCGGGCGCGCTCGACGTGCGCGGGATCGTCGAGGCGAGCAGCCGCAGCCTGGTCAAGCCACTGCTGTGCGCCGGGCTGGACGTGCGCCAGGACGGCAATCCTTACGTGATGCATCATAAAGCCTTCATCTTCGACGACTCGATCGTGGCCATGGGATCGTTCAATTTTTCGAGCCGGGCTTCGAACGACAACGATGAGAATATGCTCATCATCCACAACCCCGACATCGCCCGCGCCTATCTTGAGGAATTCAGCCGGCGGTGGGCTGAGGCTCAGGTGGTCCCTGAATCGGCGTCCGACTGCTGATGAGAAGTGGCAGGTGATCATGACACAAACAGACAGCTCCCCATCCAAAGAAATATTGCACAGCTTGCAGCTCTTGCGCAGCCCGGACCCGGAAGATCGTAAGCGCGCGATCCGCTTCCTGAGCACGATGCGCAGCGATCCGCGGGTGCAGCAGGTTTTCGAGCACATGTACAAGAAAGACCCTGACCCGTCGGTGCGCCAGCTTGCCTGGCGCGCCATCTGGCCAGCGGATCCGTCGGTGCCCGCGCCCACCCCGCGCGAAGAAGTGCCGTCCTTTGAGCCAGCGCCCGCGCCAACCCTGGCCGAGCTGGTGCCACCCGTCGCCACACCGCCGCCGGCGGTTGTACGCCCGTCTCCACGACGCGGACGCCGGGCCTGGCGCCAGCCCTTTCTGCTCAACCCATCTAACGCCCCGCTCGTCGAACAGGAGCGCGCTCGCCGCGCCAGGCGGCGCAAGACCGCCCGCTGGACCTTCCGCCTGGGGGGTCTGCTGCTGCTGCTCATGGCCGTGCTATGGGGCGCGCTGGTGCCGGAGTGGGTGCGCTGGTTCGAGCTTGAGCGGGGTGGCATCAGCGTCGGGGCGACCATCACCGCGCTGGAAGAGGACGACGACCGCTACCTCGCGCGCTATGACTATGCGGTGGGCGAGCAGCGGTACAGCGGCGAGCAACGCCTCACCGAGTCCGCTTATAAGAAGCTGGCGGACAACGCGGCGGTGTCGGCGATCTTCCTGCCGGACAAGCCCGCTGACGCGCGGCTGGACGCGGAAAGCCCGGAGGATCGCTTCCGCAACTATCTGACGGCAGTCGTGGCCGGGCTGACGCTGGCTGCGCTGTTGATGCTGCTTTCGGCGGTGCTGCGCCGGCGGCGCGCGCTGCGCGTTGTGCCGCCAGCCGTGCTCACCGGGCAGGTGATCGCCTGCGAAGGCGTGCGCGACGACGACGGCGATTTCAAGGTCAAGGTGCGCTTCCGCTTCCGCGCGCCGGACGGGCAGGCGCTCAGCGGACAGGCGCGGCAGATTCGCAACGACCTGGCCGATCGCCCTCTGCCACCCGTCGGCGCGCCGGTCGCCGTCTATTACCGCCACGAGCAGTCGTACCGGCTGCTGTGAAGGGGATGGGCTTCTCAGCCCGCCCCTTCCTCTGCTTGCGCCCCGAGTCCCCTGGCGACCGCTGGCGACTGATCTCCGGCGATCGCGGCCTCCGCGTGCCCCACGTCACGGATTGGCTGGCTTGCGCCCGACAAAGGTGCTCAGGTAGCCCTCGTCGCCTGCTTCGAGCGTCTCCCAGCCGGAGAAATGGCCGGGTAGCTCGCCCAGGCGCAGCATGTGCGCGGCAGAAACAGAGGGGCGGCGCGCCCGCTGGCGGATGTTGAACGTCTGGTAGATGACCAGCCCGCCAGGGCGCACGCGGTCGCGGATGGCCGGGAACAACTGCCGGTCGAGGAAGCGGAAGACGAGCACCAGATCGTAAGAATGAGCCGGCAGGACGAAGTGATCCAGGTCGGCCACGACGAAATTGACCCCGCTGAGCTTGCGGCGCAGCATCTCGGCGCGCGCATGGCGCAGCGCTGCTAGGCTGATGTCGAAGGCATCCACGGTATAGCCCTGGGCGGCCAGCCACAGCGCGTTCTGTCCCAGGCCGCAGGCCAGTTCCAGCGCGCGCAGGCCCGCCCCGCGTGGCGCCCAGCGCTCCAGCAGGGGGTTCGGCCCGCGCCGGAGCTTGTCAACCGGGTCAGCGTAGCGGCGATCCCAGCGCTCCCGGTCGGACTCAGCCATCGGCGGCTTCCGTCCGGGCGTGTCCCATGAACACGGCCTCATAAGTGACAATGTCCGGCACGGCGGCCAGGCTCTCGCGGTCGCCGGGTAGGGCCATCATGCGCGGGTAACGCTCCCGCATCCGGTGGGCGTGATAGGCGTCGCGCACGTCGTCCCAGGTGGGCAGGCGCCAGTTGGCCGGCAGGGCCAGCACCCCGGCGATGGCGCGCACACGCTGGCCGTGCAGGCTGTTCCAGATGTCGTAGCCGCCCATCACCACGGCGCGCGCTCTCTCTTGCTCCGCGCTCGATTCGCCGGTCTGCCCGGCCAGCCTGCCAAACAGGCCTCCGCTGATCCGCTCGAACAGCTTGCCAGCCTGCCGCGGGCTGACGCCCCGCTGTTGCGCCACGTCGCGCAGGTCTGGCGGCAGGCCAGCGCGCGCCGGATCGCTCTCCACAGGCTGGACGCGCACTTCTCCGGCGAAGGCGCGGCGCAGATCGTCGAGCGAAGCGCCGGCGGGCAGATAGGGGGCCAGGGCATCGGCGTCGTCACGGCGCGCGCCGTCCGCGCCGACCCATGCGAATCCGCCA
This sequence comes from Chloroflexota bacterium, assembly GCA_037447125.1. GTDB lineage: Bacteria > Chloroflexota > Anaerolineae > Aggregatilineales > Aggregatilineaceae > UBA2029. The sequence continues at coordinate 9,128 of JBBIHG010000083.1, read as the reverse complement.
CCGTCCTCGCCCAGCCAGCCAACCAGGAGCGCGCTCTCCAGCGCCAGGGCCAGGTCTGGCAGCAGCGCGGCGTCGAGGTCGCCAAGCACGCGCACCCAACCCTCCTGCGCCGGCGCGACGAACAGCCGGACCAGGGCGGTCAGCTCTGGCGGCGTGCCCGTTCCCCCGGGGAAGGGGTCATAGGGCGCGCAGCCGCCGCGGACGAGCAGCGCGCGCAGGGCCTCAGCGACAGCGCCCGTTCCCGCGCCAGGGACGAATAGACTGTGCCAGGACTGCGACATGGGGCGCTCTCTCCTTCGCTGAGTAGCAGCATGTTCGAGGGTGTACTTCAGGACAGGGAAAACTCAAGAACCGCTGAGGCGCAGAGGACACTGAGAAGAACTCTTGAGGATGCTCTGCTTTTCTCTGCGCTCTCTGCGCCTCTGCGGTGATGCTTTACCCCAGAACTGAAATGCACCCCTGCACGGCTGTCGTGGCCAGGAACCGCCGCGCTGTACTGCTACCAGTGTAACGGATTCTGGCGGAGATGCTATGAGACGCGAGGCTGGGAATGGTGTGGGCAAAATGCCCAGGGGAGCCGTTTGGGCGGAGGTCAGCCGGTCAGGATGGCGATGCATGACGCGCTCCCCTGCCCAGATCGGCACCCCGCAGGCAGGCTGGTGAGTGTGCGCGGGGGGCGACGGATCATGGGCAAGGTGCCCGTAATCAGACCGGGATATGCGCCCCTGCCGCGCTTAAGGCACTGTTGGCGGCGCTGTGACCAGGCCGTGGCGTGGAGCCCATCTGCCCAAGCACGCTAATCCGTTTTGTGCAAGCTGCACAACACACTTCGTGTGAATCTCATAAAACATGCCCGAAGACACGTCTGATCGCTGTCCTTACAATGAATAAACACCCGGTTGGGAATTCTCTGCCGCCCGCTACCCAGCCCATTGAAGCTGCACGTTCTGCGCCCGTGCAAGGGAGAGTGCCGCCATGCCCGTTGTCACGTCTGCCACCGACCTGAGGACTGTGCTCAAGCTCGCCCTGCCCATTGGCAGCCGCCTCGTATCCGGCTGCCCCGCCACGCCGATCAGCCGCGTCTCGCATCTGCGCACGCGCCCGCCCATCTTCAGCGACATCGAGCGCAGCGAGATGCTGCTCGTCTCCACCAGCGCGCTCGCCAACACGTCCAACAACCTGGCGCTGGACACCATCATCGAGCGCCTGACCAAGACCGAGGCCAGCGCGCTGGCCGTGCAGGGCACGCTCACGCCGCGCACCACTCAGATCGCCCGCCAGCACAACTTCCCCTTGATCGCCCTGCCGGAGCGCGCGCCGCTGCCCCAGATCGAGCGCGCCATCCGCCGGCTGCTGACCGATCCCCATGCGCAGATGCTCCAGCGGGTCGCCGAGCTGGAGAAGACGCTCCAGCGCCACGCCGCCAGCTACCGCGGGCTGACGACCATGCTCAATGCCCTGGCGCGGACGCTCGACCGCCCGGTGGTGGTGCACGACCGGCGGGGGACCGTGATCGGCCGGGGGCTGCCCGCCTCGCAGGGTCACGACTGGGACGCTCACCTGGCCTTGCTGGGCGGGGCGGAGTTCGTGCGCCGCTTCGACCTGGACGACTGCGCCTTCTTCGAAGACGACTGGCAGGTGATTGAAAGCCCCGCCGGGCTGACTATCCCGCTCGTCTCCGAGGGGCACCTTTTCGGCTGCATCTCCGTGCTGACCGCCGGCAGCGCGCCCGACGACTTCGATCTGATGGCCCTCGGGCACAGCGTCCCGGTGCTGGTCAGAGAACTGGCGCGGCGGCACACGATGGATGCCAGCCTGCAGCCTGCCCGCTACACCCGCGACTGGATCGCCGAATGGCTGAGCAGCCCGGCCAGCGACGACACCCTGCTCGCCCTGCGCGTCGGGCAGGAGAACTTCCAGGCGGGGCTGTGGTACGCCGTCGCCATCTTCCACTGGACTCCCACCGAGAGCCGGGCCAATAGCGCCTTTTCGCCGGAGCGCATGGCCAGGCTGATCCGCACGGAACTGAACCAGCGCCGCGTCCAGGCGCCGGTGGGGCTTTACGCTGATCGGGCGGTTGTCTTGTTCCCGCTCGACGAGCCGCACCAGACCCAACGCCTCAAACAGATTGTCGGCTTGCTGTGCCAGACCCTGGCTGAGAGCGCGCCAGACGGGACTATCTCGGCTGGTGTGGGGCGCGTGGCGATGGGCCTGACCGCGCTGCGCGACTCGTTCCGCGAGGCGGAGCGCGCCCTATCGTTGCCGCGCCAGGTATGGGAAGATGCACAGGTCGCCTTCTTCGGCGACGTCAGCCTGTACGAGCTGCTGCTAGGCAACAACGACCCGGCGCTGCTGAACGACTTCTGCATGCACTGGCTCGCCCCACTGACGCACTACGACGCCCAGCACCGCACCGATCTGGTCCCGACGCTGCATGCCTATTTTGAGAACAACGGCAACATGGCGCGCACGGCGCATGTGCTCAACATTCACCGCAACACGCTCGTCTACCGGCTGGGCCGCATCACCGAGATCGTGCAGCTTGACATGGACGACTCGAATGTGCGCCTGAACCTGCACCTGGCGCTCAAAGTGCACAAGATGCTCAACGACTGAGCGGCTTGTTATGGTGGCAGTCACTCCGCCGGGTAGGACTACAGAATAGCGTGATCCATTCAGCGACCATTCCCATCCCCCGCCCCTTCCCCCTGTATAGACTGGGGACATGGGTAACAGGTGTTCGGGGACATGGGTTACAGGTCAAGTGTATCATGAGGCATCCTTAAAGGTTCAAGGAACCGACATGAAGGGGACTGAAGAAGACGGACAGGAGGCCGTCGAGAAGCGGGTCGGGGGTCAAAGCGACCCATTCGCCGGCGAAGGCGCGCCCGATGCGGTAGGGGTGGAAGCAACGAACCGGTAATCAGGGTTTGCGACCGGATGCAGGACAGCGCAGAATAACAGTCGCAGAGTTTACTCTGGAGAGCGCCGCAGACAAAAAAAAGCCCCCTCCCAGCGACTCGCTGGGAGGGGGCACAGGGTGCCGGGCCGTCACGGGATGCGCAGCACCTGCCCGGCGTAGATCAGGCGCAAATTGTAGATGTTGTTCAGCCGGGCGATGTCCCACATGCTCACGCCGTAGCGCAGGGCGATGCGAAAGAGGTTCTCGCCGGCCAGGACGACATGCGTGCGGTAGGCGGGCGGTGGGGTCACCGGTGGCGGCACGACGACGCCCTCTACTGGCAGCGAGGTGATCGCCGCCGACAGCCGCAGGAAGTTCGCGCTCACCCAACCCACCGTGCCGTTCGCCAGCACGACCTTGACCCACCAAGAGTCGGCGGTGCGGGCCAGCAGGGTCACGACCGTGCCGTTGGGGATGGACGTCAGGCGGGGGAAGCCCACGCCGGGGCCGCTGCGCACGTTGAGTCCCCAAGAGGTGACGGTGCCGGTGATGGCGCCCACAGGGCCGCCCACCCCGTCAACTGGCAAGCTCAGCAGCGGATAGCTTGTGGCGATGTAGCGGCTGTTGACCCAGCCCTGGATGCTGTTGTCCAGGCTGATACGCACCCACGAAGCGTCCGCATTGCGGGCCAGGAGCGTCATAGATACGCCCCGGTAGACTGAAAACACCACGCCATGGCTGATCCCTGGGCCGCTGCGGATGTTCAACGCGCCCGTGTTGACGGTGGCAGTAGGCGCCTGGGCAGCAGCCGGCGCGGCCAGACTCAAGCTCACCCCCAACAGCGCGACGACAGTCGCGACGCTCAGAATGCGATACACAGGTTTCATGGTTTCCACTCCCTCATTTCGCCCGTGGCGGGCGTGCGCGTACTTGATGATTCCAGTGTAAAGGAAGTTCTGCTGTGACTCAAGTGGCCGCCCATTAACAGCGTAGCGGGCGTAGAGCGAGCGACAGCCGCGCGTAGAGAATCGGCGCTGGCCAGGGGGTGGCGGCGAGATGCCGTCCCGCATGGGCGCGGCAAGATGCGGTATAATGGCGGGCCACGAGCCGACCGCATCCGTGAGGAGACTTCGTGACAACAGCCCTGGCCGCCGAGCTGGAACAGACGATCCTGGCCCACCGTCCGCTGGACATGGACGCTCCCTGGGCGGACGAGATCGTCTTCCCCCATTACGCCGGGCTGTCCATCCGCAACCTGGCTCACACGGTCGTCCGGCTGATCGGCGGGGCGGAATCTGGCGGGCGGCTGGGCGAGTCGCCGCTCGACGGGCGGCTGTGGGCGCCCTTCGCCGGGCAGGTGCGGCGCGTGGTGCTCTTCGTCACCGATGGGCTGGGCTGGCTGCTGCTGGGGGAGATCATGGCCGAGGATGCTGCGACCGCCCAGGTGGTGGCTGATCTGGTCGGCGAGGGCACGCTGACTCCGCTGACGTCCATTGCTCCAAGCACGACTGCCGCCGCGCTGCCCTGCCTGTGGAGTGGGGCCGGACCGGCGGCGACCGGCATCGTCGGCACGCGGGCGCTGCTGCGCGAGTTTGGCGTGATGGCCAACCTGCTCCATTTCCGGCCAATGGCGGGCAAGCACCGCAACGAAGTTCTGGAAGAGTGGGGGCTGAACCTCGGCGCGTTCCTGCCGGTGGAGACGGTCGCTGAGGCCCTCGGCGCGCGCGAGGTACCGACGTATGTGTTGTTGCAGAAAGACCTGTACGGCAGCGGGCTCTCGCGGGTGATGCATCGTGGCGTCAAGCGGGTCGCGCGCCACTACGGCTATACCGACCTGTGGATCGAGCTGCGCAATCTGCTGCACGCCACGCGCCGCAATCGCTGTTTCATCAGTGCCTATTGGGGGGCCATAGACGGCGTGTCGCACCTCTTTGGCAGCGTGACCGAGCAGGCGGTGGCCGAGGCGCGCTGCCAGTTGCGCGAGCTGCGCGACGTCCTGTTGGGGCCTGGCGTCGGCGACCGACGCACGCTGTTCATGCTGGTCGCCGATCACGGCCATTCGCCCGTGCAGGAGCATCTGGACCTCAGCGCGCATCCGCCCCTGGCCGAGGCGCTGCGCTGCGGGCTGGGCGGCGAAGGCCGCTTCGCCCACGTCTACCTGCGTCACGATTATCGCGCGGGCGTGTGCGACTATCTGCGCGAGCGCCTGGGCGACCGCATCGCTGCACTTGACCCGGCAGAAGCGCTGCGAGCCGGCCTCTTCGGCCCGGAGACGCCCCATGCCGAGACGGGCCCGCGCCTGGGCGATCTCACCCTGGTCGCCCGCGAGGGAGCGGTGATTGATGATCGTCCGCGGCAGGGCGCGGCCTTGGCCAGCCGGCATGGGGGGCTATCGGCGCGCGAGATGCTGGTGCCGCTGGCTATGCGTATGCTGTGAGTCGCGGAGGTGGTTGTCGGTGATCAGTTCTCAGTTCTTGGTGACACGACAATGTCACATTAGCGCGGGTTCCAACCCCTCCCTAAATCCCTCCCCGCCAGCAGGGAGGGACTTTCAGGCCCGACTTTGCTCCCTTCCCCTGCTTGCGGGGGAAGGGGAGAACGTCGAGTTCCCCTCCCTCCGCGTAGCGTGGGGGAGGGGTTAGGGATGAGGGGAGGCTGCGCGTAACATCAGTGATAACTGATTGCTGACAACAGACCATCAATAACGGAAAAAGGAACACGTATGCAGAAGTTCCTGAGACAGCTTCTCAGTGGGACGGCGGCGCCAGCCAGGCCGGCGCTCAGCCCCGAACAGCAGGAGATCAACGCGCTGCTGGAGACGGCGGCGACCGCTTTCGAGCAGGGCTTCAACGATACGGCGCTGGAGATCTACGAGCGGGGGCTGGCGCTCGCCCGCTCCGCCGGTGAGAAGGCCAGCGTCGAGCATTTCCTCAGTGGGATCGCTGCGGTGCATGTGGGCCGGCGGGACTTTGACACGGCGCAGCCCGTCCTCGACGAAGCGCTGCAGATCGCCCGCGCGCTTGACGATCCCCGCGCCCTGGCTCGCTGCCTGAACAACCTCGGCTCGTTCTTCGCTGAGCAGGAGCAGTGGGGCGCGGCCCAGACGTATCACCAGCAGGCGCTCGACGAGGCGCGGCGGTCCGCCCATGCGGAGGGTATCGCCCTCACGCTGGAGAATCTGGCGAAAGACTACCTGGCCCAGGACAACCCCAGCTACGCCCAACATCTGTTGAAAGAGGCGGTGGTCGTCGCCCAGGTGGGCGGGCTGACCCGTGCTGCCGCGCGCGTGGTGGGCTTGCTGGGGGAGGCGACGCTGGCTGTGGGCGAGCGGGCCAACGCCCAGAAGCTCTTCCAGCAGGCTGCGCACCTGGCCCATCAGGCGGGGCAGGAAGAGCAGGAGCTGCGCTGGCTGCAAGCACTGGCCCGCGTCGAACTGGGCAACGGCGAGCTGAGCCACGCGATCGCTCACCTGCAGGCCGCCGAGAACCTGGCCCTGCGCCTGGGCAACCAGCCGGTCGAGTTCTTCATGAACAGCGCGCTTGACCTCACCGCTGCCTACCAGCGCAGTGGCAACAGCGCCCAGGCCGAGGAATATGCCACGCGGGCGCTGGCCCAGGCGCGCAGCACCGGTAACGCCGCCCACGAAGCCATGGCCCTCACCCGGCTGGGCATGGCCGCGCACGGGATGGGCAACTTCGCTCGCGCGCAGAGCTTCCTGGATGAGGCGCTCGCTTTCTACGAGGAGGGTCGCCTGACTGACCACGGCGAGCATCTGCAAATCCTGCTCACGCTGGGCACGTCGGCCATGCGCCTGGGCGATCATGAGCGGGCGACGGACTACGTGCAGCGCGCCCTGGTGCTCACCGGGGAGGGCGTCGAACCCGGTCGTCGGGCGGAGGTCTATCACCTGCTGGGCAGCCTGTCCAACCAGCGCGGCGACCGCGAGGGCGCGCTGGGGCATTGGGGCGAGGCGCTACGCCTGCTGGAAAATGGCCAGGGTACCGCTCACCATGCTCAGATCGCCCGGCTGCGCTGTGACATCGCCCAGGCGCGCCGCGAGTCCGGCGATCTGAAAGCGGCGCTGGGCGAGTATGAGAAGGCGCTCGTGCTGCTCAACCAGATCGCGCATCCGCCCACGCGCGGGCTGGTGCTGGCCAACGCGGCCACGCTCTACACGGAAATCGGCGATGTGGACACGGCGCAGGCCTTCTATGACGAGGCGATTGACATCGCCCAGGCCGCCGGCGATCAGCGGGCGGAGAGCCTGCGCCTGGGCAATCTCGGCTGGTTCTGCTCGCTGACGGGCCGCCTGCAGACGGCAGTGGACCGGCTGGAGCAGGCGATCGCCCTCAGCCGCAAGCTGGATGACACGCTGATGATCGCCGTGCAGACCAATAACCTGGCCCGCACCTACTACTTCCTGGAAGACTACAGCACCGCTCGCACGCTGTTCAAGCAGGCGACGGCGGCGGCGACCTCCCTGGGCAACACGCGCTGGCTGGCCCTGTTCCAGGCGGACATGGCCGAAACGCTCATCGCGCTCGATCAGCTTGAGGAGGCGCGCGCCTTGCTCGAGGCGGCGGTGACGGGCAGCGAGCAGACGGACGACCTGGAGACGAACGTCCGGGCGAGGGCGCGGCTGGCCGCGCTCTATGTGCGCCTGGGGCGGGTGGATGAGGCGGTCGCTCTGGCCTCTGCCGCCGAGAGCCAGGCGCGCAAGATGTACTACCAGCGCGGCGTGGCCGAGGCCGCCGTCGCGCTGGGCGACGCGGCCCGTGCCCGCGAGGACACAGCCCTCGCCCGCAAGCACTACGCCGAAGCGCACCGCCTGTACACGATCCTGCATTCACCGCTGGCGAAGCGCCTGGCCGCGTACCTGCCGGACGGCTCTCCAGCGAGGGCGAAAGGCTCAGGCGCAGCGTAGGACGTTCCGCCGAAAGGGAAACTTCCGAAGTTTTGGAAACTTCGGAAGTCCGGTTCTACGCCCGGCCTACGGGTAAATGCCCCGCGTGAGGGTCGCCTCGCCGACGCGCTTGATCGCCGTGATCTGGGCGGCGGTGCGCATGTCCACGCCGTACTGGTTCTGGTTGCTTACCACCTCGTCGTAGGCGCGGATCAGGATGCGCCGTAGTTGACGGTTGACCTCCTCCACGTCCCAGAAGAACGACTGGAGACCCTGCACCCACTCGAAGTAGGAGACGGTCACGCCGCCGGCGTTAGCCAGGATGTCTGGGATGACCGCGATCCCCTTGCGGGCGAAGATGTCGTCGGCTTCGGGCGTCGTCGGGCCATTGGCCCCCTCGGCGATCAGGAAGGCGCGCACGTCCTCGGCATTGTTGCCGGTGAGCTGGTTTTCCAGCGCGCAGGGGGCCAGCACATCGCAGTCGAGGGCCAGCAGTTCGGCGTTGGAGATCGAGTCGGCGTCCGGGTAGCCCTTGAGCAGATGGTGCTCGCTGGTGGCCGTGTAGGCCAGCACGTGGGGGATGTCCAGGCCGTCGCCGTTGAAGTAGCCGCCGCTGATGTCGCTGATGGCGATCACCTTGTAGCCCAGGTCATGGGCGATGCGCGCCGCGTGCGAGCCGACGTTGCCGAAGCCCTGAATGGCCAGGCGAATCCGCGACGGGTCGTCGTGGCCCATGCGGTGCAGCGCCTCGTCCATGCAGATGACCACGCCGCGCCCGGTGGCCTCGGTGCGGCCCTGGCTGCCGCCAATGTTGATCGGCTTGCCGGTGACAATGGCCGGGACGGAATAGCCGACCGTCATGCTGTAGGTGTCCATGATCCAGGCCATCGTCTGGGCGTTGGTGCCCATGTCCGGGGCGGGGATGTCGCCGTGCGGGCTGATGAACAGCGAGATTTCGCTGGCGTAGCGGCGCGTCAGCCGTTCTAGCTCGCCCATGCTCAGCGTGTAGGGGTCGCAGACGACGCCGCCCTTCGCTCCGCCGTAGGGCAGGTTGACCAGCGCGCATTTCCAGGTCATCCACATGGCCAGGGCGCGCACCTCGTCAATATCCACGCGCGTGTCGTAGCGGATGCCGCCCTTCGACGGCCCCAGGACGGTGTTGTGATGCACGCGGTAGCCGGCGAACATGGTGATGTCGCCGTTGTCCATGCGCACGGGGAAGTTGACGTGTAGTTCGCGCTTGGGCACGCGCAGAAAAGTCTTGATCCCCTTCGGTAACTTCAAGTACTCAACGGCGCGATCATATTGGGCCAAGGCCACTTC
>JBBIHG010000082.1:4124-14626 GCA_037447125.1 Chloroflexota bacterium | reverse complement strand
GCGTGAACGTTGCCGTAGGCGTCTCAGTCGGCGTGAAGGTGGCCGTGGGCGTCTCGGTTGGCGTCCAGGTAGGTGTGAACGTTGCCGTGGGCGTCTCTGTCGGTGTCTCGGTCGGCGTGAAGGTGGGCGAAGGCGTGAGAGTCGGCGGCAGGGTGCCCGTCGGCGTGAGCGTTGCAGTCAATGTGGCGGTCGCAGTATGCGTCGGTGTGGACGTAGCAGTAACGGTCGGCGTCCTGGTCGGCGTATGGGTAGCAATCGCCGTGGGCGATGCGGTCGGCGTGGGCGTGGGTGGGATCAGGCTCACCGGGGCGAGATGGCACGCACCAGAGGTCACCGCAAAGCGTGCCTCCACCCAGCCAAACGTCCCGGCGATGTGTATTTGCCACCACTGGGCGAACGTGTCTCGCCCGGCCACGTTGAACTCCTGCCCGGCAGAGACAAAGGTCATCGTCGTGTAAACGGTTCCGGGTCCGCTGTAGACCGGCAGCCCGTTCTGGGCGATGCGTAGCCGGCACGGTACCGGCGTGAAGCTGGGTGTAGGCGAGCCGGGTGGGAGCGACGTGGCGCTGGGGATGAACAGTGTCGGCGACGGCGGCAGCGGGGTGATGGTTGGCGGGAGCGTCGGCGGCAGGGTACCGAAGATCGGCGTTGGCGTTGGGGGCGGCAGGACGATGCCGATGCCGCTGCATTCGCCGAGTATGTTGACGTAGTAGTCGCTCACCCAGCCGATGCGCCCCCGGTAGAACACCTGCCACCACGGCGCGGGGTACAACTGGCGTCCGGTGACGGTCAGTTCCTGGCTGATGGTGACCCCGTCGATCACGGGGTAGACCAATCCCGGCCCGCTGCGCACATTCAGCGCGCCGACCGCTACCTGCACGCGGCATGTGCGGTCGGCGGGCGTGCTGGTGAGCAGAAAGGGCGTCTGAGTGCCGGGCGTGATGGTGAGCAGAGTCGCCTGCTCGCGCACGACGAGGGTCAGCGTCGCCTCGACGCCGTGCACGTCGCCCCGCCAGGGGACGATTGTCAGGGTTTGCTCGCCGGGGGCGTTGGGCCGCCAGCGCAGCAAAACCTGGAACTCGGTATCGCCAGTATCCAGGTTGGGCGAAGCTTGTGAGGCGACGACCGTCTCATCCTGAATTAGCTCGACGCGGGTAACGCCGCTCAGGTCGCTGGCGGTCGCGTAGATCAGGACATCGGTACCCAGCAGCACGTGTGCCCCATCGTCAGGTGCCTGGACGATGACAGTAGGGACGTCCGCTGCGCTGATGGGCGTGCCCCTGACGGCGGTGGCTGGCTTGTCCTGATCGCCGTCTCTGGCCAGGTTGCAGGCAGACGCGATCAGGGCCAGCATCAGGAGGAGCACCAGGCTCATCCAGGACGTGAGACGTGCGCGGTAGCCCAGGGTCATCATCGCCTCCATGAAAAATAACTGTCAGCCATCAGCCAGGGCAGGTTCATCCTGCGATGGTACCGCGCGGCAGTCAGTGCGCGCCTGCGACCAAACTGCGAACAAGGCACCCCCCGTCTGCAACAGCGGCAAGCTGCCCGAATGCGGATGCGGCAAGGTGATCCGTATTCTCAGTCTATGCCGGATAGTTGGACGGCGTCAACGGGTCAGCGCGCGAACCTCCCAATCATTGGGGAGTCGCCGGGTGAGCGTGGCCTGATCGTTGGCTGAGATCACTGGCCGCCATCTGGGGGCGGGTTACTGAACTGGGTGATGGCGTCGCGTACGTCGTGCCAGTCAACCAGACCCTCGTACAGGAGGTGCGCGGTGCCGTCGGGCTCGATCACGATGACCGTGGCCGTTTCAGGCAGCGCGGCCTCCGGGCCGAAGTCATTCACCAGGGCAGCGCGCAAGGCCCCACTCGCCGCCCCAAAGATGTACTCGGCTGGCACATCATCGCTCAAGATCAGCTCGACGATCGCCCACTGCTCGCCCAGGGCGTCTTGCAGGGCGCGGCGCAGGCGGGCAGCCGATTCATTGGGTAGCACGTCCAGGGCGACGAACACCGTGTCGGTCAGCAGGCCGATCTCGTGGCGGTCCTCAGCCGCCAGCAGGATATGCTGCTGCTGCTCAAAGCAGATCTGGCACGAGGCGGACAGGGTATGCAGGACGACAGCGCGGCCCACGAACTCGGCCAGAGTGCGTGTCTCGCCAGTGTCGTCGGTGAAGGGCAGCGTCAGCCATTCCCCGCGCGGGACCAACTGCCCGACAGGCACTTCGGTTGCGCCGGTCCGGTCGCGCGTGGGATAGGGACTGGGCGAAGGATGCAGCGTGGGACGCGCTGTTGCCGTCGGCCACGGAGTTGGCCAGGGAGTTTCAGTTGCCTGGGGAACACTGGTCGGCTGGACGAGCGCCGTCTGGGTCAGGCGGAGCGCTCTGGCAGCGTCATCGAGCTGGGTGGGCCTGTCGGACGAGCCCCCACATGCGGTCAGGAACAAGGCGGGGATCAGCGTGAGCAGTGCAGCGCAACCTGTTCGCGTAAGCGTGTGCATGATCATCCTCTGGCTGTGACGACCGTTGCCGCCCATTATACGATCGGCGCGCGCTTTGTGCTCGGCGGTTGGGAGGGTGCGCGCAAAGGTTGTCAGCCACTCGCTGAACGCGGGGCATTGACCTCACTCCCAGCCTCGCTGCGCTCGGCTCGCCCCCTCTCCAACGGAGAGGAGGCGGCGAGGCATGAGTCGTCCCGGATTTTTCCAGGCAAAACGGAAAGCCGGGGGATGAGTTTGCCACAAACGACTAAGTACCTATCCGGAAATTCGCTTTTGTAGGGGCGCCGCTCTGCTGCGCCCTGGAATTTCCGGATAGATTGTAAGGGCGGCGCGCAGACGATAGAGAGGCAAGGTCGCGGCCCGAAGGGGCTTTGTTGAATGAATACGATGGATAGGCACACGGGTCCTAAACGATGCTGAAATCAAGCCACCTTGTAACTATCCGGCATCCCCAGCTGCGTCATCCGATTGAGCGCCGCGCCTTTGATCCGCGCCTCAGTGATCTGTCGCGGCAGGGTGCGTGCACTCAGGGTATTGCCGAAAATGATCTTGAAACGAAACACTGCTGTTTCAGCCAACGAGCGACGATGATAACCCGATTCCTGTTTCCAACGCTTACGCCCCACGCGCCGAATGCGGCGCAGATTCTGGTCACGGGGCAAGGGTGGTTTGGACGAATTGCCATGCTGCCAGATGCGGGCGTTGCTCTCATCCGCACTTCCGGGGACGCGTGGTATTGCCCTATCGGTGCGTGCAGCTAGCGCGCACTGACTTCTTCTCTTCTGCTGATCACGCTTGGCCGAGTCGCTTGTGACCAGATGATGCCGTTGATCTGACGCCACCAGTCCTAGGCTTAGTCGGGTGCGAAAACTGGCGTACTGCTCACGGCCGATCAACTTGCAATGTGGATGAGAATGCCTAGAATTCACTGTAAAGGCGCGCTATGAACAACACAATACTTGTCGCCACACTAGGTGCTGAACCGCAAGTCGTGACGTTAACGCTGGACTTGCTGCTTGCGTGTGGTGATCGCATTGCGTCCGTTATCGTAGTTCACACTGTCCCCGACCGCGAGCCTGTGCAATCTTCGTTGCGGAGTCTTCACCGCGAGTTTGTAGTTGAGCGGTCCTACGGCAACGAGATTCTCTTCGTTCCACATCTTTTGGCGGGTACATCCGGGCCGCTGCCAGATGTAGTCACACCGACTGAAATTGACGACGCCTTCCGCAGTCTCTACGTCTTACTGCGCCAACACAAACAGGCCGGACGGCGCATCCATTTGAGCATTGCCGGCGGCCGCAAGACGATGGCTCTCTTCGCCATGGCGGCAGCCCAGACTCTGTTCGGGCCGGAAGACCACGTCTGGCACCTGGTTAGTGATCCGGCGCTTATAGCTTCCAAGAGACTGCACGCTGACACTCCGCACGATGTGACTCTGGTGCCTGTGCCGGTTGCCTATTGGGGACGGTTGCGTGCTGATGACCGCTCGCGCGTGCGCGATTTCGTTGAGCGTGTGCTGACACCTGCCGAGCGAGAGGTCACCGAGCTACTGATCCGTGAGGGACTGTCGAACGCAGCGTTGGCCGAACGATTGGGTAAGAGCATCAAGACGGTTGCCAATCAACTCTCCAGTGTTTATGTGAAACTGGGGCGTCATTTCGACTTGCCCGATACCCCGGACCGCACCCTGCTGCTGGTGCTATTAGGAAGTTATTCCTAGACAAGATAGGGCTTGCGCCCCATGCTCGACGCGCACAACTGCCTTACAATGGTACTAACTCTGTCGAGGAGGAGATGCTCATGGATCGCATGACTGCTGCTCTGGCCGGCCTTCTGCACGACATAGGCAAGTTCTGGCAGCGCACCGCTGCTGGTCGTGACCAACCTTTGGCGGCAGGGTACGAATCCTTCAGACGCCTGGACGATGAACCGCACCATGCTTATGGCAAACACGGCGCACATGCAACCTGGAGCGCAGCCTTCGTGGCGCGACACGTGCCCACAGCGCTGCGTGAAGTCGGCTACGCGGTACTTTACCACCATAATCCCCTGGACCATCTGAGTAAGATCGTGACTTTGGCCGACCGGCTGGCATCGGGTGAGCGGGCTGATGAAGTCGACAAGCAGCCGCGCAATCTGCTCTCCGTGTTCTGTCAGATCGGAGAAGATGACCAGTCACGGCCAGAGCCAGCTTATTACCCGCTGCGTCCTCTGGCGCTGGACGAGGCAACGCTATTCCCTTCGAAACAATCCGAGGACGATGCGGCAGCATATTTGCAGTTGTGGGAACAATTCGAGCGAGACGCCGCGGCGCTGCAAACCCAGGATGACGCAGAGGCCTACATTGAAAGCATGTATCACCTGCTCTATCGCTATGCCTGGTGTGTGCCATCGGCGTTCTATCGCAGCACGCCGGACATCTCGCTCTACGATCACAGCCGCGTGACGGCAGCAGTTGCGGCCTGTCTCGTGGATTTCGATGAGAACAAGATTGATGAACTGCTGGCTCATATAGAAGATGACAGCACAACGCCAGTGGCCTATCTGGTGGAGGGCGACATCTCCGGCGTGCAGCGCTTTATTTACACCATCACCGCAAAGGGCGCAGCAAAGGGACTGCGCGGGCGCTCGCTCTATCTGCAATTGCTCAACGAGGCTATTGCGCGCTTTGTGCTGCGCGAGATGGGCCTGCCCATTACCAACCTGATCTACGTGGGCGGCGGGCATTTCTACCTGCTGGTCCCGCCCAGCGAAATTGGGCGTCTGGACGCCATACAGGACGTGTTGGACCGACTGCTGCTGAAGCATCATGAGGGCGCACTCTATGTGGCGCTCGGCAAGACGCCGCTGTTCGCGGCCAACTTCCAGATACGAGAAAAGAAGGGGCCGAATGCACTCCTCAAATCAGAGGCGGAGAAGGACTTCAGCGCCAAGTGGCACGAAGCGGGGCAGGCCGTTGGAGCGGCCAAGCGCCGCCGCTTCGCCAATCTGCCAGAAGTCTTCGACCCACACGGACACGGCGGCAATGAGGAAGCGGAATGCCAGGCCTGCCACGCCGAGCGCGAGGACGTTGTCGAGGATGCTGAGGGCGTGCGCAAGTGTGTCCTGTGCGTTTCGCTGGAAGACCTGGGGGGAGCGCTGGGCCGCTCGCAGTACCTGGCACTCGGCCAAGTGGTCCCTGCTGACCAGAAACCGGGCGGATGGGAAAACCCGCTGGCGGCCCTGGGGATGAAGGTGGCCTTACTCGACGACCAATTTGAAAGACGTGTGCGCGACTGGGCAGGCGTGGAGCGTGTTACCGTGCTGGGGCTGCGCGACTTCCCTGACGCGAGTCTGGTGAATCAGGTGTCCCGCGCGCTGCGTTGTCCGGTGGCAGCGGGTGTGCGCTATACGGTCAATGTTACCCCCTGTAAAGGCAAGTATGAAGTGGCCACCTTTGAGGATATGCAGGATGCCTCGCACGGGCTGAAACGTCTCGGTGTGCTGCGTATGGACGTTGACGACCTAGGCTATCTGTTCGGCCAGGGTTTTCGTCACAAGCAGAATGGCAAAGAGCGCAACCTGGCCACACTGGCCCGCGTGGCGAGCCTCAGCTCGATGATGACGTTGTTCTTTGAGGGCTGGGTCGGCGAGCTGTGCGAGCAAGTCAATGGCAAACACCGTCGTCTGATCACGGTCGTGGACGAGCAAACAGGCGAGCGGATCGAGGTTGAGACGGATGTGATCTACACCATCTACTCTGGCGGTGATGACTTGTTCATCGTGGGCGCGTGGGACGTGCTGCCTGCTCTGGCGAACGAGATTCGAAGCGATCTAAGGCGTTTCGCCAGTGCTAATCCAGCCGTTCATATCAGCGGCGGGATCACCCTGCACGGCGGCAAGTACCCGCTCTATCTGGCAGCGGAGGATGCGGCGGGCGCGCTTGAGGGCGCGAAAGACCTGCCGGACAAAAACGCGCTGACTTTTCTGGGCCAGCCCTTGTATTGGGAAGCATGGGAGGTGGTCAACGGGTACAAGAATGAACTATGTGATTTGGTGGAACAGAGGGGGGTAGGGCGCAGTTTGCTGCACGTGCTGCAGCAGATGCACGCGCAGTACCGCAACATGCGTGATGCTCTGGCGGAACAGGGTGGGCTACGAGCACGCAACGGGCACGACCAGACGGTGTGGGGACCGTACATGTGGCACAGTGCCTACCTGCTCACCCGTCTAGCTGAGCGCTCAAAGGGCGACGCCGCACAGCGCGTTGAACAACTGCGCGACTATCTGAGCGCGGAGGACTTCCGCGCCATTGAGAGAGTCGGCCTGGCGGCTCGCTGGGCCGAGGCGCTGACAAGATCGGAAAAGCAGACGAAGGAGGGATAGAGATCATGGGACAAAGATGGTCAGGACAGGACCGGGGTCAGAGGGAAAAGCGAGCCAGCATCGCTAAACCATCCCAAGACGAGTTGCGAACGATTATCTGTGGCGATGACGTCGAAAGTGCGGAGCTTACGGTGCAATGGGGTCAGAGTCTGGGGACTGCCCTAAAAGGCACTCTGAAGGCTGCTCAGATACGCATGATTTTTGGAAAGGCGCGCCAGATTGAGATGGGCTGGCAGATGAACAGCGCTGCATCCCATCGCGAGTTGCTCCTGCTCAAACCGAAGCTCCGCTATCAGGCCGAGCGCAAGAATGAGGTCGAAGACCTTGCGGACGTCCTTACAAAGGCAATCGACCTGGTCAAGACCCAGCAGCATTTCCAGCGCTTCATGGATTTCTTTGAGGCTATTCTGGCCTATCACAAAGCCGCAGGAGGTAACTGAGCGATGCATATCAAACTGCACGGACGGCTGTTCATCAGCGGCGAAATCGTCGTTAAGACAGGACTGCATATCGGTGGCTCAGGGGGCACATTTTCGATCGGCGGCAATGATAATCCTGTCGTCATCAGCCCGATCACCAGAGAGCCTTACATCCCTGGTTCATCGTTGCGCGGGAAAATGCGCTCATTGACAGAAAAAGCCTATGGCGTGCCGCTGGTCCATCACGTGAACGTCAGGATGCATACATGCGAGAATAAGGCGGACTACGAAAGGTCGCCGATTGCCCAGGTCTATGGGATTCCGGCAGCCGAGGGGTTTGGCCTGCCAACACGCCTGATCGTGCGCGACGTGGTGCTGACAGAGAACGCTCGGAAAGCGTTACTAGAAGCCAAGACTGACCTGCCTTTCACCGAGGTGAAGACGGAAGTATCCATCGATCGCATCACTTCCCAAGCGAACCCGCGCTCATTAGAGCGCGTGCCAGCCGGCGCCGTGTTCGGCCCGATGGGTCTGGTCTACAGTGTCTTCACAGAGCAGGACATCGACTCGCTGAAGGTCCTGCTCGACGGCATGGAGCTCTTGGAGGATGACTACCTCGGCGGGTACGGCTCGCGGGGTAGCGGCAAGATCGTGTTCCAAAACCTGGAACTTCTGCTTAAGCGATATGGAGATTTCATCCAACCAGTGGAGGTGATCGGCCCAGAGCGGTTTGACACGCTTGCCGATCTGTCAGCGCATTTCCTGGACATCCAGGACACATTGCGGCGACGGCTTTTCGACGGGACGTGAGCCATGACTCACAACGCTTATCGGCTGTTTCCCAGAGACGGCGGCGGCTTTCACCTGGGGCGCGAGGGGCTGGATCAGGAGGTCAGCAGCGAGACATTTCCATCTGACTCGCTCTTCGCCGCCCTGATTGCCGCACAGGTTGCGCGCGAGGGACCAGAGTCTACAAGGGATATCCTCGAGTCGCCGCCCAGTCTGTCATCAGTCTTTCCGTTCGCTGGGCAGTTGCTGCTCTTCCCGATGCCGCGCCTGCGCGTCAACCTGGGCGATACTTTCCAGCCCGGGGTGACCAAAGCGCTCAAGAAGCTGCAATACGTGTCGCCCGCTATCCTGACCCGCCTACTGCAAGGCGACTCGATGGACCAATGGTTGCCCCAAGACACCAGTCCGTTGAAGGGCGTCTTGCTGCAGGACGGCAGGGTCTGGATCGCCCAACAGGAAAGCAAGCTGCTGCCCGCAGACTGGCACAAACTCGACGAGGCAGCACTGAAGGCAAAGGCAATCTGGCGGTCACAGCGTGTGCCTCGCGTAGCGATTGACCGGATCAGCAACAGCAGCCAGATCTATCATGTGGGCCGCACGACATTTGCCCCTGACTGCGGACTATGGTTCCTCGCCGATCTTGACCCGCAGCAGGTGAGTCTGTTCGAGAGTCTGCTGAAACTTCTGGCCGACAGCGGGATCGGCGGCGAGCGCTCCGCCGGCTACGGGGCGTTCAGCGAGGAAAGGGTTGCTCCTCCCAACTTGCCTTCTCCACAGCAGGCCCAGCGCGTGATGACGCTCTCGCGCTACAACCCAACGGAAGAGGAACTCCAGGCGGGCGTGCTGGACGCGGGAGCGAGCTACGAGTTAGTGGATGTAGGCGGGTGGCTGGCTTCGCCGGACGGCCCGGCGCAGCGCCGCAAGCGCGTGCGCATGATCGAGGCCGGCTCCGTTCTGGCTGCGCCCGTGCCAGTCGTGGGCCGCATCGTGGACGTGCGGCCAGAATACAACCGACCTGGCGCGCCCCAACATCCCGTCTACCGCAGCGGCATTGCGCTCACCGTGGGCGTTTCAGGAGGTGACTGATGGGCAAGCTGCATGACACCTACAAGCTCACCATTACCACACTCTCGCCGCTGCACATCGGCACGGGGAACACGCTGCGGCAGGGATACGACTATGTAACTCACCAGGGCAGGACCTGGGTCTTTGACGCCGATGCACTGGCCGATGCACTGTACGAACACGATCCTGGCGAATTCGAGCGTATGGTGCAGGGCGTTCCTGCTGGTGACCTGATCCGTCCCAATGAGTATGATCCCACCAGTCCCCTGTTCCGTTACGTGCTGCGCGGTGAGCCGCGTTCCAAGGGGAGAGGGGCCGAGCTGCAAGAGCAGCTCAAAGACCCCTGGGATCGGCCCTATATCCCCGGCTCGTCGTTGAAGGGAGCGCTGCGCACGGCGCTGGCTTATGTGGGCTGGAAGCAGCGTAAGCTTGTGTTCAGCATACGCGATCTCAACGAACGCGGCGGGCCCAAGTTTGCGGCGCTGCCGATGGAACGGAAAGTGCTGAACGCCGATCCGGCCCCACGCGGAAAGGAACCCAATCACGACTTGCTGCGCGCGCTGCAGGTCGGCGACAGCTCTCCAGGCGAAAAAGAGAGTCTGCAACTGCTCAATGTGCAGGTAGCTGTCGGCGACAAAGCCGGCTCGCCCATCGAACTCGAGGCGATACGCAGAGATGTGACCTTCGAGGCGGCGTTGACGCTGGATGGTTTTCTGCTGGATGGTTTTCTACGGCAGCAGCCGGTTGCCGAGGCGCTTGGTTGGTCGGCTGACGATCAACTGAAGTGGCTCAAGGTAATCCCCCAAGTGGTCAATGCTTTCACTGTCCACCGTATTGACAGCGAACGCAGGAGGTGGCGGGCTATTGACACCCCCATACGGTCGTTCTACGACACGCTTGACCGTGTTCTGAGGAAACTTGATGTTAGCTCCGAGTTCCTGCTCCAACTTGGCTGGGGCGGCGGCTGGGACAGCAAGACGTTCGGCGACATTCTGACGCGAGATGGGCATGTGTTCGAGCAGGTGGTGCAGAAGTATGGCAAGACGATGGTGCGTCAGGGGAAGTACAAAGCCGGCGATACGTATCCCAAGAGCCGACGCGTGGTCGTCAACTCGAGTGACCAGCCAGTGCTTCCCCTCGGCTGGATCAAAGTGCGCATGGAGCGTGTGTGATGAGCGTGTGGCTGCTAGCGAATGTCGGCAACAGTGATCTGCAGATAGATACTGCCCGGCTACCCCAACCCCCAGCGGGGGAAGATCCGAAGAAGTGGTGGACGCCGCGTCGCATCGGTGAAGCCGTGCGCGACAATCCAGACCGTTTCGCCGGAACGATCAAACTGCCGCTGCTGGAGCCAACGATCAA
>JBBIHG010000082.1:0-4024 GCA_037447125.1 Chloroflexota bacterium | reverse complement strand
AACGATCAAACTGCCGCTGCTGGAGCCAACGATCAACTGGCTGTTCGAACATGAGAACATCACCGGCGGCGACCTGCGGCTGGTGCTGTTCGCATCCGATCAGCCACGCGAGGATACGATGGAGTCCGAGTGGCTCAAAGACACCTATCCCATCGCTGAAGCGCTGTGCAAGATCATCACGGGCAAACCGTTTCACGTCCCGCAGAAGCAGTCGCGTATCGAGCGCATTCTGGGCAGTCCGGCTGATTACTCCAACATGCTGAGTTTCTACACCCAAGTGCTGCCCAGAGTGGCAAAGCTGGTGGCTCCCAACGATCGCATCTTCCTGGAGGTGTCTGGCGGCACGCCGGCGATGGCATCCATGCTGATCGTGATGGGCGTGGAGGTGTTCGGCGAACGTGTGCGTACCCTCTATGTTGAACGCGGCGCAACCGTCCCCTACGAGGTAAGCGTCGCGCGCGAGCTGTTCGCCCGCAAGACCCGCGAAACGCTGTGTAACCAGGTTCGGCTGCACGCCTACGCTGTCGCATTACAGACGTTGAAAGACGCCGGGCCATTGGTTGACCCGGACGACGATCATCGCCAGCTCCTGGCAGCCGTGCTGAACTATGCCGATCGTCGCCTGTCGTTTGACTTCGACCGCGCCCGCAACGTCCTGCAAAAGGCGCGGCAGCTCTCCGTCGGCGAGGTGCAGGCGCGCATCGGGCGCTGGCTGCGCGAGCTGGAATCGCCGGACACGGCAGCTCATCTGTCGGAGCTGATTCATAGTGCTAGCATCAAGCTGAGCTTCGGCGATTACGCCGACTTCGTGCAGCGCGCCTTCCGTTTCCAGGAGGCCTCGTTCCGCTACATGGTGGAACAGGTAGGCGTGGTGTACAGCGACAAGAACGGCAAGTACGTCAAGAACGAGTGGCTGCGATCCCAGCCAGGTCTCGACAAGTTCCTGGACAACTACCAGAATCCCCAAACGAAACAGCGCGATCCAGTCAAGCTAGACCGCCCGCTGAATCGCTACAGCCTGGGCGCTGTGGTGGATTTCTTTGTGCAGACCCAGGAACCCTGGAAGCGCTGGCGCATGTCTGCCCAACAGCTTCACGGCTTGTCAGCCGTAGCAGACCTGCGCAATAAGGGTGTATCAGGACACGGCTTCGACGGCATCGGCCAGGATGACCTCGAACACGCCTATGGACAGCCGGTTGAGATTCTGCTTGAGGATCTGCGTGCGATCTACGAAGCGCTGTTCAAACAGCCCCCCGGCCCCAACCCCTACGACGCCATCAACGCCCTGATCCTCGACCTGATCCAGGCGGCACCATGAGCGAACTCGTCTCTCTCGTCATCACCGTGCGGCCCGCCCAGCCCGTGACCCTGCCCGGTCACCTGGGCCGGGCCGCGCACGCCCTGCTGCTGCGCTGGCTGGATGAGCACGATCCCGCCCTGGCCCAGCACTGGCACGACGCCGACGGCCCCAAGCCCTTCACCTGCTCCTCGCTGATCGGCGGCGGGCGCATGCAGCCCGACCACACGCGCGCCCTGTCCGCGGATCGCACCTACTGGCTGCGCCTGACCTCGCTCGACCCGACGATCTCCGCCATGCTGCTGGCCCACCAGGAACATCCGCCGGCCAGCATCGAGCTGGACGGTGTGACATTGCCCGTCGAGAGCATCACCGCCGACCCGGCGGCGCATCCCTGGGCGGGCACGGCCACCTACGAGGAGATCGCCGCGCCCTACCTGCTGGCTCGCCAGGAAGCGCCCCGCCGCCTGAAGCTGGACTTCGCTACGCCGGTGGCCTTCCGCCAGCGCGAGATGACCACGCCCATCCCCCTGCCAGACCTGGTCTTCGGCGGGCTGGGAGACCGCTGGAACGCCTTCAGCCCGGTCGCACTCAGCCCCGAGGTGCGGCGCTATGGGGCCGAGTGTGTGGCGCTGAACAACTTCCGGCTGCGCTCGCGCGCCCTGCCGGTCAAGGATGGCGGGCTGCAGGTGGGCGCGGTGGGCACGGCGGGCTACGTGGCTGTGCGCTATGACCGCTTCTGGATGGGCCTGCTCGCCCTGCTGGCCGACTTCGCTTTCTACGCTGGCGTCGGGCTGCTGACGACGACCGGCATGGGTCAGACGCGGCGCGTTGCGCCCTGAGCACTGTGCGTCGCTCGCGTACCTTAACAACCGCATAGCGAAAGGAACAGCATATGTGCGAAGTGATCCTTGTGCTGGGGTTCGGCGGCCTGGCCTGCTGGTTCTTCTATGAACTCGTGCGTGGCGATTCGTCTTCATCGCGGCCCAGGCACTCCCACCACAGCGGCTATGAAAGCCCACTCGGTCTAGTCGACGATCCTGAGGACGAGTGGATCGAGTGGGCGATCATGGCCGATCTTGATGGAGAAGGGTGATGTCGAGCGAGGGAAGGAGCCGCCATGCCGCCGCTATACATTGTCGAGCAGGGCGCCAGGCTGCGCATCGAGCAGCGCCGTCTGATCGCCGAGAAAGAGGGCC
Organism: Chloroflexota bacterium; assembly: GCA_037447125.1. Lineage (GTDB taxonomy): Bacteria > Chloroflexota > Anaerolineae > Aggregatilineales > Aggregatilineaceae > UBA2029. The sequence continues at coordinate 1,528 of JBBIHG010000082.1, read as the reverse complement.
AGCGCATCCTCCAGGTGCCGCTGGCCCACACCAACGCCGTGATTATCTTCGGCAATGCCACCCTGACCACGCCGGCCATGAAGCGCCTGATGCAAGGTGGCATTGACGTCATCTTCCTGACCCGCGAGGGTCGCTATGAAGGGCGCCTGGTGGGGCCGTTGAGCAAGTTCGGGTTGCTGCGTCAGCACCAGTACGAGCGCATGGGCGACGTTGACTTCGGGCTGCGCGTGGCGCAGAATATCGTCCACGGCAAATGCCTGAACGCCCGCACATTGCTGATGCGCTACAACCGCGACCTGGCGCGCGGCGATATCGCCACCTCGGTGGAGCGGTTGGGCTGGCTGGCTGAACGGGCGCTGCGCACCACCCGCCTGAACGCCCTGCGTGGCGTGGAGGGCAGCGCTTCGGCGGCCTACTTCAGCGTCTTCCGTCACCTGTTCAAGCGCGAGTGGCCGTTCGAAGGGCGGCAGCGCCGCCCACCGCCTGACCCCGTCAATGTCCTGCTTAGCTTCGGCTACACGCTGCTGATGCGCGAGCTGGAAGCCAGCGTGTCGCTGGTGGGGCTGGACCCCTACCTGGGCCTGCTGCATGTGACCGAGTATGGCCGTCCCTCGCTCGCCCTTGACCTGATGGAGGAGTTCCGGGCCATCGTGGTCGACTCGGTCGTGCTGCGCTGCCTGAACAATGACCTCATCACGCCGGACGACTTCGCGCCTGGCACGACGCCCGACCGGCCCATCATCCTGAGCGACAACGGCAAGCGCCATCTCATCCGCACCTTCGAGGAGCGCGTGACGACGACCATCCGCCATCCGCTGACCCAGGAACAGATGACCTATCGGCGCGCCTTCGAAATCCAGACGCGGCTGTTGGCCCGCTGCTTGCGTGAAGGTAAGCCAGACTACCAGCCGTTCAGAGTGCGCTGATGGACTTCTTCCTGGTGAGCTACGACATTCCAGACGACAGGCGGCGCACGAAGGTGGCCAGCCTGCTGCAAGACTATGGGCAGCGCGTGCAGTTCAGTGTCTTCGAGGTCTGGCTGACCCAGGCCATGCAGCGCGAGCTGCTGACTCGGTTGGAGAAGCTGATCAACGCCGAAGAAGATAGCGTGCGCCTGTACTGGTTGTGCGCGGCCTGCCAGAAGCGGGTGATCGCTCTGGGGCAGGGCAAGCCGCCTGAACCCCCTGGCGTGATCATCCTCTGAAGCGCCGCGAGACCCCCCTTTAGCCGGGTTATTACGTAAGAGGCTCGCTAAAGGGGGGTCTCGCCAAAAACAGAGGGATTCTGCATAAAGGCGGACACTTTTGTGGAGAAAGGCTTGGCGCAGATCTATACATGAGGATCGAATTGCAAGCCCCTCTCAACAAAAGTGGCGACAATTTGCGCAAAACATGGTACTCTAGTAGCATCGGAATCACCCTCATGCCCGGAAGGGCATTACGACGGTAGGGAGGATCATCAGAACCTCAGGTGCCCTGTAGGTCCATCGGAATCACCCTCATGCCCGGAAGGGCATTACGACGCACGT
>JBBIHG010000081.1:0-14989 GCA_037447125.1 Chloroflexota bacterium | reverse complement strand
CGCCAGTTGACAAACTGCCCAGTCAGAAAATACAATTAGACTATCTTGTCATGACAGGATGAGATCATGACACACTTCCGCGCGGGTTGCTCTGCCACAGGCCATACCCGCCTGCCGGGGCGGGCGGCCCCGTTGATCCTGTGTGGCCCCAAGCAGTCAGGCGGCGTCGCCTGGCGATCTCAGCTTCCAACAAGGAAAAGGATGGTCCCATGCCTGATCGAGTGCGTATATGTCTGGTAGGGGGCGGGCGTGTGGCGAAGGTACACGCCAATTCGGTCACCCGCCACATCACCGGGGCCACCGCCAGCGCCGTGGTCGAGCCCGTGCAGGAGGTGCGCGACGCCGTAGGCGACCAGTATGGCATCGCCGCGCGCTTCGAGACGTTTGAGGCAGCACTGGACTGGGGTGAATTCGACGCCGTCGTCATCACGACGCCGACTTTCACCCACAAGGCTCTGGTTGTGCTGGCCGCTGCGGCGGGCAAGCACGTATTCCTCGAGAAACCGATGGCGATTACGCTCGAAGAGTGCGACGCGATCATCGCCGCCACCGAGCGCCATGGTGTGCTGCTGCAGCTTGGTTTCATGCGCCGTTTCGATCCGGAGTTTGCGGCTGCCTACGAGCACATCCAAGCCGGCGAGATCGGACGGCCTATGCTGGTCAAGTCGCTCACGCACGGCCCGGGCCTGCCGCCGCCCTGGGCGCGCGATCTCGCCAAGTCGAACGGCATGTTGGCCGAGGTCAACAGCCACGATTGGGATTGCGTGCGTTGGCTGATGGGATCCAATCCGCAGCGCGTCTACGCCGAGATCGCCAACTTCAAAGGTTCGGCCCACCACATCAACACGCCTCACTTCTACGACAACGCCATCGTTAACATTCGCTTCGAGAGCGGCGGGCTGGGCAGCATCTCCGGTGTGTGCCCTTGCGAGTATGGCTACGATGCGCGCGTCGAGATCGTCGGCGAGCGCGGCCTGATGCAAATCGGGGACATTCGCCGGCAGGCCGTGATCGTTGCCGTCAACCGCGACAAAGGCTACGTGACGCCCATTTACCGCACCTGGCCGGAGCGCTTCGCCTGGGGCTATATCCGCGAAATGGAGCATTTCGTCAACTGTATCCACAGCGGCACGTCCCCCAGCGCCGACGGCCAGGCCGGGCGTTGGGCAGTGGCTGGCGTGCTCGCGGCCACCCGCTCGTTCCTCGAAGAACGGCCTGTACTTCTCAGCGAAGTACTCGATGGCGTCCCGCCTGCAAAGACCTGACCGGGGGATTCTATGCGAGCAGCCGTCTATCACGGCCCAGATGATCTGCGCCTCGAAGAGCGCCCCGTCCCTGAAATCGGTCCCGACGAAGCGCTGCTGAGGGTGCTCAGCACGGGCATCTGCGGCACCGACCTGCGCATCCTGCACGGCCAGCACCGCAAGTTTCCACCCGGCACGGTGCGCGTCCCCGGCCACGAAGTAGTCGGCGATCTGGTGAAGGTCGGCGCGGACGTGGCCGGACTGCGCGCTGGCCAGCGGGTGATGGTCGCGCCCAACTTCGGATGCGGACACTGCCGCCAGTGTGTGACCGGCAACAATAACCGCTGCGCCAATTACGTGGGGGTCGGCGTCAACCTGGACGGCGCCTTCGCCGAATTCTTGCGCCTCCCCGCCCCGCTGATCGCCCAGGGCAACCTGATTCCGGTCGCTGAGGAGACCGATCCTGCCGCCGCCGCGCTGATCGAGCCGTTGGCCTGTGTCGTGCGTGGCCAGGACGCGCTGTCCGTCGGGCCTGATGACGTAGTGCTGGTCGTGGGCGCTGGCCCGATCGGCAATATGCATGTGATGCTTGCCCGGCTCAAAGGCTGCCGGCGCATCATCGTCAGCGAGATGCAGCCAGCCCGGCTGCCCACCGCATTGGAGATGGGCGCTGACCGGGGCGTCAATGCGCTAGAAGAAGACCTGGCAGCCGTAGTGATGGAAGAGAGCGAAGGCGAAGGCGCTGATGTGATCATCGTGGCCGCGCCAGCCCACACTGCCCAGGAAGAAGCTGTGCGGCTGGCAGCTATCGGCGGGCGGATCAACTTCTTTGGTGGGCTGCCCAAAGACCGCCCCACGATCGCGCTGGACTCCAACCAGGTGCACTACAAGGAGCTTGTCGTCACCGGCACCACCGCATGCAGCACGAGCGATTGCTGGCGGGCGGCGCACCTCGTCAACGCCGGACGCCTGGATATGCGCCGTCTGGTCAGCGCGCGCTATCCACTCACTGCCGTCCACGAAGCGTTTGCGCGCGCCGAAGACCGCCTGGCGCTCAAGATCGTGGTCGAACCGTAGACGCGGCGCTTCACCCGCCCTGCAGGATCGTGTGCAGACGCTCGAAGCCTGGCGTCAGGCGATCGTGCAGATCAAGATAGAGGCTGAACAGCGCATCGTAGCGCGCGCGGTTGGCCGGGTTGGGCTGCACCACACCCGCGGTTCGTACCACCGCGCCGACGGCAGAAGCCGGGTCTGACCATACACCACACGCCAGCCCTGCCAGAATTGCCGTGCCAAGCAAGGCGCCCTCGCGTGTGGCGAGCTGGACGACGGGCATGCCGTAGATGTCGGCGCGAATCTGGTTCCAGACGGGGTTGCCGGCGGCCCCACCCATCACCCGAATCTCCTCGATGGGAATCCCGGCTTGCCCGGCGATCTCAAGTGTCCGCCGCAACTCGAAAGTCACGCCCTCCATGATGGCTCGCATAAGCGTCCCCCTGTCGGTGCGCGGTGACAGGCCGAAGACCACACCGCGCGCGTAGGGGCTGCCCAGCCCGCGCTCACCGAGCAGATAGGGGAAGTACAGCACACCCTCTGCGCCGGGCGGCGTGCGCACTGCCTGCTCGCTCAGAATATCGTAGGCGTCGCGCCCCGTCCGCTCGGCAAGTTCCAGCTCTGTGCCGCAGAACTGGTCGCGGAACCAACGCAGCGACCCGCCACCACTTTCGACGACGCCGAAGGCCACCCAGCCCTCAATCTCTTGGTGCTCGTGCATGAGCGGCAGGTGCGGCAGCGGCTCCGGCAGGGCAAATGCCATCAGACACGAGGTGCCTGAGATGTCGACAGCCCGGCCAGGCTCCGTCAACCCGGCGGCCAGCAATGTCGCCAGGAAGTCGCCGGCGCCCACCGCAACGGGTGTCCCGGCCAGCAGCCCCGTCAGGCGCGCGGCTTCAGGCGAGACAGTCCCTGCGAGCCGGGTCGCCGGGGCGACGGGCGGCAGCTTGGCCCGGTCGAGGCCCAGCCAGCCGATGAGTTCATCGGACCAGGTCAGGCTGCGCGCGTCCAGGCAGTACGAGCCTGTCGCTTCGCTCAGGCTCATCGCGATGGCCCCAGTGAGCCGGTAGACGATGAAGGCCGCGCCCGTCAGAAACAGCCACGTCCGGGCGTAGACATCCGGCTGGTACTGCTGCACCCACTTGATCTTGAAGCCCAACATGGCCGTCGTGGGCAGGTTGGCTGCCAGCACACGCATATGCGGCAGCGAGGGATGACGCGAAAAGGCGTCAACCAGCCCGGCGTTGCGCTTGTCGCACCACACCTGGACGGCGGGAACGAGCACCTCGCCGTGTTTGTCGATCGGGATCGTGGCATGCATCTGGGAGTCAACCCCCACGCACAGGATGCGAGCCGGGTTGATGCCTGCCTGCCGCAGCAGCGTCCTGATGTTGCGCGCGGCGCAGTCCCACCACATACGTGCGTCTTGCTGGGCCCAGCCCGGCACGGGCGTCTCTAGCGCATACTCCTGGGCCACACTGGCGAGGATGTTCCCTGCGGTGTCGAACAATGCTGTGCGGGTGCCCTGGGTCCCGATGTCCGTCGCGAGCAGATAGCTCTGGCTCATGAACGCTCCAGCAAGCAGTGAATCGCCAGGTCCCGCTCGCCCTGCCCGTCGTATGTGCAGCGCCTGGCCAGCGGGAAGCACCCGGCGCAAACATTATCGTGGCCGACGCAAATAGAACGACGGCCTGCAGCCCACATCCCGTCCGGGACCCTGCCCCATGTAGCGACCAAAGGGCAGAACGGCCGGGTAGAAGGGAGGCCGACACTCCCATCGCATTATACCCCACGCTGCCCGCAAGACGGCAAGACGATTGACAATTGACACGCCACCTGTTTCTGTTCTATAATTTGAGAAGACCTGTTATAACAAGATTACAGGATAACATTTTGACCCTGACGATTGATCGCGATAGTCCCATCCCCTACTACGTTCAGGTGCGGGATGCACTGCGCGCAGGCATTCAAGACGGGCGCTGGCAGGCTGGCGACCGGCTACCGGGCGAGGTCGAGTTGTGCAGCATCTTCGATGTGAGTCGCACGGTCATCCGCCAGGCGCTGAACGATCTCGTCTACAGAGGGCTGCTCGTCCGCCATAAGGGCAAAGGCACCTTTGTCGCCCGTCCCAAGATCCGCGAAGGCCTGATCCAGAAGCTGACCGGCTTCTACCAGGACATGGTCGAGCAGGGCTACACGCCGGTGACGCACGTCCTCAAGCAGGCGACCGTTCCGGCCAGTCCCAAGGTTGCCGGCTACCTCTCGATTGCGCCGGGCACTGAGACGATCGAGATCGAGCGACTGCGCTTCGTTCACGACGAACCGATCCAGCTCACGACCACTTACCTCCCCTACGATCTGTGCCGTGAACTGCTCCACCAGGACCTGTCCAACCAGTCGCTGTACGCTTTTCTAGAGCAGCACTGCGGCCTGATGATCGCACGTGGCCACCGGTCCGTTGAGGCAGTGCCGGCCAGCGACTACGAGGCAGGCCTGCTGCACGTCAAGAAAGGTGCCCCGCTGATCATGCTCGACAGCGTGAGCTTCCTGAATGACGGGACGCCCGTCGAGTACTACCATGCTGTGCACCGCGGCGACCGCACGCGCTTTGAGGTCGAGCTGGTTCGTACGCGCGATCGTGCGCCATGGCCGGAAGGTTTCACTAGCGACGCGGGGTCACCTTCGCTCGGCAGCGGCATGGTGCTCCACAACATCGGATGCGCCGGGTGACATGGCCCTGGCGCTTCGTCGCACCCTGCCCACGTGTAGCAGCAATCCGAACGGGATCTGGGAAGAAGGAGGTGAAGCGGACACAGGCGAAGAACGCACAGATGACAGTTCATGCATAGACCGAGCTTGAGTACTCGATTTGAGGAGGCAGTAATGTTTCGCACAAGCAAAGTATCGCTGGTCGTCCTGCTGCTGGTTATCAGCATCGCTGTTCCACTAGGCGCAGGCGCTCAGGACGAACCCCGCTGGGAACAGCCGATCGTGATCGGCTGGACACCGCCCGACATCACCGGCGTGTTCAAGACGGCCACCGACTTCTTTGAGAAATCGGCCGACGACGCGAACGCGAACGGCTTCGATGTGCAGGTGATCGCCCAAGCAACGACCACACACCTCGCGTTTGCCGATCAGGTGGCGATCGTCGAGGACTACATTCAGCGCAAAGTTGATGTGATCGCCATTTCGCCGATCGAGGTCGAGGTGATGGTCCCGGTCCTGGAGAAAGCCAACAAAGCGGGCATTCCGGTGATCATCGTCAACCTGCTTGAACCGATTGAGGGCGTTGATATCGCCTCGTATATTGGCTTTGACAACGCCATTGCCGCCGAGGTGACAGCCTACTCGGTGCTCGACTACTTCGGCGGACCGGGTGTCCTCGGCGAAGGCGAACTGGTCGAGATCGAGCCTGATCAATACCTCGATCTTGGCTTCTGGGAGGAACTCTACGCTGACCTGACCGACGAGGAGAAGGCGGCGATTGTGGCCCGGGGCGTCATCATCGAGGGCGTGGCTGGCGGCTTCTTCTCGACCGCCCGCCTGAATGGCTTCCACGAAGTGCTTGATCAATACGAGGGCATCGAGATCGTGGGCGAGCCTTGCGCGGCTGACTGGAACCGCGAAAAGGGCATTGGCTGCGCGGAGGACTTCCTGGAGGCCAATCCTGAGGGGCTTGACTTCATCTGGGCCGCTTCGAACGAGATGGGTATGGGCGCGATGTTGGCCGCCGAAGCCGCTGACAGGCTGGAGATGGCGGAGGACGGCGTGAGCCTTGGCGACAAGACCGTGGCCGTCTTCACCAACGACGTGACGCCTGAGTCTGTCGAGCGCATCTCTGAGGGCAAGATGATCGCCGAGACCACCCACGGCTTCGCCGACTGGGGCTGGTTCGGCGGTGAGTTTGCCGTGCGCCTCGCCTGTGGCCTCGAAGTGCCCGAGACCTTCGACATCCGCCCGCGCATCGCCTACATTGACAATGCGCGGCTCTTCTACCCCGATCCCGCTCTTCCCGAGATTGACTGGGAAGGGATCAAGGCAGAGTGCCAGTAACGCATAGAGCGTAGCCTGTTCCTGCGTAGCGGGGAGCCGGCAGGCTCTTCGCTACGCAGTGCTTACGGCGCACCGATCGAGAGGGAGACAGGTATGCGTTTCGAAGGTAGAGTGGCCGTTGTGACGGGCGCCGGGCTGGGCATTGGCCAGGCAGCCGCCGCCGCGTTCGCGCGCGAAGGGGCCGCCGTCGTCCTGGTGGATTGCAGCCAGGCGCACGGCGAGGCTGCCGCACGCGCGCTCGAGGAGGCCGGCCGCCAAGCGCTGTTCGTGCTGGCAGATGTCTCCAGCGAGGCCGATGTGCGGCACATGGTCGAGCGCGTGATCGAGCGGTGGGACCGGCTGGATATCCTGGTGAACAACGCGGGTATCTACCGCCAGGGCGACATCACCCAGACAACCGCCGAAGACTGGGAGCGCATCATCGCCGTTAACCTGACGGGGGCCTTCCTCTGCTCCAAACATGCCGTGCCAGCTATGATCAAGAGCGACGGTGGCGTGATCGTCAACGTCGCGTCAGAAGCCGGGCTGGTCGGCATCAGAGGCCAGGTGGCGTACAATGTATCGAAAGCCGGGATGATCGCGCTGACGCGAAGCTGCGCCGTTGACCTGGCCGGGCAAGGCATCCGTGTCAATGCCATCTGTCCGGGGACGACCGACACACCGTTGGTGCGTGAGGCGGTGAGCCTCGCGCCCGATCCAGCCGCCGCCCGCCGCCGCCTGGAAGCCGTCCGGCCACTCAACCGGCTGGGTACCGTCGAAGAGATCGCGTCCGCGATCCTCTATATGGCGAGCGCCGAAGCAGGTTACGCAACCGGCGCGATCCTGAGCATTGACGGCGGCTACACCGCTCAATAATCTCTATCCCTTATCTTTACTGCGTACGGAGAACTTCTATGGCTGTCAGTTCGCCGCTCCTAGCCATGGAGCAGATTGATAAGCGCTTTCCAGGGGTGCACGCCCTCAAGCAGGTCAGCTTTGACCTGTACGCCGGCGAAGTGCATGTCTTGCTCGGTGAGAACGGGGCGGGCAAGTCAACGCTCATGAAGATTCTGAGCGGTTCACTGCCTAGGGACGGAGGGCGCATCTTCATCCGTGGCGAAGAGATCAAGTACCTCAACCCCGAACGCTCACAGGCGCTCGGCATCGGCATGGTCTACCAGGAGTTCAGCCTGGTGCCCAGCCTGAGCGCTGCGGAGAACATCTTCCTGGGGCACCTGCCGCGCAACCCGGCGGGTATGATTGACTGGGCACAGACACACCGGCGCGCGCGCGAAAGCCTGGCGAGCCTGGGCGTGGATTTCGATCCGCGCACGGAGGTCCGGCATCTGAGCGTCGCCGAGCAGCAGCTCACCGAGATCGCGCGCATCCTGGCCAAGGAGCCGCAAATCCTGCTGCTGGACGAGCCAACGTCGGCTCTGTCCGACACCGAACGCGAGACCCTGTTCGAGATCATCCGCCGGCTACGCGCGCGTGGCGTAGGCATCATCTACATCTCGCACCGCCTGCAAGAAATCCAGCAGATCGGCCAGCGCGTGACGGTGCTGCGCGACGGCGAGCTAATCGCCACGCTGCCCGTCGAAAAGGCCGACACTGACACGCTGATCAGCATGATGGTGGGCCGCCGGCTAACTGAGCAATATCCCAAGTCTGAAATCGAAATCGGCGATACGGTGCTGCGCGTTGAACATCTGTCCTCGGCAGATGTGCTGCACGATCTGTCGTTCGAGGTGCGCCGCGGCGAAATCCTGGGCATCTTCGGGCTGATGGGCGCCGGCCAGACCGAACTGGCCGAAGTGCTGTTTGGCCTGCGACCCCGTTCGGCAGGCCACATCTGCATTGATGGCCGCGAAGTCCACATTCGCCGCCCGGCTGAGGCCATTCGCTACGGCATGGGCTTCTTGACGCGCGACCGGCGCGCCAGCCTGGTGCCGGTGCTGCCCATCCCGCCGAATATCACCCTGGCGGATGTCAGCCAGGTTTCGCCCTTTCATGTGCTCAGCCTGCGTAAGGAGGTCAGGACGGCGGGCAGCTTCGTGCGCGATCTGAGCATCCGCCCGCCCATCCTCAGCCGTGCCGTGATGTACCTGAGCGGCGGGAACCAGCAGAAAGTCTGCCTGGCGCGCTGGCTGTTCAGCGGGGCGAAGATTCTGATCGTGGACGAGCCGACGCGCGGCATTGATGTGGGGGCTAAGGCCGAGGTTTTCGGGCTACTCGACCGGCTAGCCCAGCGTGGCGTGGCCATTATCATGATCTCTTCCGAAATGCCCGAAGTGTTGGCGATGGCCGACCGCACACTCGTCATGCACGGGGGCCGGCTCGTCGCCGAATACCAGCGCGGTGAGGCAACCCAAGAGTTGCTCTTGAAGAATGCCAGCATGAGCTAGGACGGAGGCACACGTGGCAGACAATCTCCCAGCCGGGGTCAAGGCACAGCCCCGTTACCAGAGCGCATTCGATAAATTCACATCCAGCCGGTTGTGGCATGCAATCCGGGTCGTGCTTTTGCGTGGCGGCCCAGTGATTGCACTCCTCCTGCTGAGTGCCTATCTCACCACAGCCACCCCGTTCTTCCTGACAGAGAGCAACCTGGTCAACGTCGCGCGGCGAACATCGGTGATCGCCCTCTTCGCCATCGGCCAGACGTTTGTCATTCTCACCGGCGGGATCGATCTGTCGGTCGGCGCAATCGGCGCGCTGTCCGCCTCGGTCGCAGCGGTTTGCATGACCCAGCGCGTGGATATCTTGGGGTTCACGTTCGGCCCAGTCGGCTTTATTGAAGGATTGTTGCTCGCGCTCGGCGTTGGGATTCTGGCCGGGCTGGTGAATGGGCTGCTGATCACGCGCGGGCGCATCCCCGACTTCATCGCCACGCTCGGCACGCTAGAAGCCTTCCGGGGCCTCGCCCTGCTCGTCACTGACGGTCTGCCGGTCCCTTCGCACCTCACGGCAACCGAGTTGAGAGGGTACCTGCCCAAGCCCATGATCGCGATGGGCAGCGACGATCTGCTTGGAGTGCCGATCGCCGCGCTGATCGCGCTGGGCATGGCTCTGCTGGCCTGGTTTGTGCTGCGCTACACCGCCCTGGGGCGCAGCGTGTTTGCCGTTGGCGGCAACCGCGAAGCCGCGCGCGTGTCGGGCATCAACATCAACCGCACCAAGGTCGGCGTCTATGTCATCTCTGGCTTGCTGGCGGCCATCGCGGGATTTGTGCTGGCCGGGCGCCTCAATTCGGCCAACGCGCTCATGGCTGGCGACGATAACCTGAACTCAATCGCGGCGGTCGTCATTGGCGGCACCAACCTGTTCGGCGGCGAGGGTGGCGTCTTCGGCTCGGTGATTGGCGCATCGATCACAGGTGTGCTCAACAACGGGCTTAACCTATTGAACGTGAGCGCCTTCTACCAGCGCATTGTCCAGGGGTCGGTCATCATCATCGTGGTGATCTTCGACCAGTGGCGGCGCCGGCGGTTTGGGTCTTGAGCGGTGCGCCAGGGGTTGAGCCGGGCATGGAACACTTCAAAGACCAGGTAGTGATCGTCACCGGCGGCAGCCGAGGCATTGGGCTGGCCATCGCCAGCGCCTTCGCGCGCGAGGGCGCCGCCGTAGTGATCGCCGCCCAGAACGAGCAGCGCGGCCGGGCAGCGGCGCGCGCGTTGCGCGATGCAGGGGGTCGCGCCGAGTTCTTCGCGGTGGATGTGACGCGCCGCGACCAGGTCGAACACATGGTGCAGCAGGCTGTCGAGCTTTTCGGCCCGATCAGCGCGCTGGTCAATAACGCGGGCGCGCACGAAAAGTCCGCCTTCTGCGATGAGCCAGAAGATCTGTGGGAGCGCATGTACCGGATCAACGTGCTGGGCACGGTTCTTCCGTCCCAGGCCGTGGTCCGCACCATGCTGGAGGGCGGCGGGGGCGCCATCGTGCACGTCGCCTCGAAGGCGGGCGTGGTCGGCGAGCCGGGCCACGCCGCCTACAGCGCCGCCAAGGGTGCCGTGATTGCACTCACGCGCGCCATGGCCGTGGAGCTGGCTCCCTACCGCATTCGCGTGAACGCGGTCTGCCCCGGCCCTGTCTTCACCGACATGCTGCGGGCAGCGGTTCCCACCCCGGCGGGCCGCGATGAACTGGCCGCTTTCGCGCCGCTGGGCCGGATCGGCCAGCCTGAAGACATCGCTGGGGCCGTGCTGTTTCTGGCGTCGTCCGCAAGCGAATGGTGCACAGGCCAGGCGCTCAGCGTCGACGGGGGATTGTCCATCCTGAAATGAGCGGGGCGATGCCGAGTGGTGAGAGCCAGTGATGAAAGCAGCGATTTTTCACGGCATTGGCGACATCCGCATCGAAGATATCCCCCGCCCCCAGCCTGGCCCGGGCGAGGCCCTGTTGCGCATCGGCAGCGTGGGCATCTGCGGCACTGATCTGCGCATCTACACGCACGGCCATCACCGCATTCCGCCTGGCATTTGCCGCGTGCTGGGCCACGAGCTGGCCGGCGAGATCGTTGAGGTCGGCGCAGCGGTACGGGGCCTGCGCGTGGGGATGCGCGTGGGCGTGGCGCCGAATGTGGGCTGCGGCACCTGTCCGCAGTGCGTGGCCGGCTGGACAAACCTGTGCCCGGACTATATAGGCTTCGGCATCAGTCTGGACGGCGGGTTCGCCGAGTACATGCTGATCACCGAGGATGCCATCCGCCAGGGGAATGTGGCACTGGTGCCCAATAGCGTGCCGGACCATATCGCCGCCCTGGCCGAACCGCTGTCGTGCTGCCTGAATGGACAGGAGGCGTTGGGCATCGGGCCAGGGAGCGTCGTGCTGGTGGTGGGCGCCGGGCCGATCGGCCAGATTCACGTTCAGTTGGCGCGGCTGAGCGGCGCGCGCACGGTGATCGCCAGCGATTTCGCGGACGAGCGGCTGGCCCAGGCGCGCGCTCACGGCGCAGACCTGACGCTCGACCCTGCGCGGGACGATGTGCTTGCCGCCGTGCGCAGGGCGTCGGGCGGGCTGGGCGCGGACGCGATCATCGTGGCGGCGGCAGCACCACGCGCCCAAGAGCAAGCGATTGAGCTGGCCGCCCCGCGCGGGCGCATCAACTTCTTCGGCGGGCTGCCCAAAGATCAGCCGACCATCCAGCTCAATGCCAACCTGGTACACTACAAACAGCTCGTTGTCACTGGCACAACCGGCTCTAACATGCGCCAGTATCACGCGGCCATGAGCCTCGTCGGCGCCGGACGTATTCAGCTTGAAACGCTGGCGCGCACGCGCCTGCCGCTCGACCAGATCGCCGAAGGTATCGCGCGATCGCAGTCGGGCAAGGAAATGCGGATTCTGCTTGAGCCATCTCACTGAACTGCGGAGAGCGACCTGATGAACCTGATGCAACCCTTCAAGTCCGAGCTTGGCCTGACCAGCGGCATCATCACCCCGGTCAGCCATGTGATTCGCCGCTCGCTGAGCGACATGCGCGGCATGTACGCGGACGACGCCGCGGCCGAGCGCATCATCGCCCAGGAGGGAGACCGGCTGATCTACGAGGTCTATCCCGTCGATCTGCCGGAGGAGGAAGGGCACATCCTTCACTCGACGACCATCATCTACCCCGGGCGCGTCGGCGACGAATATCACATGACCAAGGGGCATTTCCACGTCAAGCGCGATCGGGCGGAGATTTACCTGGGGCTGGCGGGCCACGGCTACCTGCTGCTGCAGACAGACGCGGGCGAAGTTTCCAGCGTACCCATGCAGCCGGGCACCATCGCTTACGTCCCGCCCCACTGGGCGCACCGGACGGTCAACACCGGCAGCGAGCCGTTCATCTTCTTTGCCGCGTGGCCTGGCGATTCCGGCCATGACTACGGGACGATCGAGAAGATAGGTTTTGCCAGGATCATGGTCGAGCACAACGGTCAGGTGGCGCTCGTTGCCAATCCCAAATACGGATAGGCGCAGGCACACGCCAACGCGCGGGACAAGAGGAGGACAGACCATGGCGCAGACTTATCTGGTCGGCGTCGATCTGGGGACCATGGGGACCAAGGCGGGCATTGTCGACACGGACGGCCATGTCGTCGCCGAAGCCTATGAGGAATCCCGACTCTACTATCCGCGGCCCGGCTGGGTCGAGCAGGACATGGACGAGATCTACGGCTCGGCCGTGCGCACGATCCGCTCGTGCATAGAGCAGAGCGGCATTGATCCGGGACAGGTGGCGGGCATCGCCTTCGACGGGCAGATGGCGGGAATCGGCAGTGTAAGCCAGGATTGGGAATCGCCGACCGGGTACGACTCGTGGCTCGATACGCGCTGCGGCCCGTATATCCCGCGGCTGAAGGAGCACGAGCCGCAGATCATCGCCCTGACAGGCGGGCCACCAACCATCTCGCACGGCGCCAAAGTGCTGTGGTGGATGCGCGAGCGGCCTGACGTCTTCAAACAGATCGCCCGCTTCATCCAGCCGGGAGGCTATGTCGCCGGGCGCATGGCGGGTCTTAAGGGCGAACAGGGCTTCGTGGACCGCACCTACATCCACTTCTCGTGCTTCAGCGACACCCGGGCTGGCGAGTGGTCGGACGACCTGCTGGCCCACTTCGGCGTGGAGCGCGATAAGCTGCCGCGCATTGTCAACTCGTGGGACATCATCGGCCACGTCACGCCCACGGCGGCGGCGGCGTCCGGCCTGAAGGCAGGCACGCCGATCGCCGCCGGCTGCGGCGATCAGGCTGCCGGGATGCTGGGTGCGGCGATGGTCAGCGCCGGACAGGTCTTCGATGTGGCGGGCACAGCCTCGGTCTTCGCGGTCGTCGTTGACCAGTTCGCCACCGATCAGGCGCATCGCACGCTCTTCACAGCGCATACAGCCGTGCCCGGCCTGTACTACACGCTGGGCTATATCAATGGCGGCGGGCTCAACCTGCGCTGGTTCCGCGATGAGTTTGCCGCCTACGAGCGGGCAGGTGCCGAGGCCGCCGGGGAGAACATCTACCAGATGCTCGACCGCATGGCAGCCAGTGTGCCACCCGGCGCCAACAAGCTGCTGTTCCTGCCGCACCTGGGTGGGCGCGTGTGCCCCGGCGACCCGAACACGCGCGGCCTGTTCATCGGCCTGGGTTGGTCGCATACGCGGGCGCACCTCTACCGGGCCATGCTCGAGGCCCTGGGCTACGAATACGCCTACTACCTGGGCATCGCGCGCGGCTTGCTGCCGGCGCTGGAGGTGCGCGAGACGCGCGTGATCGGCGGCGGCGCGCGCAGCAAGGTGCTCAACCAGATCAAGTCCGACATCCTGGGCGTGCCCTACGTGACGCTCAATCGCGAGGAGTTCGCCGTGCTTGGCTCGGCGATCCTGGCGGGCTATGCGGTCGGCATCTTCGATGACTTGGCGGCAACGGCCCAGCGTTTCACGCAGCCTACCGGCCGCACTGAGCCGAACATGGACCATCACGTCTACTACCAGCCGCTGGTCGAAGAGTACATCCGGCTGTTCGAAGCGACCAAGCCTGTGTTCGACTCGCTGGCAAGCGTCGCAGAGCCTCCCGGCACAGAATGAAACACACCGGGACCGCGCGCCGGACGGTGGGGCACAGCGGACGTGTGCCCCGCCGGTGATTCTGGGCATGCTTGCGGACGACACCTGAACAGGTGACCTTGGGGCAGCCAGGGTGCGGATCTCGGTGCATGTCGAGGACTGGAACTCGGGCATTCTCCATCTGAGTCTGCCGCCCATGCACGATCTGGTGCATCCGCTGGTGTGTAATGCCGAGCTCACGCGCCAGTTCCGCCTGGGAGACGCCAGTAGCGTGCCGGGCGCGGATGAGAGCATCGCGTTCTTCAATGCTTAGAAGCTTGTTAGCCTGGGCGCGTTCGGGATTAGAGCCGAGCTAGAGCAGCAGGGACGGAAATATGGACTTTCTCTGGTCTTGGAGCGATTCGCGCCTATAGAGGCCCCCGAACCCCTGTTTCGGCTTTTTCAATCCACTGCGCAGTCACGTAGGTCACGAAGCCCTAGCAGTGAGCATCAGGCTTCGGTAGCGCAGCATCTTGACTGATGAAGTATCTTCTTGTACGCTGCTTTTTGCAGAACATGCGTGTCTTTTCCTCTATGAGCATAGGAAGGAATCCTATATGGAGCTGTCAGCAGAACAACGTGAAGAACTTCTCAGAGCGTTGAAAGCCCGTTTTGAGAAGAACATGAACCGCCATCAAGGTCTTGAATGGGCTGAAGTCCAGGCAAGGCTGGAAGCTAAGACCGAAAAACTGTGGTCACTCAATGAAATGGAAAGAACTGGCGGTGAACCGGATGTGGTTGGTCTTGATGATGAGACGGGCGAATACATCTTCTATGATTGTTCGGCGGAAAGTCCTAAGGGCCGCAGAAATGTCTGTTACGACGGTGAAGGGCAGGAGGCGAGAGAAAAGCGAGGGGTATATCCAGAAGGTAACGCTATTGATATGGCAGCCGCCATGGGCATTGAGCTTTTAACGGAAGAACAATATCGAGAGTTGCAGAAACTTGGAGACTTCGATACGAAGACGTCGAGCTGGCTGAAGACGCCTTCTGATATTCGGAAACTCGGCGGCGCCATCTTTGCTGATCGCCGCTACGGCAATGTCTTCGTGTATCACAACAGCGCGCCCACTTTCTA
>JBBIHG010000080.1:0-15096 GCA_037447125.1 Chloroflexota bacterium | reverse complement strand
GCGGCCCAACGAAAACGCTCACCGCGTGGGTGAGCGTTGGCTGGTGACCCCGAGAGGACTCGAACCTCTAACCAATTGATTAAGAGTCAACTGCTCTGCCGAATTGAGCTACGGGGCCGGGCACCAGAAAATATACCACCAGTCGGCGGGCCGGTCAACGGTAAATCGGCGCAAGCCTCACCGCCGAGGCGCAGAGGACGCAGAGCAGAACGAGAGCTTTTTTGCTATCTTTCCTCTGCGCTCTCCGTGCCTCTGCGGTGATCATTTGTCCTTCAATGACTCGCTCACTCGCCGACCGACGCCCCCGCCGGCAGCCCGGCCAGCGGAGTCGCGGCGCGCACCGCCCGGCGAATTGCCTGGGCTGTCACCTCGGCGGCGAACGCGCCGATGACGCTGGGGTTGGCGCGCCCGGCGCTCCCCGTGGCCAGGGCGAAGATCGTGTCGCCGTCCATCATCGTGTGCGCGGGGCGCACGGCACGGGCCAGGCCATCGTGGGCCATCTGCGCCACCTTGTTGGCTTCCTCTTTGCTCAGCGCGGCATTGGTTGCCACTACGCCGATCACCGTGTTGGACGCGCTGCCGGGCGTCATGCGCGCCAGGGCGGGCAGGAGATTGAGCGCCCCGGCGAAGCGCGCTCCATCTGGCGGCTGGCGCGTCCCGGCCAGGATCGTCCCGTCTTCGTCCACCACGTCGCCCAGCGCGTTGACCGCGAACAGGGCCGCCACGCGCAGCCCGTCGCCGATCTCAATCGCTGCGCTGCCAATGCCCGACTTGCAGGCGAAGCCTGGCCCCATCAGCCGCCCGACCTGCGCGCCCGCTCCCGCGCCCACACACCCTTCTGCTGCCGGCTCCGCCGACGCTGCCTGGCACGCCGCATAACCCATCGCCGCGTCGGGGCGGATGGATGGGTCGCCCACGTCGAGGTCGAAGAGAATCGCCGCCGGGACGATGGGCACCACACCGACGCCCACGTTGAAGCCGACGCCGCGTTCCTCCAGCCAGCGCATGACGCCGCTCGCCGCGTCCAGGCCGTAGGCGCTGCCCCCGGCCAGCAGGATAGCGTGCGCGTGCTCGACCATGTGCAGCGGGCGCAACAAGTCCGTCTCGCGGGTGCCGGGCGCCCCGCCGCGCTGATCCACGCCGCCAACCGTCTCCGACGGGCAGAGCACGACGGTGCAGCCAGTCGGGCCGTCCAGGGCGTGGGCGTGCCCGACGCGGAGGCCGTCAATGGCGGTGAGCGTGTGGTTGGTCATGGGTTATTCCCTCGCTTTTCCCACAGGGGCCACATAATCCAATCTTATCGCACGCATTTCGCACATTCTGCCCCAGGCCGCCTATAATTTCCAACAGATCAGCGGCAGGAGCCGACCACCCAGGAGACGAGCACACCCATGCTGTTGGCGATTGATGTGGGAAACACGACGATTGTCTTCGGCGTCCACGACGGCGCAGCCTGGACGCACCACTGGCGCGTGCAGACCGTGCGCGAGCGCCTGCCGGATGAGTACGCGGTGATGTTCCGCACCTTCCTCAGCGAGGCCGGGCTGGCCCTGGAGCAGTTCGAACAGACGGTGCTCAGCAGCGTGGTCCCTTCGCTGACTGCCGGGCTGTGCGCGATGGTCGCCCAGCGCACCGGCTTCCTGCCGGTGGTGGTCAGCGCGCGGGTCAATACGGGCATCCGCATCAATACCGACCACCCCGACAGCGTGGGCAGCGACCGCATCGCCGACGCTGTGGCCGCCTACGAGCGCTTCCGGGCCAACTGCATCGTTATTGACTTCGGCACGGCAACCAGTTTCACCATCGTCGAAGAGCCAGGCGCGATGGTCGGGGCGGTGATCGCCGCCGGGCTGGGCACCACGGCTGACGCGCTGGTCCGCCGTACCGCGCAGCTTCCGCAGATCGAGTTGGTCCCCCCGCCGACGATGATCCCGCGCAACACGATCCACGCCATGCAGGCTGGGCTGGTCATCGGCCATGTAGCCATGGTCGAGGGCATCGTCGCCCGCATTCGCGCCGAGTTGGGCGGCGGGCAGACCATCGCCACCGGCGGCTACGCGACGGCACTGGCCCCGCTGACCGGCTGCTTCGACGCGGTTGACCCCTGGCTGACGCTGGATGGGCTGCGCCTGATCGCCGAGCGCAACCCGCGCCCGTAGGAGCGCTCATCACGGGGCACTGAAGACGCCTTTTCCCGTAGGGGCGTATGGCGATACGCCCCTACACACGTGCGACTATGCCCCAGGGCGGATGTATCCGCGAGCGGCTGGTTGTGGGGCAACTACTGGTCTCGCCCCGCCAGCAGTCCGGCGACCCGTGCGATCACCGCTTCGGCGACGCGCGCCTTGCTCAGCAGGTCGAGCGGCTGCTGGCCGCCGTTGCGGTCGAGCAGGATGACGCGGTTGGTGTCGGCGCCGAAGCCAGCATCAGGCGCGGTGATGTCGTTGGCGGCGATCAGGTCGAGTCCCTTGGCGCGCAGCTTGGCTGCGGCGTTGCCCAGCAGGTCTTCGCTCTCCGCGGCGAAGCCGACCACCACGCGCGGCCAGCCGCTCGCCTCGCGCGCTGCGCGCACGTCCGCCAGGATGTCCGCCGTGCGCACGAGAGGTACTGCCAGCCCTTCGCCTGCGTCAGCGGACTTCTTGATCTTCTGCGCGGCAACCTGGGCCGGGCGGTAATCGGCGACCGCCGCCGCCATGAGCAGCGCATCCGCCCCCGCCGCGTGGCTGAGCACGGCATCGTGCATCTGGGCGGCGGTCTCCACGCGCACTAGCGCCGCCCCCACGGGGATCGGTAGCTCATCCGCCGTGCTGATCAGCGTGACCTCCGCGCCGGCGTCGAGCGCGGCCTGGGCCAGCGCGTAGCCCTGCTTGCCGCTGGAACGGTTGGCCAGCACACGCACCGGGTCGAGCGGCTCGCGCGTGCCACCGGCGGTCACCACGACGCGCCGCCCGGCCAGCGGGCCATTCCGCCCCAGCGCCCGCCGGATGTGGCCGAGCAGGACGGGCGTCTCCGGCAGGCGGCCCCTGCCCACCAGCCCGGAGGCGAAGCGCCCTTCGTCTGGCTCGATGACCGTCACGCCGCGCGCGCGCAGCGTCGCCAGGTTGGCTTGCGTGGCCGGGTGGGCGTACATGGCGCCGTCCATCGCCGGGGCGATCAGCAGGGGGCAGCGCGCGGCCAGAGCCGTCACCGCCAGCAGATCGTCGGCCAGGCCGCAGGCCAGCCGGGCGATGGTCTGGGCGGTGATCGGGGCGATCACCAGCAAATCCGCACCCTCGCCCAGCCCCACGTGGGCGATGTGGGTAGGCAGGGCGTCGTCAGCAGTGGCCCACATCGTCGTGTAGACGGCGCGCCCGGTGACCGACTGGAAGCTGAGCGGCGTGACGAAGCGCTGCGCCGCCTCGGTCATGATCACGTCCAGCAGCGCCCCAGCCTGGGTGAGCTTGCTGGCCAGGTCCGCCGCTTTGTAGACAGCGATGCTGCCCGTCACGCCAAGGATGATTCGTTTGCCTTCGAGCAGGGTGATCGGTTCAGGGGTCATGCGCCCGCCTCTCGCTGTTTGGCATATTCCAGAGTTCGTGCGACAGGTGCGATCTGCGGAGGGGCGGGTTTCATGCTCGTTGAGAGGTCAGTCTGATTTCCTGCCGCTCGATAGCACCGGTGGCTGACGGTGTTCTCGTAGGGGCGTATGGCGATACGCCCCTACGGACCCCCGCCAATCAGTGCGTTCTCCTGTAGGGGCGGGTTTCAAACCCGCCCCTACAGGTCTGGCAGGGTATCCGCAATGACTTCGTGAATCTGCACGAAACCCGCCCAGATAAGAACTTCAATCCATCCAGACCTTCAGGCGACTCTCCGCCGGGGCCAGGTCCTACGCCAGCCGCTGGCGGAATGCCTCGGTCAGCGCCGGGACCACCTCGAACAGGTCGCCGACGATGCCGAAGCGGGCCAGCTTAAAGATCGGCGCGTCCGGGTCTTTGTTGATGGCGACGATCACTTTGGCCGAGCGCATCCCCGCCTGGTGCTGGATGGCCCCGGAGATGCCCGCCGCGATGTACAGGTCTGGCGCGACGACCTTGCCCGTCTGCCCGACCTGGTGCTCGTAGGCGATCCAGCCCGCGTCCACGGCGGCGCGGCTGGCTCCCAGCGCCGCGCCGAGCACCTCAGCCAGCGCGTGCAGGGGGGCGAAGCCGTCCGCTCCACCGACGCCACGCCCGCCGGCGACGATGATGTCCGCGTCGGTCAGGCTCACCTGGCCGCCGCTTGTCTCGACGCGCTCGATCTGGGAGGGGATGGCGTCCGGGGCCAAGGCGGGGGCGACCGCGATCACCTCACCGGAACGCCCTGGCTGCGGCTCCGGCACGGGGAAGGCGCGCGGGCGCAGCGCGGCGAACTGCGGCCCGTCGCCGACGACGGCTTCCACGCGCAAGACCTTGCCGCCCAGCACCGGGCGCACGGCGTGCAGCTTACCGCCGTCCAGCGCCACTTCGGTCACGTCGGCCAGCAAGGGAGCGTTCAGGTCGGCGGCGGCGCCCGCCAGCAATTCGCGCCCGGCGACCGTCGCCGCGGCCAGCACCACGTCCGGCGCGCGCTCCTTGACCAGCGCGGCCAGCAGAGCCACATACGGCTCGAAGCGGTAGCGGGCCAGCGACGCATCGCCCGCCTGGATGACGGCGTCCGCGCCGTGCTCGAACGCGGCCTGGGCGATGACTCCGCTCTGCGCGCCAGCGCCGAAGACGAGCGCCGTCACCGCCCCGCCAGCGGCCAGCGAGCGGGCCACGCCCAGCGCCTCCCACGAGGTCGTGACTGGCTGGCCGTCGTGCTGCTCGATCCAGACAAAGAGGGCGGCGCTCATAGGATTTTCTCCTCCAGCAGGCGGGCGACCAGCCTGGTCGCCTTCTCCTGGGCGCTGGCCCCCTCGATGATCTCGGCGGAGCCTTCGCGCCTGGGCAGCTCGCGGTGCCCGCTGACCGCCGTCTTGGGCGCGACGGCGGCGGTGCTCAGCCCCAGGTCGGCCAGCGACCAGACGGGAATCTCTGCTTTGGCCGCCTTGCGGATGCCGATGAAGGTCGGGTACTTGGGCTCGTTGATGTCTTTCAGCACGCTGATCACGGCAGGCAGGCGACCGCTGACCACTTCGCTGCCCTGGTCGGTCATCCGCCGGACGCGAATGGTGCGCGCGGCGAAGTCAATCGCCTCGATCTTGGCGACGAAGCCGATCATCGTCCAGCCGAGCTTGCGCGCCGTCTGGAAAACGTGCTGGTCGCTGGCGCTGTCGGACATCTCCTTGCCGAAGATGACCAGGTCGGCGTCGCCCAGCTTGCGGATGGCGGCGGCGGCGGCGCTGGCGTAGGCCAGGCTGTCGCCGCCAGCCAGGGCCGGGTCCCACACGCGAACGGCCTGGTCGCAGCCGATGGCCAGGCCGTGTTTCAGCGCCTCGGCCTGCGCCTCCGCCCCGACGGTCATGACCGTCGCCTGGCCGTTGTGCGCGCCCTTGAGCAGCACGGCCTCGCTGATGGCGTACTCGTCCCAGGGGTTGACCACCAGCTTGTCGCCCCACTGAACATTCCCGCCGGCGTCCACCGTGACAGCAGCTTCGGTGTCCGGCGTCATAGATGCAATCGCTACGACGTGCAAAGTTCACCCTCCTCAAGATGTAGCAGGATTATTGGAACCGCAGAGACACAGAGGGCGCAGAGTAGAACCAGAATACAGGTCTTGGTGATTGGTTCCTGGTGATTCGAGCCAGGCAACTGCACTTCATACGCGCTCAACCAATAACCAACAACCTCTGCGTTCTCTGCGCCTCCGCGGTGATGGACTTATCCCTCGCTCTGCCAGGTGTCGGCATCGTAGGGCACCGGCTCGCAGCGCAGCGGGCGGTCGCGCCGGTAGCCCAGCGCGTAGTCGGCCTGGATGAGCTGCTGAATCTCGCTGGAGCCTTCGTAGATCACGGCGCCCTTGGCGTTGCGCAGGTAGCGCTCGACATCGTACTCGTCGCTGAAGCCATACGCGCCGTACAGTTGCACCGCTTCCAGCGCCGCCTTGACGCTCATATCGGTAGCGAACCACTTGGCAACTGCTGTCTCGCGCGTGTTGCGCCGACCCTGGTTCTTCAGCCAGCCGGCGTGCATGACCAGCAGCCAGGCCGCGTCGTACCACTGCTGCATGTAGGCGATCTTCTGCTTGATGAGTTGGTGTTGGGCAATGGGCACACCAAAGGTGTGGCGCTCTTTGGCGTATTTGGCGCTATCTTCCAGGCAGGCGCGGATGCAGCCGGTCGCTCCGGCGGCAACGGTGTAGCGCCCGTTGTCGAGGCAGCTCATGGCGATGTAGAAACCCTCGCCCTCCTCGCCCAGCCGGTTCTCAAGGGGCACCTCGACATCCTGCATGACGATGCTGCCCGTTGAGCCGGCGCGCACGCCCAGCTTGTGCTTCTCCTCGTAGGTGCTCACGCCCTTCATGTCCCTGGTGATGATGAAGGCGGTGATCCCCTTGTGGCGCGGCTCGGCGTGCGGGTCAGTCTTGGCAAAGACAATGAAGTTATCGGCCAGCGCCGTCAGGCTGATCCACATCTTCTCACCGTTGAGGATGTAAACGTCCCCTTCACGGCGGGCGGTGCTGCGCAGGTTGACCGGGTCGCTGCCCGCCTCAGCCTCAGTCAGCCCGTAGCCGGCGACCTTCTCGCCGCGCGCCTGTGGCACGAGGAAGCGCTGCTTCTGCTCCTCGGTGGCCCATTGCAGCAGAGCCAGGCTGTTGAGGCCGGCGTGCACCGACATGATCACGCGCAGACTGGCGTCAATGCGCTCCAGTTCCTCGCAGGCCAGGGCCAGGGTGATGTAGTCGAAGCCCTGCCCGCCGTAGCGGACGGGGATATTGATGCCCAGCACACCGTTCTCGGCCAGCAGCGGCAGCACGTCGGGGTGTGGCTGGTGCTTGCGGTCCCATTCCTTGAGGGTGGGGTAGATTTTGTCGCGGGCCAGCTCGCGCACCATGTCGCGGGCCATGATCTGTTCTTCGTTCAGAGCAAAGTCCATAGAGCCAACATCCTTCAAAAAGCGCGCGCCTGGCGGCTGCCCGCCCCCTATCAGGGAGTGAGTGTGGCGCCGGCGCCTCCCGTCACTAGGGACGCGATTATAGCATGGCGTCCGGCGGCGAACGAATAGCGCCGCTAAGAGGGGCCCTTTACGATGGGAGCGAAATCCTTGAGCCGCAGAGACACGGAGGACGCAGAGGAGAAGATACCTCGCTTTGCACTGCGCTCTCCCCGCCTTTGCGGTGATGCTCTACCCCAGAACCGAAATGCAGTCTCCAAGACACACCCACGCCCTGACACACCCCCGCCAGCAAAAACCTTGACAGGGCCGCGCCGCCCATGCTATACTGCCCGCATCCTATGAAAGGAGCAATGGCGCAAATGGCCTATCGTTTTCTCATCCGCACTCGCATGAGCAGCGTTCCCGCCGGGAACGAGCCTGGCTGTATTGCGCCTGTTTGCCGTTAGGGGAACTCGGTATTACGAGGGACACTGGCCGCGGGCGCAATGCCCGCGGTTTTTGTTTGCGATGACTCGTCCAACGAGTCCGTCGCCGGCCACACCAGCCGCGGGCATCCAGCTCGCGGCTTTTTTGTGCGGCACAACAGGCCCGGAGCGGCTGGCGGTCAGCCCACCAACGGTCACAACGCTCCGAATTAGATGAAGGCCCGGCGCGATGATTGTACCACCCACGACATGAACGAGGCAAACGCACTGTGCGACCGCATCGCCATCGTTGATGGTGGCAAGATCGTCCGCGCAGAGAAGTACACCAAGCGCAACGGCTGATGGCCGTGCTTCCCGTGCGCTGGGAAGGAGCTCCGCCATGCACGCGCCTGGACTCACTCATCGAGACAACCTTGCCTGGAATCGCCAGATGGCGGCGGCATGGGCCCGCCGCCTGATGACCGGCGATGCTCCGGCAGCATGGGCAAACAATACGGAACTCGAAGTGCAGTTCGCCGTGGATCACCTGCGGCTGGCGACAGGCGACCGCTTGCTCGACCTGGGCTGCGGCTGGGGGCGGCACAGCCTGCCCCTGGCCGCGCGCGGCCTGCGCGTGACCGGGCTGGACCTGTCGCACGAGCTGCTCGTCCTGGCTCGCTACCACGCCCGGCGGCGCGGCCTGGCCGTGCACTGGGTGGAAGGCGACATCGCTCACGCGCCGCTGCGCGGGCCGTTCGACGCTGTCGCCCAGTTCTGCGGCAACCTGCTGACTTGGTTCCCCGGCCCGGACAGCGCGCGCGCTGCGCTGCGGCGCGTCGCGGGGCTGCTGCGCCCCGGCGGGCGGCTGCTCTTCGGCAGCGAGGACTGGCAGCCGGAGCTACCCGCGCGCGCCCAGCACTGGGACGAGTGGCGCGGGGGCGCGGCTATCTACCGCCAGCGCTTCGACGCCCAGCGGCGCATCGCCCACCACCAGACGGTCGTCTTCGGCCCGGCACATTCCCGCCAGGAGTACCGCCAGGACGTCTGGTGGCCCACCCTGCCGGAGATGGAGCAGCTCTTCGTCGAGGCGGGGCTGGAGGTAGTAGGGCGCTTCAACGGGTGCGCCGGCGCACCCTACGATCCGAACGTGCCCGGCCTGGTCCACGTGCTGGCGCGCGAAGGAACGTCCGCGCGCTGAGCGGCGGGGGAATGTGCCCGCCGACATGAGGCGCGGCCCCGCTACTCCGGGCAAACGTGGACGCCTGACGCGGACTTCCGCAGTCCACGAGGCTGCGGAAGTCCGCTTCGCATGCCCTATCCGGGAGCGATCGGGGTCAGCTTCAGGGAGTGTGTTCGGAGGCTGGACCTTCCAGCGCCTCAACCAGGCGCAGCAGCAGGGCCTTCTCCTCGTCCGGGGTGGCGATCTCGCCGTCGAGCCAGGCGGTGCGCAGCCGGCCCAGCAGCTCACCATAGACCGGCCCCGGCTTGATGCCGGTCAGCGCCTGGATGTCATGCCCGCCAAGCCCCGGCCTGACGGTGCGCCACGTCCCGGCAAAGCGGGCGACCTGGTCGCGGGCGGTCGCCTCGGTCGCGGCAGCCCACGCCGCCAGCCAGCCGACCTCGTCGAGCGGCTCGAGCATCGCCACGATCTCGCTGGGCAGCCGCTCGCGGCTCAGTTCGGGCAGCAGGGCGATAGCCGCCCGCGCGTCGTGCAGGTGGTTGAGGTACACGCGCGAGAACTGCAACCGCCGCCCCAACGCCTCTAGTTCATCCTGGGGTAGGCGGCTGGTGAACAGCGAGAAGGTGGTCAGCATCCAGTTGTCGAAGTGGGCCAGCGAGGGCCAGGGGTGGTGCTCGCGGGCGTAGCGCACCGCGCAGAAGGCCGAGCGCGCCCAATCATCCAGGCGCAAGTCTGGGTGCAGGGCGGCCAGAATGCCCAGCTTCTCCAGGCGGGCCAGGGCGCGCAGCGGTTGGTGCTCGGCCAGGATCAGGGCCAGCTCGTGGCGAATGCGGTCGCCGCTCACCCGGTCGAGCAGGCCCAGCGCGTTGTGGATCAGTTCCTCCGTGCGCGGCTCGATGCGGAAGCCGAGCCGCTGCTCCAGGCGCACGGCGCGCAGCATCCGCGTCGGGTCGTCCACGAAGCTGAGGCTGTGCAGCACGCGGATCACGCCGTCTTTGAGGTCCTGCTCGCCGCCGTAGAAGTCGAGCAGCTCGCCCATCGGCTCTGGCGACAGGCGGATGGCCAGCGTGTTGAGGGTGAAGTCGCGCCGGTACAGGTCGGGCTTGATCGAGCCGCGCTGCACGGTGGGCAGCGCCGTGGGCTGCTCGTAGAACTCGCGCCGCGCTGAGACGAAATCAATGAAGTCCGGCCAGCCGTCGTCGTCGCGCGAGCCGCCGAGCGCCTGGGCGACGCTCTCATCGGGCAGCCACTTGGCCGTGCCGAACTGGGCGTGGCTGCGCATATCGCCGCCGTAGGTGGCACGGATGGCCTCTACCAGGGCGATGGCGTCGCCCTCGACGACCAGATCGAGGTCGTGCGTCGGCTGGCCGAGCAGCAGATCGCGCACGAAGCCGCCGACGATGTACAGTCCCATCCGCTGTTGCTGCGCCTGGCGGGCCACCGCCTCGATCAGCCGCCACATGCCCGGCGCGAGCGCCGCCTGGGTCCGGCGCAGAATCTCCTCGCGGCGGCCATCGTCGGGGTGCTGGCCCCAGCGTTTGATCAGGTCGGTGCGCGTGACGATGCCCAGCAGCGCGCCGCGCTCGTCCACGACAGGAATCTGCCCCCAGCCGGAGCGCATCATGCGCTGCTGCAAGACCTCGATAGAGTCGGCGGGCTGCACGGTGATCTCGCCCGCCTCCATGATCTCGCGCACGCGGCGGTGGCCCATGCCATGACTCATCGCCCGGTCCACGGCGTTGCGCGTCAGCAGCCCGACGATGCGTCCCCCCTCCACCACCGGAAAGCCCTCATGGCCGGTGCGCTGCATGCGGTCTACGACTGAGGTGATGCGCTCGTCGGCGCGCACCGTCTGCGCCCCAACGGACATCAGCGCTCCAACCAGCAGCGAGGGGACGATGATCTCCGGCAGCACGCGCAGAATCTCCTCGCGCACGTCGTCGAGCTGGCGGGCGCGAATGAGCGCCGCCGCCGCGCGCCCATGCCCGCCGCCGCCAAAACGCCGGGCAATGACCGACACGTCCAGGGCGTCGGTCGTGCCGCGCGCCACAAGCTGGATGTCGCCATTAAGCTGCACCAGCACAAAGACCGCCGCCGGCTCGTACAGCTCGCGCAGCTTGTGGGCCAGCGTGGCGATCTCGTCCACCGGCGTGCGCGTGATGGCGGTCGCCAGCAGGATGGCGTGCCCCTTGACGACATGCGTCTCGGTGCGCTCCAACAGATGCTCGTACAATTCGCGCTGCTCCGGCGTCAGGCGGTGGGCCAGGAACTCGCGCACCACGTCCAGATCGGCCCCGCGGTCGAGCAGCCAGGCGGCGCAACGCACGTCGCGGGCGGTCGTCGTGCCATAGAGCAGCGAGCCGGTGTCCTCGTAGACACCGAGCAGCAACATCGTGGCTTCAAGCGGGACAATGGCGATCTGCTGGGCGTGAATCTGCTCGACGAGCAGCGTCGTCGCCGCCCCGACCGGGTCGCCGGTGAATGTCTGGTTGGCCTCCAACTCGCGGGAGAGCGGGTGGTGGTCAATGAAGTGCACTGGCGTCTCCGGGCGCATCCCGCGCGCGGTGGAGAAGCTCTGCGTATCCACGACGGTGACGCTCTCGACCGGCACGCCGCGCCGCAGGTCGCCCCGCCGGACGAAGGGCAGCTCCGTGCCGTAGAGGTTCAGGAACTGCTCGACATTGCGGTTGACGCGCGCGGGCAGCACGGGCAGCGCCTCGGTGTCCAGCAGGTGCGCGGCCAGCAGCGATGCCACAGCATCGAAGTCGGCGTTGTCGTGGGTCAGGATGAGCTTCACCGCTTGCATCTCGGTTGGTTGCGAGTCATGAGTCATAAGTTGGGAAGTGAGGGAAGCGTCCCGCTGTCGCCGGGCGGATGGCTCCAGACTCCGCCCGGCCCTCTCCCCACACGCCTAGCCCAGCACATCCCACACGGCGAGCCTGGCCTGCACGCGGCGGATCACTTCGTCGGTGAAGTCGCTGGTCGTCGCGTTGCCGCCCAGGTCGGCGGTGCGCACCCCATCGTAGACCGTCTCCAGCGTCCCTTCGCGGATAGCCCGGCAGACGCGAGCGGCCCGGTCGCCGGGGATGTAGCTGAGCACGGTCGCCACGGCCATGATCATCGCCACCGGGTTAGCCAGGTTCTTGCCCTGCAGTGAGGGCGCGGTGCCGTGCGGCGCTTCGGCGATGACCGCGCTCGGCTGCATGTCGTCATCGAAGCTGATGATCAGCGATTCCGACCCGGCGATAGTGCCGAACATCTTCAGCACCAGGTCGGACATGCTGTCGCCGTCGCGGTTGAGGGTGGGGATGACCAGCGCTTCGCCAGTCGTCTCCAGCAGCAAGGCGTAGGTCGCGTCAATAAGCTGCGGGTCGTAGCGCACGGCGGGATGCCGCGCCGCCGCCGCGTCCATCTCCTCCTTGAACATGCCCTCGTAGATCGGGCTGACCGTGTACTTGGGGCCGCCGAACACCTTGGCCCCGCTGCGCTCGGCGTAGTGGAAGGCGTACTCGGCGACAGCCCGGCAGGTGCGGCGGGTGATGCGCTCCGTGCGGAAGGCGACTTCGTCCAGCCCCTGGCCCTCGCGCCACTCTTTCGCCCCGTAGGCGTCGCCGACGGCCATACGCACCACGGCAATCGGCGCGTGCACGCCAGCGATGGGGCGCACCGGCGGCAGCCGCCGCCCCACGCGCAGGATGACCTGAGCGTTGATGGCTTCGCGCAGGATAGCGTTGGGGCTGCCCACGTCGTCGGAGGCGCCGGGGGTGATCGTGGCCGCTTTGAGGCCCAGCCCGTGCTTGAGCACCGCCTCCGCCGCGTCGTGAACAACCTTGTTCCTGGTCGCGCGACGGTTCTCCAGCGACAGGTCGAAGGTGACAAAGTGCACGCTGGGCGGCAGGATGGCCGGCGTTAGCACGCGCAGCGCCTCGTCGAGCAGCTCCTGGCCCGTCTGGTCGCCCTGCATGACGACGATGGTGTGCTTCCTCTCCACGGTGTGCTCGTGTCCTTTCTGCTCTGCGCGGGCCGGGGACTCGTCGCGCGGCTGCGCGCCCGCCGGCAGGCAGGCTACGACTGTTGCTGTTGCTGTCCATTATAGCCCGTCGCCCTGCGCCGAACCAAGGCTACCGGAGGGCAAGGAGTGCCGCCGACTCGCCGGGCCACAGTAAGCATCTTATAATGATCAGTATCGAAAGCGCCACAGACGCTCAGGGACATCCCTGAGCGCTGGCTGATCGCTGACGGCTGACAGCTATTCACACAGGAGCCACCCATGCCCGACGCGCGAGGATACCTCCTGCCTGCCGAACGCCAGATACTCTTGCGCCGCTACGCTCCCGTGCTGGTGCTGTTCCCGGAACTTGAGCATCAAGCGCCCTACCCTGACGAGGGCGATGCCATCTACACCATGCGCGGCTCCTACCACCCCCGCGCGGTCGAGTTCTTCCTGCAACAAGCGACCATTTGCCGCCCCAGGTTGCACCTGCTGCGTCGCCTGGCCCGGTGGCTGAAGCCACACTCACTCCAGGAGGAGATCCGCACGGTTGAGGCGGCGATCAGCAGCGAGCAGATTGACGAAGCCGTGCGCGCCTACCACGGCGATCCGCGCTACGCCGGACTGACGGGCGAGGCGTTGCGCAGCGCCATCCGCACGCGGCTGATCCAGCAGGAGTTGGGCAAGCGGGTTCGCGGCTTCGACCTGGCGCTCGATCGCGGCGACAACATCGGCTTCTGGAAGCACTACTTCGAGCTGCTGGCCGAAACGCCGCCAGAGGCCCGGCGCAGCATCGTCTATGGGCGGCTGATTCAAGGGCGCGCCCCCCTCGACCTCGCCCTGTCGTCCACCGAGGCGCTGTTACGCCAGGGGCCAGCGCAAGGGCCGCACGATGTCCGGCGGTCACGGGTGGCGCTGCAATACTGGTTCCACTACTACTACGACGATTGGGCCAACCGTCACGAAGGCGACTGGGAGGTGATCACCCTGCTGCTGGAGCTGGGCGAACACGTCTTCGCCCAGGAGCGCGAGCTGGACGAAGCGGCGCTGCTGACCAGCGTGCAGGTGCTCGACGTGGGCTATGCCAGCCACGAGGACGGCTACCGCCGCCTGTGGGCGGACGTGCAGAAGACTACCGCCGGGCGCCCCATCGTCTATATTGCGCGCGGGTCGTCGGCGTCGTACTTCGCCTGGGAGATCGAGGGGTATGCGGCGTCGGCGCGCCTCAGCGTGCTGGAGAAAGCCTTCTCCCTGCCGGGCAAGCTGGTGCGCGGACGGCGCATC
This sequence comes from Chloroflexota bacterium, assembly GCA_037447125.1. Taxonomy (GTDB): domain Bacteria; phylum Chloroflexota; class Anaerolineae; order Aggregatilineales; family Aggregatilineaceae; genus UBA2029. The sequence goes on along the minus strand of JBBIHG010000080.1, from coordinate 1,182 downwards.
TTTGGCCGGCGCTGGGATGCGCGCTTCTCGGCGCGCGTCACCGGCCTGGACCCCAAGAACGTGGATTGGGTCGCCGCCGATCCGCTGGCCCACGACCGGCACAGCGCCAGCCCCTACAATGCCCTGGAGCGCATCGTCCCTGGGCCGTGCCAGGGGGTGCGCCGCGCCCCCGCTGACGGTCCCGACGCAGGGCTGGACGCGAGCACATACCGGCTGGAGACGCAAGACCTGTTCTGGCTGGAGATGGTGCACGAATACGGCGTGCAGTGGGGCCAAGATTCGCCGCTGCCGGGGGCCAAGGGTCCGCGCGGGCGCAGCCTGGCCCGCCGCACCCGCGAGCGCCAGGAGATTCACCAGCTCGCCGTGCTGGAAACGCACATTGAGCGCGCGCTGGAGATGCTGAGCGTCGTCCGCTGGGATACCGAGCACGCCATTCCCGAGCTGAGCGCCGCGCTCAAGCGGCTGCGCCCCAAGAACCTGCGCCGCGAAGAGGGCTTCCCACGCAGCGCCCAGTTGGCCATCTACACGATGTGGGCCTGGATTCTCAAAGAACACCCCGAAGCCTGGCCGGGCGGCCCCGGCCTGCGGCTCAACCTGCTTTTCCGGGGGCTGCTCTATCCGGGCGTGCTGCGCTTCATCCGTCGCCAGCCCCGGCCAGAGCCGCTGCTGGCGCGCAAAGACCCGATGTATCACATCAAAACGGCGCTAGCCCAGGTGCGGATGGCGCGCTACGAGGCGCAACAGTTGGGGGCCAAGTGGGATAACCCGTTCGCCTGGGTGCGCCACGTCTGCCGGGCGGACACCTTCTACTACGGCAAAAAGCGCTCGCAGCAGAAGCCACGCGAGGAGCTGCTGCCCCTGCTCGATTGCGTGGATACAGAGATGTCGTTGGAGTAGCGGACAGGCCAGCCAGCACGCCGTGCCGTCACGGTGCTGTCAGCCCCAAAGCAAAAAGCCCCGCCGCTGCATTGCCGGACGGGGCTTGGTTTGCTATACTCAGTGCCGTCAGGTCGCTGCAATCGGCCTGGCCATGCTCCGGGCTGTGCAACCAGCGCCGGGGCATTCGTTTGTTAAGGTGCCCTGAGTGTAACACGGGTCGCGCAGCAGCGCAAGTCAGTGCCACGCGCGGGGTGCATTCGGATATTGGGGCAGAATATCAGGCTGCGGCCCATAGGTTATCAA
>JBBIHG010000079.1:0-16128 GCA_037447125.1 Chloroflexota bacterium | reverse complement strand
TGTACGAGATCAGGCGGCCCAGCGCCTCGGCGACCGCCGCCGTGTCCGACCCGGCTTTGGCTGTGTGCAGAAAGATCTCGAAGGGCTGCCCCTTGCCCTCACCGTTCTCGTTGACGGTGACGTAGGTCGTGCCGAGCGGAGTCTCCACCCGGTAGGTCTTGCCCTCCAGATGGCGCGGGCGCGGTTTCTTGTCTTCGTTGAACAGACGAATCTGTGTCGCGGGCGTTGCGTTGTCTTCCTGCTTCTTCTGGCGCGTCTCGGCAGTTTCCAGCACCACCTTTTCGCGGCTACCGGTCACGTAGACGGTCATGCCCTTGCAGCCGAGCTTCCAGCCGAGCAGGTAGGCCCTGCGCACGTCGTCCTCGGTTGTTGTAATAGGAAAATTAACTGTTTTCGAGATGGCATTATCGGTGAAGGCTTGCAGCGCCGCCTGCATCCGCACGTGCTCCTCGGCGGTCACGTCGCTGCTGACGACGAACACGCGCTGCACTTCCTCCGGCACGCCCGCCACGTCCTGACACGTCCCGCTCAGGTTGACCTGCTCGACAACGGCGGCGATCTGCGCGTCATCCAGCCCGGCCTCGCGCAGCGCGCGCTCGAACTGCGGGCTGGTGTATTGCAGGGTGAGCTGCTGGCCATTGTCGTTGACATAGCGCGTGTAGGCCAGGGCGAAGACCGGCTCGCAGCCGTAGCCCTCGATGCCCGCCACCGTCGAGATCGTGCCCGTCGGCGCGACGGTGAGCTGCGCGCCGTTACGGATGCCGTGCTGCTTGATGCCCTCCACGATCAGCGACCAGTCCAGCGGCGGGCGGCCCCAATTGCGGGTGTAGGGGACGAGCGGCTGCGGCGGCTGCCAGAGCAGATGTTCTGGATCGTAGATGCTGCCGTGAATGGCCGGGAACGGCCCGCGCCCCTCGGCCAGGGCAATGCTGGTGCCCATCGCGTGATAGCGCACAAACTCCATCACCTGGCTGGCGAACTCCTGCCCCTCCTCGGACCCGTAGCGGACGCCCAGCGCGTACATCACGTCGGCCAGGCCCATGATGCCCAGCCCGATGCGCCGGACGCGGTGCGCCGCCTCTTCCAGTTGGGGCACGGCGGGCACGTAGGCGTTGGCGCTGACCACGTCATCGAGGAAGCGCGTAGACAGCGCCACCGACTCGGCCAGCTTGTCCCAGTCCATGCGTCGGTCTTCGGTGACGTGCTGGGCCAGGTTAATACTGCCTAAGCAACAATTCTCAAAAGGGCCCAAAAACTGCTCACCGCACGGGTTCGTTGACTCCAGCTCGTACAGGTGCGGGACGGGATTCTCGCGGTTGGCCGTGTCCAGGAAGAGCACGCCCGGCTCGCCATTGTGGTGCGCCTGGCGCACGATCTGGTCAAACAGATCGCGGGCGCGCACCACTTCCCACACCGCGCCATCGTGCGGGTTGACCAGCTCAAACTGATCATCATCCTCCACGGCGCGCATGAAGGCGTCGGTGATGCCGACCGAGATGTTGAAGTTGGTGATGGCGTTCTCGTCGGTCTTGCAGGTAATGAACTCGCGGATGTCGGGGTGATCTACGCGCAGGACGGCCATGTTGGCCCCTCGGCGCGAGTTGTGAGTCACCCAGCCGCCAGCCAGATACGTGTGGTTGTCCTCAACCTCGAGGTCGAGCGTCAGCGACTCGCCCGCCTCCTCGACCGCCGCCACCGACACAAACCACAGATTGTTCACCGGGCGGACGTGCATGGCAAAGTCTTCGTGCTGGCTGCTGAGCAACTCGTAACCGGAGAGCGTCAACTGGCGATCACCGCGCGTGTAGCGCAGCAACTGCTTGCGCAGCCGGGGATCGGTGGCACTAAACTTCTTTCCCATGCCCCGTCCGTGTGCATCAACCTGCGGCAGGCTGATAGCCTCCAGCACCGGCTCAACCCAATAGGCCGCGTGGGGCAGGGGATACGTCCCTTCCCGCGAGAGGTCCGGCTTAAAGTCTAGGCAGGCCGCGAAGCGAGAGCCAGCATCACAGCCGATGCGCTCGCGCCACGCTTGCAGCCCAGCAAACGAATGCACACGCAGCGACCACATGGGCGCGCTGCCATACCGGTCGGCGGACTGCGGCTGGCGCGTTATCCGCACAGGGCACCCCAGGCCGATCAAGAGCACCGCCACTTCGCGAAGGAGCGCCTCCGAGCTACTCATGAGCAATGGGTAGCCGTGCGACAGCGAGCCGTCCGCCTCGAACAGCCCGCGCAGATAAGCACCGACAACATCCGGCGGACTCTGCCGGATCAGGCGCGGCACCCGCACCTGCGTGCTCGACAGCTTGTGCAGTCCATTGAGGATCAGGAAGTCCTTGACAGCCCGGTTGTCCACCCAGAAGGTCGTTGAGGCGTCATGCGCTTTTTGTTGGCGGTAAACATGCATTTGCTCGCCAAACAGTCGCTTGAAGCGGGCCGGCATCTCACTCAGCAGGTAACTGCTGTGGGCCACCGTCACGCCCACGCGGTGATCCTGATCGCCGCTGGCGACAAACCCATCGCCGGCCAGATAACCGAGGAAGAAGGCGAATTCCTCATCCAAGACAGCGGGTAGATCGGGCATCACCTGGTTGCCATGCTGCCGCACAGGGTGGCTCAACGCCTGGCGCTGGCCCTGGTGCTGGCCCAGCCTGACCAGCACCGTGTCGCCCGGCTGAAGTTCATCCAGGCGTCGCCAGGCCGGGCCTTCTGCCGTCATCATCTTGACCTTGTGATCGGGTGTACCCGTCAGCTCCAGCCCCTCTTCGGTGCGGACTCGCAGCACCCGCGCCACACCGTTGTTGTACACCTGCCGCGACTCGCGCTGGCCCTCATCGGTCGCCACGGTCAGGCGGTGCGGGCACCAACCTGGCTCACCGTGCGTGACGATCTCGCCCAGATAGAGCGCCCCCTCAGCCGTGAAAACCAGCGTCTCCGGCACCAGGCACCCGCCCTGGGCAATCTCCCCAAACGCCTGGTCGTAGACGCGCAGGAAGCCGACCGGCCCGGTCGCCTCGCCGCTTGAGGAGCGCACCAGCGCCCCTTTGGGCCGCAGCCGGCTGAACGAAAAGCCGTTGCCGCCGCCTGTCTGCTGGATCAGCGCGGCGTGGCGCAGCGTCTCGAAGATGCCCGATCCGGTGCGGCCCATGTCATCGTCAATGGGCAGCACGAAGCAGGCCGCAAGCTGGCCCAGCGGCGTCCCCGCCCCGGTGAACGTGGGACTGTTGGGGAAGAAGCGCAGCGTCGTCAGCAGGTCGTAGAAGCGGCGGGCTACCTCCTCTACGTCTCCGCCATGTTCTTCTTCAGCTTTGGCGATGTTGTAGGCCACGCGCCAGAACATCTCCTGCTCGCTCTCGATGGGCTGCCCGTCATCGCCGCGGCGCAGATAGCGTTTGCCCAGCACCGTGCGCGCGTTCTCAGTCAGCGCGATCGGGCGCACCAGGTCCGGCGGCAGCGGCGTTTTCTGGAAGCCGTTCGAGCGCGCGTCAACCGCTTTCTTGAGTTTGGCTCGACCCGCCATCTGACACTCCTTGCCCAGGGCATTACGGGCGCTGCAACACCGTTCCCGCTTCCGATAACAAACAAAAACCACCCTCCCTGCCTTGCCGCACGGCGAGGCAGGCCACAGACTATGCGTTGTGCGCCGGTTCAGCTATCCGGGCGCCGCTGGCTATGAGTGCGCGCCGGTACCGTCCGCCGGATGGTCAGGCGGTGATGAGCCGGCCTGCCGGGCAACGGACTCTTTTCCCACCCCCGCGCTGCCCTGTTCACCCAACAGCCCGTCAATGATGTCGCGCACGCTGGTCAGGCTATCCAGGCCCAGGTAGACGATCGCGTAGCGGATGTAGGCGATGGGATCGAGCATCTTGAGTCCGTCAATGACCATGTCGCCAACCACTCGGCTAGAGACTTCATCCCGGCCCAACTGCTGCAGATAAGTCTCGATGCGATCCACCAGCGCCTTGATCTCAGCCGCCTGGATGGGCCGCTTGGCGCACGAGATCTGGATGCCGCGGATCAGTTTCTCGCGGTCGAAAGCCTCGCGATCGCCATTGCTCTTGATCAGCAAGGGCGTCGAGCGCAGCACACGCTCATAGGTGCTGAAACGCCTCCCGCACTTCTTGCACTCGCGGCGGCGACGGATGCCTCCCTGCGAGTCGCGCGTCGTATCAATGACGCGCGACTTATTCCCCGTCTCGCAATATGGGCACTTCATGCTCAGCCCTTTCCGCGCAGCCCGCGCCAGCCGTCCCCAGGCGCTTCTGGCGCAGGCTCCGCCGCCCAGATATTTCAGACATCCGCTGGCGGTCTGGACACTACGCGCCGGCAAGGTCACCGGCGCAGAGTAGGCCACCCGCAGGCCGCCCGATTATGAAGAGACTTTAAGACACGCTTGTGAGCTCGTCGGCCCCTGTCATCCCACAAAACTGTGGGATTAATCGCCATATACAGGGGTTACTGTGGGATAATACCCCTGTATATAGCCTAAAATGGGCTTTCACTTTATCACGGATGGGGGTCTGGGACTATAGTACCAGAGTACTATCGAGCCGCGTCGTTATGAAGCTTTAACACTTCCTATACTGGCGGGCAATGGTCAAGAAAATCGCCTTCCGCCGGACCACTACATGCCCAGCGGAAGGCAATAGATTTGCGAGGGTAGGCAGGCAGGACTAACTGACCACCTGCGCGACTCGGACGCAGGCCAGGCACAGGCCAGCACAGCGGCGTGTGGCGCTCACTGCCGCTTGCGCAGGAAGGTCGGGATGTCGAGATCGTCCGTATCGTACACTTTGCGCTTGAAATCGTCGGCGACAGGCCGCGACACGGGCGGCTGTGGCTCGATGTCGGCCTCTGCTTCCTCTTCGAGCGGCAGCTCCGGCACAGGCGGGCGCTGCTGGACCGGGCGGGACATGATTTCGGGCCGCGCCGCGCGCTGCTGCTGCGGGGACTGCACAGTACGGCGGGCCGCCACGCGCGTCTGCTCGAAGCCAGTGGCGATCACGGTGATGCGAATCTCGTCGCCCATGTTCTCGTCAATGACCGCGCCGAAGATCAGGTTGACGTCCGGATGCGAGGTCTCCTTGATGATCGCCGCCGCTTCGTTGACATCGAACAGGCTCATGCCCGGGCCGCCGGTGACGTTGAACAGGATGCCCCGCGCCCCATCAATCGTCACATCGAGCAGTTGGCTGCTGATCGCCTCTTCGGCTGCCTTGCGCGCCCGGTCGTCGCCACTGGCTCGCCCAACGGCCATCAGCGCCGCGCCACCTTCCGACATGATCGTGCGCACGTCGGCGAAGTCCAGGTTGATCAGGCCGGGCACGGTGATCAGCTCAGAGATGCCCTGAATACCCTGGCGCAATACGTCGTCGGCCATGCCAAAGGCGTCCTGCAGGGTCGCTCGCTTGTCCACAATCTGCAGCAGGCGGTCGTTGGGGATGACGATCAGCGTGTCCACCTGGCCCTTCAACGCCTCAATGCCAGCTTCGGCGGACTGGATACGGCGGGCGCCTTCAAAGGTGAAGGGGCGCGTCACCACGCCGATGGTCAGCGCGCCAAGTTCCTTGGCGACCTGGGCGATGATCGGCGCACCGCCGGTGCCCGTCCCGCCGCCCATGCCGCCGGTGATGAAGACCATGTCCGCGCCGCGCAGCACTTCGTACAGCTCGTCGGCGCTCTCTTCGGCGGCCTTGCGCCCGATATCCGGGTTGCCGCCCGCCCCCAGGCCACGTGTCAGCTTATCGCCAATGCGCACCCGCGTCTTGGCCCGGCTGAGCATGAGGGCCTGGGCGTCGGTGTTGATAGAGATGAATTCAACGCCACCCAGCCCCTCCTCGATCATGCGGTTGACGGCATTTCCCCCGCCGCCGCCGATGCCAACGACCTTGATGCTGGCAAAGTTATCCACCAGCCCCATATTGTCCATCGCTATCGAGTTCGCCATTCCGCTACCCTCCTGGACAGTCGTGTCTACAGTGGTTCTTGACCGTCCGGCCTCGACGCACGCGCCCGGTGCCCCCTGCCGGCCAGTTCGGCTCCACCCACTCCGAGTATGCAGTTATGGTGTATTGTAAGGATTTTTTTATTTTGCAAAAGCCGCAAATGGGGTGCGAAGCCCTGGCACTTGCGCCCGCCAGCCTATTCGGCTCCTTCCTCGTGTGGCAGCAAGCGGTCGAGCGCGCCTTTGAAGAACCCACGAACTCGCCCGCCGGCCCCCCGCGAGTTCACCCCTTTGCGCAGCGCAGCGCGCCGGTCATCTTCCATGTCCATGATCAGGCCCAGCTTGAGCAGCCCGACGCTGGTGCTGTAAGCGGGGTTCTTGAGCGCCTCGGACATGCCCGTCACCAACTCCGGCTGACCCAGACGCACCGGCATGCGCAGCACGTCGGCGGCCACTGTCTTCATGCCCGGCAGCAGGCTGCTGCCGCCAGTCAAGACAATGCCCGCCTTCAGCAGCCCGTCATACCCGCTGCGCTTGGCTTCTTTGAGGATCAGCTCGAACATCTCGGTCGTGCGCATGTGAATGATATGGGCCAGGTCTGCCCGCTGCACTTTGCTGGGTAGCTCTTCCCCGAAGGGCTGGATCGGGAACGCCTCCAGCGGGCTGACCGCCCTCGGATCGGCGTGGCCATGCGTCAGCTTGACCGACTCGGCCAGCTCGGTCGGCAGGTGCAGGCCATAGGCGATGTCGTTGGTGATGTGCTGGCCGCCCACACCAAGCACGGCGGTGTGCCACACACTGCCGTCCACGAAGATAGCTATGTCGGTCGTGCCACCGCCGATGTCCACGATCATCACGCCCGCCTCGCGCTCGTCCGCCGTCAGCACGACATCGCCGGCCGCCAGCGGGTTGAGGATGAAGCGATCGACCAGCACCCCGGCGTCCACCACGCATTTTTCCAGGTTCTTCACACCCTGTGTCGAGGCGGTGATGATGTGCGCTTCCACTTCCAGGCGAAAGCCGAGCATCCCCAACGGGCTACGCAGCCCGGCCTGCCCGTCGAGGCTGTAGTTGCGCGGGATGACGTGCAGCACCTCGCGACCATGCGGCAGATTCACGGCCCGCGCGGCGTCCATCGCTCGCTCCAGATCGTCGAGCTGCACGCCGCGCTGGTTGGGGATGCCCACCGCCCCCCGGCTGTTGATCGACTCGATGTGCCCGCCGGCCAGTGAGACAAACGCCCGGCCAATCTCGTAGCCGCTCGTCTTCTCCGCTTTGTGGACTGAGGCCAGGATACACGCGCTGAGGGCGTTCAGGTCGGTGACCATGCCCCTGCGCATCCCCTGCGACGGCTCGATGCCAAGCCCCAGCACGTACACGTCGCTGTCGCGCACTTCGCCGACGATGGTGCAAACCTTCGTCGTGCCGACATCAACCCCTACCACCAGTTCGCCCATGATGTTCGATGATTTCGTGTGTAATGCCCCCGGATTCGGGCAGCTCAACCGCTCAGGTGCTCAACTGTTACGCCACAGCACTGTGTAATAGGGCCTGTCCGGATCGGTCATGACAATCTCGCCCGGCTGCACGTCTCTGACGATCTCAGCGACCAGCGCATTGTAGACGCGCAGCTTGGTGTCCATGTCCTCGCCGCTGCCAAACCACACCGTCCAGCCGCGCCCGTCATGATAGCCCAGGCCCTTCAACGAATCGTAGAGCAGCACGTCAATGTTGGGGTAACGATAGCGGAGCTGCAGCGCCCCCTCAACCACCGACAGGGGGATATGCTGGCCCACACTGATCGGTTCGGTCGCGTTGGGCACGACGATGCGCAGCAGGCCGTCAATGTCTTCGCGCTGCTTCATCACAATCCCGTTCACGTCCACCCACACGCGAATCTGCTGCTCCCAGATCAGCGCCGGCTCGCGCTCCACCACGACGATCTGCACCGCATTGGGCGGCCATCCCACCAGGACCGTCGCATCAGCGATGTTGGGCACTTCCTCCAGCCGCGCTTCCACTTCTGCCGGATCGACCCAGAAGATGTGCCGGCGGGCGACATCGCTGAACCGGAAGATCTCCTCGCGGGCGACGTATTTCTCCCCGCCGATGGCCACTGAGCTGACGTAGAACGCATCCATGCTCAAGAAAAGATAGAGCACGAACCCGAACCCAATGACCATCAGGCCCGAAACCACCCGCCAGTTGAGCACCTGCCAGATACTCAGTCGGCGCCGGCGGGCCAGGCCCTCCCCTGGACGGCGCGCCGTCACGCGCTCGCGGCGCGCACGCCGTTCGCTGCGCCGCTGGCGCAGGCTTGGCGGGCTGCCGCCCGCCGGCAAAGCCTGAGAGCGCGGTTGCATCCGCTGCAGCTCGCGCGCCGCAGGCCCGGCCACCGTCGCCGAGCCAGCCGGGCGAACATGCCCCCTGCCGGCCACCTCAGATGGCCGCGTATGCCGCCGTCGGGTTCGGGCAGAAAAGCGCATCACCTATCTCTGACTTCCCTGGCTACAGACCGCAGTGCTGAAGTCCGGCTGCTCCCCTGACTAACCGCTGCCAAAGCCGCGGTCGCCGGATTTTCCCACAGACAATCCCACTATATTCCAACATGCCACAAAAGTCCAATTAACCCAGGGCAACAGGGCCATTGCCTCAAACGTGCAGGCTGCCTACCTCATCCCCTGGCCTCGCTGTGCCCGGCTTGCCCCCTCTCCACACGCGCAATGCTGTCGGCGAAATGCCTGCGCAAGGGCTATTGATGCACTTTGGAGAATGAGCCGGAACACCTCGCAGCTTGATGGCCTCTTGTAGGGGCAGGTTTCGAAACCTGCCCCTATAAGGCGCAGCAGAGCAGCACCCCTACGAGCGGACGTGTGCGCTGGCCGAAGCCCTCTCGCCGCGTGTGGAGAGGGGGCAGCACGGTGCGTTAGCGCCGAGCGGGGGTGAGGTCAACGACCGCCCTACGCCTCACCCCAAAGCAGACTTCGGAAGTCTTCGAAGACTTCCGAAGTCTCCTGCGGCGCGCGCCCCGCTGCCGACTTGACAGGCAATACCGGATGGGGCGCGTTAGCGCCGGGCGGGGGTGAGGTCAAGCGAAGCGCCGCCGCAGGCCACAGGCCAACCTTACTACCTGTGTGCCCCCGGACTCATCTCGGGGGAAGGGGGAAGAGCGACGGACTTGCTCCCCTTGTCTCCACGCAGCGCAGGGGAAGGGACACTGGGGGACGGGGGCCATCTCAGCAGCCAGGTGGCCAGCCGGTGACAGGTCGTTCGCGCCCCCTGCGCCTGGGCGGCGCCTTTCGCCCGAAGCTGGAGCGTCCGCGCGCCTGGACCAAGGCTCTCAAACGATCTCTTTGCCCGGCCACAACAGGAATTTCACAGAAATTTCACAAATGGACGCTCTGGCGGCTTGGTGGCTGTCTCAGAGCGCCGCGCCCGCCGCCGCGTCCGCACCGGTAGCCGGCACGTCCCACACGCGCACGACGCCATCGGCCCCGCCCGCCGCCACCAGGCGCCCGTCGGCGCTGAACCCCACGGCCAGCGCCGCTATCGTCCCACCCTCAAAGATCGCCAGCATGCGGTCGGTCAGCGCGTCCCACAGGCGCACATCCCCATCGGCGCCGGCAGAGGCCACTGTACGCCCGTCGGCGCGGAAGGCCACATCCAGCACCGCGGCACGGTGCCCGTGCAGCGTAGCGATGGGCTTGCCCTCTTCCATACCCCACAGGCGCACCGTCCGGTTGTGGCAGGCTGTGGCCAGCACCGAGCCATCCGGGCTGAAGGCTACCGCGTGCACCACCCCGGAATCTGCCGGAAAGCGATGGACGCGCTCCCAGCGGTCCGTGTCATACACGCGCACCACGCCATCTTCGGCGGCGGTGGCCAGCAGCGATCCGTCCGGGCTGAAGGCCACCCCGGTGACCCGCCCCGAGAACTCGGTCAGCGCGTGCACCTGCTCGCCGGACTTAAGGTCCCATACGCGGGCGATGTTGTCGGCCCCCGCTGAGGCCAGCCACGTGCCGTCGGCGCTGAAAGCCACGTCGAGCACCGGCTCGGTGTGCCCGTCGAATTCCAGCAAGAGCGCACCGGAGACAGCCTCCTCGAGGCGCAGCGATCCATCCTGGCCGCCCACGGCCAGGGTCGCCCCGTCGGGGTTGTAGGCCACGCAGCGCAGCGCCAGCGACTCACCGAGCCGCGCCGTGCACAACGTCCCGGCGTCCGCGTTCCAGATACGCAGCACATCTTCGTCGCTGGCCGTGACCAGCAGCGGCTCCGCCGGGTGCCAGGCCAGGGTGTGGATGCTGTCCATGTGCCCCTGTACGGTCTGGGCAAGCTGAGCCGTGCCCGTCACCGGGTCCACCTGCCAGACGCGGATGGTATGATCCCAACTGGCGACGGCAATGCTCTTCCCATCCGGACTGAAGGACGCGGCAATCACGCCGCCCGTGTGGCCGCCCAGGCTGCCCAGGTAGTCGCCCGTCGCCGCAGACCACAGCACGACCTCGCCATCGCTGCCACACGAGGCCAGCGTGGGCCCGGCGGTGCCCCAGTGCGCGCTGTAGACGACGCGCTCGGCCACGCCAGCGTGGGCCTCCATGATGAACAGGTCCTCGCCCGTCTGGGCGTCCCACACCCAGGCAGTTCCATCCACGCGCGCGGCGGCAATGGTGGCGCCGTTGGGGCTGCAGGCGATGTGGGTGATCCAGGCACCCGCCCCGTGCATCTCACGCACGAAGGTCCCCGTCGCCGCGTCCCACAGCCGGACAAAACCATCAAAACTGCCCGTCGCCAGCAGCTTGCCGTCCGGCATCCATGACAGCCCGTAGACGGGCGGCGGACCCTCATCCTCGTCCCGTTTGTGGCGCTGGGGGTTGACCGTGAACCGCTGCCGCCCGCGCTCAAGGTCCCACACGCGCACGACGCCATCCTGTCCGCTGGCGGCCAGCAGCGCCCCATCCGGGCTGAAGGAGACCGCGTCCACCTGTCCGTAGAAACCCTCGAAGACATGGCGCAACGCGGGCTCCTGGCCCTCGGCCAGCGCCCATACGCGCACCGTCCCGCCGTCCGTCCCAGCGGCGGCCAGGCCTCCGTCGGGGCTGAAGGCCAGGTTGAGCAACGGGTCGTCGTGGGCCACGGCCAGGCGCGGCGGCGCGACCCAGTCCGCCGTATCGTACAGCCAGATGCCCAGCGAGCCGGCTACGCCCAGCGCGCGTCCATCGGGCGTCCATGCCAGGTCCGTGATGCGGCCCTGGCCCAACAGTCGTGCTTCATGTGTCATGCGGCCTTGCTCCCAAAAGGGTGGTTGGTTGTTGGTGGTTGGTTGTCAGTGGTCAGTTTTCGGTGATCAGTTTTCAGTAGGAGCGCTCTGCTGCGCCCAGGAGGCACAACCGATCACTGCTCACTCATCCTCCCACGCGCCGATCAACTCGATCTCCAGTTCCAGCCCGACGCCCAGCTTATCCTGCACAGTCCGCTGGGCCAGGGCGATCAGGGCGCGGTATTCGGCGGCGGTGCCCTCGCCCTCGTTAACGATGAAATTGGCGTGCACCGGCGAGATTCGCACCCCGCCGAGGGCCGTCCCCTTGAGGCCCGCCGCCTCGATCAGCCTGCCGGCGTAGTCGCCTGGCGGGTTCTTGAAGATGCTGCCCAGCGACGCACCCGGCGGCTGCGTGCGCTTGCGATGAGCGACAAAACCGTCGGCGCGGGCGTTGAGCGCATCGGGATCACAGCCCGGCTCCAGGATCAGGGTGGCGGCCAACACGACGTAGCGCCCTCGCTCGCCCTTGAGGACTGACGCGCGGTACCTGTAACCCATCTGGCTCACGCCCCACAGCTCGACGTGCGGGCGATCATCCAGGCTGAGGATTTCCACCCAGCGCACCACGCCGGCCATGTCGCCGCCGTGCGCGCCGGCATTGTTGATCACCGCCCCGCCGACCGTGCCCGGCACGTTGACCGCCCATTCCAGCCCGGCCAGGCCCTGGTTCATACAACGCCGGGCCAGGGTGGAGAGGTTGGCGCCGCTCTCGGCCACGACCCGCCCGCCCTCTTCGAAGCGCACGGCCTTGGTGTGGTTGATGATCACCAGGCCGCGATAGCCGGTGTCGGCCACCAGCACGTTTGCGCCGCCGCCCAACACCAGCCAGGGGATGCCGTGCCGGGCAGCCAGCGTCACCGCGTCGGTCAGGTGGGTTGTGCTGTTGGCGACCACCAGCGCGTCCGCCGGGCCACCAAGCCGCGCCACCGTGTAGCGGGCCAGCGGCTCGTCGCGCTTCATCGCCGCCCCGAATCGCTCGGCCAGCGGCTGGTAGCGATCGCTCATGGCTGTCCCTCCCCGGACGGCGCTTCCCCGGAACCAAGCACGTCGAGCACCTGGCGGCCAACCCGCAGCGCGTCGCCTGCCGAGAGCAGCGCGATCACGTCACCGGGCCGGACGCAGGCGATCAGCGCCTCCGCTGTCGCGTCCAGCGGGCCAGTATAGCGCACATCGGGGTGTCCGGCACCGGCAATCTGCGCGGCCATGCCCGCCGCGTCCAGACCCGGCGTGACCGTCTCGCGCACGGAGTACACGTCGGTGACCAGCACGTGATCGGCGGCGGCGAAAGCGGCGGCGAACTCATCGGCCAGGGCACGCATCCGCCCGTAGGTGTGCGGCTGCCAGACCGCCCACAGGTCGCGCAGGCCAGGGCGGGCGCGCAGCGCCTCCAGTGTGACGCGCACGGCGGTCGGGTGGTGGGCATAGTCGCTGATCACGGTCACGCCCCCGGCGACGCCCAGCGTCTCGGCGCGGCGGCCCGTGCCCAGGAAGCTGTCCAGTGCCCCCGCCGTGACCGCGAAGGGCACGCCTACCTGATCGGCGACGGCGATCACCGCCAGGGCGTTGAGCACGTTGTGCCGACCGGCCAGCGCCAGCCGGACGCGGCCCAGACTCTGCGCCCCGCGCCAGACGGTGAAGGCCGTGCCACCGCCGGCATCGGGGGCGAGATCGCTGGCGCGCCAAAACGCCTCATCCCCGGCGCTCGCTTCGCCAGCAGCGCCAGAGATGCCGTAGAAAGCGACAGGATGCGCCGCGGTGCGGCGCGAGTCGCCCAGGGCGCGCGCCTCCGGGTCGTCCGCGCAGACGACCAGCAGCCCGTCGTCCGATAGCAGCGCGGCGAACTCGGCGAAGGCGGCGCGCACCTCGTCCAGCGTCGGGTAGCAGTCCGGGTGGTCGTGCTCGATGTTGGTGATGATCGCCATCTGCGGGCGCAGGCCGAGGAACATGCGGTCGTACTCGTCCGCCTCGATCACAAAGTGCGGCCCGCGCCCGACTCCGGCGTTGGTGCCAGTGTTGCGCAGCACTCCGCCAATGATGTAGGTCGGGTCCAGCCCGGCCTCGTGAAGCACATGAGCCAGCAGAGCGGTGGTCGTCGTCTTGCCGTGCGTCCCGGCGACGGCGATGCCCACCTGCCCGGCCATCAGCGCGCCGAGCAGGTCGCGGCGGCGCAGCACGGGGATACCCACCGCGCGCGCCGCCGCGACCTCCGGGTTATCCTCGTTCGCCGCTGATGTGACCGCCACCAGGTCGGCCCCGGCGATGTGGGCCGCCGCGTGCCCTTCGTAGATCGTCGCGCCGGCGGCGGCCAGAGCGCGCGTCAGGTCGTTGGCGCCCAGGTCGGAGCCGCTGACGGCGTAGCCGCGTCCCAACAGCACGCGAGCGATGGCCGACATGCCGAAGCCGCCGATGCCGATGATATGGATATGCTGGCCGGGACCAATCATAAGCGTCTGCTCCTGCGCGCGCTGACTCGATGCCCTGCCGTCATGCAAGCAGAATCGCGCACAGGGATAGGTCAGATCACCACGACGATCACGAAGACGAACAGCGCGATCATCATGATCGAGAGGATGCCCCCGTCGCCGCCCAGCATCCAGCTCAGCGGCAGGATGTTAACCATGTCGGCGCTGGCCGAGCCGGGAGCGACCGGGATGATGTGCGGGCTGAGGGGATATTCGAGGTTATCCATGTACCACCACAGCGAGCCGATCAACAGGTAGGCGTTCCACCCGCCGACAATCGCCCCCAGGAGGCCATCTTGCAACCCTTCGCGGTTGGAGCGTCCGCGCCCGCTGCGCGAGAGCATCTCCGGCGGCGTCTGGTAGGCAAAGAAGGCGATGCCCAGCAGAATGGTCGCCTGCAACCAGAACTTCGAGCCTTGCTCGCCCCTGGTCAGCGGGTCAATGAGGATCGTCTCAAATTGCTTGAGCGTGAACAGGGCCAGCACGATGCCCGCCGTGGCGATCAGCTCCTTCGTCCAGCCACGCATGAAGCCGACCATGGCGAACATCCCGATCATCAGTATCATGAAGCTCGACAGTTGTATCATGGCGCATCGTCCCCCGCAGGCGGACCCTCTCGACGCACGCCGGGCATGGCGCGACCTCGCCCCCTATTGTAAGCGAACTGATCGCAGCAGCAAAGTGGCAGCGCCCAACGGGGCCAGCCGGCTTTGAACCGCAGAGACGCAGAGGACGCAGAGGAGAACCTTAAGGAAAACTACTGAAGATTCTTTGCTCTTCTCAGCGCTCTCTGCGTCTCTGCGGCGATGTTTTGCCCCAAAAACCGAACACGCCCCGCTCCAGCTAGCTGCCTGCTCGCTCGGCCAGCAGCCGGGCGATGTTCTCCGCGCCGTCCGATCGCTTGAGGGCGGCCATCGCCGCGCGCATCGCCGTCAGGCGCTCCTCGTCACGGAACAGGGCGCGCACGGTAGGCAGCAACTCGTTGCCCAGTCGCTCGTCGTCGAGCCGCAGCGCGGCCCCGCGCTCAACCAGCCAATCGGCGTTGACCTTCTGGTAGCGCCACGCCCAGGGATACGGCACCAGAATGGCGGGCAACCCCAGTTGCGGGTACTCGGCCAGCGTCGCCGCCCCTGCCCGGCTGACCACCAGATCGGCGGCGGCGAACGCCCCCCCAATATCCAGCAGGAAGGCGTGAATCTGGTAGTGCGCCCGCTGCGCGTCGCTCAGCGCGGCGTGCTGCGCCTGAACCGTCTCCCAGTCAAGCTGGCCGGAGATGTGCACAATCTGCGCGCCATCAGCCAGCAACGCCGGCGCGACCTGGGCCATCGCCGTGTTGATGCTGCGCGATCCCCGGCTGCCGCCGAAGACCAGCAGCGTCTTGCGCGCCGGGTCGAGTCCCAGGGCACGGATGCCCGCCTCGCGGCGGGCGCTGAGAATCTCCGGGCGCAGCGGGTAGCCGGTCGTCACCACGCGCTTGCCGGGGAAGAAGGCGGCGGTCTCCGGCACGGTCGCGGCGATGGTGTGGGCGAAATAACGCCCCAGCAGCTTGAGCGTCAGGCCCGGCTCGATGTCCGGCACGTAGATCACGATCGGGCGGCGCAGCAGCCAGCAGGCCGCCGCCATCGGGAAGCCGACCCACCCGCCTGTCAGGAACAGTACCTGGGGGCGCAGCCGCAGCACCAGGATCAGCGATTGGATGATGCCGAGCGTGATCTTCACGGCGCTGACGATCTGCCCCCGCCGCGGGATGCCGTGCAGCGGCCCGGCCAGCACCTCATGATAGCCGTCGAAGCGCACGTCAGCGCGCCCCACGAGATCGCGGGCCATGTCGCCGCGCGCGCCGACGAAGGTCAGCGTCAGGTCGCCATACAGGCGGCGCAGCGCCCCGGCCACAGCCAGCGCGGGATAGACGCCGCCACCGGTCCCCCCGGCGGAAATCATGATGCGCACGAGTCGGTCTCCATCGGTGTTCGGTCAGTGGTGCTGGCCGGCTGCTGGATGCCCTTATCTGAAAGCCAGCCGATTCGCGCGCCGGTTGACCTTGACATGCTCGCCCATTCGTCCCTATAGTACCTGTAGAAGCAGGTTGGTCACTGCGTAGCGGGGGCTGGCCTCTCTTTTGTGTTGTCTGAGTTGTCTGAAAGATAAGGTCAGGTCTATGCTTGTTTTCTCATCACCAGGATTCGCTCAAACTTGGTCGTTCTTGTACGCCGTCGCGAGCGCCTGTCGTCTGGGATTAGATCGTCATAGATTGTCTCTGTGATCAACTCGTTATGGCTGACTTCTAAGGCTAACTCGGCGAGAATCTCAGATGTGCGGCGTGTCTCGCCGTTCCGTTCCACATCCCCTAGAACCAACACACAATAGCCCCCTGGCTTCAACACCCGATTCATTTCGGACAG
>JBBIHG010000078.1:0-16140 GCA_037447125.1 Chloroflexota bacterium | reverse complement strand
CGTTCCATTTGTCGCCCCTGCGCGCGCCCATCAGCCCGCCAGGGGCGGTATAATGGGGGCGCGCGGGCAGGGCTGCCCGCCGCTGGAGCGCAAAGGAGAGGCCATGGAGAACAAGCTGTACCGGATCAACGAATTCGTCCGTCCCGCCGACGGACGCAGCCTGGTCGTGGATACCAGCGCGGGGCTGGCCCTGGGTGCATTGCCCGGCCTGGAGCGCTTCGCCCCGGCGGTGGAGCCGGTGCTGCCCCTGGCCGATGGCCTCGTCACCAGCCCCGGTCAGGCCCGTCGCCTGAGCGGGCGCACCCGCACGGACGCGACCCTGCTCATCCGCGCTGGCTGGACGAACGCCCTGCGCGGCGAGGATTTCGTGCTGCCGCCCGAAACCATCTTCCACATCCCCCTGCTCGAACCCGCCGACGCCCTCGACCTGGGCGCGAGCGCGCTGGTGGCCCATGTGCTGCTCGGCCACGATGAGGACATCGAGGCGGGCTGCCTGCAGGAAGTCGTGCAGTACGCCCTGACGGGGACGCCGCTCGGCCTGCCGCTGATCGCCGACGTGCAGCCGATCGGGCCGCGCGTCGTGCTGCGCAACAAGGCGATTGAACTGGGCGTGTCCTACAGCGTCGAGTGCGGGGCCGATGGCATGGTCATCCCCTGGCCCGGCGCGGACTCGCTGCGCACCATCCTGACGATGGCCGCCGGCCTGCCGGTGTGGGTCAAGGCGGAGTCGCTCGACCCGGCGGACGCGACGCTCAGCGAGGCGCTGAGCCTCGGCGCGGCGGGCCTCTGGCTGGATGCGCGCGTCTTCGCCAGCGCGGACCCGGCGGCGCTCGTGGCCGCCTTCGGGACACTTGTGCACGGCTCCGTGCCCGAAACAGCCTAGGAGGTCGCCATGAAAGCAGGCTTGCAGGCTCGCATGGATCGGCTGTTCAACCGGCACGGCGACGGGCGCGCGGTGTGCGTCGCCGCCGATCACGGCTACATGAGCGACGTGACGCCCAACGTCGTCCAGCTTCGCCCGGTGACGGAAGCGGTCATTCGCGGCGGCGTGGACGGCATTCTGCTCAGCCCCGGCCAGGCGGTGCGCCTGGCCCCGCTCTTCCAGGGGCGCGACGGCCCGGCGCTGATCGTCCGCGCGGACTGGATGAACATGCCGCGCCTGGGCACGTCGAACGTTGCCAACGCCGTCCCGCAGCGGCTGCTGCGCAACTATAAGATGCTCACCGCCGAGCAGGCGGTCGCCTTGGGCGCGTCGGCGATCACCATCTACCTGTTCGTTGGCTACACCGACGGCATCGAGGCTGAGGGCGTGGACAAGTGCGCCCGCTTCGTCAACGAGTGCCGCCGCGCCGGATTGCCTTGCATCATCGAGCCAATCGCCTACGGCGGCCAGGTGACCGGCGCGAACATCGTCGAGCTGCTCATCCTGGGCGCGCGCGAAGCCGTCGAGATCGGCGCGGACGCGCTCAAAATCCCCTACACCGGCGACGTGGACAGCTTCCGCGACCTGGTGCAGGCGGCGGACGTGCCGGTGCTGGTGCTGGGCGGCGCGCGCTCCGACAACGAGCGCGACGCGCTGGAGCTTTACGCCGAGGCCCAGGAAGCGGGCGCGGCGGGCTGCCTGATGGGTCGCAATGTGACCAAGTCGCCGGACCCGCAGCGCATGATCGAGCAGTTGTGCGGCATCGCTCACCAGGGCTGGACGGTGGACGAGGCCCTGCGCGGCGAGGTGTGGGACTACGTCAAGCTGAAGGCGCACCCGGCCAGGTGCACCGGCTGCGACCTGTGCGTTGTCGCCTGCGTGGCCAGCCACGATGGCGGGGGCTACGGCACGCATCTGGCCCGCCTGCGCATTGATCCGGGCACGCAACACGGGCAGTTCAAGGTCATGTTCTGTACGCTGTGCCGCAAGTGCATTGACGTGTGCCCGACACAGGCGTTGCGCTGGCACCCCGAAAGCGGCGCGGTCGAATTGCTGGTCGAGCGCTGCGACAACTGCGCCAGGTGCGTGGAAGTCTGCCCGACGCAGGTCATCATCCATTCCGACGAAGGCGTGCGTATCATCGGCAGTGGCACGCCCGCCGCGCCGGAGAAGGAACTGCCCTGGTACCCGGTGGTGTGCGATCTGTGCGGCGGCGCGCCCGAATGCGCGCGCATTTGCCCGACCGGCGCCATCTTCATTGACGAGCGCAAGGCGTTCGATCCGCTGGCCAGCTAGGAGAGAGCAAGCATGGACCTCACCCAACGCGCTTACTGCGACCGCATCCTGCGCGTAGACCTGACCAGCGGCCAGATCAGCACCACGCCGCTGCCCGCCGACATGATGCCGCTGCTGCTGGGCGGCAAGGGGCTGGGCGCGTGGCTGCTCTACACCGAACAGGCGCCAGGCACCGACCCGCTCTCGCCCGATAACAGGCTGATCTTCCACAACGGCCCGCTGACCGGCACGACCGCGCCGACATCGGGACGCTTCGGCGTCACCACGCGCAGCCCGGCCACGGGCACGTACTTCGACGCCTACTGCGGCGGCTACTGGGGGCAAATGCTCAAGTACGCCGGCTACGACGCTCTGGTCGTCACCGGGGCTTCGGACTCGCCCGTGATGCTGGTCATCGACAACGACGAAGTCGCGCTGCGCCCCGCCGAGTCGCTGTGGGGGACAAATGTCTCCGAAGCCACCGAGCGCCTGCGCGCCGACTTCGGCCACGACTGGCAGTCGCTGGTCATTGGCCCGCCGGGCGAGCAGTTGCGCAACGTGGCCGGCATTTTCAACGAGACGCGCGCCCTGGCCCGCGGCGGCGGCGGCGCGGTGATGGGATCGAAGCGGCTGAAAGCCATCGTCACGCGCGGCAATCGCCCGGTGCGCGTCTTCGACAAGGAGAAGTACGAGCGCGCCCTGCAGCTCGCCTATCGCGCCGTGCGCATGTCCAGCAAGACGACGCTGCTAGCCCGCGAGGGCACAGCCAACATTCTGGAGATCATTGACGTGATGGGCGCGCTGCCCACGCGCAACTTCCAGGCCGGGCAGTTCGCAGAGGCCGGCGAGGTCTCCGGCGCGGCCTTCCGCGCCCATAACTGGAAGAAAGACTACGCCTGCTTCGGCTGCCCCATCGGCTGCGGCAAGTGGACGATCCCGCTGGACGACGGCAAGGTGATCGAGGGGCCGGAGTACGAGACGATCTTCGCCCTGGGGCCGCACTGCGCCATCGGCAGCCGCGAGGCGATCATCCGCCTCAACTGGTGGTGCGACGAGTACGGCATGGACACGATCAGCGTCGGCGGCGTGGTTGGCTTCGTCATGGAGCTGTTCCAGCGCGGGCTGATCACCGCTGGCGAGCTGGACGGCATCGCGCCCGTCTGGGGCGATGGCGCCGCCGCTGAGGCCCTGGTGGCGAAGATGGCCAGGGTCGAGGGCTGCGGCGCGTGGCTGGCTCAAGGCGTGGCCGCCGTCGCCGAGCGCTATCCCGGCGGGAAGCCCTTCGCCATGCACGCCAAGGGTCTGGAGATGCCCGCCTACCACCCCAACGCGGCCAAGGGCACCGCCCTGGCCTACGCCGTGTCGGAGCGCGGGGCGTGCCACCTGCGCGGCGCGCCGCTCGGCGAGCTATTCAGCGGCGCCGCCGATCCGCTGGTCATCGAGGGCAAGCCGCAGCTTTTCCGCGACACGCAGGCCGACACCGCCGCCTGGGACAGCGCCTGCCTGTGCCTGTTCCCCGGCTTCGGCATGACGCTCAAAGAACTGTGGCAGCTTGTCGCGGCAGCGACCGGCTTCGACTATCCCGCCGCCGCCGACCTGCAACTGCTCGGCGAGCGCGTCTCGACACTGGCCCGCCTGTTCAACGTCCGCGAGGGCTTCGCCCGCGCCCACGATACGCTGCCCGCCCGCAACCTGAGCCAGCCGATGGCTTCCGGCCCGGCGGCTGGGCACGTGGTTGAACTGGAGCCGATGCTCGACGAGTACTATCGCATCATGGGCTGGGATCGCGACGGCGTGCCCACGCCGGAGCGTCTGCGCAAGCTGGGGCTGGCCGCCCTGCTGGAGACCGCCTGATCGGCTCGTTGGCGGACTCAGTGACCGATCCCCGGCGGAACTCAGCGGTGAGGGATGAGCCAGGATAAGCTGGAGGGCACGATGGACTACACAGCAGAGACCTTGCGCGTCAGGTCGCGCGACACGGGCGCGACCGGCGTCTTCGCCGAGGTGCTGGCCGCGCAGGCCGGCTGGGAGCTGCTCAACATGCAGGCCCGGCGCCTGAATCGCGGCCAGACCTGGGCGGGGACGACCGGCGAGTACGAGTATGTTCATGTGATTCTGGGCGGGGTGTGCCGCGTGCAGACCAGCGCCGGCGACTTCCCGCGCGTGGGCCGCCGCCCGGACGTCTTCAGCGGCATGCCCTACGCCGTGTACCTGTCGCGGCGCATGGACTTCGTCATCGAGGCGCTGACCGACGGCTTGGAGGTCGCCACGTGTTGGGTACCCACCGACCAGGATCACCCGGCGCGGCTGGTGACGCCCGCCGACTGCGCCATTGAGTTGCGCGGCGGGGGCAACGCCTCGCGCCAGATCAACAGCATCCTCCCCCCCGGCTTCGACTGCCACCGCCTGGTCTGCGTGGAGGTCTACACGCCTGGCGGCAACTGGTCGAGCTACCCGCCGCACAAGCACGATGTTCACCGCGAAGACGCCGCCGGCAACATACTCGAAGCCGACCTGGAGGAAATCTACTTCTACAAGATGGACCGGCCCGGCGGCTACGCCTACCAGCGCGTCTACAACGACGAGCGCAGCATGGACGGGCTGCTGCTGGCCGAGCAGCACGACGCCGTGCTCGTGCCGGAGGGCTACCATCCGGTCGTCAGCGCCCACGGCTACACCATCTACTACCTGAACTTCCTGGCCGGGTCAGCGCAATCGCTGGCCAACAGCGACGACCCCGCCTACGCCTGGGTCAAGGGCACATGGACGTACCTCGATCCGCGCCTGCCCATCGTAGACCTGGGCATGGAGCCGCCGCGTTAGAGAGGAGATACCTATGACTACCAGACGGCTGACGATGGCCCAGGCGCTCATCGCCTTTTTGCAGAACCAGGCTGTGGAACGCGACGGTGTAGAGAACCCGTTCTTCGCCGGGTGCTGGGGCATCTTCGGGCATGGCAACGTCGCCGGCATCGGCCAGGCGTTGCAGCAGCACGCGGCCACGTTCCGTTACTACCAGACGCGCAATGAACAGGCGATGGTGCACGCGGCCATCGCCTACGCCAAAGTCAAAAACCGCCTGCAAACCTTCGCCTGCACATCGTCCATCGGCCCCGGCGCGACGAACATGGTCACCGGCGCGGCGACAGCGACGATCAACCGCATCCCCGTGCTGCTGCTGCCCGGCGACATCTTCGCCGAGCGCACGCCGGCCCCTGTGCTCCAGCAGCTTGAGTGGGAGCACTCGCAGGACATCTCGGTCAACGACTGCTTCAAGCCGGTCTCGCGCTACTGGGATCGCATCACCCGCCCGGAGCAACTGTTGACGGCGCTGCCAGAGGCCATGCGCGCCCTGACCTCCCCCGCCGACACCGGCGCGGTGACCCTGGCCCTGCCCCAGGACGTGCAGACGATGGCCTTCGACTATCCGCAGGCATTCTTCCGCAAGCGCGTCTGGCACATCCCGCGCAACCGGCCCGATCTGGCCTCGCTGCGCCAGGCCGCGGCCTGGATTCGCCAGAGCCAGCGCCCGCTGATCGTTGCCGGGGGCGGCGTGCACTACAGCGACGCGACGGAGACGCTGCGCCAGTTTGTCGAGCGGACGGGCATCCCCGTCGGGGAGACCCAGGCGGGCAAGGGCGCGCTGCCCTACGATCACCCGCTCAACCTGGGTGCGATCGGCGTCACCGGCACGCTGGGGGCCAATCGCATGGCCCATGACGCCGACCTGGTCATCGGCATCGGCACGCGCTACAGCGACTTCACCACCGCCTCCAAGACGCAGTTCCAGCACCCGGACGTGCGCTTCATCAACATCAACGTCGCCGAGTTCGACGCCACCAAGCACAGCGCCATCCCCCTGATCGGCGACGCCCGCGCCACGCTGGAGGAGCTGCTGCCGCTGCTGGAAGGGTGGCAGGTGGCGGCGGAGTATCGCGCCCAGGCCGCTCAGTACAACCGCGAGTGGGACGCCGAAGTCGAGCGCATCTACACCCTGGAGCACGGCCCGCTGATCAGCCAGGGCGAGGTGATCGGCGTGGTCAACACGCTCTCGCGCCCGCAGGATGTGGTGCTCTGCGCGGCGGGCAGCCTGCCCGGTGACCTGCACAAGCTGTGGCGCACGCGCGATCCCAAGGGCTATCACCTGGAATACGGCTACTCGTGCATGGGCTACGAGATCGCCGGGGGCATGGGGGCCAGGCTCGCCGCGCCGCAGCGCGAGATCTATGTCATGGTGGGCGACGGCTCGTACCTGATGATGAACAGCGAGATCGCCACCATGGTCCAGGAAGGGATCAAGGTGATCATCGTCCTGCTGGACAATCACGGTTTCGCCAGCATCGGCGGTCTGTCCAAGAGCGTGGGATCGGACGGCTTCGGCACCAAGTACCGCCACCGCACCGAGTCCGGGCACCTGGATGGCGACGTGCTGCCCATTGACTACGCCACCAACGCTGCCAGCCTGGGCGCGCACGTCATCCGCGCGCAGGGCCGCGACGACCTGGCCGACGCCATCCAGCAGGCGGGGGTGTACCAGGGCGGGCCGGTGTGCATCGTCATCGAGGTAGACCGGCGTCAGCGCGTGGGTGGCTACGAAAGCTGGTGGGACGTGGCCGTCGCCGAAGTGTCGGAGAATCCCGACGTGCAGCGGGCACGCGCCGAGTATGTGGAGCAGAAGAAGCGCGAGCGGCATTTCCTGTAGTGCACTGCACAATGCCTGTCTTTGAGGAGCAGAAACGACCATGACCAAGCCATTTCGCATCGCCAATGCGCCCTGTTCGTGGGGCGTGCTTGAGTGGGACCTGGAGGGCGAGGCCGCCGGCTATGCCCAGGTGCTCGACGAGATCGCCGCGACCGGTTACACCGGCACCGAGCTGGGCGACTGGGGCTTCATGCCCACCGACCCGCCAACGCTGCGCGCCGAACTGGACAAACGCGGGCTGGCGTTGCTGGCGGCCTTTGTGCCGGTGGCGCTGGCCGACCACGCCGCACACGCCGCCGGCGAGACAGTCGCCCTGCGCACGGCCCGCCTGCTGCGCGACACTGCCGGCGAAGGTTGCTTCATCGTCCTGGCGGATAACAACGGCTCGGTGCCCGTGCGCACGCAGAACGCCGGGCGCATCACGCCAGAGATGGGGCTGAGCGACACGCAGTGGGAGGTGTTTGCCGAGGGTGCCAACCGCATCGCCCGCGCTGTTCGCGCACAGACCGGCCTGCACACTGTCTTCCACCATCACTGCGCCGGCTATGGCGAGACGCCCGCCGAAGTCGCCCGGCTGATGGCCCTCACCGATCCGGAAGTGCTCGGCCTGGTTCTGGACACAGGGCACATCATGTTTGGCGGCGGCGATCCACTGGAACTGCTGCGCGCTCACCAGGAGCGCATCTGGCATGTGCACTTCAAGGACTTCGACCCGGCGGTGGCCGCCCAGGCCCGCGCCGAGAACTGGGACTACTTCGGGGCGATCCGCCACGGCATCTTCTGCGAGCTGGGCCGGGGCGCGGTGGATTTCCCGGCGATGCGCGACGCCCTGATCGCCATGAACTACGACGGCTGGATTGTCGTCGAGCAGGATGTGCTGCCGTCGTTGGGATCGCCCAAAGAGAGCGCGCAGCGCAACCGCGACTACCTGCGCAGCATCGGGCTGTAGGGGTGCGTCTCTAGAACGGGAAAAGACCACCGCAGAGACGCAGAGGGCACAGAGAAGAACCAGAGATTCTTAAGACTTTCCTCTGCGTTCTCTGCGCCTCTGCGGTTCAAGGCAACTCCCCCGCACACGAGAAACGCCTCGCCTGTGAATGAGTGAGGAGCGAAAAAACCATGACCATCAATGTGGGCGTCATTGGCGCCGGACGCATTGGCAAAGTGCACGCCGAGACCGTGATCTACCGCATCCCCGAAGCGCAAGTCGTGGCTATCGCCGACGTGGTCGAGGACGCAGCCCGCCACGTCGCCGAGACGCTGCGCATCCCGCACGTGACGCGCGACTACCGCGAGATTCTGGCCGATCCTTCAGTGGACGCGGTGCTGGTTTGCTCGTCCACCGACACGCACACGCCAGTCTGCATCGAGGCGGCTAAGGCGGGCAAGCACATCTTCACCGAGAAGCCGATTGACCACGACCTGAAGCGCATTGACAGCGTGCTGGCTGCGGTGGAGGCGGCGGGCGTCAAGTTCCAGGTGGGCTTCAACCGCCGCTTCGACCCGACCTTCGCCCGCGTGCAGCAGGCCATCCAGAGCGGCGAAGTCGGCGACCTGCACCTGCTGCACATCATCAGCCGCGACCCGGCCCCGCCGCCGGTCGAGTACGTCAAAGTGTCTGGCGGGCTGTTCCTGGACATGATGATCCATGACTTCGACATGGCCCGCTTCCTGGTGGGGGCGGAGGTCGAAGAAGTCTACACGCGGGCGGCGGTGCGCGTGGACCCGGCCATCGGCGCGGCAGGCGACGTGGATACCGCCGTCGTGGTGCTCACCTTCGCCAACGGCGTCATCGCCACCATTGACAACAGCCGCCGCGCCGTCTACGGCTACGACCAGCGCGTCGAGGCGCTGGGCAGCGGCGGCGGAATCTCGACGGCCAACGTCTACCCCAACGAGGTGACGGTGAGCACCGGCGAGCACGTGCGGCGCGACCTGCCGCTCAACTTCTTCATGGATCGCTACACGGCCAGCTACGAGCGCGAGGTGCGCGCTTTCTTCGACGCCATCGTGCACGACAGGCCGGTGCCGGTGAGCGGGCTGGACGGGCGCGTGCCGGTGGTGATGGGCCTGGCCGCGCGCAAGTCGCTGGCGGAGCACCGCCCGGTGCGGCTGAGCGAGGTGAAGTGAGAAGAGCAGGTGATCAGTGATCGGTTGGCGGTGAGAGGGCCGACTGCCAGTTGCGTAGGGACGCGAGATGACTCAGACTTCCGCAGTCTTCGAAGACTTTGGAAGTCTTGTTTGCGCTGACCACCGAGAGCCATCAGCAATCAGCTTTCAAGCGCCGAGCGGGGGTGAGGTAAACCAGGGCGCAGCAGAGCAGCGCCCCTGCCTGACAAGTTTTGCACGCACCCAGAGACAGAGCCGACCCCTGTAGCTGACGGCTGCCCACTGAAAGCTGCCCGCCCTCAATACACAAACTCCCCCGACAGGAAGGCCGCCGTGCGCGGGTCACCCGGCGCGTCGAAGAACTGCTCCGCCGGCGCTTCCTCGATCAACGCGCCGTCCAGCAGCAGGACGACGCGCGTCGCCAGCCGCCGCGCCTGGAAGATGTTGTGCGTCACCAGGATAATCGTCGTCTCGTGCGCGGCGTGCTGCTCGCGGATCAGGTCCTCGATCAGGCGCACGTTGTAGGGGTCGAGGTTGGCCGTCGGCTCGTCGAGCAGCAGGACGCGCGGCTCCAGCACCAGGGCGCGGGCCACGGCCACGCGCTGCATCTCCCCGCCGGAGAGCGTGCGCGGGTGGGCGCGCGCCAGGTGCGTCAGCGAGACGCGCTCAAGCGCGGCGTCTATGCGCTGCTGGCCGTTCCGCTCGCCGCGCAGGCGCAGTCCATAGGCGACATTGGCCCGCACGCTGCGGCTGAGCAGCGCGGGTCGCTGGAAGACCATCGCCAGGAGGCGGCGCTGGGCAGTGGAGGCCATCGCCGCCGAGACGCGCTGCCCGTCCAGGTGGAGCAGCATCTCGCCGCGGGTGGGCGTTTCCAGCAGGGCCAGCAGGCGCAGCAGCGTGCTCTTGCCGGCCCCGCTCGGCCCCACCACGGCCAGCACCTCCCCTCGCTGAACCGTCAGCGCGGGAATGTCGAGCACGGTGCGCGTCCCGTAGGCCTGGCGCACATCGCGCAGCGTGTAAAGGGGTGCGCTCATGATGACTCGGCCAGCCTTCCCTGCCCCAGAACCATGATCAGATTGGCGGCGAACGACAGCGCCAGCAGGATGATGCCCAGCGCCAGCGCCACGTCGAAGTTGCCGCGCCGCGTCTCCAGCACGACGGCGGTGGTCAGCACGCGAGTGCGCTCGTCAATGTTGCCGCCGACCAGCATCACCGCGCCGACCTCGGAGATGATCGAGCCGAAGCCCGCCACCAGCCCGACGATCACGCCGAAGCGCGCCTCGACCAGTGCCGCCGCCGTCGCCTGCCAGCGCGTGGCCCCCAGCGCGCGCAGTTGGGCCCGCAACGCCGGGTCTACCGCGCGCACGCTGCTCATGGTCACGCCGACGACCAGCGGCGTGGCGATGATCGTCTGGGCGACGATCATCGCCTTGATCGTGAACAGCCAGCCCAGATCGCCCAGCGGCCCGCTGTTGGACAGGAACAGGTACACGACCAGCCCGACGACGACCGGCGGCAGGCCCATGCCGGTGTAGATCAGCGCGTTGAGCAGGCGCTGGCCAGGGAAACGGGTTAGCGCCAGCCACGTCCCCGCCGGGATGCCGACGGCGGCGCTGATGACCAGGGCGCTGGACGTCACCTGCAGCGAGCGCCACATGATCTCGAAAACCGCCGGGTCGAGGGCGAAGATCAGGCGCAGCGCCTCGCGCAGAGAGTCGAGTATGGTTTGGATGGCTGGCCTCCTTCAGCGATCAGCCGTCAGCGAGAACTCGCAGGGGCGCTGCTCTGCCGCGTCTGTAGGGGCGGGTTTTGAAACCCGCCCCTACAAGCAGAGCGCCAATCACAGGGGCGTACTGCAATACACCCCTACGGACCTCACCCCCGCTCGGCGCTCACGCGCCTCGCCGCCCCCTCCCCATTCGAATGGAGAGGGGGCAAGCCGAGCGCAGCGAGGCTGGGGGTGAGGTTCATCCATCACTCGCCGCCGTGCGCGGCGCGCCACGCCTCAGAGTCCGGCGTGAACAGCGACTGGTCGTTGAGCTTGAAGCTGGCGATCAGCTCCTGCGTCTCCAAAGAGGTGATCCACTCGGCGAACGCCTGGCCCAGCCCGGCGTTGATGTTCGGGTGTTTCTCCGGGTTGACCGGGATCACGCCGTAGGGGTTGAACAGGATCGGGTCGCCCTCGACAACGATCTCCAGCGTCAGCCCGGTCGCCTGGCGCGCGACGTAGGTGGCGCGGTCGCTGAGCGTGTAGGCGCCCATCTCGTCGCTCATGGTCAGTACCTCACCCATGCCCTGCCCGGCAGAGATGTACCAGTCGCCTGCGGGCGCGATCTCGGCAGCCGTCCAGATCGCCTTCTCCTTCATGTGTGTGCCACTGTCGTCCCCACGCGAGACGAACGCGCTGCCCGCCTCGGCGATCTGGGTGAAGGCGGCGGCAACATCGGTCGTGCCCTTAATCCCGGCGGGATCGGCGGCAGGGCCAACCAGGATGAAATCGTTGTACATCACGTCATAGCGGGCCGTGCCGTAGCCGGCGGCGACGAAGGCCTCTTCGTCGGCGCGGGCGTGCACGAGCACCACGTCCGCATCCCCATTCTGGCCGAGTTCGAGCGCCTGGCCGGTGCCCACCGCGATTACGTCTACCTCGGCGTTATATTTCTCCTCAAAGTCCGGCAGGATATACTCCAGCAAACCGGAGTCCTCGGTGCTGGTGGCCGTCGCCAGGATCAGGCGCGCGGGCGCGGCGGGTTCGGCGATGGGCGTCGGCGCGGGCTGTTCTTCTTTGTCATCGCCGCAGGCGGCCAGCAGCGCGGTCAGGCCCACCAGGATGGCGATCAAGAAGAGGATAAGAATTCGGCGTTGTGCCATGATGCGGCGCCCGCTACAAGTCTGCGCTGCCGTGCAGAGAAATCAACCGGCGCGGAGTATACGCGCTTTGGGTTCGCGTGTCAATTGACGTGTTACAAATGATACAATGATCAACGGCATAGCGGCCCGCCAGGCCACCAGGGGGAATTGGCCATGACCACAACCCCGCTCTTCCAGGAGATCGCCGAGTCGATCCGCCGGGCGATCATCAGCGGGGCGCTGCGGCCCGGTGACGAGCTGCCCCCCGTGCGTGAGATGTCCGCCCAGTGGCGCTGCGCGCCAGGGACGGTCCAGCGCGCCTACCAGGAACTGGCGGCGGGGGGCCTGGTCGTCAGCCGGCCCGGCCAGGGCACGCGCGTCGCCGCGCCGGCGCCCCCCGCCCCATCGTCGCCGCTGCGCCAGGCGGCGCTGGTGCACCGGGCAGAGTCTTTCCTGCTGAGCGCATTGGCCGAAGGGTACGCGCCCGGCGAGATCGAGGGGGCCGTCCGCCAGGCGCTCGACCGCTGGCGGGGCATGAGCGATGCGGTCCCCGCGCCGCTGCCGACCGTCCTGCGCTTCGCCGGTAGCCACGACCCGGCGCTGTCGGCCATCGCCGCCCGCTTCGCCATGCTGTCTCCCGGCTGCGCGCTAGAGATCGCCTTCAGCGGCAGCCTGGGCGGGCTGATCGCCCTGGCCGAGGGCAAGGCCGATCTCGCCGGTTGCCACCTGTGGGACGCCGAGACAGACACCTACAACCGCCCCTTCGTGCGACGGCTGCTGCCGGGCCGCCGCGTCGCCCTGCTGACGCTGGCCCACCGCCGCCTGGGGCTGATCGTGCCGCCTGGCAACCCGCATGGCCTGGCGGCGCTGCCCGATCTGGCCCGGCCCGGCTTGCGCTTCCTCAATCGCCAGGCGGGGGCAGGCACGCGCGTCTGGCTAGACGCGCAGTTGGCGCGGCTCAGCATTGACCCGGCGCGCATCGAGGGCTATGAGGATCGCGTCGCCACGCACGAGGAAGTCGCGCGCGCGGTGGCCGAGGGGCGCGCAGAGGCCGGGCTGGGCGTCGAGACGGCGGCGCTGAGCTATGGGCTGGGCTTCGTCGGGCTGACCACCGAGCAGTACGATCTCGCCGTCCCCGGCGAGGTGTGGGAGTCCGCGCCCATCCAGCAGTTGGCGGCGTGGCTGGCGACGGACGAAGCGCGCGCGGTCATCGCCGCGTTGGGCGGTTACGAGACCGGCGCGACGGGCCGCGTCGAGTGGGTGGAGTGAGCGCGCGCGGTCAGGGACCGCTCACCACCAGCGTCGTCAGGTAAACCAACGACGAGGGGAGCGGCCCGCCATCCGGCGCGAAGGCGGGCAGCGCCTCGGCGCTGATCAGGTCGTGCATTCCGATCAGCAGCGAGTATTCGCCCGGCTGCAGGTCGCAGGGGATGTGCAGCGTCCGCCCATCCAGGTGATGCGTGTCCGCCGCCCATTGAGCGGTCAGGATGCCGCTCGGCTTGGCATCGGCGCGGGCGACGCCCTGCCCGCTCGAATCGGCCAGCACCAGACCGATGCCCAGGTCCGCGCCGGGCGCGTCAGCCGCGTACCACCAGCTTTCGAACGGCACGGGCTGGCAGGCGCGGACGGCCACACCATCCGGCAGGCTCCACCCCCGCAGGCGGATTGCCTGGCCGAAGCGGGCCACGTCGCCCAGGTCATCGGGGATGCGCCGATACGCCACGATTTCGTGCACGCTCGTGTCATCCTGCAGCACGGCTCGGCGCGCATCGGCGAAGTCGCGAGCCAGAATCTCCAGGAACGGGTCGAGCAGCGCCGTCCGGCTGTACATGATCAGCCAGACGCGCTCGGCCCCATCCACGAAGTGCGCGAAGTCCGCCAGGGCGGCCGCGTCGCTGGTCAGGACCTGCGTAGCGATCGGGTCGAAGGGGAAGCGGTGACTGCTGCCGCCGATGTGTAGGATGTGCGCCCGATCCAGGCTGCCCGGCAGCCGGTCGGCCAGGTAGTAGGCGAGCACCTGGGTGCTGGCCCTGTAGTCCATGACGTGGGCAACCACCCGGTCGCCCGGCTGGTAAGTGGGAGCCATGAAGGCGACCAGCTCGCGATACGGCGCGTTGGCGCGATAGGTACGGAATTCAGTCAGGGCCGGGTAGGTGAGCAGCAGAATCGCCGCCAGCCGCGCCTGCCAGGGCAAGCGCTGCAGCCCCACCGCCGCGACAAGCGCCAGGTACGGCACCAGGATGATCAGGTTGCGGGGCGTGGCGCTGCCCGCCGCGAAACGGTTGGCGACGAAAGCCAATGCCAGCGCCACGCCGGGTACGATGAGCAGGGTCAGCGCTGGCCCCCCCGCCCCAAAGCGGAAGCGGCCCGCCGCCCCCGGCTCGTGGCGCCCCCACCCGGCGACACCGGCCCCCAGGATAGCCAGCGCGCCGACGAACAGCAGCAAGCGCCCAATCGCTACCGGCTCCAGCATCATCTGATCGTGCAACCCACGGAAGAATCCCCGATCTGAGGGGAGCGCATACGTTACACCGCCTGCGCCCACGACGAAACGGTGGACCAACGGCAGCAGCCAGCTCGTGAAGGACAGCCCGATGGCGGCGAACAGGCCGAAGGCGCGCAGGTACAGCCCGCGCTCCCAGCGCACCAGCAGCAGGAAGGCGACAGCCAGCCCGGCCAGGACGTAGGCGGCGAAGTAGTGGGTCTGCAAGGCAGCAACGCCCATGCCCACGAAGCACAGGGCATGGGCGAAATCTGGCCGCCGCACCCAGCGCAGCAGAGTCAGCGTCAGGCCCGCCGTCACCAGCACCAGCGCGCCGTAGGGCCGGAACTCGCCCATGAAGAACTGGGCGAAGGGCAGCGTGCCCAACACGAAGGCAGCGTACCCGCCCAGTGGCCAACCGAACAGATCTGCGCCCAGCCGCCAGACCAGCGCCAGCGCCAGCAGCGTGACCAGCGTCGAGAAGTAGCGCACGACCGGCTCGGTCTTGCCAGCCTCGCCCAGTGCCTGCACCCACCACACGGCGATGATGCGCCAGCCCGCCGGGTGCACGCCGCCCGTGCCGATCCACTGCACCACTTCGGACGTGTTCATGATCTGCGCGGCGTGGACCGTGTAAATCTCGTCCTCGCGGAAGTCCCGCTCGCGAAAGTGCGACATGTGCAGCGCCACCACCGCCAGCAGCAGCACGGCGGCGAGCAGGATGGTCACGGGGCGCGCTACGGGCCGCGCCAGCGGCGCGCGAACGCTCAGGCGATCGGACTGGGTCATGGCGTCACCGTCAGCGTGGTCAGGTAGTACAGGTTCGAGCCAGTCGGCGCGCCGTCAGCGCTCAGCACAGGCAGCGGCTCAGTGCTGATCACATCGTGCAGCCCGATCAGCAGCGGGTACTCGCCCGGCGGCAGGTCGCAGGGGATGTCCAGCACGCGCGCATCCAGGTGGTAGGTGCCTGCGTCCCAGTCAATGGTCCTAGCGCCGCTCGGCTCGGCATCCACTTTGGCCACGCCCTGCCCGCTCGCGTCGGCCAGCACCAGGCCGATGCCCAGCTCGGCCCCCGGCGCGTCGAGCGCCCGCCACCAGCTTTCGAACGGCACCGCCTGGCAGGCGCGGACGCTCACCCCGTCCGGCAGGCGCCACCCCTGCAGGCTGATCGCCGCGCCGAAGCGAACCAGGTCGTGCAGGTCGTCGGGGATGCGGCGGTATTCGCGCAGGTAGTAGGTGTTGTATTCTGATGTGACTGCCGCAGCGCGATAGATGCCGAAGTCCTTATGTAGGATCTCCAGGAAGGGCTGTACTACACTCGACGCAAGTTCGTTGTAGATGTACCAGACGCGATCAACGTCCTCCAATGCCCTGACAAAGTCGTCGATATGCTCTGGCCCGGGATCGGCAATCAAAGCCTCATCCAGGTTACCCAGTACCACGTTGGTGTCCGGCAATCCGTAACCAACGAGAAATAGGTTCTCCTTTGGTACAGGGTAGGGCAGACGATCGGATAGATAGTAGGCTACGTGGCGCGGTTCTTCGATTCCGGTCATCAAGAAGCGGTCAGTCGTATCATAATGGGGAGCGACAAACGCGAGCGTTTCTCTGAAAGGTGCACTAGTGAAGTAGACGCGGAAATTGTTCAATACTGGCACCAAAATCAGCACAGTCAACACTGCGTGCGCTTCCACAGGCATTCGGCGCAGCGCGAAGGCCAGCAGTACAGCCAGCGGCGGCAGCAGGATGATCAGGTTGCGCGTGGTGATGCTGCTCATCCAGGCGTTGGCGACAAAGGAC
>JBBIHG010000077.1:0-16837 GCA_037447125.1 Chloroflexota bacterium | reverse complement strand
GCCCGCCACTGATCGTCCACCACATGGCTGCGCTGGACGGGGGGCCCTTCCCGCCCAATTCGCTCGAAGGGGTGCGCGCTTCGCTGGAACGCGGCGCGGATTTCATCGAGGTGGATGTCACCGCCCTGGCCGACGACGACTACCTGCTGGTCCATGACCCGGACCTGGAGTCGGAGACGACCGGCAGCGGGCCGGTGGCCCATTGCACCGCTCGCCAGGCGCGCGAACTGCGCTGCAAGGTGAACGGGACGGCGACGGACTTTCGCGTGCCCACCCTGGGCGATGTCGTCGCCCTGCTCGCGGAGCACCCGGCCCGCACCCGCCTGCAACTTGACTATAAGGACGTGGTACCCTTTACGAATGATGAGCCGCTGATCCGCCTGGCGCGCCTGATCGAGCCGCTGGGCGAGCGGGTCATCGTCAGCAGCGAGGCGGACTGGCAGCTTCGCCGGCTGCGTCGGCTGGCCCCGTGGCTGGAGCTGGGCTTCGACATTCACTTCTACATCGGCTGGCCGGATACGTCTCGCCAGCGCGACCCCGCCGAGCCACCTTACCGGGTGGGGGACTATGGCTACTACGACGACCATCCGCTGGCCTCGCGGCGCATCTGGCCGACCGCCGACTATCTGGCCGACCGCTGCGCGGCGCTGATGACGCAGTTGCCAGAAGCCACCACGCTCTACATCAACCACCGCTTCCTGGTTCAGGCGTTGGAGGATGGCTTCGACTGGGCTGCTGCCCTGCACGCGGCGGGCATGAAGTGCGACGCCTGGACGCTCGACTGCGGCGACCCGGCAGCCGAAGCCAACGCCCGGCGTCTGCTGGCGGCGGGCGTGGACCAGTTCACGACTAACACGCCGCTGGCCCTGCGCGCCCTGCTCAGCGCGCCGTGAGCCAGGCACCGGCCCCCTGCCAGTCCTTTCCACAGGCGGTGCGGGGCGGTCGCATCAAAGTCCGCCGCGCGTCAGCCTGCTCGTAGGGGCGTATCGCCATACGCTCCTACGGACCTCACCCTCGCCCGGCCCCCTGACGCGGGCCTCACTGCCCCCTCTCCAACGTGGCTGAGGGGGCGAGCCAAGCCTAGCGAGGCTGGGGGTGAGATCAACACCTGCGCGGCAAGCGATTGGGTGACAACCTTTGCACGCACGCCAACAAGGATTGAGTCGGCGGCTGGGTCAGCAGTATGCTAAGCTATCAGCGATAGGAGGCGCAATGACCGAAAAGTCCGCTGCCCGCGCAAGGGCGGACATTCTGGTCGTGGACGACAATCAGGCCAATCTCCGCCTGCTGGCCGATGTGCTCTCTTCGCGCAGCTACCAGATTCACGAGGCGCTCAACGGTCCTGACGCCCTGCGCATGGCGCAGTCCCTCCGTCCGGACCTGGTGCTGCTGGACATTTCCATGCCGGGCATGGACGGCTACGAGGTGTGTGAGCGGCTCAAGGCCGACCCCTGCACGCGCGATATTCCCGTCATCTTCATCAGCGCGCTGAGCGACACCGATGACGTGGTCAAGGGGTTTGAGGCGGGCGGTGTGGACTACATCACCAAGCCGTTCAAGTTCCGCGAGGTGCTGGCCCGCATCGCCAGCCAGCTCACCCTGGTCCGCCAGCGGCAAGAGATCGAGGCGTTGCGCCGCCACGACCGCCAGACGTTCGAGTCGCTCAGCCGGATGAAGAATGAGTTCATCCGCATGGCCACCCACGACCTGCGCAACCCGCTCAACGTCATCCTGGGCGCTGTGTCCGTGCTGGAGCGGCTGACGGTCGCCGAAGAGCAGCAGCCGCTGATGGACGAAGCGCGCCAGGCGATCAAGGACAATATTGAGAAGATGCGCAAGCTGGTGACGGACATGCTCGACCTGGCGCAGATGGAGACAAGCTGGCAGTTCAAGCCCGCCCCTGCGGCGCTGGCCGATCTGTTACAGAAGGCGGTTAGCAGCTACCACCTGATCGCCGAGCAGAAGGGGATCGCCCTGAGGCTCGTCCCGCTGGGGGACGACACGGTCGTCACCATGGATGCGAACGCCATCACCCGCGTGGTGGACAATCTGATCGTCAACGCACTCAACTACACGCCGCCAGGCGGGCGCGTCACCGTGCGCGCCCGGCTGAGCGCCCAACACGCCATCATCCAGGTCATTGACACTGGCGTTGGCATCCCGCCGCAAGACGTGCCGCACGTGTTCGACGCTTTCTACCGCGTCAAGCGTGCCGATAAGCCAGAGGTTGAAGGGACGGGGCTGGGCCTGTCCATCGTCAAGGCGATTGTCGAGCGGCACGGAGGCCGCATTGACGTGCGCAGCAAAGAGGGCGCCGGCAGCGTGCTCAGCGTCATCCTGCCGCGCGGGCCGCGCTCCTGAACGCCGCACGCCGCTCAGCCCTCGCCTAAAAGCGCCGCCTCCGCCGCCTGCAGCACCTCGTCCTGTGGCGAGACGATGCTCTTCCACGTGCGGGGCACGCGCACATCGGGCAGCACGCCCGTGCCTTCGATCAGCACCTGGCCGCTGAGCGGATCGGTGACCCGCCCGGTGGGAATCTGCATGTGCAGCCCGCCGGGGAGCAGGTACTGGCCGTCGCCTACCTCGCCGGTGAAGCCGCCGGTCGGCGTCTCGCCGACGACCAACGCGCGGCCATTGTGTTGCAGCGCATAGACGAACAGGTCTCCGGAGCTACCCGTCATCTCATTGACCAGCACGGCCAGCGGCCCGTCGTAGGCTGGCTCGCTGAGCAGGACCTCGATAAACCCGCGATAGGCGAAAGCGCCCGAACCGTCCGCGTAGTAGAGATCGGACAGGCGCTCGTAGTCATCGGCGAAATGCCCGGCCATGGCCATAGCGAGCTGGACCAGCCCACCGCTGTTGTCGCGCAGATCGAGCACGATGCCCGGCACGTCGGCCTCTATCAGCGCGCGCAGGGCCTCGGCGAAGCGCGCCCCGATCTGGCTGACATCCTGGGAGAAACTGCCCAGCCGGATGTAGCCCAGGCCCGATGGCAGGACATAGGACTCGATCGGATCGCCGAAGACCGCCCCTCCGAACGCGGCCAGGATCGCGCTGATGTCGGCGCTGCGGGTCAGGGTGGCGCTGCGTTCGCGGCCCCCAGGACTGCGCCAGGTCAGCCCCACCGACGAGCCGACCGGCCCCTGGAACATGGTTGCCGCCTGCAGGTAACGGCGGCTGTGCGGCGTGGATGCGCTGTTCCACATCAGCGGCGTCTCATCGAGCACCTGCAGCGCCGGCGTGCCATCCACCCGGACCAGCTCATCGCCCGCGCGAAGGCCCGCCTCGCTGGCCGCCGATCGCCGTCCCACTTCGACAACCACGACCTCGCCGCTGTCGGTCACCGCCACCCGGTTGATGCCGACCCCGCCCATCAGATAACTCTGCATGACCGGCAGCGACACGTAGCCGACGTGCGTATCCGGGATCAAGCTGCCAAAGCGAGTCATGATCAGGTGAAAGTCCAGGTCGGTGACGGCACGCTTGACCAGCGGCGTGATCTCGGCGTAGATGGCGTCCCAGTCGAGGGCTTTCTCGGCGCTGAACGGGTAAGTCTCCACCGTGCGCCGGAAGAGCGTCTCCCACGCACCGAGATAGGCCATGTCCGAGTAGTCGTTCAGGCCGCCGAAGCTCTCGACGATGGGGATGTCAACCGTGGCCTCGCGCAGCAGGGTGAACGGTTCCGCCTCCAGCGAGACCACGCTCCAACCGGCGGGGAGCGTCATGAGCGGGTCGTCGGCAGTGAAAGCGACGCCATCGGCGCCGAAGCCAGCGGGGAACTGCTCGCCGTCGTCCGGCGTCCACACCATGACATGGCCGCCGATGATGTTGAACGAGAGCGGCTCCAGCCGGACGGACAGGTCGAGCGGAGTCTCGCCGCGATTCATGCGCTCGTCGCCCCGGAACTCGATGAAGGTCGCCGTAGCGAAGATGCGCACGGCGGGCAGCGTGCTCACGTCGCGGTCGAAGTCGAGCGCCCGGCCCACCGGGACCTCCGGCAGGACGATCGTGTACTCGCCACTGACGATGTCCCCGTCCAGCGCGCCGAGGACCTGGGTCTCATCCGGCGGCTGGAAGTCGAAGTCGCCCTGCACCAGCGCGGAGAGGTCGTACAAGAGCACGCCCGTTTCGGCGCCAATCGTCGGGTAGATCGGGTTGGTGGTGGTGTAGCTGCCGCTGATGAGACGCGGGCCGGCCGCGGTCTCCTGCGCGCGGGATGGCGCGCGCGCCGGGCCTGGCGCGCCCAGCACCACGATCACGATCATCCCGACGAGCGCCGTGCGTTTCATGCCTGGTTTCCTCTCCTCTGACACCGAGCGTGCTGCCTAGAGCCTAGAGCGTGTTAGGCACTTCTCAACCCTGGCTTCTGGTCCCTTTCCCTGCCAGTGGCTCAGGGGCGGATGGGCACCAAGGGCGCTTGGGTTGAGGGCCGCGCGCCAGTTGACCTCACCCCCGTCTCGGCGCTGCGTGCCTCGACAACCCCCTCTCCGCTGTATAGACTGGGAACATGGGTAACAGGTGTTCGGGGACATGGGTTACAGGTCAAGTGTATCATGAGGCATCCTTAAGGTTCAAGGAACCGACATGAAAGGGACCGAAGAAGACGGACGGAGGCTGTCGAGAAGCGGGCCAGGGGGTGAGGTCAACCAGACGCCTTCCTCCCTTGCCGGTGTGTCAAGTTCATAACACGTTCTAGCGCGGGGCCGGATCGGGCAGCCATTTGGATATTCTCCACAGGGGGCGCAGCGCCCCTTGTGGCGACCATGGGGTACAATGCGGTGGATGTGTAGTCGCGCAATAAGGCCGTGTGCGGGAGAGAACAAACCATGCAGGCGCTCAAGGACAAGATTCGGGCCGAGGGCAAATACCTCGGCGACGGCATCCTCAAGATTGATAGCATCCTCAACCACCAGATGGACCCCAAGCTGATCCAGGCCATGGGCGAGGAGATCGCGCGGCGCTACCGCGACGCCAGGCCGACGCGCATCCTCACCGCCGAAGTGTCGGGCATCGCCCCGGCGCTGATGGCGGCGCTGGCCCTCGACATCCCCATCGTCTACGCGCGCAAGCACAAGCCGGTCACCATGTACGGCCCCATCTTCCTGGAGACCGCGCCCAGCCACACCAAAGGCGGCGAGATTCACCTGATGGTCGCCGCCGAGTACCTGCCGCCGGGCGAGCGCGTGCTGATCGTGGACGACTTCCTGGCCTCCGGCAAGACGCTGTTCGCCCTGGCGCGGATGGTCGGCGAGGCGCGCTGCACGCTGGTGGGCATCGTCGCCATCGTCGAGAAGGCCTTCGAGGGCGGGCGCGAGATATTGGAGCGCAGGTACGGTGCGCCCGTGGACGCCCTGGTGACCATCACTCACCTGGACGAGCACCACATCGAGTTCGCCGACGACCCGCCGCGCGGCGTGGAGATTTAGCCGATGGCCTTCAAGGACGGCGGCATCGTCATCCTCGACTACGGCTCACAGACGGCCCAACTGATCGCCCGTCGCGTGCGCGAGTTGGGCGTCTTCGCCGCCCTCGTCCCCTACGACGCCAGCGCCGCCGACGCTCAGGCCGCCGCGCCCGCCTTTCGCGGGCTGATCCTCTCCGGCGGCCCGGCCGGCGTCTACGAGCCGGGCGCGCCGACCCTGCCCGACTGGGTGCTGGCCAGCGGGTTGCCCGTGCTGGGCATCTGCTACGGGATGCAGCTTCTCACCCAGCGGCTCGGCGGGCAGGTTGCCGCGTCGGCGCAGCGTGAGTATGGCATGGCGACCGTCACCGTGAGCGCAATGGGCGGGCTGTTCGCCGGGCTGGATGCCGAGCAGACCGTGTGGATGAGTCACGGCGACCGCCTGGAGCGCCCGCCCGATGGCTTCGCCGCCGTCGCTTCTACGCCCAACGCCCCCTACGCGGCCATCGCCCACGAAGAGCGCCGCCTGTTCGGCGTGCAGTTCCACCCGGAGGTGCAGCACACGGTGCACGGGCGCGACATCCTGCGCAACTTCGTGATCGGCGTGTGCGGCGCGGCCACTGACTGGACGCCGGAGAACTTCATCGCGGCCAGCGTGGAGAGCATCCGCGCCCAGGTCGGCGGCGGGCGCGTGCTGCTGGGCATGAGCGGCGGCGTGGATTCGTCGGTGGCGGGCGAGCTGATTCACCGCGCCGTGGGCGAGCAGCTCGTGCCAGTCTTCGTCAATCACGGGATGCTGCGCCAGGGCGAGGCGGACGCCGTGATTGCTCTGGGCCGGCGGCTGGGCTGGCAGAACATGGTTGCCGTGGACGCCACCGAGGAGTTCCTCGACGCGCTGCGCGGCGTGAACGAGCCGGAAGACAAGCGCCAGATCATCGGACGGACGTTCGCCGAGGTCTTCGAACGCGAGGCGGGTCGCATGGGCGCGCTCGACTGGCTGGCCCAGGGCACGATCTACCCCGACGTGATCGAGAGCGCAGGCACGGGGCGGCCCGGCGCCAGGCGCATCAAGTCGCACCACAACGTCGGCGGGCTGCCCGACCGTCTGAAGGAGCGACTGGTTGAGCCGCTGCGCGATCTGTTCAAGGACGAGGTGCGCCAGGTGGGGGCGCGGCTGGGCATCCCCGACGAGATCGTGTGGCGCCAGCCGTTCCCCGGGCCGGGGCTGGGCGTGCGCTGCGTCGGCGAGGTGACGTGGGAGCGGCTGGAGATTCTGCGCGCCGCCGATCACATCTTCACCGGCGAATTGCACCAGGCCGGGCTGCTGCGCGAAGGGACGGCCCAGGCGTTCGCCGTGCTGCTGCCGGTGCGCAGCGTTGGGGTGATGGGCGACAAGCGCACCTACGACGAGGTGATCGTCCTGCGCGCGGTGACGACGACCGACTTCATGACCGCCGACTGGGCGCGGCTGGCCCCCGACCTGCTGGCCCGCGTCAGCAGTCGCATCGTCAACGAGGTGCGCGGCGTCAACCGCGTGCTCTACGACATCACCAGCAAGCCGCCCGCCACGATTGAGTGGGAGTGAACGCGCGCCCGCCTCCCGCCTTCACACATTGACCCTCATCTGGCCCCGTGCTATGCTCTGATCAACACAGCCAACAAGGAGTGTCCGCCGATGCGCCAGATCGTGATCATCTCGGCTGAAGAGGGTGGCTACATCGTCGAGTGTCCCAGCTTGCCGGGCTGCTACAGTCAGGGGGAGACGTTGGACGAGGCCATCGCCAATATCAAGGAAGCCATCGCCTTGTACATCGAATTCCTGGAGGAAGAGGGAAGGCCGATCCCCGAAGACAAGCTAGATCGTGTGATGATGGTGGTATGAGCCGCTTACCTTCTGTGTCAGGACGCCAGTGTGTGAGGGCACTGGAGAAGGTCGGCTTCGCTGTTCGGCGGCAGACCGGCGGCCATCTCATCGTCCAGCGAGGTGATCCGTATGCTCAGATCGTGGTCCCCAATCACCGAACGCTCAAGCACGGCTTGTTGCGAAAGATCATCAAAGATGCCGGGCTGACGGTCGAGGAATTCGTCGAACTCCTCTGAAGGGTTTCTCTTCACCTCTCACACATCGAGAGCCAGCGCAACTTCCGACGTTCTGTCGTTTCGTAACGTGGGATTTCGCTCGTCAGCCCTATCGCTATTCGCGTTTCCCATTGTCCCGGATCGGTTTCTGTGGCACGATCAGCGGGCACTGAGCGTTTCTGTGACGGCACATCATAGCCGGAAAGCTCACCCATGACCCGCGTCTTCATCAGCTACAGCCGCGTTGACGAAGGCTTCGCCCGCCGCCTGGCCACCGACCTCGACCGGCTGGGGGCCGAGGTGTGGATTGACGTGGACGACATTCCCCCCGGCGCCAACTGGAGCACCGCCATCCAGCAGGGCCTCGACACCTGCGACGCGCTAGTGCTGGTCATCTCCCCGGACTCCATGACCTCCAAGAACGTCGAGGACGAATGGCAGTACGTCCGCGACGAGAGCAAAGCGATCCTGCCCGTGCTGTGGCGGCCCGTCCCCAGGCTGCACTTCCAACTGCGCCGCATCCAGTACGTGGACTTCCACCGCCAGAACTACGAGACGGCGCTCGGTCAATTGTGCGCCCGCCTGTTTGACGGGGTGCTCCCCGTGCCCGCCGGCCCGTCCGCGCCCGGCGCGATCACGGCGAGCAGCGCGCGCCAGGTCGTTCCCCTGCGCGAGCTATCCGCTCACCGCGACAGCGTGCGCGCCGTCGCCTTCAGCCCGGATGGATCGCTGCTGGCCACCGCCTCCGACGACAAGACAGTGCGCCTGTGGCACACGGGCCAGCGGACGCGCATCCGCGCCCTGATCGGTCACGAGAAGACGGTCAATGCCGTCGCCTTCAGCCCGGACGGAGCGCTGCTCGCCTCGGCGTCGGACGACCGCACCGTGCGTCTGTGGGATGTGCAGCGGCGCTTCTGCCTGACGGCGCTGCGCAGCCATAGCGAGCGGGTCACGCACCTCGCCTGGCAAGGGGCGGGCGAGCGGCTCCTCTCCGCCGGCGACGATGGCGCGCTGCGCGTCTGGGACGTGCAGACTCGCCGCCCGGTCGCCGACGCGAGTCACCAGGGGGCGCCGCCGCTGGCCTTCGCCGCCAGCCAGGACGGTGAGACGCTGGCCGAGATCGCTGGCGGGGAGCGCGTTCGCGTGTGGGACGGGTCGCGCCAGCGGGTGCGGCTTGAGCGCGCCCTCTCCGCTGAGGGGTGTTGCCTGGCCCTCAGCCCAGACGGGATGCTGCTGGCCGTCGGCTTCAGCGATGGCGGGCTGGCCCTGCTTGATGCCGTCTCCGGCGATGAGCTGGCGCGTGTGACTTATGCCGACTACAACGCCAACTGCGTGCGCGGCGTCGCCTTCAGCCCAGACGGAACGCTCTTGGCGGCGGCTTCGCTGGATGGCGGCCTGCG
The DNA here is from genome assembly GCA_037447125.1 of Chloroflexota bacterium. Lineage (GTDB taxonomy): Bacteria > Chloroflexota > Anaerolineae > Aggregatilineales > Aggregatilineaceae > UBA2029. Next base: position 7,957 of record JBBIHG010000077.1, on the reverse strand, counting down.
ACTGTGGAAGGTAGCGACGATCCGCGCGGGGAAGAGCACGCGCGCCCTGCGCGCCCTGCACGCCCACGATGGCGGACTGACCGGGCTGGCCTTCAGCGCGGACGGGTTGCTGCTGGCGACCGCTTCACACGACGGCACGGCCCGCCTGTGGGCCGCGCGGGCGTAGGCGGCTGGTGTCTGCCCCCGAGGTGATCGTCATCGGTGGCGGCCCGGCGGGCCTGATGGCCGCCGGTCAGGCCGCGGCCATGGGCGCGGCGGTCCTGCTGATCGAGAAGATGGACCAGCCGGGGCGCAAGCTGCGCATCACCGGCAAGGGCCGTTGCAACCTGACCAACAGTTGCCCCCTGGACGAGTTCCTGCCCCATTTCGGCCCCAACGGGCCGTTCCTGCGCTCCGCTTTCCACCGGTTCTTCAACGCCGATCTGGTTGACTTCCTCGCCCAGCAGGGGATCGCCACTGTCACCGAGCGCGGCGGGCGCGTCTTTCCCGCCAGCAACGACGCCCAGCAGGTCGCGGACCGCCTGGTGCGCTGGGCGCAGGGCTGCGGCGTGCGCGTGTGGACGGGCGCGCGCGTCGAGCGCCTGATCGTGGCTGGCGGGCGGGTGCGTGGGGTGGCCCTGGCCGATGGTCGCGAGCACAACGCCCACGCTGTCATCGTGGCGACGGGCGGCGCGTCGTATCCGGGCACCGGCTCGACCGGCGATGGCTACCGGCTGGCCGAGGCCGTGGGACATGCCATTGTGCCCATTCGCCCGGCTCTGGTTCCCCTCAACACAGCGGGCGATGTTGCGCCCCGCCTGATGGGGCTGAGCCTGCGCAACGTCGAGGTGACGCTGTGGGTGGATGGCAGGCGAGTCGCGCGCGAATTCGGCGAGATGCTCTTCACCCACTTCGGCGTCTCCGGCCCGGTGATCCTCACCCTCAGTGGCCGGGCGGTCGCCGCGCTGGGCGAGCGGCGGCGCGTGCGCCTGTCCATTGACCTCAAGCCGGCGCTCGACGAGGGCCAGCTCGACGCCCGCCTGCTGCGCGACCTGGACGCGCACGGTAAGCGGCAGGTCGGCACGCTGCTCGAGGGGCTGCTCCCCCAGAAGTTGATCGCGGTGTGCTGCGACCTGACTGGCCTCGACCCCGCCGCGCCGTGCCACCAGGTGACGCGCGAGCAGCGGCTGCGCCTGCGCGCCTGGCTCAAGGACTTCGGCCTGGAAGTGACGGGGCACCTGCCGCTGGCGGCGGCGATTGTCACCGCTGGCGGCGTGGACCTGCGCCAGGTGGACCCCCGAACCATGCAGTCGCGCCTGGTGGCCGGGCTGTACTTCGCCGGCGAGGTGCTCGACCTGGCCGCCGACACCGGCGGCTACAATCTGCAGGCGGCCTTCTCAACAGGGTGGCTGGCCGGGCGCAGCGCGGCTTTCTCTACGTCGTCTCGGTGATGGGCGTACAGCCGCTCACGTCGCCGCCTGTTCCGGCTCCGGAGTTGGCCAGGCGGTAGCGGCGTTGCGGTCGTGTTGCAGGGCAGACCTACTGACACGGCGGTTCGACGCGGTACTGCTCCCGTTCGCTGCATGTCAGCTCGCGCACAAACCGGTTGGCGTAGGTCCACTCGATCAGTTCGTCCAGCGGCAGGTCAGCGATCTTCCATTCAATGACGCCATCTGATGCGCTACCTGAAGCGGCAAAAGCAGTCCGCTCTTCAGGCCCGAATACGACGTTGCCCCAGTTCGTGTAACCACGGAAGTGATGAAGAATGCCGCCTGTCTCGAAGTCCCACAGGATGACATCGCCGTATGAGCCTGAGAGCACATAGCGTCCATCCTTGCTGACGCGGATACGACTCCACACTGCACCGTCATGTCCAATGAACCGGCGGAGGATTCTGCCTGTCGCAACGTCCCACACGACGAGTATGCTGTCAGACGACCCGGAAATGATGGTGGTTTCGCCAGGGCCAAAGGCGACACCGAATGCGGCGTCGCCGGGAAAGTGTCCACGCTCAAAACGGCGAATCTCCTGGCCTGTCGTGACATCCCAGAGGCTGACATGACCATCCGAACCCCAGTAAGTGCCAGACAGAGCGCGGCTACCATCTGCGCTGAATACTACACTGCCGGTGTTCACGGTTGTGAACTGACGTATCAGCCGCCCTGTCTCCACATCCCAGAGTAGCAGGCCTCCTTGGACACGGTCCGGTGCCATGCTGGCGGAACTGCTGAGCAGTTGACGACCATCCGGGCTGACAGCTATGCTGAGCGTCCAGCCAGCCAGTTCATCTTCAAAGCGAGGGACTTCCTCGCCCGTTTCTATATCCCACAGAACGATGCGGCTTGGTGCGTCCGGATCGCCCATGAGATTGCTGACGGCCAGGAAAGCGTATCTTCCATCCGGGCTAAACGCGACATCGAATATGGAGGTGCTGTTGCCGATCTTGAGGCGGCGTACTTCTGTCCCTGTCGCCAGATCCCACAAGGTCGCTTCGCCATGTTGCTGAGCCACATTTCCCGTGAGGAGATAGTCCCCGTCGGGGCTGATCGCGAGTCCGAAATAAGGCACGCCAACCCCAAATCGCCGGATCTGCGCATGGCTTTCCAGGTTGAGCAGTCCTAGAAGGCCATCGGTTGTGCCAACAAGCGCTACCCGTCCGGATGGGCCAATCGCAGCGGTCCAAATATTGCGCAGGTAATCACCGCCATATCTTCTCAGGTCCGTGAGAGCTCTTGTATCAAAGAGCAGGCACGAGCCAATCGTACTGATCACAGCGCGCCCAGATCGGCTGATCGAGACATCGGTTACCGCCTGTCCATAGGTATGCGGTCTGTCCCGATACTCCTCACCACTCCTGGCGTCATATACGCGCAGCCAACTGCCCTCATCGCCACTGAACACCAGGCTGCCATCAGAGCTGAAAGCGACGCTATTCACCGCGTCGGTATGCCCTTCCAACCGGCGGGTGACTGCCCCGGTGGTGGCATCCCACAGAATGAGGGTCATATCGGCAGAGCCGGACAGGACGGCCTGACCGTCAGGGCCGAAAGCCACGCCGTTCACGGCACTGGTATGTCCCTCAAAACGCCGAATGATTTCGCCGGTTGACACGTCCCACAGCACCACGGTCTTGTCGGCAGAGCCAGACAGGACGGCCTGGCCATCAGGACTGAAAGCCACGCTGTTCACGGCACCGGTATGTCCCTCAAAGCGCCGAATGATCTCGCCGGTTGACACGTCCCACAGCACCACGGTCTTGTCGGCAGAGCCAGACAGGACAGCCTCACCATCAGGACTGAAGGCCACACTGTTCACCCAACCCAGGTGACCCTCGAAGCGGCGAACCTCTGTTCCTACGCTCAGGTCCCACAGAATCAACGCGCCCTTCACGCACACGCTGTTGTCCATCGTGAGGCAGCTTCCAGAGAGTCCAAATAGCTCGTCTGGACTCATGGCGACATCTTTGACACTGTAGTCATGGGCCTGGATCGTATAGCGAGTACCCTCTCCAAATGCAATATCCGCCAGGACGCCAACGATGTCGGACGGGGGCTGTTCAATCGCCGCTGCCTCCAGGGCCAGGGCAAGGGCCAGATCAGTATACCCGGCGGCCTGCGCGGCCTGGGCTTGCTGGCCAAGCACGGTGCTGTGACTCACGGCTGCTTCCCGTTCAGCCCGCGCACGAGCTGCTCGTGCTTCTCGCTCGCGATCGAGCGCTAACAGCGACAGGACGGCCATGACGAGCGCGATGGCCATGGCCGCGGCCAGGGTCGCTCTGCGGGCACGTCTGCGGCGGGTCCGCTGGCGGCGGTGCTCGGCGATGCTGGCGTCTAGGTGCCGGCGCTCATCTGGCGTCAGGACCACCGTTGTCGTCGCCACCCAGTCTTCAAACTGGGCCAGCCGCGAGCCGGTCAGCAGGTAGCTGCGATCCTCGCCAGCTTGCAGCCAATCGGCAGCGGCAGCGCTCAGCAGCCGTTGCTGGCGCAGATCGGCCCGGCATTCGTCGATCCAGACATGAAGGCGATGCCACTCTCGGATGAGCGCCTCGTGGGCCAGCTCGACCGTGCGTCCGCCTGTGGCCGGATCATAGTCGAGAGTGAGCAATCGGTGCCGGGCGAAACGGTCGGTTACCGCGTGCGCACTGGTCTCGCCCCCTGCCACGGCCACAACTTCTGCCCAGGGGACGCGGCGGCGGGTGTCTTTGGTCCCTTCGCCCAACTGCACCAGCCGCAAGAAGACCTGCCGCACTGCCTGCTGCTCGGCTGGGTCCAGCACCGCGTACAGCCCTTCAGCTCGGGTGGCGACTGCGCCCTGTACGCCGCCGCTTGCCCGGTAGGCTGCCAGCGTGAGCCGGTCGCTGTCCCGGCATTCGAACAACTCGGTGAGCGCGTACTGCAGCAGCGGCAGCGCGCCCGGCTGCGCGTTGACATCGGCCACGATGGCGGCGATCAGGGCAGGTTCCACCTGCACGCTCACGCGCTCGGCAGGGCCAGCGATGGCGCGCTCCAACTCCTTCGGCGAGAGGGGCAGGACGACTTCGGTACACTGGCGCACCCAATCGCCCAGAGCCGGGTAGAGAAGGGGCCGGTCGTAGAAGTCGGCGCGCAGGGTGATCACAACGCGCAGGCGGCTGTGCGGATCTGCCAGGGCCGCCAACAAGCTGTCCGAGAAGTGGCGGCGGACACCTTCCTCACGGACCAGGCTGTACAGCTCTTCGAACTGGTCAATCAGCAGGACCAACTCGACCCGGCTATCTTCGGGCAGGCTTTGCCTGACGACGCGCAGGAGGCCGCCCGGATCGCCGGCCAGTTCGCCCAGGATGTCCACCTCGCCCAGCGACAGCGCGCGACGCAGAGCAACGGCCAGCTCGTCCAGTGGGCGTGGGCCGGGCATGAGCGTCGCGGTGAGCCAGTGGTCGGAGCCTGGTAGCGCGCCATCGCGCAGCGCCGGGAGCAGCCCCGCTCGCACCGCGCTGGACTTCCCGCAGCCACTCGGACCAACGACGGCCAGGAAGCGTGCCTGGGGATCAGCGCCTTCCATGCGCGCCAACAGCCGTCTGACGAGCGCCTCGCGCCCGAAGAAATCCTCCGCATCAGCCTCCTGGAAGGCGCGCAGCCCTTTGTACGGGTTGGTGGGCGCTACTGCTCGCCCCCTCGGTGCGCTACGTGCCGGCTGGCATGGCGCGGGAGTGAGCGTTCCGGCCAGGATCATCTCCTGGAAGGCTACTGTCTCCGGTGCCGGCTCAATGTCGAGTTCCTCCCGCAGTAGCCGGCGACAGAGTGCATACTGGCTGAGAGCAGCCTCCCTCTGCCCAGAGGCGGCGAGAAGTTGCATCAACTGGAGGTGCGTCTTCTCGCGCAAGTTGTCCATCTGCAGCAAGCGCGTGCTATGGGCGACGCCAGCCGTGTAGGCGCCGCACGCCAGGTATTCGGCTATGAGGCGATCGAGGGCCTCCATCACCTTGAAGCGCAATTGCTGACGCTGCAGCAGTGCCCAGGCCTCGAAGGCAGGGCTGTCCAGGTAGAAACCCTCGAGAAAGTCGCCGCGGTGAAGTTCGACTGCGGCTTCCATCGCTTGCAGTGCCTCAGGGGACAGGCGGCCAGTGAGTGCCGGGCAGGAGTCTGCCGCCGCCAGATGCTCTTCCATCGCGGCCACATCCAGCCAGTAGTTGCTGGCTGGGTTGATCCCGACTTCATCCCGCGAGATCAGCACATAGGGTCCGAACTTCTGACGAACGGTGGTAAGTACAGTGCGCAGATTGGCAAGGGACTGACCCTGGCTGCGCTCCGCCCAGAGCATCTCAGCCAGGACCTCACGGGGATACATGCGCTTTGTGCAGGCGAGATAGACGAGGAGCGCGTTGACCTTGCGCGAGACGATCCCGGCGATAGGCTGACCAGAGCATTCGAAAGTCAATCCGCCGAGGGTACGGATTTCGAGCAGATCGTCCGCACGAGTGTCCATGCCAGCCCTGAACGATCTCTGAACGATCTCCGATCGATCTCGATGCTTCTGATGACCTACTCTATTACCAGATGCGCGCGGCGAGCACAGGCCAAAGTCTGTGCTCAGCAGCGCAAGACGCCTGGCGGAGGGGATAGTCTGCAGGATGTAGTCAACTCTGTATTACTAGTATAGCATCAAAAACCGTCCGACACCATACCTACAGGCTCGCCATGTGAGCTAAGGAGGATCAGAGCCATGTTTCGGAAGTCAATCTGTGCACTGCTGGTCAGCGTCTTTGTCTTGCTGCTGGGTGCTTCTGCGGGGTTCGCGCAGGAAGAACACTGCTGGACCTACGACAAGAAGGTCGGCAAGATCGAGGTCTTCTGCGATGGCCGTCTGAACACCTATGACAAGACGGCGCCTGTCTACGTCTATTACGATTTTGACCGCAAACAGGTGCCCGACAAGAACAACAAGCTCTACTGGACAGACGTCGTGGTTGGGGTTGAGTTCTGGGCCGTCAATTCCCTGGGCATAGGACAACAGGTTGCGTATGTGCCAGTGGCTGACATCACGCCAGCCCTGACATCCACGACCGATGTCGAGATCTTCTCCGGTGCGGGGATCACGTTGAACTACTCACCCTCCGGCAAGATGTTCTGGTTCACGGCAGGAGGTTACAGCTTTAGCTGGTCAGCCAAGCCCCACTTCGTGAAATGACCGGCTGTCTGCAGGGCAGTCTGAGCGCGATCCAGGCACAAGCCGTAGGCATATCCCCGCCAAGCCAGTCGTGGACGATAGCGGACTGCAATCCGCTATCGTCTCCTACAGAGAAGGCCGGACAGACCAGAAACAGAGAATGCAATGCGAAGGACAGGCTGGGGCACGTGTAGACCGTGAGGCGAACACACCCAGAGAGCTTCAGTTCGGGGAGGGGGCGGGCGCCCGCTGCAACGGACGCCCGCCCCCGCGCATACCCCGTCCGACCGAACGAGCTATGCATTCAGGAGGATACACCATGAACGCCCGACTTTCCAGTTACGTCGTGTCCGTCGTGCTGATCGTCACGTTGGCGCTGGCGATCGTCCCGTTGGCTGGCGCGCAGGAGGGGCCCACCGAGGCCAACAAGGCGCTCGTCGTGCGCTTCATCGAGGAGCTCTGGGGCGGCGATCTGGAGGTTGCTGACGAGATCCTCGCTGAAGACTTTGTAGCCCGCTTCCCCGATGGGGCCGTGGAAGACCGCGAGACCTATCTTGCTGAGACTGTCACGCCGAATCTTGCCGCTATGCCGGACTTCAGTATTGAGATAGACGCTCTCCTCGCTGAAGGCGACCTGGTGGCAATCATATACAACTGGGGCGGCACGTTCGAGAACGAGTTCTTCGGCATCCCGCCAACTGGAAAGCAGATGCGGCTGAACGGTATCGACTTCGTGCGCATCGAGAACGGGAAGATCGCTGAGTTCGTGCTTACGTGGAGCACGCTGAGCAGTATGCAGCAATTGGGCGTGGTCCCTGCAGAAGGCGAGGTCTTGCCGGAGCAACCCTGGGGTGTGTCGCTAGGCGAGACCAGCTCCACACCGCAGGAAAACAAGCTGATGACCTACCATGCCATAGCGGCGATCAATGAGAATCAGATCGACTGGATGGACGAAATCGCCACACAGGACTTCGTAGCACATTGGTCGCTGGATTGGACGGTCGAGGGAAAGGCTGCTTGGGAGGAAGCCTGGGCGGGTATCAAGGCAGGTACCCCTGATCACCGCGTCGCAGTGGGGTACACAGTTGCTGAAGGGGACCTGGTGGCATTTCACAGCTGGATGTACAGCCCGTGGCCCGCGATCAGTCTGGCATGTCTTGATCGCCATGAAGATGGCAAGCTCGCCGAGCAGTGGTGCGTGTGGGATACCATGGCTTCGATGGAGGCAGAAGAGGGTGAATAACCCTTCCTGTCCCGGCATCACCTACGAAGCGACCGGCTTCTAGTTCGCGCAGACGGAGCGGGCGCCCGCTGCAGAGGATCGCCCGCCCCC
>JBBIHG010000076.1:10957-16915 GCA_037447125.1 Chloroflexota bacterium | reverse complement strand
ACCGCATTCCACTTGACAACCAACACCGTATCTCTCCATTCGAATGGAGAGGGGGTCGCGAGGCGCGTTAGCGCCGAGCGGGGGTGAGGCTAAGTAGCGGCACGCCCCTACCCGAAAGGCAGCGCGACGACCGTCCCGGCAACGTTCGCCTCGTCCGCCTTCACCGCGACAGTAGTGCCCGGCGCGAAGTGCGGGCGCTTGATCACCGCCAGGGCCAGCGGGCCGAAGCGTGGCGAGGCCGCCGCCGAGGTGACCGTGCCCGCCTCCCGTCCCTCGACCGTCACCGCCGCGCCGGGGGCGACCGGCTCCTCCAGGCGCAGCCCGGCCAGCCGCCGTGTGATCTTGTCGTAGGTGATCTGGCGGGCGATGACCTCTTGCCCGGTGTAGCAGCCCTTCGCGCCGTGAACGGCGCGGTCGAGGTTGGCTTCGAGCGGCGTATAAGCCTCGGTCAGCTCGCCGGCGGGGCCGGGCAGCTCGGCCTCGACGCGCAGGACCTCGTAGGCGGCGGAGTCGAGCGGCTGCGCGCCCTGCGCCGCCAACGCCTCGACCAGCGCCGCGATCCTCTCCGGCGCGCTCAGCACCAGATAGCCACCCGCGAACCCCTCCTCCGGCCCGATCACGCGCAGCGTGTCCCCCTCCAACGGCGCGGTCACCACGCTCCCTGGCCCCGGTAGCGTCGCCAGTCCGGCCCCGATCAGGCAGCCGCCTGCCGCCGGGCCGATGACTTCGAGCAGGGCTTGCTCGGCGCTGGCGTCCGTCACCGTCACCTTATCCATGAAGAAGATGCGCCGCGCCAGGTACTGCGCGGTGAGCGCGCCGCGTCCGGGCAGGGTGATTGCTTCCAGCGCCTCGCCATCGGGCGCGACCAGCAGCCGCCACACGTCGAGGATGCGCGCCGTCGGCGTGGTCAGCACGGTGAGCAGGGCGCGATCCGGCGTCAGCATGCGGGCATCGTTAGTCGTCTGACGCTGGACGAAGTCGAGCCGGTCCTGACCAGCGATGCGCAACAGTCCTGGCGCGGGCACGTGATAGAAGGCCGCGCCGGACAGGGCCGCGTCGTAGCCGCTCAGGGAGATGTCGGGGTGCGAAGTCATGGCGTATGGCTCCTCGCGCGGGGATGTACTTGGATTGTAGAGGAGCGGCAGGCGCGGCGGCAACCTGGAGGACACAGCAAAACCAGGAGACGCGCCGTCTCAAAGGCCAGCCCTGATGCTGGTCCGCCCCTGAGCCGGTGCGGGAGAAAGGGCGCACTGCGCGCGCCGAACAGCCCTTCGACGCAACCAGTCCCCATCCGCTCAGGTCAGGGCCAGGGCGAGCGTCACAAGAACGGCGACGGTCAGGAGGAGCATAGCGACGACGATCAGCAGCCGGCGCGTCACCCGGAAGTGGATCTCGTCGGTCTCGGCCCGGCGCGGCACTGCCGGGGTCTGCACGGTCGCCACAGGCGCAGTCCGCTGAGTGTCGGACTGCTCTGGCTGGCTGACCAGCGCCCGGCTCAGCGCCGCGCTGAACGACGCCGCTGAGCGGTAGCGCGCCGACGGACGCTTGGTCAGCGCCTTGTCCAGCACGGCAGTCACGCCGGGCGGCAGGGCGGGAGTCGCCGCGCGCGGGTCGGGAACCGGCTCGGAGAGGTGCTGGCGCATCACGGCCAGCGGCGTGCTGCCCTGGAACGGCAGCGTGCCAGTCAGCATCTCGTAGACGAGCACGCCCAGCGCGTAGAGGTCAGAGGCTGGCGTCAGCTCCTCGCCGCGGCACTGCTCCGGCGAAGCATAAGCGACTGTGCCGGTGAAGCCCTGCGCATCCTGATCCGCCGTCTGAGTGCCTGGCTGGGCGATGCCGAAGTCGGACAAATAGGCGTCGCCGTTGATGTCGAACAGGATATTCTGGGGCTTGATGTCGCGGTGGATCACGCCGCGGGCGTGGGCATAGTCGAGCGCCCCGGCCACCTGGGTGAGGATAGCCATGACCTCACCAGGCTCCAGGGGACCGCGCGCGATGCGCTCGGCCAGCGTGCCGCCGCCAACCAGGCGCATCACCAGGTACAGCCTGCCGCCGCTCTCGCCGTAGTCGTAGACGGGCAGAATGTGGGAATGGCGCAGGCGGGTGCTCGTCTGCGCCTCGCGCAGAAAACGCTGGCGCTGCGCGGCGCGGTTGGTGGGCAGCAGCGGCAGCACCTTGATCGCCAGAGCGGCCTGCCCATCGCCGGGCAGCCGCGCGCGGTAGACACCGGCCATGCCGCCGCTGCCCAGCCGGTCTACCAGCTCATACGGACCGACGGCTTCGCCGGTCAGATCGTGGTTCATGGCCCTGCGCCGGTTGCTGCATTCTCCCCCTATCCCAGTCTAGCATACCCGGCGCCAGCGGACGGTAAAGACGCTGCTAGGCTTTGTTAGGGAATTGCACGAATCGGCGGCCTGCTCAGTTCTTGTCGCTGCTGCCGGCGTCGCGCGGGGCGGAGGGGCCACCGCCGCCCATGCGGTTGCGCAGATCGAGCAGCTTCTTCATGAGCTTCTGGCGCGTGTTGAGGTTCTTGATCAAGTCCAGGCCAACCTCATAAGTAGCCGCGGCTTTCATGATCTGGCCGCCGCGCAGTTGCAGATCGGCGATGGCCAGCAAGGTCTGGCCGTAGTTCTCCTCGTCGCCCAGCTCGTTGAAGATGGCCGCCGCCTCGCGGTAGTTGGTGATCGCCTGCTCGCTGTTGCCCTGTCCGGCGTAGACACGGGCCATGTTGCCCAGGGACTGGGCGGTGCGATGCGCGTCATCCATCTGCACAAAGACGGCGTGGGCCTGGGTCATCTGTTCCAGCGCGGCGTCGTGCTGGCCGAGCGAATGCAGGGCCAGCCCCAGGTTGACCCGCATCTCGGCGACCATATCGGCGACGCCGACCTCCTCGTACTGGGTCGCAGCCGCGCGGAAGGTCTCAGCGGCCCGCTCGTAATCGCCGCGCATGTACTCGGCAACACCCTGGTCCTTCAGTTCATCAGCGGTTGGCATGTGACACTCTCCCCTCGCGTCGCGCGCATCATGAGCCTGACTGCGCCCTTTGTACACGCATTCGCCGACTCGTGCCAGCGCGAGGGTGTGTGCAGGTTAGGGACGAGATTCTTTGAACCGCAGAGGCGCAGAGAGCGCGGAGAAGAACAAGAGAAAACTGAAGGAGGGACGAAAAGCTGCCGCACCCCCAGGAGTACGCAGTGAGAGGTGTTCTTCACCCGAATCTTTCCTTTCCTCTGCATCCTTTGCGGTTCTGAGTCTCCGCCCCATCGCGAAATGCGCCCTCTGATATATTATCAGTTGTGATGTGCTATATTTTGCGGTATAATGCGGAATATCTGTTGTCATCGTCGCCTGGGGGCGCACTGCCTCTGCGCTGTCCGTCGGGGGCAGCTTCTCGCCCGTAGTCCGTGATGGACTCCATATCTCGGTGGTTGATCTTGCGCCAGAAAAGGCTCAGAGGTCCCTATGCACCGAGTAGCGCTTGACATGACCTCACGCAAGCGTATCTACACCGAACTGCGGCGCTCGATCATCATGGGGCACCGCCCCCCGGGCGAGCGGTTGGATGTCGAGAAGTTGGCCGCCTACTACGGGACGAGTGTCACGCCCATCCGCGACGCGCTGCAAATGCTCAGCGAGGCCGGCCTGGTCACCATCAGGCCGCGCTCCGGCTACTTCGTCACGCGCATCACCCTCAAGCAACTGCGCGACCTGCTCGAACTACGCGAGATCATCGAACTGGCCTCCGTCGAGCGTGCCGCGCTGAAAATCACCGCCGAGCAGCTTGCCGCGCTCGAACACGTCCACCGCGGCTACACCGGAGACGACGACGAGTCCTACGACCGCTACACCGAAGAAAACCGCCAGTTTCACTGCCTGATCGCCCAGGCTTCCGGCAACATGGAGCTGGCCGAGACGCTGGGCCGGCTCCACGACCGGCTGGCTCGTCTGATGGTCATCTGCCGCGCGGGCAAGGCGATGGAGTTCACTCACGCCCGCATCGTCGAAGCCCTGCGCGCCCGTGACGTGGAGGCCGCGCGTCAGGCCCTCTTGAGCGAACTGAAAACGACGCGCGCCACGATCCTGGAACACCTGATCCAGGAGGAAGGGGAGGCCTGGCATCTCGATTCGTGAACGGGAAGACCACAGACAGCTTTCCCTGCTGGGGGTCGGTGGAGCAGGCGAATCGCTCGCCCTCCGCCAGAAAGAAGCTTCACTGAGACATAAGGAGACAGCACGCTATGCACATCTTGAAGAGGACCAAAACGAGTGTTCATCCATACGTCCCGGAGCTGAAAGAGCTGTACCGGGACGGCAGGATCACCCGCCGCGAATTCCTGCGCATGGCGACCCTGCTCGGCGTGTCGGTCGCCGGGGCGGAGTTGATGCTGGGCGACGGCCCGGCAGCCGCGGCGGCTCCAGCCAGGGCGCGTCAGGCCATCAAGCGCGGCGGGACGATGACCATCGCCACCCGCGTGCAGCGCGTGGATCATCCGGCCCGCTACTCGTGGATCGAGGTCGCCAACCAGTTCCGTCAGGTGTGCGAATACCTGACCCGCACCAACTGGGACAACATCACCGAGCCGTGGCTGGTGGAACGCTGGGAAGCCAACGAGGACGTGACAGAATGGACGCTCCATGTGCGCCAGGGGGTCAAGTTCAACGACGGCTCGGATTTCACGGCGGATGATGTCGTTTTCAACTTCCAGCAGTGGCTCGACCCAGACATCGGTTCGTCAATGCTGGGCCTGATGAGCTACCTGCAGCCGCAGAACGTCGAGAAGGTGGACGACTACACCGTCAAGCTGCACCTGGACACGCCCCAGATCGGCGTGCCGGAGCATCTGTTCCACTATCCGGCCCAGATCGTGCCCAAGACTTTTGAGGGCGACCTGGTCCGTCAGCCGATTGGCACTGGCCCCTTCCTGCTCGAATCGTATGTCGAGACCGAGCGGGCGGTCTTCGTCCGCCGCGAGGACTACTGGCGCATGGGCGCCGATGGCAGCCCCCTGCCCTACCTGGACAAGCTTGTCTTCGTGGACCTGGGCGAAGACACCGCCGCCCAGATCGCCGCGTTGCAGGGCGGCCAGGTAGACAACATCTTCAACCCGCCGGCGGATGTCTGGCAAGCGGTCAAGGACCTGCCGGGCATCGGCGTCTACTCTTCGCCGACGGCCCAGACGTTCCACATCCGCATGCGCGTAGACCAGCCGCCGTTTGATGATGTGCGCGTCCGCCAGGCGCTGAAGAAGTGTGTGGACCGCCAGAAGATGCTCGACCTGGCCTGGTTTGGCGAGGGCGTGCTCGGCCACGACACGGTCTTCGCGCCGATCCATCCCGAATACTGCGAGAAGCCGATCCCGCCCTATGATCCCGAAGGGGCTAAAGCCCTGCTGGCCGAGGCCGGCTATCCCGACGGCATCACCGTAGACCTGTCCACGCAGCAGGCGCGCGCGGAACCGGCCATGGCCCAGTCGCTCAAGGAGACAGCGGCGGCGGGCGGCTTCAACATCAATCTCAACATCCTGCCCTCGGCCCAGTACTGGGACATCTGGACGGAAGTGCCGCTCGGCATCACCATCTGGGCGCACCGTCCGCTGGGCATCATCGTCCCGGCGCTGGCCTTCTCCGCCGGGCCGGACGGCGCACCCGCCGCCTGGAACGAGACGCGCTGGGTGGATGAGGAGTACCTGGCCTTGCTGCGCCAGGCCGAGAGCACGCTCGACGTTGAGGCGCGCCGCGCCATCGCCTGCCAGATGGAGGACATCGAGGCCGAGCGCGGGGCCTGCGCCATCGCCTTCTTCACCAGCGTGTGGTATGTCTGCCACGAGCGCTTCCAGGGCATCCGGGCGCATCCCACCAACTACGATTTGTTCGACGAGGTGTGGGACGACACGGCCGGCTAGCCTGCCAGCCTCGTGAGGCTCACGGGCGGGGTGGACGCGATCCATCCCGCCCGTT
>JBBIHG010000076.1:0-10857 GCA_037447125.1 Chloroflexota bacterium | reverse complement strand
GGCAACGACTGGCGGCTGCGCGGCAAGGTCGGCATGCCGCTCAAGCTGACCGCTGCCCGGCCCGGCGACACACCCCAGTGGTGGGCCGAGGAGCCGGACGGCACGCTCGTCCAGTGGCGGATGAAGTCCACCGGCCTGGAACAGACGCGCATTACCCCGGACGGCCAGCGCGAGGTCGTCCCCTTCGACGACTGGCAGATCAACGAGGAGGGCTTGAGCGTCTTCTGGGGCGTGGATAATGCCGGCCATGTGGTGCTGTGGGTCAAAGAGACGGCCACGACCACCGGTCCCGCCGCCGCCGGACGCGCCTTCACCAGCGGCAGCGGCCAGGAATACTACCCGTTGAAGAAGGGACTGCTGCGCGCCGATCCGGGCGTCTCCCTGCGCACCAATCGCCCCGTGGGGCCGACGCTGGAGCGCCGCCTGCGCAACTCGTTCAGCCTGGCCGTGATCGCTTTTGTCATCATCATGCCCATCGCGCTGGCCCTGGGCATCCTGGCCGGCTTGCGCGAAGGGAGCTTTCTGGATCGCACGATCTCGCTGATGAGCTTGATTACAACGTCCGTGCCCGAATTCGCCAGCGGGGTGTTCCTGATCCTCGTATTCTCATTCTGGCTCGACCTGCTGCCTGGCGCGGCGGTGTTTGTGGACGACTCCGCCCCGCTACAGAATCCCACCATGCTAGTGCTGCCCGTCCTGACACTGACCCTGGTCGAGGTGGGCTACGTGGCGCGCATGACGCGGGCCAGCATGGTCGAGGTGATGAACGCGCCCTACATCCGCACGGCGATTCTCAAGGGGCTGCCCCGCTGGCGCATCGTCTTCCGCCACGCGCTGCGCAATGCGTTGATGGCCCCGATCACCGTGATCATGCTGCATGTCAACTGGCTGGTGGGTGGCATCGTCGTCGTCGAGGCCGTGTACGGCTATCCCGGCGTGGGGCTGTACCTGCTCGATTCGGCGCTGTTCAAAGACATCAACGCCATCCAGGCGGGGGCGATGGTCATGGTCGCGCTGGCCGTCAGCACCCAGCTCATCGCCGACATCATCTACACGTTCCTGAACCCGCGCATCCGCTACACGTGAGGGGTCGAGCAGCCATGTCTACGGGAACCAAAGCCGTCGAGAAACCCAAGCACCGGCTGCGCCAGCTTTGGGACGGAGCAGCGATCATCTTCAACTCGCGGGTGGCCGTCATCGGGCTGAGCATCATCGTCTTCTGGGTGATGGTGGCCCTCTTCGCCCCGCTCATTGCGCCGCACGACCCGCTGGCCCAGGACTCGTCAGCGATCAACAAGAAGCCCTCCGAGCAGTACCTGCTGGGCACCGATCACCTGGGCCGCGACATCCTGTCGCGCCTGATCTACGGGACGCGCACCATCCTGACGCTGGCCCCCATCTCGGTGCTGTCGTCGGTCATCCTGGGGACGATCCTCGGCCTGACTGGCGGCTATTTTGGGGGCCTGGTGGATGAGGTGGTGATGCGCCTGCTGGACGCGATCATGGCCTTTCCCGCCATCCTGCTCTACCTGATCATCATCGCCGCCATCGGCCCGTCTGCTGTCAACGTAGTGATCGCCATCACCTTTGTGGGCACGCCCGGCATCGCCCGCCTGGTGCGCAGCCTGACGCTGGACACCCGCACCCGCGACTACATCCGCGCCGCCGAGACGCGCGGCGAGAACCCGCTCTACATCATGTTCGTCGAGATTCTGCCCAACGTGCGCGGCCCGCTGATCATTGACGGGCTGCTGCGCGTCGGCTATGCCATCTTCGCCATCGGCACGCTGGGCTTCCTGGGGCTGGGCCTGCCGCCACCCACGCCTGACTGGGGCAGCATGGTCGCCAGCGCGCGCAAGTTCATCTGGACGAATCCGTTGGGCGTGCTCTGGCCGATCCTGGCCATTGCCAGCCTGGTCGTCGGGCTGAATCTGTTCGCCGATGGCTTGCGCGAAGAGAGCACGCGCTACCAGTAGGGGTACGCCTCACCCCCGCGCAGCGCTAACACGCCTTGCCACTCCCTCTCCACGACGTGGAGAGGGAGCAAGCCGAGCGCAGCGAGGCTGGGGGTGAGGCAAACCAGGGCGCTGCTCTGCCGCGCCCCTGCGGATGGCTGTTCTTGAAGGAGCGAGACACTGATGCGTGGGCCGAGACAGGTTCCCATCCTGGAGATCGACCGGCTGGCCGTCGCTTACAAGACGCGCTACGGGGACGTGGCCGCTGTGCGCGATGTCTCGCTCGACATTCATCGCGCCGAAACCTTCGGCATCGTCGGCGAGTCCGGCTGCGGCAAGAGCACGGTGGCCTTTAGCGTCGTCAACTTCTTGGGGCGCAATGGCCGGATCAGCGGAGGGCGTATCCTGTTCCAGGGGCAAGACCTGGTCAAGCGCTCGGAGAAGGACCTGCGCAAGCTGCGCGGCGACCGCATCGCCATGGTCTACCAGGACCCGATGCAGGCGCTCAACCCGTCCATGCAGCTTGGCGATCAGATGGCCGAGGTGCTGATCGTGCACCGCAGCCTGAAGCGGGCCGCCGCCCTGGAACGCTGCGAGCAGATGCTGCACCGCGTCTACATGCCGGATCCGGCCAGCGTCATGCGCCGCTACCCGCATCAGGTCTCCGGCGGCCAGCAGCAGCGCATCGTCATCGCCATGGCCCTGCTCAACGACCCTGCCCTGCTGCTCATGGACGAGCCGACCACGGCCCTGGATGTGACCGTCGAGGCCGCCGTGCTCGACCTGATCAACGACCTGCAAAGCGAGTTCGACACGGCGATCATGTACATCAGCCACAACCTGGGCGTGATCGCCCGCGTGTCGGACACGATCGGGGTCATGTACGCGGGGGAGATGGTCGAGCGAGCCGGCGTGCAGGACATCTTCCTGCGGCCAAGCCACCCCTACACCCTGGGCCTGATGCGCTGCGTCCCCCGCCTGGACACGACCAAAGCCGACAGTGCCTTGCAGCCGATTCGCGGGCGCGTCCCTTCGCCGACGGCCCTGCCGCCCGGCTGCATCTTCGAGCCGCGCTGCCCGTTCGCCCGCGCGGTGTGCGCCCAGAAGCCGGTGACGATGCGCGAAGTCCGGCCCGGCCACTGGTCGCGCTGCCTGTTCGCCGACGAGGTGCACGAGCACAAAGACACTCTGTCCGGCGACCAGGTGAGCCAGTTGATGGGCCAGGCCCCACAACCGGACGGCGTGGCGCCGATCCTGGCCGTCAAAGGAGCCAAAACCTACTACCCGGTCGCACCCAAGGGCCTGATCGGGGGCACCAGGCAGTACGTCAAGGCGGTAGATGACGTGAGCCTCAAAGCTATGCCCGGCCAGACTCTGGGCATCGTTGGCGAATCGGGCTGCGGCAAGAGTACCCTGGTCAAGGCGATCATTGGCCTGGAGAAGCTGACCGACGGCGAGATCGAGTTCATGGGCGTGGACATCTCGGACCCTGTCTCCAAGCGGGGACTGGAAGTGATCAAAGAGATACAGATGGTCTTCCAGAACCCGGACTCGACGCTCAACCCCTCGTTCAGCGTCGGCTACCAGATCGCCCGCTCGCTGCGCCGCTTCAAGGCAGTGCCGCCCGGCGAAGTGCGCGGCGAAGTGATTCGCCTGCTGGACATGATGAAGCTGGGCGAGAACTACTACCGGCGGCTGCCGCGCCAGCTCAGCGGTGGCGAGAAGCAGCGGGTGGCCATCGCCCGCGCCATCGCCGCGTCGCCCAAACTGGTGCTGTGCGACGAGCCGGTCTCCGCGCTCGATGTGTCGGTTCAGGCGGCGGTGCTCAACCTGCTGCTGGAGATTCAGCAGCGGCTGGGCACGACGATGATCTTCATCGCCCATGACCTGAGCGTGGTGCGCTTCTTCTGCGATCACCTGGCTGTGATGTACCTGGGCCAGATCGCCGAGATCGGCCCGGCAGAGGCAATCTACCTGCCGCCCTACCACCCCTACACCGAGGCGCTGCTCTCTGCCGTGCCCATCCCCGACCCGCGCGCCGAGCAGAAGCACATCCGCCTGAGCGGGACGGTGCCCAGCGCCCTCAACCCGCCGGGCGGCTGCCGTTTCCACACTCGCTGCCCGCGCCGCAACCTGCTGCCAGACGGCGGGGCGATCTGCGAGCAGCAGTCTCCGCCCGCCCAGTTCGACAGCGAGCAGCACCGCATCTATTGCCACATTCCCCTTGAGACACTGCGCCAGATGGAAGCCGTGGTCACCATCGAGAAGGAGGGTCGTCATGCTGGTTAAGGATTACATGGTCAGGCACCCGTTGCTGGCCGAGCCAGAGATGTCCGTCGTAGCGGCGCAGCAGTACATGACCGAGAACAATCTCCGCTATCTGCCGGTGGTCGGCGATGGCAAGCGGCTGCTGGGCCTGCTGACCCCGCAGGCCATGCTGATCGACCCCCGCCGGCTGGCCAGCCTGGACATCTGGGAGATCACCCGCCTGCTGTCGGACTTGAAAGTCCGCGATGTCATGGTCAAGGCGCGGGACGTGATCCACATTGATCCCGACACGCCCATCGAGCAGGCCGCCTCGGTCATGGTCAAGAACCGCGTCGGCTGCCTGCCAGTGGTCAGCGAGGGCATCATCGTCGGCCTGATCACCGAGAGCGACTTGCTGACCATCCTGGCCGAGATGATGGCCGGGCGCGTCTCCGGCGTGCGTGTCACCATGCGCATGCCGATGATCAGAGGGGAGCTGGCCAGGCTGGTCACGGCCATCGCCCGGCAGGGCTGGGGCATCGAAACGATGGGCGGCGTCATCTGCCAGAAAGACCCCAACAAGTGGGATGCCGTCGTCAAGATTCGCGCCGCCAAAGACGAAGTGATCGCGGCGCTCAGCGCTGTCGAAGGCCAGGAGATCCTCGACGTGCGGGAAGTGTAGCCCGCGCGCCCATACCGGAAACGCCTAACCCTCAATGGACACCAACTACAGCGCACACCAGACCCCCCAGTTTCGCGTCCTGTCGGACGCGCAGATCGAGAAAGTCTACCAGGCCACGCTGGAATGCCTGCAACGCACCGGTGTCAACGTCCTCAACGCAGAGGCGCGCGATCTGCTGGTCGCGGCGGGCGCCTGCGCCGAGGGCGAGCGCGTGCGCATCCCGCCACACATCATCCAGGACGCGGTAGCGGCAGCGCCGCGCACCTTCACCCTGTGGGGGCGTGACCGCCGGCACCGCCTGCAGATCGCGCCTGACCGGGTCTACTTCGGCCCTGGCCCGACCTGCACCTACTACGTGGACCCGCAGACGGGCGAGCGTCGCCGCGCCCAACGCGGCGACCCCGGCCTGACCGCCCGCGTCTGCGACGCGCTGGAGCACATTGATTACGCGATGGGCCTCGGCCTGATCGGCGACGTGCCGCCAGAGCTGGCCCCGGTGATCGAGTTTGTCGAGCTGATCGCCAACACCGGTAAGCCCGTCCTGCCCTGGGCCTTCACCCGCCAGAACCTGACCGACATCTACGAGATTGCCCTGGCCGTGGCCGGCAGCGCGAAGAGCTTGCGCCAGTACCCCTTCTTCGGACTGTTTGGCACCTACCACTCGCCGCTACAGCACACCGATGTCGAACTGGGCAACGCGCTGTGGGCCGCCGAGCGCGGCATCCCGGTCATCTACATCGGCGGCGGGACGGCGGGTTCCACCGCGCCGGTGACGGGGGCGGGGCTGTTCGTGATCTACCTGGCCGGGGCGCTGAGCGGTTTGGCGGCCATTCAGCTTAAGGAGCGGGGGGCGAAGGTGTGCATCGGTGGCGTGCCCCAGCCGATGGATCTGCGCACCGGCACGCCCGCCTACGGCGGCCCGGAGATGAGCCTCTACAGCGCGGCCATGGCCGACATCTCGCGCTACCTGGGGCTGCCCTTCATGGGCACCGCGGGGGCGTCGGAGGCGAAAGTGCTCGACCAGCAGGCAGCGATTGAGAGCGCCGTACAGGTCGTGCTCTCCGGCTTGAGCGGCGCGACGCTGGTGCACGACGTGGGCTTCCTGGATAACACAGACACCGGCTCGCTGGAGATGCTGGTGATGACCGACGAGATCATCGCCATGACGCGGCGCATCATGCGCGGGATAGAGGTCAGCGACGACACGCTGATGCTCGACCTGATTGACCAGGTAGGTCCCGCCGGGGATTTCATGTCCGCCGAGGAGACAGCGCGCCGCTGCCGACAGGAAATCTGGGTGCCGCGCCTGATGGATCGCCAGCGGTGGGTGAACTGGCAGGCGGCGGGAGCGAGCACGATGCACGAGCGGGTGCGGGCGCGGGTGCGCCACATCCTGACAACGCACACCCCGCCGCCGCTGCCGCCCGGCGCCGCCGAGCAGATCGAGGCCGTGCTGCGGGCCGCCGCCGCGCGCGTGGATGCCTCGTAGAACACCCCAGACGGGAAAGGAATCGCAGGGGAGGGTTTGAAACCTTCCCCTACACGCGGTTCTCGCCCTTGCCCGCGCCTAGAGTCTGCCCAACGCCTGATCCAGATCGGCAATGATGTCTTCGGCGTTTTCCAGGCCCACCGAGAGCCGGATCAGGCCATCGTCAATGCCGGCGGTCGCCCGCTCCTGCGGCATCATGTGCTCGTGGGTGATGGTCGCCGGGTGCATGCAGATCGTGCGGCTGGTGCCAAACGTCACCGCGTGGATGACCAGTTGCAGGCTGTCCATGACCGTCGCCGTGCCGCGCATCCCGCCCGGCACCACGAACGACAGCAGGCCGCCCGGCGCGCTCATCTGGCGGTGGGCCAGCGCGTGCTGCGGGTGGCCCGGCAGCCCCGGATAGTTGACGCGAGTCACCTTCGGGTGCGCCGCCAGGAACTCAGCGACGGCCTGCGCGTTGTGGCTGTGGCGCTCCATGCGCAGCGACAGCGTCTCCAGGAATTGCAGCACCAGCCACGCTTCGAGCGGCTGCATGACCGCGCCGACGAACTCCTGCGTGTTCCAGCGGATGTCCTCGCACAGCGCCTCCGGCCCGACAATCGCCCCGCCGATGACGCTGGCGTTGCCGCAGATGAACTTGGTGATGGAGAGCAGGACGATATCGGCGCCCAGGGCAAAGGGCTGTTGCAGGGCGGGCGTGGCGATGGTGTTATCCACCAGCAGCGGCACACCGCGCGCGTGGGCTACCTCGGCCACAGCGGCGATGTCGGTGACGAACAGACAGGGGTTGCTGGGCGTCTCGACCCACACCAGGCGCGTCCTGCCGTCCACCAGCGCATCCCACGCCTCGGGGTCTGCCGGGTCGCTGACGAAGCGGAACTCGATCCCTGTCCGCTGCGGGAAGATGGACGCCGCCTGCTTATACCCCTCGCCGAAGATGTTGAGGCTGGTCACCACGTTGTCGCCGGGCCTAGCCAGCGTGAAGATCAGGCTGAAGAGCGACTGCGATCCAGAGCTGCCGGTCACGGCCCCTTCGCCGCCTTCGAGCGCGGCCAGCCGCTCTTCCAGCACGCTGACGGTGGGCGTCTTGCTGCGCCCGTAGATGAAGTCCGGGAACTGGTCGAAGCGCTCGTAGGGGTAGGTCATGGACTGGGCAATCGGCGTCACGAAGGAGCGGAACTTGCCCACGTCGCGCAGCGGGCGGAAGCCCGTATGCAGCGCCCGCGTGTCGAAGCCCAGCCCGGCGTCGGGGCCGGGGCCGGGCCTGTCCGCCGGGCTGTACTGCCAGGGGTCGCGCATGAAGAACGGTTTCTTGTCGTGCACGACAGCTTATCCTTTGCGGGGCAGAGCCGCGTTCATCCCCCCACCCGCTCCAACTCGCGCTCGACAATCTTGTGGATGTCGCGCTGAATGTCGGCGGGCAGGAGCGGCGGCTCGTGGCTGGCCAGAATCTTGTCAACCCAGGTGGCGGCGCGCTGTTCCATGGTCGTGGCGCCGCGCTGTTCCCACTGCGAATACACGTTCTTGTCCACCAGCTTGGAATGGTACGCCCGCCGGAAGTTCTTCAGCGTGTGCTCGTGGGTCAGGTAGTCACCGGTGGGGCCAAGCTCCTCAATCACGTCCAGGGCCAGGTCGTCGTCGGTGACGGAAACGCCCGCCGTCGCCGCGCGCAGGAAGCCCAGGTGCTCGTTGCACAGCGCCAGCAGTTGGAAGGAGTATTGCAGGCCGGCGTCCATGAAGCCCAGGTCGTGGTTGATGTTCGCCCCCGAAAGCAGCGCGAAGAGCAGGCTGTAGATGACCTCGGCCCCGCACTGCTGGTCGAGCACCTTCGAGTCGGTCGAGCCGGCCAACCCGAAGACGGGCAGGTTGTAGTACTTGCCCATGGCGATGGAGACGCCCTGCTCGTCGGCCAGCACATAGTTGCCGACCATGCTCTGCAGGTTGTACGGCCCTCCGTTCCAGCCGGTCGTCCCTACAGGCGTCCCTTCGCGCACCAACTGGGCCAACACGACGCCCAGCAAGATGCCCGCGTAGAGCGTGGCCAGCACGCCCGCGCTGGTCACCGGGCAGTTGACGCCGCCCGCGTTGATCGGGATATACAGCAGCGGCAGCCCCTTCTCGGCCAGGTAGATGCACTTCTGCAGGGCTTCCTGGTTGGCGATCAGGCCGGAGGTGACATTGATGTAACAGGTGGCGAAGGGGCTGCGCTGGAACGCCTCAGCACCGCCAGCGACAATCTCGCACATCTCCACCGCCGCCACACAGCCCTCGAAGTCCGGCGAGACGAAGACGATGGGCTTGGTGGAGTGGTTGAGCATCACCTCCATCTGGTAGCGGTCATAAATCTGCTGGTTGACATCCGAGGGCAGCACGGCGGACATGAGGAAGTCCACTTCGGGCAGCGCGTCTTGCAGGATGGCGGCCTCTTTCACGTCCTGCAGCACGGCGCGCCGGCGCTGGCCCGTGCGGTGATCGAGGATGTTGAGACAGTCCGACCCGCCGCCGAAGTAGGAGTTGTAGCCCCAGGCGCGCATGGCGACCTTGCCATCCCGGTCGCAGAGGGTCATACGCGAAGGAGCCGTTTCGAGCGCCCAATGCACCAGGTGCTCCGGCAGGCGGATGCGGATGCCGTCTGCTTTGCCGCCGCCCTTCACGAGAATCTGCCGCGCGCGCTCATCGTGAACCTCGACGCCGACGCGCTCCAGCACTTCCAGGCAGCCGGCGTGAATCCGCTCACACTCCGCCGGCCCCATACGCGAGTAGTGAGCACTGGTCTGACGCAATCCGTGTGTCTCAATCATGGCTGTCCTATTCCAGAGGGTGAGCTTTGCTATATTTTCAGACCGGATTGATTATATCAACTGTGATCAACTGATATATGAGATTATAGAGTCCAATCCCCGCAGCGTCAAGCGAAGGGCATGGCGAGCGGGCCATAGCAAGACTTCCGAAGTCTGCGCAGACTTCGGAAGTCTGAATCTCTGGGCTCGTGCATACAAGCGCGGCAGAACGCGATCCGCTCAATCGGGCGGCACGCCGTTCTCGTCCCAGCCCATCGCCTGGTAATACTCGGCCACCATGCGCGCCAGGTCCACCACATTGCCCTTGGCGGGGCCGGACGGGGCCGGCTCCTCCAGGAACTTGGCCGGCAAGGTGTCGTCCTGGCTGGTCAGGCCATAGCGCAGGTTGATGCGCCGCTCGGCGGTGATGATCTCCGCGCCGATGGCGAACAGATCGTCTGGCGTGATGTCCCAGCCGGTGTAGGCGCTCACCAGGCGCGCTTCCAGCTCCAGGCTGAAGTCGCCAATGACCGAGAGAATCGGCACCTTGCACACGCCGAGCGCGTCGAGCACCGTGGAGACCTGGTAGGCGTAGCGCACCATGCGCCCCTTGCCCTTCGAGCGGAGGGGGTCAACGGACGCCTCATCGCCAAAAGCTTCTTTGCCCTGCTCCGGCGTCCAGAAGTATTCGAGCGACGGGTAGACACTGGTATAGTCTGCGCCGCGATTGGAGATGGCGTAGGCCAGGGCAGTCCCCTGGGCGCTGCGCGGATCGTAGCCGGGGAAGTCCAGCCCCTTGCTGTGGAAGGCATAGCGCTCCGCGCCGTCGCCGATGCGCTGTGCCGCCTCGCGCACGCCCTCGGCCAGCACATCGCCCAGCCCCTCGCGCCGCGCGATCTGCCCCAGCAGAGCGATGGCCGCCTCCACATTGCCCCAGCGCAGCGGCAGGCCGCCCGTGTCCAACGGCGAGAGAATCTCCCGCTCGTACAGGTCTATGGCGAAGGCGAGCACACCGGCGGCGGACATGACATCCAGGCCGAGCGTATTCGTCATATTGAACAGGTAGAGAATCGCTTCCGGGTCGTTCACGCCGATGCGCGGGCCGAAGCCCATCAGCGGCTCGATGTCGGGGCGCTCGCCCAGCATCATCTCAAAGCGCCCGTGCTCGATGCGCACCTCGGCCTTGCAGTGCACCGGGCAGCGATGGCAGCTCTTGTAGCGGGTGACATAGGACAGCAGCTTGTCGCCGTTGATGGCTTCTACGCCCTCGAACTGCACCTCGCGGAAGTTGCGCGTGCCCAGCAGGCCCATCTCGTTGCTCTCGATCATATAGGCCCCATTGCCGGTGGTGGCATAAAGGTCGTAACGCCCCGCCGCGCGGATCTGGCGGGCATACTGGCGGGCCACGTCGGAAAGCTCAGCCGCCGCCCCGCGCTCGCGCTCGGAGCGGGTCACGACGAACGCCTTGAGGTTCTTAGCTCCCATCACCGCCCCCATGCCGGTGCGGCCCGCCGCGTGCATGTCCTCAGTGAGGACGCAGGCGAAGGTCACCAGGTTCTCGCCCGCCGGCCCGATGACCAGCGCGCGAAGCTCCCCCTCCGGGGCGGCCTGGGCGCGCAGACCCTCGACCGCCTGGGGGACCTCCAGCCCCCACAGGTGGGAAGCGTCGCGGATAGTGACCTGCTCCCCCTCGATCCACACAGA
>JBBIHG010000075.1:0-17834 GCA_037447125.1 Chloroflexota bacterium | reverse complement strand
TTGCACGAATGTTCCAGGGCGCTATATAATCCGCAGCACCTTCAAACAGCATCAGCGGACCCAAACCTGACATGTCTGTTGTTGACGACGTGAAAGCGCGTCTCGACATCCTTGATGTCGTCTCCGGCTACGTCAGTCTCCAAAAGGCGGGGCGCAACTTCAAGGCGTTGTGCCCTTTTCATCAGGAGAGGACGCCGTCATTCGTCGTCTTCCCCGACACGCAGACCTGGCGTTGCTTCGGCGCGTGCGGCGAAGGTGGGGACGTCTTCAGCTTCGTCATGAAGGCGGAGGGCTGGGAGTTCGGCGAGGCGCTGCGTGCCCTGGCTGAGCGCGCCGGAGTCGAGCTGAAGCCGCTGACCCAGGCCCAGCAGCAGCGCGCCGGCGAGAACGAGCGCCTGCAAGGGCTGCTCGAAGAGGCAGCCCGCTTCTTCCACGAGCAGCTTCTGACCGCCCCCGCCGCCCAGGACGCGCGCGACTACGTGGACGGGCGCGGGCTGCGTCCCGAGACGGTCACCGCGTTCCAGCTTGGCTACGCGCCGGACGACTGGCGCCAGGCCCTCCAGCACCTGCAGATGCTCGGCTACACTCAGGACGAAGTCGTTGAGGCGGGTGTGGCCATTCGCAACGAGCAGGGCAACGTCTACGACCGCTTCCGCCACCGCCTGATCATCCCCATCCGTGACGGGCGCGGGCGCACTGCCGGCTTCGGGGCGCGCGCGCTTGAGAAGGAGGCCGTGCCCAAGTACCTCAACTCGCCGCAAGGCCCGCTCTTCGACAAGGGCCGCCTGCTCTACGGGCTGGACATGGCCCGCCGCGCCATCCGCGAGACAGAGAAGGCGGTGATCGTCGAAGGCTATATGGATGTCTTGCAGGCCCACCAGGCCGGCTACGGGAACGTTGTGGCCCAGATGGGCACGGCGCTCACCGAAGACCAGCTCCGCCTGCTCAACCGCTATGCCCGCCGCCTGATCCTGGCCCTGGACCCGGACCCGGCCGGCATCAACGCGACCATGCGTGGGCTGAACGTCGCCCGCGAGACGCTGGATGGCGAGCGCGTCGTGACTTTTGATCCCCGCGGTATGATGCGTTACACTGGCCTGCTGGAGCTTGATATTCGCGTGATCAGCCTGCCGGAGGGCAACGATCCCGACGATCTGATCCGCCGCGACCCGGCGGCGTGGGAAGCGCTATTGGCCAACGCTGTTCCGGTGGCGGACTATGTCATTCAGCAAGGAACGGCGCACCTCACGGCTCAGTCGTCGCCCCAGGAGCGCGAGCAAGCGGCGCGGACGCTGCTGCCCATCCTGATGGCGACCGAGAGTGACATCCAGCGCAGCGGCAATATTCAGGCGCTGGCCCGCCGGGTGCGCATTGACGAGCGGGTGCTCATCCAATGGACGCAACGTCGCCAGGCGGCGCGCACGCGAGCGCTGCCCTCGTTGCGCGACCAGCAGCGACTGGCCGGGCGTGCCGCGATCGCTGCTGCGTCCCCCGGCCCGCCCAGGCAGTCCGCGCTGCGCGAAGGGTTCTGCCTGGGGCTGCTGCTCGAACAGCCAGAGCGCCTCTACGCGGCCAACCGGCTGCTGCGCGAGTTGCAAGGCGACGAGCCGCTGCTGGCTGAAGTGTTGGCTCCCCTGAAGGCGGAGGATTTCACCCGTCCCGACTACCAGGCGATCTTCCAGGTGCTGCTGCGCGCGCTGAGCCAGCACGAGACGGAGCCGGTGGAGTATTTCTACACGCACCTATCGCCGGAACTGCGCGCCGTGGTGGACGAGCTGCGCGTGACGCCGCTGGAGGAGTTCGAGCAGGCGTTGCCCGCAGCGCTGGCGACCGAGTTGCGTTCGATCCGGCGCGAACAGGCGCGCCTCAACGCCCAGCCTGAAGCGGATACGCGGGTGTGGCTCCAGGAGGTGCTGGCGCTGCGCCAGCGATTCCTGGAGCGGCAGCGCAACGAACTCTATTTCCTGCAGCAGGACAGTCAGGCGCTCAGCGGCGACCTGACCGGCGCCGGTTACGACGACGCGCTGCAGGCGAACAATCGCGCCATTCAGATCATCGCCAGGGCGCTGCGCCAGGTCAACGGCCTGCGCGGGCCGTAGCTGGCCCTGGCAAGCACGTGCTCACGGAAGATGCCCGGAGATCATGGCTAACGGACTGCACGAGCCAGGCAACGACCTATCCAGGGCGATCGGCGAGCTGATCGAGAAGGGCCGCCGCGACAGGCACCTCAACGAGAGCGAGGTCCTGGCGCTGTTCGACGACCCGGACAGCGAAGAGGCGCAGGTCCTCTTCGACCAGCTTGAGGAGCTTGGCGTCGAGATCCTCGTTGACGAGCACAGCGCGCTCGATCTCGACGAGCCGCTGGTGCCCGATCTTGAGTCCGGCGAGCTTGACACCCACGAGCTGGAAAGCCTCGACAACGATGTGGACATCATCCGCCTCGAGCCGTCTGTCCTGGCTGATGATCCCGTGCGCATGTATCTCAAGGAGATCGGGCAGGTCCAGCTATTGGACCCCGATCGCGAGACCTGGCTTTCGTCGCAAATCGCCGCCTGCCACCTGCTCGAAGCGATTCAGCAGAACCTGGGCGTCCCCTCCAGCGATGACGGCTCCGCGCCGGATGCCGCGGATGTGTTGGCGGATCTCTACGCGCACCTGCTCGATCACTGGCAGACCATGGCCGAGAGGATTGCCGCCTACAACCTGGAGCCGCCGGTCGTTGACCTGCTGATCAGCGAGGCGCAGAACCTGCGCCGCTCGTGGAACGGCGCGGTGCCGTCGTATGTGCGGCGCTACCTGGAGGTCGGCGACTGGGGCCGCGACGACGGCTGGAACCGCGTCGCCGAGCACCTGTTCGAGATCTTCCAGGCGCTCTACCTGATCCCTGCCCCCTTCCAGGACCGGATCGTCTCTGCCTACCGCGCGCAGCACGACTGGCCGAGCCAGGAAATGTTCTGCGCCTGGCTGGACGAGAATCGCGCCCACACCAACGCCCTGGCCGAGCGCGAGTTCGCCCTGGCCGCCGAGCGCGGCCCGCAGGCCGCCGAGGCGCTGACCCGCGCCAACCTGCGCCTGGTCGTCAGCGTGGCCAAGCGCTACATGGGCCGCGGCATCAACTTCCTGGACCTGATCCAGGAGGGCAACATCGGCCTGCTGCGCGCCGTTGAGAAATTCGACCACACCAAGGGCTTCAAGTTCAGCACCTATGCCACCTGGTGGATTCGCCAGGCGATCAGCCGGGCCATCGCCGATCAGGCGCGCACAATCCGCATCCCTGTACACATGGTCGAGACGATCAACCGCCTGATGCGCGTGCAGCGCGACCTGCTCCAGAACCTCGGCTCCGAACCGACCGCCGAGCAGATCGCCTTGGAAATGGACTTCCTGGCCCCGGAGGACGTGGAGACGATCCGCGCCGTGTGGGCCCTGGACGAGAAGCTTGAGGTCGGCCTGGCACGCAAGCTGCGCCGCGCCGCCAACAAGGTCCGGCGCATCCTGCGCATCTCGCAGGAGCCAATGTCCCTGGAGATGCCTGTCGGCCAGGAAGACTCCAGCCTGCTGGGCGACTTCATCGAAGATGACAAGATTCTCGGCCCGGTGGACGCTGCCGCCCGCCAACTGCTCAAAGAGCAGATTCGCGGGGCGCTGTCGGTGCTCAACACCCGCGAGCGCGAAGTGCTGGAGATGCGCTTCGGCCTGACCGACGGCCAGGAGCACACCCTCGAAGAGGTGGGGCGGCACTTCGGCGTGACCCGCGAGCGCATCCGCCAGATCGAGGCCAAGGCGCTGCGCAAGCTACGCCACCCCAACCGCAGCCATCCCCTGCGCGACTATCTGGAGCTGTGAGCCGTCCGGCTGCCCGGCCATGACCACTCCCACGCGCCCGACCTACTGCCCGCAGTGCGGCGAGCCTCTGGCGCTGCGCATCGTAGGCTCGCGCGAGCGACTCGCCTGCCCGGCGTGCGGCTACGTCCACTACCGCAATCCCGTGCCTGGTGTGGGCATCCTGATCGAGATAGAGGGTGGCGTCGTGCTGATCAAGCGCGGCGGGCAGGTCAAACCGGGGCTGTGGGCGCTGCCGTCCGGCTACATCGAAGCCGACGAGAGCGTGGAAGAAGCGGCCCTGCGCGAGGCGCGCGAGGAGACCGGCCTCGACATCCGGCTTGAGGACCTGCTCGGCATCTACTCGTTCCCTGAAGGCCCGCCGGCCAGCGGCATCATCGTCTTCTACCGGGCGCGACCGGTCGGCGGGGCGCTGCGCGCCGGCGACGATGCGCTCGATGTGCGCGTCTTCCAGCCGGACGAGGTGCCAGAGCTACCCTTCCGCACGCACCGTCAGGCCATCCAGCGCTGGCTGGCAACGCACCAACGGGCGGCCTATACCTCCGAAGAGCGAGCGGTCGGCTTCCACATCCGCGAGGCGGAGCCAGGCGACGCCGAGGCCGTGCTCGACCTGCTGCGTCTGGTGGATGCCAATGCCAGCCTGACCCCAGCCGACTGGGACGCCGCCCGCCAGCGCTTCGGCGAGCGGCAGACGGTCAGCGTGTTCGTCGCCGAGACCAACGGCGCGCCAGGACAGGTGATCGGCTTCGTGGCCATGTCGCTGGTGCAGACGCTGACCGGCGGGCGCGGCTGGATAGACGACATGGCCGTGGCCCTCGGCTTTCGCGGCGAGGGCGTCGGGGCGGCCCTGCTCGAAGCGGCGCTGCGCCATGCCAACCGCCTGGCGCTGAGTCCGCTATATGTCAACACCACGCGCGGGAGTCCGGCGGCGCGGGCCTTCTTTCAGGCCGCCGGCTTTCAGGAGAGCGCGATCACCTACCTGCGCATTCGTTGAGCGGCAGGGCGGGCCGTCGCGTGGGCCGCGCGGCCTTGTTCTCGACTCCCACCTCCCGACTCGCTAGAATAGGCGTCGTGCTTCGCCGTCTCGCTGAGACCCGCCACGTGGGATTCTGGTATGGCCACGGACCGCCTATATTACGCCGACTCGTACTGCACCAGCTTTGAAGCGAATCTGACCAGCATGACCACCGTCAACGGGGCGCCGGCGGCGATCCTCGATCGCACCTGTTTCTACCCGACCAGCGGCGGGCAGCCCCACGACACGGGGACGCTCGGCGGCGCGGCGGTGCTTGATGTGATCGTCCGTGAGTCCGATGGCGAGGTGCTGCACGTCCTCAACCGGGCGCTGGGAGGGGGTCGCGTCTCCGGCCAGGTGGATTGGGCGCGGCGCTTCGACCACATGCAGCACCACACCGGCCAGCACATCCTCTCGCGGGCCTTCGAACAACTGGCCGGAGCCGAGACGGTCGGCTTCCACATGAGTCCGGACAGCATGACCATTGACCTCGACCGGCCCGATCTCGCCCCGGCGACCGTGGATGTCGCCGAAGACCTGGCCAATCAGATCGTGACCGAGGATCGTCCGGTGCGCGCCTGGTTTCCCGCCGATGACGAGCTGGCGGCGCTGGCCCTGCGTAAGGTGCCAGACGTGGAGGGCAGGTTCCGTGTGGTGGCGATTGAGGGGTTCGATGTCAACGCCTGCGGCGGTACGCATGTCGCCCGCACGGGCGCGGTCGGCCTGATCAAAGTGCTGCGCACCGAGCGGCGCGGCGACATCCTGCGCGTGGAGTTCCGCTGCGGGGCGCGCGCGCTGCGCGATTACCGCCTCAAAAACGCGCTGCTGCACCAGATCGCCGCCGAGCTGACCACCGGTTTCGCCGAGTTGCCGGCGGCGTTGACCAGGCTGCGCGACGAGAACAAGGCGCTGCGCCGCGATCTGCGCCAGGCGCAGGCGCTGGCCCTGGCCCACGAGGCCGAGACGCTGTGGGCGGCGGGCGAGCAGATCGGCGGGGTCCGGCTGGTGCTGGCGGCCTTCGCCGGGCGCGACACCGACGAATTGCGCCAGCTTGTCCAGCAGATCATCGCCCGCCCGTCAACGGTGGCGGTCTGCGCGGCCAGCGGGGCCAAGGCCCAACTCATCGCCGCGCGCTCCGATGACGTGGCGCTGGACATGGTGGCCGTGCTCAAGCATGGGTTGGCCGTCTGGGGCATTGACCGGGGCGGCGGTCGCTCGTCGTTCGCCCAGGGCGGCGGGGGCGATGTATCAGCGGCGGAGGCGCAGGCCGCGCTGCGCGCGGCGGCGGAGGCCGTCCGGCAGATGGGCGAGTCATACCAATGAGGATGAGGAACCGTGCACGAATTAGCTCCTGATGTCTTTGTCGAGACGGGTTACCGGCTGGTCAACGTCGGAGCCATCCTGACCGACGACGGGTGGGTGTTGGTGGATGCGCCGCCCTACCCCCGCGACGCCCAGCACTGGCGCGACTGCCTGACGCAGGCCGCCTCCCTGCCAGTGCTGGCCCTCATCCTCACCGACAGCCAGCGCGAGCGCCTGCTGGGAGCCTGCTGGTTGGAGCCACAGACGATTGTGGCCCACGAGGAAACCCTGCTGCAAATGGCAAACCTGCCGCAGACCTTCCTCGACAGCGCGGGCGATGCACTGGCGGCGAACACGTTCGAGCGCGAGCAGTTCGGGGCGACTCGCCTGCTGGCGCCCAACATCGGGTTCACCGAACGGATGCAGCTTCGCTACGGCGGCTGGCACATTCCCCTGCTGGCGATGGCCGGCCCCACCGGCGGCAGTGTATGGGTGCACCTGTCTGAGCAGCGCGTGCTCTTCGCCGGGCCAAGCCTGTGCGTGGACGAGCACCCCACCATCGCTGGCTGCTACACCAAGCAGTGGCTGGAGAACCTCACCGAACTGCGCCGTCCGCGCTTTGCGGCGGACATCATCGTGCCAGGTCGCGGGCCGGTCGTGGACAAGAGCGCCACCGAGCCGATCTCCAACTATCTGCGGGTGGCACGGCGGCGGGTGTTCAGCCTGTACCGGGCGGGCCGCCCGCGCGCCGATACGGCGGCAGTGGTGCCAGAGCTTCTGGAGATGTTCCCCTACGACCCCAGCGACAGCGAGAACATGCAGCGGCGGATCAAGAGCGGCCTGGACCGCATCTACGAGGAGTTCAGGATCTCCGAGCGGATCAATGACCTGTCGGCCAGGTAACGCGCGGGCAGAGCGCGGCGCCGCCCAGCGGAGTCCGGCTGCTACCCGGCAGCCAGGGATCTGTGTCAACCGCGCCGCGTTTGTACGCTAGATGGCAAAGCGCACGGTGATGATGTCGCCGTCGCGCACGACGTAGTCGCGACCCTCCAGGCGCATCTTGCCCCGCGCCCGTACCTCGGCCATGCTGCTGCCAGCCGCGACGAAATCGTCGTAGGCGACGACCTCAGCGCGGATGAAGCCGCGCGCCAGATCAGTGTGGACGGTGCCTGCCGCTTCAAGCGCTGTGCCGCCCTGGCGCAGCGGCCAGGCGCGCACTTCGTCGTCGCCGTGAGTGAAGAAGGAGTGAATGCCCAGCAGACTGTAGGAAAGCCGCAGCACGCGCTCGCGGCTGGGGCGCTCGATCTGGTACTCCGCCAGGAACAGCGCCACGTCCTCTGGATCGTCGAGCTGGGCGATCTCCGCCTCAAGCTTGCCTTGCAGCGTCAAGACCAGCGTGCGCCGGTGCTCGTAGACCAGGCCGCGGGCAGGGTCGGCGTCGCCGTTCCCTGTGTTGAAGATGATCAGGACTGGCTTGAGCGTCAGGAAGCCATAGCCGCGGGCGATCTTCATCTCATCGGGAGTCAGGTCCAGGTCGCGCAGCGGCCCTTCGCTCTCAAGCTGCGCGCGCAGTCGCTCCATCAGTGCCGTCTCGAAGGCGTTTTGCTGGCGCGTGGCGGTCTTGCCCTTCTTGCGCTCCTCGTCGAGCCGGGCCAGCCGGTTCTCCACGCCGATCAGGTCGAGCAGCACAAACTCGCTGTCAATCACGCCCAGATCGCGGATCGGGTCTACGCTGTCCAGCGTATGCAGCACGTTGTCGTCGGCGAAGGCGCGCACCACGTGAACGAAGGCGTCCACCTGGGCCAGCTCATTGCGCATGGGGCCGCTCAGCCCACCCTCGCCGATGCCCTTGTCCAGCCCACCGATGTCCGTATAGGTGACGGTGGCGTGAACCGTCTTGTTGGGGTGGAAGACCTGGCTGAGGTGGTCCAGGCGCGCGTCGGGCACGCTCACCACCGCCGTGTGCACTTCCAACTGGCCGGACGAAAACGGGTCAGTCGGGTAGTTGCTGCCGGTCAGGGCGTTGAAGAGGGTGGTCTTGCCGCTGTTGGGCAAGCCAATGATTCCCAGGCGCATGGGGTCTCTCGGTCTCGGCTGCAGCTCATCGTGATGGCTGCGCCCAGTATAACGCCTGGCAGGGGATTGATCGAGGGCGAACTGCTGATCGTCCTGGGCGATTGCGTCAAACGTGCGTGCTGTTCTACCTCACCCCCAGCCGCGCGCAGCGAGGCCAGGGGGTGAGGCTAACGAGGGGGCAGCAGAACAGGCCCCCACCTGCCCCCGCGCGCTAGTCCTCGGCGTGCGGGTTGGCCGGCACCGAGGGCTTGTCGCTGCCCTTCCAGCCCGCCGGTGGCTTGACCGTGCGGTTGTTCTCGCCGCGAATGAACGCCTCGACCTGGTTGCGCGCCACGTCATCTGGCATCTGCACCGGCGGCGATTTCATGAAATATGAGGCGGGCGCTTCCAGCGTGCCGCTCAGCCCACGATCCAGGCCGATCTTGGCGCAGCGCACCGCGTCAATGATCACGCCGGCGCTGTTGGGGCTGTCCCACACTTCCAGCTTGAGCTCGATATTGAGCGGCACATCGCCGAAAGCCGAGCCTTCCAGGCGAATGTGCGCCCACTTGCGATCTTGCAGCCAGGGCACGTAATCGCTGGGGCCGATGTAGACATTGTCTGGGTCGAGCTGGTAGGGGAGCTGGCTGGTGACGGCGTTGGTCTTGGAGATTTTCTTGCTCTCCAGGCGCTCGCGCTCAAGCATGTTGTAGAAGTCCATGTTGCCGCCCACGTTAAGCTGACTGGTGCGTTCCAGGCGGATGCCGCGATCGTTGAAGAGGTTGGTCAGCACGCGGTGTAGGATGGTCGCGCCGACCTGCGACTTGATGTCGTCGCCGATCAGCGGCAGGCCCTTTTCGGCGAAACGCTGCTGCCAGTACGACTCGCGCGCGATGAAGACGGGGATGGCGTTGACGAAAGCGCAGCCGGCGTTGAGCACCTGCTCGACATACCACTTGGTCGCCTGCTCGCTGCCCACTGGCAGGTAGCTGACGACGACATCGGTGCTGGTGTCTTTCAGAATCTGGACAATGTCCGCCGTCGGGCCGGGCGCTTTGGTGATCTTCTGCTTGAGATACTTGCCCAGGCCATCATGCGTCATGCCGCGATGCACGGGCACGCCCAGGTGGGGTACGTTGGCGAACTTGATCGTGTTGTTCTGGCCGCTCCAGATCGCTTCGCTGAGGTCTTTACCGACCTTCTCCACGTCTATGTCGAAAGCGGTGCTGAACTCGATGTCGCTGATGTGGTAGCCGCCGAGAGTCACGTGCATCAAGCCCGGAATCGTCTCGTCGGGGTGGGCGTCGCGGTAGTAGTGCACACCCTGCACCAGCGAGTTGGCGCAGTTGCCTATCCCGATGATGGCGACACGAACCTTATCGGACACAGAAACCTCCCTATTCTTTTGAGGGCTGCTATCAGCCCGTCCACGCGCAGAGGAAATGGGCGGGCACAAGCTGACACGCGCGGACGCCGGCGCGCGGGCTGATGGCGCGCTAGATGTCCGCTCAAGCGCCGGAGTCTAGCGCCAGAGTATGGGGAGCGCAACAGCAAGCTTGCGGCATCCATACAGACACCGGAAGTCAGGTTGTGCGATAGCCAGGCGGGGGGAGATCACCCCGATGCGGCAGCGCTACGTCCCGGCCTGCGGATCCGCCTGCATCATGCCGAAGATGGTGCCTTCCACATCCTTGCAGTAGGCCAGCCAGCCCACCGACGGGATGGAGTGCTTGTCCATGACGACCGCGCCGCCGTTGGCCTTGACTCTGGCTAGGTAAGCGTCGAGGTCGTCCACTTCGAGCGTGTTGATCGTGCCGCTGACAGGCCCTTCTGGGGTATAGAGGCCGCCGAAGAATGGATGCAAACATTTGTTCTAATATTGAAGGGCAAGTGGTGTGCGCTCTACGACCGACAGGCGTATAATGAAGGCACTTTTGGCGCTGACGGTGAGGAAGGTAGCTCCGCAAAATAACGTGATCGCCGTTGGCCCCCCCCCTAACCCCTCCCCCACGCTGCGCGGAGGGCGGGGAATGGCTCGCGCATCATTCTCCCCTTCCCTCATCTTGGGGTGTATAGACTGGGGCCGGGGGATGGGGGTGGTCGCTGAATGGATCACGCTATTCTGTAGTCCTACCGTGAGGAACATAATGGCAGGTATTGAGGCGGATTCACTGATATTCGAGGAAGTGCTGGAATTCCTGGCGGGAGCGCCAACAGCAGAGGAAATTGTCGCGTTCTCGCCGTCAGAGGCGTTGCAGCAGCGCGCGCGCTACCTGCTTGAGCGCAATCGCGAAGGGCTGCTGACGCCCCAAGAGCGCCAGGAACTGGACGACTTCGCGCGCCTGAATCATTTCGTGAGTATGCTTAAGGCCCGCGCCCGCGCGAGGCTGACAGGCATATGACGTCGATCCCGGATGCTTTGCGCCGCGCGGTGGTAATGCGGGCGCAGGGGTGCTGTGAGTACTGCCTGATCAGCCAAGAGGATGCATTCCTGGCGCATGAAGTAGATCACGTCATCGCCGAGAAGCATCGCGGCGCTACCGCTTTCGATAACCTATGCCTGAGCTGTTTTGACTGTAACCGCCATAAGGGAAGCGATATTGCTTCGGTCGATCCTGAGACAGGCGCGCTGACTCCCTTGTTTGATCCGCGTCGAGACTGGTGAACTGATCATTTCCGGCTAGACGGCCCGCGCATCGTACCTCGAACGGCTGTTGGGCGTGTGACGGAATATCTATTGTGCCTAAACAGCGCTGAGCAGATCATGAAACGGGCGGCCCTGATTGCGTTGGGTCGCTATCCTCCCGCCATTCTCCGGATCAAGTTCTCGCCGCAGCGTCATCCCGATTCGCCGTGAACTCACCCACCACCTGCTCACAACTCACTGTGGCTCGCTGAGCATTCCCGCGTACATGCCGGGCCGCGAGCCGGGGATGGACGTGGCGCCGCACACCTTCGCGTAGAACTCCTGCGGGCCTGTCCAGCCGATGACGGCGTAAGCGTAGCCCTGGGCGCTCATGTCGTGCAGGCAGGCCAGCAGCAGCGCCGCCCCAGCGCCCGTGCCGCGTTCCGTCTCCAGCACGCCCATCGGGCCGAAGACGCCCTTGTAGGTCGCGTCGTAGCAGGCGAAGCCGACCAGCCGCCCCGCGCGCACGGCGACGAAGCAGGCGACCGGCTGGCGCGCGTAGGCGGCCTCGCACTCGCTCGCCCAGTGCGCCCAGAACTGCCCGCCCACCCAGGGCAGGACGTGATGCCGTTCGGGGACGAGCGCGCGTCGCACGGCGATCCCGGCGGCGGCGGGCCGTTCGAGCGCAGGAGCCAGCGGGGGCAGGTCGTAGAGCTTCACAAGCATGTCGGTCATGGCAGAGTCTCCTGGTGGGCAAATCGGGCCGGATGCCGCCCATTATGCCCCATTCGCCTGGCAGGAGGAAAGACGGGCACAGAGTGAGGATGGGCTATGATACAATCAGGGGCAATCGAACAGAAGGGAGCGCAAATATGGCCGCGCTGATCCGCGAACTACTGATCCACGAACTGCTGCAATTGCCCTCGCACCAGCTATGGACGGACTACGACAGTGAGGCCGATGTGTTGTACATCAGCTTCCGCAAGCCGCAGCAGGCGGACGATACGGTGATGGGCGAGGACGGCAACCTCTACCATTATGCGGCTGGCGTGCTCGTTGGCGTGACCGTCCTCAACGCTTCTCACCAGGGGATGCTGGCTAGTACGCCTGCGGCTGACGAGTGAACAGTGATCGGTCTTCAGTGGTCGGTTTTGAGTTAAAGCCAGCGCCTGAACGTACTCGCTGACGGCTGATGGCTGTGCGCTGACCGCTACTCCACCGTCACGCTCTTGGCCAGGTTGCGCGGCTGGTCTACGTCGCAGCCGCGCCACACGGCGATATGGTACAATAAGCCAGGAGGAGACTTGGCCCATGAGCATTCAGATTGCGATTCCTCATGACGCGCTGCGGGCGTTTTGCCAGCGTTGGAGAGTCAGCGAACTGGCGCTGTTCGGGTCAGCCGTGCAGGGCAATTTCCGCCCCGACAGCGACATTGATATGCTGGTTCGCTTCACGCCGGACACCCGCTGGACGCTGCTCGATTTCGTCCAGATGCGCGACGAACTGAGCGACATCTTCGGGCGCAGAGTCGATCTGGTCACGCGCCGCGCCGTCGAAGCCAGCAAGAATCCCCTCCGCCGCAAGGCCATCCTGGAGTCGGCGCAGGTTATCTATGTCGCGTGATCTTCCCCACCTCCTGGATATTTGGCAGGCCGCTCACAAGATAAAGAGCCTTACGCAGAACGTCTCCAGAGACGATTTCATGCAGGACGAGATGCGCCATGCCGCTGCTATCTACCAGTTGATCATTGTGGGCGAAGCGACCAAGCGCATCTCAAGCGAATTCCGCGAACAGACCCCCGCAATCCCCTGGAAACAGATGGCGGGAATGCGGGATGTGCTGATCCACAGCTACAACGATGTTGACCTCGAACTGGTCTGGGAAGCTGCCACCCAATCAATCCCCGCCTTGATCGCCCGGATCGAACCACTTTTGCCGCCGACAAACGGGCAGTGATCGGTCTTCAGCCATCAGCTTCCGGCTAAGTGCAGCGCCGCACAGTTCTCGCTGACGGCTGACGGCTGTGCGCTGACCGCTACTCCACCGTCACGCTCTTGGCCAGGTTGCGCGGCTGGTCCACGTCGCAGCCCCGCCACACGGCGATGTGATAGGCCAGCAGTTGCAGCGGAATGACCGCCACAATGGGGCTGAGCAGCGGCGGCAGCGGCGGCAACGGGATGACGAAATCGGCCTTCTCGCGGATGAGAGCGTCGCCATCAGTCGCCAGGGCGATGACGATCCCCCCGCGCGACTTGGCCTGCTCCACCTGGCTGAGCATCTTGTCATAGACGGCATCCTGCAGGCAGATGGCCAGCACGGGCATGTGCTCGTCAATCAGGGCGATGGGGCCGTGCTTCATCTCGCCGGCAGGGTAGCCCTCGGCGTGAATGTAGCTGATCTCCTTGAGCTTGAGCGCGCCTTCCAGCGCGATCGGATAGTTGATCCCGCGCCCCAGGTAGAGAAAATTGGTGTACTGGTATAGCTCGGCGGCCAGCGCCTCGATCAGCGGCTCGCGCTCCAACACCTGCCCGACCAGGTCTGGCAGGCGGGCCAGGTCCTCGACGTGCGCGCGCGCCTGGTCTTCGCTGAGCTGGCCGCGTTCCTGGGCCAGGTAGAGCGCCAGCAGGTACTGGTCGGCGATGCTGGTGGTGAACGCTTTCGTGCTGGCCACGCCGATCTCCGGCCCGGCCTGCATGGCGATGTGCCCGTCGGCGAGGCGCATGGCCTGGCTGCCGATGGCGTTGACGATGCTCCACAGCAGCGCGCCCTTCTCGCGCGCCTCCTCCATCGCCGCCAGCGTGTCCACCGTCTCGCCGGACTGGGTGATGGCCAGCACCGCACAGGTGTCGTCGAGGATCGGGTCGCGGTAGCGATACTCGCTGCCGTAATCCACCTCGACCGGGATGCGCGTCAGCGCCTCCAGCAAGAACTTGCCGACCAGCCCGCTGTAGGCGCTGGTGCCACAGGCGACGGTGACCATGCGCGTCAGGCGGCGCGCCTGTTCGGGCGTCAGGTTGAGTTCTGGCAGGCAGACGCGCCCTTCCTGGAAGTCCACGCGCCCGCGCAGGGTGTCGGTGAGGGCGCGAGCCTGCTCGTGAATCTCCTTCTGCATGAAGTGCTTGTATGCGCCGCGCGCCGCGCTGACCGGGTCCCAGGCGATGGCGTGCAGCTCGGCGTCTACCGGGTGGCCGTCGAGCGTCTGGACGTGGTAGGCGTCGCGGGTGATGGTCGCCATCTGGCGGCTTTCAAGGAAGATCATCCGCCGGGTATGCTCCAGGATAGCCGGGATGTCGGAGGCGACGAACATCTCGCCCTGGCCCACGCCGATAGCCACGCCGCCCGCGTTGCCGATGCGCACGGCCACCAGGCGATCCGGCTCACTGGCGGTGAGGGCGACGATGGCGTGCGCCCCGCGCAGCCGGCTCACAGCCCGGCGCGTCGCTTCGCTGAGGTTGTGCCCGGCGTCCTGCTCGCGCTGGATGAGGTGCACGATCGTCTCGGTGTCCGTGTCGGAAGCGAAGCGCACGCCCGCCGCTTCTAGCTCGGCGCGCAGCTCGCGGAAGTTCTCGACAATGCCGTTGTGGACGACGACGGTCGTCCCGCTCTGGCTGAGATGCGGGTGGGCGTTGCGCGGGCTGGGTTCGCCGTGCGTGGCCCAGCGCGTATGCCCGACGCCGATGCGCCCGTTGAGCGGCTTCTCGTCTACGCGGCGCAGCAGGTTGCCCAGCTTGCCCACGTCGCGGCGGATGGCGATGGCCCCGTTCTGCAGCACGGCGACTCCAGCGGAGTCGTAGCCGCGATATTCAAGACGCTGCAAGCCGTCCAGGATGATCGGCGTGGCGTCACGAGAGCCGATATAACCTACGATTCCACACATGGTTGGTTCCCTCCCAGGAGTGGCAGCACGGTGGCAGCAGGCACGATGCTCGCGTGGGGGCAATGAGTCTGCCGTCGTGAGCCAGGGTATGCACTTGACGGGCCAGCGTTGAGATACCACGACCGCGCGGATTGGGCCGCCGTCAGCGGCGGTGTTTGGGGCGCGGCTTGGGTTGGGAGGGAAAGGGGAGGGGTGTGGCACGACCCCTGGCGGCATCCGCAGATCGTTCGATTTTCCCCCGGCGAGCCGGGGTTAGGCGCGCCTTGCGACGCGCAACCGCCACCTCGTATCCCTGCGCGGCGCGGACAGCGGGCGCAGGGCCTTGCGCTAACGTTCCCTCATTCGTGTGGGGGCACCTCCTGACGCTGCTGGACGATAGACTCATTATACTCGCCGGATGGCACTCATGCTATTAAATTGCTGCAAAAATGGGGACAGGGGTGGGGTCAGCGGGCAAGGGCTGCCGGTGTGCGCCATGCGCCCCCACAGCAAGACCAGGCCAGCCGCCCCCCAAAAAGCGCTCGACCGGAGCTGCACCATTCCCGGTCGAGCGAGCGCCATGAGGAGGATCACGGCGTGAAGCATTCTGAGCGCGACACCACTATTCCAGGTATTCGGCCAGCCCGTACTCGGTTTGCATTTGGCGCAGCTTGCTCAGCGCCGCGTGCTGAAGCTGGCGGATGCGCTCGCGGCTGTAGCCCATCAACTGCCCGATCTGCGACATGCTGTGCGTGTTGCCGTTCTCCAGCCCGAAACGCAGGCGGATGATGCGCGCCTCCCGCGAGGGCAGCGCGCCCAGCAGGAAGCTGATCGACTCGACGAGCAACTCACGGGCGGTCGCCTCTTCGGGCAGCTCGTTCTCCTGGTCGGCGACCAGGTCGGCGCGCGGGCGGTTTTCCTCATCGCCGATCAACTCGTCAAGCTGCACCGGCTCGCGGGCGGCCAGCAGCGTGGTCTCCACCTGGTCGGCGGTCAATTGAGCCTCGTCGGCCAGCTCCTCAGTCGTCGGCTCGCGACCCAACTCCTGGGCCAGCCGCTCGCTCGTGCGGCGCAGACGACCCCAGCGCTGCCCCTGGTTGATCGGCAGGCGGATGGTGCGGCCCCGGTCGCCAGCAGCGCGGGCAATCGCCTGGCGAATCCACCAGGTGGCGTAGGTGCTCAGGCGCACGCCGCGCGCCGGGTCGAAGCGATCCACCGCTTTCATCAGCCCCAGGTTGCCCTCCTGGATCAGGTCGGGCAGCGGCAGGCCACGTCCCTGGTACTTCTTGGCGATGGAGATGACCAGGCGCGTGTTGGCCATGATCAGCTCCTGGCGGGCAGCTTCGCCCAGCTCGATCACGTCGCAGTAGTCGTCATCCATCGCGTCGCAGTCCACCTTGCCGACGGCGAGCTGTTCCTGCGCCCGGTTGCCAGCCTGAACCAGGCGGGCGAGCGCCTGCTCGCGCTCCACTTCAATCGGCTCGGAGATGGGGCGGATGTCGCGGAAGTAGAACTGCAAGAGGTCGGCGTCGGTCTGGGGCATGGGCGCGCTGTCGTCGGACGGCGTCTGCTCCTCAACCAGCTCCACATCGCCGCCGAAGGCAAACTCGACGTCGCTTTCATAGGTCTCGTACTCAGAGCGCCAATCCAGACGCGAGTCCGTCGAAACCTGGGTGACCGATCGCGTTATCGCAACCACGGGTGCCTGCCTTTATGGTTAGGGCGGGCTGGAGGCCCGCTGCTCTTACGGCGCATGGGATGCGGCGGAGATACTTCGAGCTAACTCCATGATACGGGTTTTCTAGATAAAAATCAATTTATTTAGATTAGAATCTGATAAAAATCCAGGGGCAGGGACGTGAGTGCGTTGGCGGGCGGCAGTGAGGTGCACAGAGCGTCGCGATCACCTGTTAGATGCAGCCCAGGTGGGCCAGGATACACCGCGGGCCGGGTTTGTGCCGTTCTGTGC
This sequence comes from Chloroflexota bacterium, assembly GCA_037447125.1. GTDB lineage: Bacteria > Chloroflexota > Anaerolineae > Aggregatilineales > Aggregatilineaceae > UBA2029. Next base: position 1,167 of record JBBIHG010000075.1, on the reverse strand, counting down.
CGTTTCATCTCTTTCTACTACAATACCAGCGCTGCATTAGAATCCCGTAGGCGCTTCCTGAGGGGATGATGAGTATGCCTGCTGCCCCGCCGCCGCCTGAGCCACCTCTCCCGCTCTACCCGCTGCGCCTTCACCCACGGGTGCTCGTCGGCTACGGCTCGCTGCTGGGCGCGGTGATGGTGGCGACGGGCGTCGGCTGGGCGCTGATCGCCGGCCAGGACGGGCCGGGCGCGTGGTTCCCACGCGAGCGCTGGCTGGCCGACCTGCTGCTGGGCGCGCTGCTGGGATGCGCCTTCGCGGCGCTGGCCTGGGCGCTTTTCGGGCGAATCCCCGCCCTGCAGCGCATTGAGCGCCGCCTGGTCGCCGTGCTGGACGTGGCCGCCTTGCGCCTTCACCACGCGCTGATCCTCGGGCTGCTGGCGGGCGTGCCGGAGGAAATCCTGTTTCGCGGGGCCTTGCAGCCGGCGCTGGGACTGCTGGCTACGTCGCTCCTGTTCGGCGCGCTGCACGCCGTGACGTTCGCCTATTTCGTCTATGCGGCGGTGGCTGGAGCGCTGCTCGGCGCGCTGGCGCTGTGGCGGGGCGCGTTGTGGGCGCCCGTCGCCGCGCACACGGTCGTGGACGTGATCATGCTGGCCCTGCTCATTCGCCGCTGGCGAGCCGGCACGCGGGTGGTTGCGAGTTCCCCCCCAGACGAAGGCACAGCCAGCACCCAGCGGAAATAGGCGCGAGACCCCAACTTCGTCGCCACCCGGTGTGTGCAAAACCTGTCAGGCGGTTTGCCGCGCCCTGGTTTGCCTCACCCCCGCTCGGCCCCCTGATGCGGGCCTCGCCGCCCCCTCTCCAACGTGGCGATGCGTTACCCACAAGTGCCCCCCATCCCCCAACCCCTTCCCCCGCGCTGCGCGGAGGGAAGGGGAGCAGCCCTGCCGTTTTTCTCCCTTCCCCCCTGGTGGGGGAAGGGCCGGGGATGGGGGGATAGGCACGGTCCAAGATGTGGGTAATGTATAGCCAACATGGCTATGCGTTACCCACCGTGCTCCGACGGCCCTTTGCTCTGCGACCCTGGGGGGATCAGCCGGACTCAGCCGATCATGAACTCCCCCGCCCGATAGAACAGCGCCCCGTCAATCCAGATTTCGCCGCCGTCCTTCATGCTGTGGATCA
>JBBIHG010000074.1:0-18807 GCA_037447125.1 Chloroflexota bacterium | reverse complement strand
GAATCCCAGAAATGGCCCGGTTTGTAATGGTGCGCGTAACAAAGCAGCATTATAATGAGGGTGCATTTGAGTTGGAAATGCTCCCGGCCCAAATCCCGCTTACCCTAGAGCATCTCTTCCCCACCCCGTCCAGCTCAGATGTAGGACCGCTAAGCGGTCCTTTCTTTTTTGTGCTGGCCCCTCTTTTGCTCGCGTTGCGGGCGAGCACGTCACGGCGTCCCCACGACCAGCGTCCCCAGAGGCGCGAAGGAGCCTGGCGCGCCCTGGCCAGTCTCCACCGGCAGCGGTTGCCCGTCGCCGTACCAGTACACCTTGACGCCCAGGGTGTAGGAGCCGGGCGGCAGGTCGGGCGGTAGATGGACGGTGTGCGCGTCGAACTGCAGCGCGCCGGGCGGCCACGTTGAAGTCGGCGCGCGCCCGTCGAGCGGCGGCCCGTCGTGCTGGGCGACCAGGGCTCCCGCCGCGTCCAGCAGGAAGACAGACACGCTGTAATCTAGCGGCGGAGGCTGCCCGGCAGTCCACCATAGGGCGACGGTGATCGCCGCGCCGGGCGCCGCAGTCTGCGGGGCGACGAAGCGGCGCAGGGCGAACAGGTCGCCGAAGGTCGCGATGCCTGTTGGCGGGGGCTTGTCGTAGCGCAAGCTGTAGAGCGGCGTACCCAGGTGATCCACCCACAACGTCGCCGTGCGCTGGAAGCCCGCCCGGTCAATCAGCCTGCCGTACTCGTCCATGGGCGCGTCGCCCCAGTAGATGAGCCAGAAAGAGTCGTGTGTCTGCAAGAAGTCCAGCAGCCGGGGCAGAAAAAGCTCGCGGTACTCAGCGCGCCATTCGCGCAGCGAGACGCGCGGCGTGTCCGGCCCCAACTGGCGATCCACATAGTAGCGCGCCGGGAAATCGCCGACCCATACATCCATCAGCACCGGCTCGCCGGGCAGATGGTGAGCGCTGATGTTGCCCACGACCGCCCGCCAGTCCGGGTAATGGCGGCGAGCGTCCACCGTGGTCAGGGCAATGATCACGATCAGCGCCAGCAGGAAGGCGCGGGCCAGGCGTGGCAGGTTGGCCAAACCGTGCGCGGCCAGGACGGCCAGCGCCGGCGCCAGCAGGATGAAATTGCGCACGGTGAGGAACTGCCGCCGCTCGTTGATGGCCACGATCAGCCCGGCGATCAGGATGACCGTCAGGGCCAGGTACAGAGCCGGCCAGATCGGGCGCAGGCGGAGGCGCGGAAACCTGGATTCTCCCCGTGGATAGGTCAGCGTGACCGCCCCCAACAGAGCAAGCCCGCCCAGGATCGCATACCACTGGCCGAGCAGGGCCATGCGCACCAGCCGGAACGTCTCGGCGCTGTTGGGCAGCGCGTTCTGGTAATAGAGCGGGTTATCCCAACGGACGCGGTTCTGGTCAACCATCACTGGCAGCCAGGGCAGGAAGCCCAGGCCCACCGCGCTGAGCAAGAAAGCGCCCTCGGTCAACCGCCGCCCGCGCAGTGTCAACAGCATATGCAGCGCCTGGACGAGCACGATAGTCGCGCCCAGGTAGTGGGTATAGAGGAGGAGCAGCGTCGTCAGCACATAGCCGACGCGATTGGCCCGGCCCGGCCTCCGCCGCCAGCGCACATAGAACAGGCTGGACAGCATCACGCCTGTCGCCAGCAGGCTGTAGTGACGCACTTCCTGCGACAGGTCAATGTGCAGGTCGGCCAGCGCCAGCAGCAGGGCGGCCAGGACGCCAGAGCGCACACCGAACAGCGCACGCCCCAACGGAAAAGCTGCGGCGATGGCGACCATGCCGACAAGCACGCCGAGATAGCGCCCGGCGAACTCAGTCTCGCCGGTCAGGGTGCGCCAGACGCGGAAGATCACGAAGTACAGTGGAGGATGCTGGTCGGCGGCCATCGTCCGCACGACATCGCCCAGGCCAGGCCCGGCGCTGAGCAGCATCGTCCAGCCTTCGTCTTCCCACAGGCTGCGCGCGTCCAGTTCGTGGGTGCGCAGCGCCCAGCCCAGCAGCAGGACGAGCGCCAGCGAAAAAACGAGCGCGCCGGATCGGGTGCGCGTCGCGGAAATTCGTGTGATCATGGGCTATGCGCCGCTCCCTGCCCAGGGATTCTACCCTGGCCGGTGTGCGCCGCCAAAGGAGAGCGCCACCGTGGTTCAGCCATTCTGCTCCAGGCCGCCCCGCCCGCGCAGGCGCAACGCCCCGCGCGCTGATGGGTTATCATTGGTGGGGGAGGGCTGAGGATCACCAGGGGCCGTCAAGCCATGCGGGTCGCGCTGTTCACCGAGACGTTTCTGCCCAAGATTGACGGGATCGTCACCGTCCTGCTGCTGCTGCTCGATCATCTGATCCAGCGCGATGTGGAGTTCATGATCGTCGCGCCCAAGCTGGCCGACCAGGTAGACCAGTATCGCGGCAAGAAGGTCGTCGGCGTGCCGGGCGTGCGCTTCCCCCTCTACCCGGAACTAAAGGTCGGCCCGCCCACGCTGGGCACCTACCGCGAAATCAAGGACTTCAAGCCGGACATCGCCCACTTCATTCACCCTACGCTGGTCGGCACGGGCGGCATGGTCATGGCCAAGCGCCTGAACATCCCCACGCTGGCCTCCTTCCATCTCGACCTGGCGACCATCGTCCGTTACCTGGGCATTGGCTTCCTCGAACCGGCCATCTGGTGGTATACGCGCCAGAACTTCAACGCCGCCGATTACGTGCTGGCCCCCTCGCGACAGGTGCAGCAGGACATGCTCGCCCACGGCGTGCGTAACGTCGGGCTGTGGCGCAGGGGCGTGGACGCCAAGCAGTTCCACCCGCGCCATCACTCCGCCGCCATGCGCGCCCGCCTGAGCGCCGGGCATCCGGACGATACCATCCTGCTCTACGTGGGGCGGCTCTCCAACGAGAAGCAAATCGACTCGATCAAGGCGGTGCTGGAGCGCGTGCCGGGTACGCGGCTGGCCGTGGTGGGCGACGGACCGGCGCGCGCCGACCTGCAGGCGCACTTCGCCGGGGTGCCGGCTGTGTTCATGGGCTACCTGCAGGGCGAGGAGCTATGGTCGGCCTTTGCCAGCGCGGACATCTTCGTCTTCCCCTCGGCGATGGAGTCCTTCGGGCTGGTGCTGATCGAGGCGATGGCGTCGGGGCTGCCCGTCGTCACCTCGCGGGTGGGTGGCGTGGACGACATGGTGCGTTCCGGCGTCAACGGCTATGTGTTCAACGTCGGCGACGTGCGGGGCATGATTGACGGCGTGCGCGCCGTGCTCTCCGAGAAGCGCAAGCGCCAGATCATGGGCCGCAACGCGCGCCTCTTCGCCGAAACGCAGTCGTGGCCGGCCATGATGGACGAGCTGATCGCCTGCTACGACGACCTGATCAGTGGGCGCACGCCGTCTATGTAGCGAGTCGGGCGTCTTGAGTTATGAGTCGGGAGCGCAAAGCTCCGTAGACTCAGGAAGACTTTGCGATAGCCAGCAGCTTACCTCACCCCCAGCCTCGCTTCGCTCGGCTTGCCCCCTCTCCACGTTGGCTATACATTACATTACCCACATCTTTGGTCGTGCCTGTCCCCCCATCCCCGGCCCTTCCCCCACAAGGGGGGAAGGGAGAAAAGCGGCGGCCCTGTTCCCCTTCCCTCCGCGCAGCGCGGGGGAAGGGGCTGGGGGATGGGGGGCATTTGTGGGTAACGCATAGCCATGCATGGAGAGGGGGCGGCGAGGCGCGGATCAGTGGGCCGAGCGGGGGGTGAGGTAAACCAGGGCTTGGCAACTCACTTCTTCGATTTCCCGCTCATATACACCCTTGCCAGGCGCGCCGCTTCGCACTAGAGTCAGGGCAGAGACGCGCACACCAGGAGCCGTCATGCAAGCTGCCACCGTGATCGCCATCGTCGGCGCGGGCGAGCTGGGCGTCGAGATCGCCCAGGCCGTCGCACTGGGGGGCTGGCCTGTCGTGCTGCACGACACCGACGAGCCGGCGCTGCGCCGCGCCGTCGGGCGCATCAGCCGCCGCCTGGAGAAGGCCGCCCGCCTGGGCCGCATCAGCGCCCAGGAAGCGCGGCGGGCGCGGCGCGTCTTCACGCTGAGCACCGACCTGGCCGCCTGCACGCCCGCCGGATTGGTCATCGAGGCCATCCAGGATCGCATGGGCCTGAAGGGGGCGCTCTTCCAGGCGCTCGATGCGCTGGTCAGCCCGGACGCGATTCTGGCGACGAGCACCAACACGCTGTCGGTCACCCGGCTGGCGGCCCCCACACGCCATCCCCAGCGCGTGATCGGGCTGCACTTCCCGCGCCCCGCTCATGTAATGGGCCTGGTCGAAGTGGTGCGCACGCCCACCACCCGCCAGGACATTCTCGAGCGGGTCATGCTGCTGGCGCGCGGCTTCGCCAAGACGCCGGTGCTGGTGGACGACACGCCCGGCCTGATCGTCAACCGCGTCGCCCAGGCGTACTTCAGCGAGGCGCTGCACCTGCTCGATGGCGGCGGCCTGGACGAGGCGACCATAGACCGCCTGCTGGAGGCGGCAGGCTTCCCGATGGGACCCTTCCGATTGATGGACTTCCTGGGCGTGGATCGCGTCCTGGAGCTGAGCGAGTCACTGTACGAGGCCACTTTCCACGCGCCCCGTTACCGCCCGCAGCCGCGCTTGCAGCGCCTGGTGGAAGCCGGGCGCACCGGTCGCAGCAATCCGCTGGGCGGCTTCTTCCCGGCACCGCCAAAGGACGGTCCCTAGACCATGCGCGTGCTGATCGTGGGCGAAGTGCCCTTCGTGGATACGCTGGCCGGATTGTGTTTGGCCAGGAACCACAGGGTAGACCTGTTCGTGGCCGACAGCCTGGAAGACCAGGACATGCTCGACAAGATGGTGCGCGCCGCCAGCCGCTGCCAGGTGGCCATCGAGTCGCTCAACGACTCGCGCGAGAGCAAGCAGTGGCTGGTCGAGGGGGTCGAGGCGAATATCCCTGCCGAGGCGATCCTGCTGGTCAGTGCGCTGGCGGCCAGCGCCACCGAAGTCGCCAGTTGGACGGAGCACCCGGCGCGCGTGGCCGGCTACGGCCTGCTGCCCCCCATCGCCATCACCGGGCTGGTCGAGTTCGCGCCCGCTCTGCAAACCGACTTCGACACGGCAGCGCGCGCCCGTCGCTTCTGGGAGGAACTGGGCTTCAGCGTAGTGCGCGTGCCCGATGGCGCGGGTCTGGTGCGCCCGCGCATGGTCTGCGCCTTGATCAACGAGACGGTGCAGACCATGACCGCTCACAGCCTGAGCGCCGAGGCTGTGGACAGCGCCGTGCAGCTTGGCCTGAATCATCCGCGCGGGCCGCTCTCGTGGGCCGACGAGATCGGGCTGGACGTGGTGGTCGGCACGCTGGAGGGGCTGTGGCGTGCCTGGGGCGACGAGCGCTACCACCCCGCGCCGCTGCTGCGCCAGAAGGTCTACGCCGGGCACCTGGGCCGCAAGGCCGGGCGCGGCTTCTACGACTACGAGGTACCCGCCCCGGTCCCGTAGGGGCATATCGCATACGCCCCTGGGCGCAGCGGAGGGGCGCCCCCCCGAAGTCCCCCCGCCCGGCTGAAAGCTGACGGCTGATGGCTCCCCGCCTGCGCTAGAGCGTGTTATGCACTTTCAACCCCTATCCCCCGGCCCCTTTCCCCGCAAGCGGAGAAAGGGGAGCAGCCCGTCCCTCCCCGCCAGCGGGGAGGGACCACAGGGTGGGGTTCAGGTGATCGTAGGGCATCGCGAGTTGCCCGCCGCGCCGAGTGCACAGAGTTCATAACACGCTCTAGAGCCTGTTATGAACCTGGCACTCTCGGCAAGGGAGGAAGGCGTTGCGTTGACCTCACCCCCGTCTCGGCGCTGGCGCGCCTCGACGGGGGTGAGGTCAACGCGCGCGCGGCGCCTCGACCACAAGCAACCCTGGTGCCCATCCGCCCCTGAGCCACTGGCAGGGAAAGGGGCCAGAGTCGGGGTTGGGAAGTACATAACATGCTCCAGACCGGCGTCAGGGCAACCTATCCTCATCCCAGCACGACTTGCCCCGACAGGTCACCAGGTCAATGGTCTGGTACTGGTAGTCCAGCCGCATCTCGTGATTGCCCAGGCCGATCTCGGCAGCGGCGCTCATGTACATGCGCGCATCCCAGGGCACATTGAAGTTGGCCCCCCGGTTTTGCAGATAGTCCGCCATCACCGAATCTACGGCCACCGGGTCGGTCGAGACAAAGAGCGAGTTGGGGAACGGGTCGCTGATGCCGTACTGCCCGCCGGGGTCTTCACTGGGACCGCGCTCGCGCAGGCCGTAGATGCCATCCGCCACCACCAGCAGGGTCTTCTGCGCGATGAGCGGGTGGCTGTTGACGCGCACCAACGAGTTCTGCCGGGGGTCAGTGCGCGCCAGGTCATCGTGCGTGCTGCTCGGCGTCTCCACGCTGCCCACATGGTTCTTGAAGCTCAGACTCACCCCGGCCCCGCTGTGCGTGCGCAGCAAGGGCATGTTGATCAGGTAGGACGCCTCGTCCAGCAGCGCGGTGAGCCGGCTCAAGCCCATATCTGCGCGGAAGGACAGGGCGCTGGGCGGGTTCAGCGCCACCTGCGGGTAGCGCGCGGCGATGCCCTGGCGGAACTGGTCTGGGATGAGGCGCGACGAGTCGTAGAGGACGATGTGCGTCTGGCTGATGCCCGCCTGGTTCACGAGCTGGTGCAGCAGCGCCAGGACAACCGCCAGGTTCGGGTTGTGCTCGATGTCAACGTGCGTGTTGTTGAAGTTGAGCTTGACCGCGATCTTCTGCCCCGGCTGGTAGCCCTCGCCGCCGTTGTGCGCCCCGAAGAGGTACGCCCAGGCGTCGGACACCGTTGTTTCACCGGCCAGCCGGGTGATGGCTCGATCCAGCATGTCCTGAGCTGCGCGAGCATCTACGCGCGCAGCATAGTCAGCAGACCAGCCCAGCGCGGCCTGGCTGTTCTCCACCCACACCACACGCGCCCGCTTGGCGCCCGCCCTGGCACGAGCCAGGTCGAGACCCATCAGGCGGGCAGCCAGCGCTGTCCCCCCGGCTGCGCTCACCTTCAAGAATGCGCGCCGCGAGAGCAACCGCTGCTGGCGGTAACCTTGGTCGGTCTGTTTGGCGGCCATTTCATCCTCTCCTCTACCATCTCCAGCTTGCTCATACCGTCCCCTATCGCCGATATTTCCAGAGCGAGTCCGCCTCTTGCTCTCTGCACCAGGTGCGCTCATGAGACGGCTCCGTCCTACTCGAAACGCAGCACATCGTCCAGCGCGCCGCTGATGCGGACTGAGCGCATGGGCAGAGTGTCCCCCTCCCACTCGATCTGCGCCTCCCAGCCCGGCCCCTGGACGTGCAGACCGTCCTGTTGGACGGCCATCGCCAGGGGTGGCGGGCCGAACAGCGACCAGAAGCGCACGATCTGGCCCCGCGCCAGCAGCGCGAGCGAGAGCGCAGGCTCTTTCTGGCTGTAGTAGGGCGAGCACCAGCCCCGCACGCTCGCATCGTCGCCCCGTACCAGCGAGCGCACGGCCTGGCCATTCAGGCAGCCGGCTGCGATTCGGTACGGCCCGGCACCCGTCTGCAGCGTGAGGCCGTCCGCCTCCTCCTCGCACGGCAGGTCGGGCAGCAACCAGTGCAGGCGGTACTCGTGCTCGCCCGCGCTCTCCAGCGCGTCGGCTACCAGCCAGTGCTCGCCGCCCAGACGCAGTACCGTCCGACGGTGCAGCGCCGGTGCCGCCAGACGGCGATAGCCGTCGTGCTCGCCTTCCCAGCAGGCCAGATGCCCCTTCTCCGACCGCGCCCGCCGGCGCGCGCCGCCGCGCGACCAATCCAGCCACAAGAAGCGCCCTGCCCGCGTCATCTGGTCGTGCTCGTCAACCGTCACGGTGTTGTGCACGGCGGTCGCCACCAGGGCGTTATTCCAGGGCGGCGCGCCGTTGTACAGGTAGGTGCCGGCGTCGCAGGCGACGTTGTGGCCACGCCACCACAGGTCCATGTGCAGTTGATCGGCATCAGCGGGCCGGTCCTTCAAGTGAGCGCAGCGGATCAGCGCCCAACTGTGCGGCGCGCGCAGCGTATAGCAGCCGCCTTCGGCAGCCGAAAGCTCTGGCGGCTCCCGGTCAGTCCCCGCCGGGTCGGACGCGGCCCCCAGGGCCTCCGGCCCGAACAGCCACAGCAGGTCCTCATCCCACGGACCGGGCGAAAAGAGGCGCTGCCTGTGGACGAGGTAGTGACTGGCCTGGATGACGGGCCGGTAATCCAGATAGTCGCAGGTATTGAGCGGCAGCACCAGCGCGCCATCGCTCGCGCCGCAGACCGGAACGCCGCCGGACTGGACATCGAGCAGCCCATAGAGAAAGTCCGCCGCGGCGGCAAACCGCTCACGCACGACCGGCGGAAGATCGTCGCCGTTTAATTCCCCCAGACGCAGCGCCCACAGGCAGTCGTGCAGCATCAGCCGATGATAGTTGGCGGAATGCTGGACATAGGCGCCGTCCGCGTAGACCTGGCGCTCAACCTCCCTCAGCAGGACGCGCCGTCCCACCTCGCGCCAGCGAGCGGACTCCTTGAACTCAGGGAACAGCAGCCCGATCGTCCACAGCCCCACGGCTTCGCTGATGCCGTGATTGTTCTTCTGCGATTGGGCGAAGGCGATGTTTCCGGCGATGCGCCCGGCATGGGCGGCGATCATGGCCGCCAACGCCGCCATGCGCTGCGGCGTGCTCTCCGGCGATTCGGCGAAACCGTACAGCGCGAAACACCAGGCCATCACGCGGAAGGTCGCCTCCTGCCCGCACTTCCAGTTCGGGCCGCGCTGGGGCGGGTTGTGCTGGGCCCAGTGCTCCACCAGGTGCCAGAACGCCGCCGGGTAGCGTTCGTCGCGCCGTGCTGCATAGGCGCGCACCAGCGCGTAGCCGGCGCCGAAGCGGCTGGCTTCCCAGATCAGCTTGATGTCGCCATAGCCGAAGTCGCCGATCTCCGCCCAGTGCCTGTCGGCCGGCGCTCGCTGGCCGGTGAGCGGATTGGCGTGCCAGTCCGGAGGGAAGCCGACCTCATGCACCGTATGCTCGAAATAGCGCCAGCGACCCGCCAGGATCGCCTCCGCCTCGCCGACCACCGCTTCCCCGTCCCAGGGTGGCTCCGGGGGGAGCGCGACGGCTTCGCGGAAGAAAAAGCGCCCGCCATACTCGCGCCGCCAGGCGCAGTATGCCTCGGGCTCTGGCGACACATCCCCGCGCAGCCAGGCGCTGAGTGGCCGGTCGGCCCAGGCATAGGCGGGCATCTGGCGGCGCATCAGGCCCGTCCGCCGTCGCAGCGCGTAGCGCGCCCGGTAGACGAGCCAGGCCGGACCGAAGTAGTGCGCGAGCTGGCGCGCGACCCGCAGTCTACTGACCATAGGCCCAAATCACGTCAGCTATGCGCTCGCTGGCCTTGCCGTCCCACAGCGGCGGGATGTGCCCCCGCTTGACCTGTCCATCCAGGATGCGAGCGACTTCGGCGCGCAGCCGCGTCATGTCCTGCCCGACCAGGATGTTGGTGCCCAGCTTCGTCGTGATCGGCCTCTCCGTGTTCTCGCGCACGGTCAGGCAAGGCACTCCCAGGAAGGTCGTCTCTTCCTGGATGCCTCCCGAGTCGGTGATGACGAGCGCCGCCCGCTGCTGAAGGTTGAGGAACTCAAGATAGCCGACGGGCTCCAGCAGGTGGAGTGCGGCGTCTGGCGGGATTTCAAGGCCGAACTCGGCGATCCGCTGGCGCGTGCGCGGGTGAATCGGGAAGATGACGGGAATCCGGCGGCTGATGTCGCTCAGCGCGTCAAGGATTTGGGGCAGCCGCTCCGCGTCATCCACATTGGAGGGGCGGTGCAGCGTGATGAGCGCAAAGCGGTCGGCGGGCACGTCCACCGGCAGCGCGCGCGCTTTGGGCAGCAGCCGCACCAGCGTGTCAATCATCACGTTGCCCACGAAGTGAATCTTCTCGCGAGCGACACCCTCAGCCACCAGGTTGTCGTCGCCATCAGTGGAGGGTGTGAACAGCAAATCCGCTATCTGATCCGTGAGCAGGCGGTTGATCTCCTCTGGCATGGTGCGGTCGCCAGAGCGCAAGCCTGCCTCGACATGACCTACCGGGATCAGCAGTTTGCTGCAGACCAGCGCCGCCGCCACGGTGGAGTTCACATCACCGTAGACCAGCACCAGATCGGGTCGCCTGCCGAGCACCACCTCCTCAAAGCGGAGCATGATCTGAGCAGTCTGGACGGCGTGACTGCCTGAGCCGACCTCAAGATTGATGTCCGGCTCGGGGATTTCAAGCTGGCGAAAGAAGACCTCCGACATATTGGCGTCGTAGTGCTGGCCCGTGTGAACCAGCGTCTGCTGCACCCCCTCGCCCGCCGACAGGGCAGCCATGACGGGCGCGACTTTCATGAAATTGGGCCGAGCACCAACAACGTGTAGGATGTGCACGGGGCGCGCTCCCTGCGAGAGGCTAGATCGGCAGAACACCGTAGCGGAACAGATAGTAGGCCAGCTTGACGAACTCGGCGCGTGTGAGCGGCCAGCCAGACTTGTCGCGCCACCAGTTCTCGGCGGAGAAGTCCCTGGGCGCGTCAATGAAGGTCAGCTCGATCTTGGGGTCGCTCTGCCTGTGGCGGTAGGTAGCCCACGCCCGGCGGCTGTGAAAGGCCTCGGTCACAACCAGCGCCGAAGAAGCCTGCGCCGCGTGCAGAACGTCGAGGACCTGGCGCGCCTCCTCCCAGGTGCTCTCAGCATCCTTGAGGGTGGTGATGGCGTCGGGCGGGATGCCCGCTTCCGTCAAGATTTCCAGGTCCGCTTCCAGCGTGCCGGGGATGCAGCCGCTGACGATCACCCGCGAGGCATAGCCTTGCAGGTACAGCTCCGCGGCGGTAGCCGCCCGGCTGCCATCGCCCCCACCCAGCACGACGACAAAATCGGCCTGGCGCGGAGCCTCGGTCACATCGAGCCAGTCATACGACCACGGCAGCCATGTCTCGCGGGTGACCCAGGCCAGCCCAGCCAGCGCCACACCTGTCACGAGCAGCCAAACGAACATCATGAGAATACGCTTCACTCGCTTTCTCCACCGGGAGGCGCCTGCCCTCCCTGTCTCCTGTCCAGTCTCGTCGGCCATATCACGCTCGCTTTCTAGCCCGCGGCGCTCAGCGCGGCGACTTCGGCCCAGAACGTCGCCGTGTCCAGTGTCACAGCGCAGCCCTGGCGCAGGCTTTCCACTGCCGCGAAGACCGCTAGATGCGCCGCGACCAGGTCTTCCAGGCTGATCGGTGTGGGCGCAGCGGACCGGACCGCTTCGGCCAGGGCTTCCCACTCACCGCGGTGCCCCTTGTCGGTGCGCATCCGCTTGGTCTGGCTCCGCCGCTTGCCCTGCTGGATCAATTCCAGGCTGCGGAAGTCGTCCAGCACGGCGACACGCCCGTCGCCAATGATCTCGATGCGTTCCTTGCTGAACGACTTGTCACCGCCCGCGGCATAGATCACCGTCCCCACCGAGCCGTCGGCGAAGGTGAGAGTGAGGATCGCCTCGTCCTCGACGATGCCCTGTTCCGTACGGGCCGCGCGCGCGTAGACCTCAAGGGGAGGCGCGCCGACCAGGTATTGCAGCAGATCGACGAAATGGCAGGCTTCGCCGATGATGCGCCCGCCGCCCACCGCCGGGTCTTGAGTCCAGTGTTCCGGGGGAATGGCGCCCGCATTGCAGCGGTAGATGCCAACGAGCGGACGTCGCCGCTCAGCCAGAAAGGAGCGCATCTCCTTAACCATCGGCGCAAAGCGGCGGTTGAAGCCCACCATCAGCCGTCGCCCGGATCGCTGCTGGGCAGCCATCACGCTGGCTAGCTCAGCGCGGTTCAGCGCCAGCGGCTTCTCGACGAACACGTCTTTGCCCGCGTCCAGGCCCGCCATCGCCTGAGCGGCGTGCAGGTTGTGGCGGGTGGTGATCACCAGCCAGTTGACGCGCTCGTCGCGCAGCAGTTCGTCCAGGTCGGACGCGCAGGAGGCGAAGCCGAAGCGATCCCCCGTGCTGCGCGCGCTCAGCCCCGAGCCGGAGACGATACTCACCAGGTCTACCCCATCCACGCCGCGCATGGCAGGGAGCAAAGCGGCGTTGGTGAAGTTCCCTGCCCCCACCATGCCCACGCGGATGGCCGGCTGGGAGGCAAACGCAGCGGGCTTCAGCTCGATGCGCCGCGCCAGTGGGCGCTCGGTGTCGTAGGTGAGCACCACGCCCAGAAACGGCTCATCCTTTTCGCCGGTGATCAGCTCGTAGGCTTTGAGCGCGTCATCAATCGGGAACCGGTGCGTGATCAACGGCTCGATCTGCACGGCCCCATCGGCGACCAGTTGCAGGAAAGCCTCCATGTTGCGCTGCTCGGTCCAGCGCACATAGCTGTAGGGGTAGTCGTGGCCTTTCTCCTCGTAGTCGGGATCGTAGCGGCCCGGCCCGTAGGAGCGGCTGAGGCGGAAGCTCAGTTCCTTCTCGTAGAAGAGCTTGTGGGGGATGTTCATCCCCACCTTACCCACAGCAACAACCACGGCCCGGTCGCGGGCGATCTGCCCGGCCTGGACAATAGCTTTGTTGCTTGAAGTGGCAGCCGTGATCAGCACGGTGTCAAAGCCGCGTCCGCCCGTGAAACTGCGTGCCTGGGCCTCCGCAGCGTCGCTGGTGCAGGCGCCGTCGGCGCCCATCTGGAGCGCCAACTGAACGCGCTGAGGACTGAGGTCAATGCCGAAGACCTGACAGCCCGCCGCCTTGAGCATTTGCACGGCGAGCTGCCCCAGCAGGCCCAGCCCGATCACAGCAACCTTGCTGCCCAGCACGACCTCTCCCTGCCGGATGCCCTGCATGGCGATGGCGCCGAGCGTGGCAAACGCGCCCGCCTCGAACGAGACGCTATCCGGCAGCTTGACCGCCAGGTTGCGGGGGATGAAACCCATCTCCGCGTGGCTGGCGCCGCTTCCCGCGCAGGCCACGCGGTCGCCCACCGCAAAGACAGGGGCCTCCGCGCCGACTTCGACGACGGTGCCCGCCGAGCTATAGCCCAGGGCCAGCGGCTGCTTGAGCCGGTTGCGCACGCTATCCATGGTGGTGACGATGCCCTCCCGACGCGCCTTGTCAACCACCTGGCGCACTAGGTCGGGCCGCTCGCGCGCCTTCTGCAGCAGGTTCTTCTCAGCGAAGCTGATGACCATGCGCTCCGTGCCCGCCGAGACGAGGCTCGCCGCCGTGCGTACCAGAATGCCGCGCGGTCGCAGTTGAGGGGGCGGGACCTCGCTCACCGTCAGTTCACCTGTGTCAAACGACTCAATGACTTGCTTCATAGTCCTGGCCTGTTTCTCTCAGTTCTCCAGGGCGCGCTGGGGCAGCGCCGCCAACATGCCCTCTGGAATCTCCGACACGACGAAGCGCAGCTTGCCCGTGCGCGAACGCTCCAGCCGGTCCACGTACTCGACGTGGATGTCGGTTTCAGCGCCAACGCGCTTGCGGGCCTCGCTCAGCAGCACCGTCTCGTCCTCGGCGCTGTACTGCTCGCCGCGCACCACCCGGATCGTCAGCGCGCCAGGAGTGCGCTGGTGAATCTGGGCCTCGCGGATGCGCACCATATCCTTGAAGATGTGATCCATGCGCCCCAAGAGCGTCCCGTTCTTCAAGACGATATAGTCTTCCTGACGCCCGTCAATCCGCGTCACAATGCGCCCTGGTCGCCCACAGGGACAGGTCACCTCGTCTCCCGCCAACTCCACCACATCCTGAGGATCATAGCGCACGAACGGCGTGGCAGGGTTGGTGAAGTTGGTGCCCACCACGCGGTAGCCCGGCCCGTGCGGATTGGGGACGAACTCGGTGGCGGCGAAATCCTCGTCCACGTGCAGCGTGCCATGCTCGCACTCGGAGAGATTAGCGATCCCCTCCGAAAGCCCATAATGCTGGCGGGGACGGGTGCCCAGGGCACGCTCGATCAGGCTGGCCTGCTGCGGCAGCAGATTCTCCGCGCCGGTGGTGATCCAGCGCGGGGTGTAGCCCAGGTCGGCGCCCCCCTCCAGGATGCGCCCGGCCACCAGGGCCAGCAGCGATGGATACCCGTGCAGCCAGGGGGGCCGGCGGCGGCGCAGCTCGCCTGCATAGACGTCGAGGTTGTCGGGCGTCATGTGGTAGGCGCTGAACAGGATTTGCCGCCCCGGATGATTGTAGCGCCAGAACGGGGGCCGACTCTGGACGACGGGGACGACCGAGCGCCCCCCGAAATAGCCGCACCAGGTGCCGGGCTGAAGCCCGTGCCAGCGACGGTAACGCCACCAGACCGCCCACTGCTCCTGGATGGTGCGCAGCGTGGTGGCGAAGCGCAGGCCGCCACCCGTGGTGCCGCTCGTGTGGGTGATGATGCGCTTGCCCTGCGGGACAGCTTCCGATACGAAGCGAGCGCAGTGCGTTTGCACCTGCTCCTTGGTCAGAAACGGGAGATGCTGCAAGTCCGCGGGCGTCCGCACGTCGCTAGGCGTCAGGCCGTGCTCCTTGAACCAGTCGCGATAGAAGGGCACGCTGTCGGCGCAGTGGCGGATGAAAGCGCGCAGGCGCTCATCGCGGTACTCATGAATCCGCTCGACCGGCCAGAGTGAGCGGCTTTCGGCCTCCTGCAGCAGAGCATAAAACGCGCTGCCAAAGCGGCTGCGCTGGATGCGCCATCCTTCAAGGCTGCACGCCAGGTTCTGCAGCACGATCGGCAGTTTGAGATAGAGCGCTTCGCGATCAGTCATGCCTGTTTCCCCTCAGCATCGCGTGCGGCTAAGCGCTAGCCAGCGGCTCCAAAGAGCGATTGACGAAGACCCGAAACCACACTTCCAGGATGACCAGCGCCCAGAGCTTCTCCGAATGGCGACCGCGATAGAAGGGATCGTTGTTGAGCAGGCGGTCAATCTCGGCCTGGTTCAGCAGCCCCGCGCGAGCGCAGTGCGAGCCGCGCAGATAGGTGTCACATAGCTGAGACAGCCAGCGCTCAAAAGGCGCGGAGAAGGCCACTTTGGGCTGGTTGATCACTTCCGGCGGCACGCTGTCTTCGAACGCGCGGCGCAGAATGTACTTGCCCTGCTTGCTGTTCAGCTTGAGTTCTGAGGGAACGCGCAGCGCGAAGTCAATGATCCGGTTGTCGAGCAGCGGGGGACGCATCTCCAGCGAGCTGGCCATGGTCATCTTGTCGGCGCGCGTCAGGATGTACTCAGGCAGACGCAGGCAGGATTCGATGGTGATGAACAGCTCCAGCAGCCCATTGGTGCTGCCCACTTCCAGGTAGGGGGCCGCCCACCCCTCGATCTGCGGCGTGCCGTTGGTCAGTGCGGCGATCTCGCGGTCGGTGAAGACCACGTACCAGTCAATGATGAAGGAGCTATCCAGGCTCAGCTTGAGCACACGGGCGCGAACGTCCTGGGCCCCGAACAGGCGAGTCGCCAGTTGCAGCCCGGCGCGCCGCACGGGTCCGGGCACCTTGCGCAGGCGCGAGACGAGATGTCCCAGCGTGTAGCGGTCATAGCCGGCAAAAAGCTCATCCGCACCCTCGCCCGTCAGGGCGACGGTGACCTCGCGGCGGGCGGCCTGGGCCAGCAGGTAGCTGGGCGCCAGCAGCGGCTCGAGGATCGGCTCGTCCAGATGGTAGACCAGCAGGGGGAGCAGGTCGCGGGCCTGCTCGCTGCTGCAGATCACCGTCGTGTGCTTGGCCCCGGCGCGCAAGGCGTTCAGCTCAGCGTAGCGGCGCTCGTTCTGCACCTCGCTGGCGACATCATAGTCAATGGTGTACGCCGTCACCTGGCCCATCTGCCGCGCCATCTCGTTGACCACGATCCCGGAGTCCAGGCCGCCGCTCAGGAACGCCCCCACCGGCACGTCCGCCACAAGCTGGTCATGAACAGCCTGCTGCACCAGGCCGCGCAGTTCCTCGGCGTATTCGGCCACGGGGCGCGGGCTGCGATCCTGGTTCAGCCCAAACGTCCAGAACTCACCCCGCTCGACCTGACCATCCAGCGTCACAGTGAGCCACTCGCCAGGGCGCAGCCGCCGCACGCCGCTGAAGAGCGTCTGCTCGCTTGGCACATACTTGACAGCCAGATAGGTGCTCAGCGCCGCTGCGTTGACTTCCGGCGCAACCAGCCCGGCATGGAGCAAGGCTTTGATCTCGGAGGCAAAGGCGAAGTAGCGCGGTGTCTGCACGTAGTACAGCGGCTTGATCCCGATGCGGTCGCGGGCCAGCAGCAGCGTCCGTCGCCGCACGTCCCAGATAGACAGCGCGAACATGCCATTCAGGCGCGGCAGGCAGCCGCGCCCCCACTCGTCGTAAGCGTGCAGGATCGCTTCTGTATCGCTCTGCGTGGTGAAGACATGATTGCCAAGCTGGGCGCGCAGTTCCTTGAAGTTGTAGACCTCGCCATTGTAGGCGATCACCGCACTGCGATCTTCATTGAAGATCGGCTGATGCCCGGTGTGCAGGTCAATGATGCTCAGCCGCAGGTTGGCGATGCCGACCGGTCCGTCCAGAAAGTGACCGTAGTCGTCTGGCCCCCGGTGAACCAGGCTGCTGCGCATGGTCTCGAAAAGGCTCTCTGCCACCGGCTGGTTGTCGAACCGGATCACTCCAAAAATGCCGCACATAGATGCGTCTCCGTAGCGTGTCAGGCGCGCGGGCCACTCTTGAGGCGCAGGCGGACCAGCGTCTCAATGGCGGTCTGGCGCGCTCTGGTGTACCGGTCTCTGACCCGGTTGCGCCAGAT
Source organism: Chloroflexota bacterium (assembly GCA_037447125.1). Lineage (GTDB taxonomy): Bacteria > Chloroflexota > Anaerolineae > Aggregatilineales > Aggregatilineaceae > UBA2029. The sequence continues at coordinate 2,018 of JBBIHG010000074.1, read as the reverse complement.
ATGGGTATAGTCGTGATAGATGGGCAAACCGCGTCGCCGTGTGCGATGGGCCTTGAACCACTCGCTGTAGGCGGCGTGGCTCATCCCCGCATAGGGAGTCAGCTCGCGCACCGTCGCCCCGCTTGCATCCTCGCTGCCCTCGAACTGCAGGGCGTTGCGGGCCGCGTCAAACTGATACCAGTCCAGGCGCACATCGCGCACCTGGCGCCCCTCAATCTCCAGGGCTACCGCCAGCTCGCGAGCGGCGCTGGGCGGATAGGCCACATGCAGAGGCCCAACCTGGCGCGCTGGCAGAAACCAGTTGCCCAGGCTGTAGACGACCGGCTTGCCCCCGACCAGCTCTGCGCCGCCGGCCACATGGGGGTGCATCCCGATCACGGCATCCACCCCGCTGGCGATCAGATCGTGGGCGAGCTGCCGGTGCGCGGGCTGGGGGTGCAGCTCCAGCTCGAAGTTCCAGTGCATCAGGAAGATCACGCAGGACTCCTGGTCGTCTGCCCGCAGCCGGCGAATGGTCTCCAGGGCGCGCTGCGGCGTGAGCGGATTGACGCCCTCTCCGCGCGCGCGCGCCGGCCTGCACCCGATGATCTCCCAGCCAAAGGCGAACACCTTGAGCGTCGTGCTGCCCTGAGTGAAGACGAGGGGCGCGCCAGCCTCCTCCAGGTTCGCCCCGGCCCCAAAAGCGGCGATTCCCGCCGCCGCCAGCCGCTCGCCGGTCGCAGCGGCGGGGAGCGGCAGATCGTAGAGGTGGTTGTTGGCCAGGCACACCGCCCGCACGTGGAACGCATCCAGCACGTCGAGCACCGGCAGCGCGTTGTAGAAGACCATCTGCCCGGCGCGGGCGACGCGCTGCGCGTCCTCATCCGCCAGCAACAGCCCCTCCAGATTGGCGACGACCAGGTCTGCTGCGCCAAATGCGGCGAAGGCCTCGCGCGCAATCGCGTAGGGCCGGTCCACAGAGATGTCGCCCAGGATGATCACACGCATGGCGTCTACCCCGCTCCACCCTGCTGCCCCGCCGACCAGGAGACCTTTTCGCCGCCAGCCGTCGCCTGCTTGTGCGCGACCACTTCTGCATAGAATGCCTCGGCCTGGGCCATCACCGCCCCGTACTCGGCCCGCGCGTCAATCAGGCGCTGGTTGTGCTCGCGCGCCCGCTCGCGTAATGCAGCATCCTGCAGTGCGCGGAGGATGACCTCTGCCAGCGCCTTCGGATCAGCCGGATCGCACAGCAGGCCGTTCTCCCCGTCCGCGATCCACTCGCGCAGGGATTCAATATCACCCGCGATCGGGAAGCAGCCGCAGGCCATCGCTTCCAGCAGCGTGTTGGGCGTGCCATCGTGCGTGCTGGGCGAGACGGTGATCTGGGCCAGACGGAACAGGTCAGCCATTTCGTCGCGCGAGACAGGCGGCAGCAGACGCACGTTCGCGCCGATGCCCAACTCCTTGACCCACTTCTCGGCGGTAGGGTTGCCCTGCGTGCTGCTGCAGGCAAAGATGGCCGCTGGATGGACCTGCAGAACGCGCGGGATGGCCTTGAAGAACACATCATTGCGGACGTAGCCGCGAAAGCCGCGCGGGTTGATGATCACCGGCGCGCCATCAGGGATGGCGAAACGCCCGGCCAGCGCCCTGTTGCCTGGCCCGGGAGAGAACCGGTCGCGCTGCAAACCTCCCGCGCCAGGCAGCACGATTCTGGGGCGCGCGGCCTCGAAGCCCCACTCATCGGCGATGCGCAGATCGCGGGCGCAGTCGCAGTGCAGCGCGTCCGTGCGGTCGAGGACCTGCTGCGTCTGGCGGCGAATGACGATGTGTCGCATGGCGAAAAGCGTGAAGTCGTTGCCCCACACCGACGTGATCAAGGGATAGGCCGGCGGAGTCGCTTTGGCGGCGACGATGCCCTCAAAAGGGATGCGCATGGCATGGACCAGATCGGGGGCGATCTGCGCGATGCGCTCGCGCACTGGTCCGACATGGCGCAGAATCTCGAACGGTGCCAGGACGCGGATCAGCACGAA
>JBBIHG010000073.1:0-18922 GCA_037447125.1 Chloroflexota bacterium | reverse complement strand
TCCTCTCGCCGGTGTTTCCCCCCGGCGGTTGGAGATAATCTCATGTCACCACCGGAAAAGCACCAGACCATACTGCTCCAGTCGTTCCAGCAATCGCCCCGGTTACACGTCTTCCCGCTTGAGCACGACCATCCCCAGCGGCGGGATCGTCAGGCTGACGCTCTGCGACCAGCGGTGCCAGGGGGAAGAATAGAGTCGGTCCATGGAATCCACTTCCTGATCTGAGTGTTTTGACGTATAATACTGGTAATCCGTTCTAACGGAGCTGGATCGCCCGTAGGGGCGAGCGTAAGAGAGCCTGGAAACAGGCTCTCTTATTTCTGCGGCTTTGGGAAAAGCACGAAACCGTATCCTTCCACCCGGCCATCATACAAATGGCAGTTGAATTTCGACTGAGCAACTTCCACCAGTTGTTGTCCAAACGTGGTAGTACTTGGCTTTGTCAAACCATACTGATGCAGTACCCATAGTTTGACTGGATGAGCTAAAATGTCGGCCAACTGCAACCCCGCAATGTTGGCACGCTTGTCTTTGAGCTTCAACTGCCGTGACGAAAGGGCCGCCTGAAATGAAGTGGCCTGTACCATCCAGACACCTCGCTCGTAGATGCGCGTGTACGACTCGGCCAATAGACGGTCCTCCTTTGTCCCACGTGCTTCCGCCATCACGTCTCCAATGCGGTTGATATGGTTCAAATAACCCACGTACCTCTGGAGCAGAAAACCTAGCCCCAGGTGATAGGGATGCGCCGCTGCGTCGCCGTAAGCTGCCTGTAGCGCCTGTTTGTCAATGACTACAACTACCATCTTGAACTGAGCTTGATCAATTACCTGCAGCAAGTCGGCATTGAATGCTTTGCGCCTATCTTCCTCCCTCAAAACCTTGAACGCGCGCCGGGCATTGATCATATCTTCTCGGTGCAAGACGACTGGCTCATCTGGATGGTACGGAAAGTGATTGAACTTCAGAGTCTCAAGCGCTTGATGGAAGCGCAGGTAGTCGGGGTTACAGAACCAGCATCCCAGCAATGCCAAGAAACGATGGGATAACTCTTGAGTCTGCCGATAGACGTGATCGCCTGACTCATCTATGTATAGCCGGTAACGATTCTCAAAATCACTGGGGCGTGAAAGTGGATCGGCATCACTCATCTGTTAGCATCCACGCCAAATGAGCAAACTCAGAGATAGACAGGCATTCTTCTCCCGGTGACAAGCTGACCCCCTACTCCCCCTCCCGCTTGAGCACGACCATGCCCAGCGGCGGGATCGTCAGGCTGACGCTCTGCGACCAGCGGTGCCAGGGGATCGGGTCGCTGTGCCTGCCGCCGAGATTGCCCACATTGCCCCCGCCGAAGATGCTCGCGTCGCTGTTGAGCAATTCGCGGTAGTAGCCCGGCTGCGGCACGCCGATGCGGTAGTCGTGGCGCGGCACTGGCGTGAAGTTGAGGGCCACCACCAGGAAGTCGGAGCGGTCTTCGGCGTAGCGCACGTAGGTGTAGACGCTCTGCTCGGCATCATTGGCCTCGATCCAGTCGAAGCCCGCCGGGTCGCAGTCGCGCTGCCACAGCGCCGGCTGCGCCTGGTAGAAGCGGTTTAGCTCGCGCGCCCAACGCTGCAGGCCCTGGTGGGTCGGAAAGTTCTCGACCAGATGCCAGTCCAGACTGCGCGTCTCGCTCCACTCGCGCCACTGCCCGAACTCCTGCCCCATGAAGAGCAGCTTCTTGCCGGGGTGCGTTGTCTGGTAGCCGAGCAACAGACGCAGCGTGGCGAACTGCTGCCACCAGTCGCCGGGAATCTTGCTGATCAGCGAGCCTTTCATGTGCACGACCTCGTCGTGCGACAGCGAGAGCACGAAGTTCTCGCTGAAGGCGTACATCAGCGAGAAGGTGAGCAGGTGGTGGTGCCAGCGCCGGTAGATCGGCTCGCGACTGATGTAGTCCAGCGTGTCGTGCATCCAGCCCATGTTCCACTTGAGGGTGAAGCCCAGCCCGCCCAGGTACGTCGGGCGCGAGACCATCGGCCAGGCCGTCGACTCTTCGGCGATGGTCAGGCAGCCAGGGCACTGGCTGTGAATCTCGGCGTTGGCCTCTTGCAGGAAGCGAATCGCCGCCAGATTCTCGTTGCCGCCGTGCTCGTTGGACACCCACTCCCCTGCCTTGCGCCCGAAGTCGAGGTAGATCATCGAGGAGACGGCATCCACGCGCAGCGCGTCCACGTGATACTTCTTCAGCCAGAACAGGGCGTTGCTGATCAGGAAGTTGCGCACTTCGTTGCGCCCGTAGTTGAAGATGTACGTGCCCCAGTGCGGGTGCTCGCCCTGGCGCGGATCGGCGTGCTCGTAAAGGTGCGTGCCGTCGAAGTAGCTGAGGGCGTGCCCGTCTTTGGGGAAGTGGGCCGGCACCCAGTCGAGGATGACGCCGATACCGTGCTGGTGGCACCGGTCAACCAGGACCATCAGGTCGAGTGGCGTCCCGTAGCGGCTGGTCGCGGCGAAGTAGCCGGTCACCTGGTAGCCCCACGACATATCGAGCGGGTGCTCGGCGACGGGCATCAGCTCGATGTGCGTGTAGCCCATCTCCTTGACGTAGGGCACCAGCGTCTCGGCCAGCTCGCGATAGGTCAGCCACTCCAGCCCGTCCGTCTTGCGCCGCCACGAGCCGAGATGCACCTCGTAGATGCTCATCGGCGCGCGCAGCGGGTCGCGGGCGGGGCGGGCCTCCATCCAGGCCGCGTCGCCCCACTCGTAGCGGTCGAGGTCTACGACCAGCGAGCCGGTGCGCGGGCGCATCTCCTGGGCAAAGCCATAGGGATCCGTCTTCTGCGTCTGGTAGCCGTCGGTGCGCGTGCGCAGGTCGTACTTGTAGATGGTCCATTCCTCCAGGCCGGGGATGAATAGCTCCCAGAGTCCGGAGTCGGGGTGCAGGCGCATGGGGTGGACGCGCACGTCCCAGCCGTTGAAGTCGCCGATGACGCTGACGCGGTAGGCGTTGGGTGCCCACACGGCGAAATGCACGCCGCGCACGCCGTCCACCTCGCGCAGGTGTGCGCCCAGCCGCTCGTAACTGGTGAAGTGCCGCCCTTCGCTGAGCAGGTACAGGTCATAGTCGGTCAGCAGCGGGCCGAAGCGGTAGGGGTCGTGCAGCGTCTCCTCGCGCCCGTCGTGCGTCTGGGCGACGAAGTGGTACGCGGGAGGAGGCCACGCCGCGTCCAGCGTCACGGCGAAGAGTCCGCCCTCGTCCAGGCGGGTCATGGGCAGGCGCGCGCCGTCCCGCTCGTCCACCAGAGTCAGCGCCGCCGCAGTTGGGCGAAAGGCGCGCACGGTGATCTTCCCCTCTTCCACGGGGTGCGGCCCGAGCAGGGCAAACGGGTCGCCGTGATCGCCGCTGAGCAGGTTGCGGATGGCATCTGGGTGAACAAGAGGTATCATGCAGGATTACTCCAGGCTCACAGGGGGGCGAGTGATATGCCGCCAGTATAACCTTGCAGAGAGTGCAGGGGTAGAGCGAAGCGCGCGGCTCGTTGGGGCAGGCCGCCTGCCCGATCGTCCCCGGGTCTGTACGCAGCCCGGAGGGAGATTGAAGGGGAGAGGCGCTCAACGCCGGCTAGCTGAGGAGCATCTGCGATGAAACGCGACGACGGCACACTTACCCTGGCCCCGCGCCACGGCCAGGAGATCGCCAGCTACCATGTCAACCAGGGCCGCTCCAACGACTGCGGGCCGCATGTGGTGGCCATGGCCGTCAACTTCTGGCACGGGCGTGCCGTCCTCGGCGCGGCGGAAGTCGCCCGCGCCATGAACCGCCCGCGCCTGGGCGTTGGCTTCCCGCCGCTGGTCGTACGCCGCATCCCGGCCTGGGCTACCTTCCCCTGGGGCATCGCCGACGTGCTGCGCACCAACGGCGTCCCCGCGCGCTGGCGCGTCGGCGCGAGCGAAGACGATCTGCACCGCGCCCTGGCTGAAGACCGCCTGCTCATGCCCATCTACGGCGAACCGTTGCGACGGCGCGGCCTGCGCCCGACGGGCTGGTCGCACGTGGCGCTTCTGTGCGGCTGGGAGCCAGCAGAGGAGCGCTACTGGTTCGTGGACTCGTCGCGGGCCAGCGCGCCGACCAGCCGCCCGCGCGCCGAGTTCCTGCGGCTGTGGGGCAACATGGGCCGCCTGCTGGTGGAGACGCCCTAACTCCCCAGCGGAATCGTCGCCCCCTGTGCCAGGTACGCGCCCGCCGCGTCCAGCACCTCGACGTTGCGGAACGCCTCGCCCTCGATTGTGTACATCCCCGCGTAAAGGGCAGCCGTCTCCGGCGGGAGAGCCAGGTCGAACCACAGGGCCAGCCGGTCGCCCGCCCGCCAGTAGCGCCCCGGCCAGGCCGGGCGATCCGCCTGCGCCAGCCGCGTCCCCGCCGCGTCCAGCGCGTGGACGAATGCCTGTGAGTCGGCGCTTCCCGGCCCGGCCAGTTCCCAGACCAGCGCCACACTCCCCCCGTCCAGCGCGTAGCCAGTGAGCGTCGCGCCGTTGGCGAAGCGGGCCGGCTCGATGGGTGTGACTCCGGCCAGCGGCAGCGCAGACGGGGCCGGACGCAGGGCATAGGGCGGCTCGCCGGGGCGCAAGGGGAATGCCTCTGTTTCTGGCGCGTCGAGGCAGGCGGCGTCCGGGCACGTCCGCAGCCCAGGGACGGGCGCGATCAGTTCGAGCGCGTCCCCGGCGGGGAAGACTGCCGTGCGCGTCCCGTTTACGAAGCGCACTGAGGGCGAAGAGTCGAGCAGCGCGCCCCACACCGCCGGAATCTCGTCGAAGGGCGCGAGTTCCTCATCGCTGATCACGATCACGTCCGCCGGATCGCGGGCCAGGATCGCCGCGCGGATGTCCAGCAGGTAGTGTAGCGGCGCTCCGAAGCCGCCCGGCGTGTCCCGCCCGTCCACGAAGTCGAGCAGCGCGGCGAAGCTGTACGCCTGCAGGGCGACGATCAGCGCCAGCAGCGCACTTACCCCCGCGCTCAGCGTCCGGCGGAGTCGCGGCGCGCGCATCGCCCCCATCCTGGCATCTATCCCCGCCCCGGCCAGCAGATAGGCGGCGGGCATCAGTGGGATGAAGTAGTGCGCCACGACCTCCGTCCACTCCCAGGTGAAGAGCAGCACGGGGGCGATCAGCCAGGCGGCGAGAACGATCTGTATCCCGCCTCTTTCTTCTTCTGCGGGGATGTTGCTTGGCGACACCTTCGCTGGGATGTGAAGATTTCGGATTGCGGATTGCGGATTGCGGAAAATCAGATTCGCAATTCGCAGTCCGCAATCCACAATTCGAAACAGCCATTTATCTCTACGCAACCCGCTCGCCCGCCCCAGCCACCACGCCGCGGTGAGCGTTGCCACCAGCGGGATCAGCGCGAAGAGGAGATCGGTATCCGGCACGGTGTCGCGGTAGGCGCGGAACTGCTCCGGCCCGGCCAGCGCGTGGATGTCCGTCCCGGCGACGGTCAGCCAGGCGTGTTCCAGCGCCCGGCTGCTGAGGGCACGCCGGTGATCGGGGTCGGTCTGCACCCGCTCGCGCAGGGCATCCAGCGACAGCCAGCCGTCGCGGTATGCGCCAACAGCGGCGGGCAGCAGAGTCAGCGCGGCGAGCAGCAGCCCGGCGGCCAGTTCGCGGCGGCGTACCCGGCGCGGCCACAGGGCCAGCGCCAGGGCGCTCAGCGGGACGAGGCTGGCGGCGGCGTAGTGAATCTGGACAGCGAGCGCCAGCAACGGCCAGTGAACCAGGCGCGCCCAGCGTTTGTTCTCAGCATAGCCCAGCAGGGCGGTGAAGACGGTGAGCACGACGAAAGGTGGCAGCAGGTCCTGCGCCCACAGCTTGCGGGCGTAGATCGCGCCCCACGGGCTGGCAGCATAGAGCAGCGCAGCGATCAGCGCCGCCCGCGCCCCCCTATAGCGCCGCGCCAGCGCCCAGGTGAGCGCCACCGCCGCGAGGTTGAGCGCACCGACGTAGAGCGTGGCGGACAGGGGACTGTCGCTGAAGAGGAAGGGGACGGCGAACAGGTAGACGCTGACCGGCGGGTTGGGCACGTTCACCGAGGAACTCAGACCAAGCAGGGGTAGATCGCGCCCGCGGGCCAGGTCGAGCGCACGGGCCATCATGTTGGCTTCGTCGCGCTTGAACTCCGTGATGCCCGGCGCGCCCATGCGCAGCGCCGCCGCCAGCAGCAGGATCAGCGCCAGCGCCAGCCACTCACCGCGCCGGATTGGAGCAGCCCTCGCCATACACGACTCGCCTGGTGCAACCGAAAACCGGACAGAGGGTGCCCGCTGCCCGGCGAAGTCATAGCCTCACCCCCAGCCTCGCTGTGCTCGGCTTGCCCCCTCTCCACGCTGTGGAGAGGGGGCGGCGAGGCCCGCGTCAGTGGGCCGAGCGGGGGTGAGGCTAATCCCGTTTCGCCCTACTCGTCCTCGCCGGCGAACGCCTGCCAGGGGCCGTGCATCCCGTCGTAGGTCACGCCGTAGTACACGCGCAGCTCGCCATTGACGCGCTGCACCAGGTCGTAGCGCACCGTGCCCCCGCGCTTGTAGCGCTTCCACAGGCCGATGTCGCCATGCCACTGCACCTGCTCCGGCTGCACGGGGCTGGACTCGTGCTCGGTGATGGCGTAGTGCCACAGCCGCCGCGCCGACGAGCGCGTGACGTTCTTGACCACGTTGCCGTTGCGCAGGTCGCGCATCATGTGGTACATGACGCCCTTGCGCTGCTCAGAGCCGATGATCTCCACGCCGGTGCGCGGCGCTTCGATGGCGGTCTCCGGTCTGGCAGGTTCCTCCAGGGTGGGAGCGGGTTCGGCAGCGACGGCGGGAACAGCGGCACTCTCCACCACAGGTGGTTGGCTGTCTTTGGCCCGGCTCTTCTGGGCGACCAGGCGCACGATCTCGTCGCGCACGGCCAGATTTGTCTCCGCTTCGTCGCGCACGTAAATCTTGTTGTCGTCAATGGCATAGGGCGGGTCATCGCCGCGCGGGACACGGATACGCACGACGGATTTGCCGTGCGTATCCAACACGTCCACAGCCACTTCGAGCGGCGGGGTGATCTTGTGCTCGATCTCGTCGCGCAGCATCTCAATCGCTTCGCCCACGTTCGGGATGCCGATCGGCGGGTCCTTCGGCTTGGCGCTGACGCCGACGAAGATCGTGCCGCCGTTGGTGTTGGCGAGGGCGCACACATCGGCGATGACGGCGAAGAGCCGCCCGCCGCGCCGCGTCAGCCCCTCGTGGAACGCCTGGACGATGCTCGGCCCTTCTTCGCGGGCCGCCTGCACGTGGTCATACGGGGCGTGGCTGGCCCGGTAGGGGCGCGTGCTGGCGAAGTCGTTACTCTCGAACACGTCCAGCAGCGCGTCGAAGGTGCGCTCTGGCAGCAGCACCTCGGTGATGCGGTCGCCGACGCCCAGGTACTTGCTGTTGCGCGGGTCGGCCAGCAGGCGGTGCGCGTCCGACCCCTGGATGCAACGCATCCGGCGGGGGTATTCGGGCTTGGTGCCGTCGAAGAAGCGCGCCGTGTTGCGCTGGCCCTTGCGATCCAGGTCGGTGATCTCCAGGGCGTGCAGATGCGGGTCCTGCGTGTAGGCGATCTTGGTCTGCCCACCGAAGTCGAAGCCGCGCATGGCCACGCCGTGACTCGAATTGGCGTGCGCGGCGATGACGATGCCGCCCGCCTCGTTGATGCGGCGGTAGGCGGTCAGCACGTCCGCCGACGCGCCCACGTTCGACGAGCCTTCGTCCAGGGCGGCGGCGGGGATGTTCAGGCTGAGCAGGATGTGCTCAAGCTGGCGGATGGGCGTATCGGGGGCGAAGATGCCCAGGATGTGAAAGCCGAAGGTCGCGGTGAACTCAAAGCCCGGCAGGACGAGAATCTTGTCCAGGAGCCGGCGATATTCGGCCAGCTTGCGCTTCTCGTCGGCCTGAATGCGGTTCAGGCGCTCCAGCAGGCTGAGCTGCTCGATCTCTTCGAGCATCGCCCGGTAACCGGCCACTGTGTTGTGGTCGGTGAAGGCGACGATGTCCAGGCCGCGTAGCTCGGCCTGGCGCAGAATGTCTACATAGCTGACGTCCGGCTCCTGGTAATCGGCTGAGCCGGGGGTGTGCAGATGCAGGTCCATGCGGTACCAGTGCATCTTCGAGCGTCGAGATTTTCCGCTCACAATGGGCCTCTCTCCGTCTTGGGGGGAGGGCTGGCACGGGCCGGAACTTGCGCAGCAGGGGCGGGGCGATGGAGGGCCGCGCCCGGCCATCCGTCGCCGCTGCCTGCGCAGGTGTGGAATGCGCCCGCTGTTGGAGGGCTACTCTTTGTAGGGGCGCATTGATGCAGATTAACGAATTAGCGCGGATACCGTGCCGGGCGCGTAGGGGCGCTGCTCTGCTGCGCCCTGGCTTACCTCACCCCCAGCCTCGCTACGCTCGGCTTGCCCCCTCTCCACGTTGGAGAGGGGGCAGCGAGGCCGGCGTCAGCGGGCCGAGCGAGGGTGAGGTTCGTAGGGGCGTATTGCCATACGCCCTACGCGGTCACACCGCCAGCCGCCCGCGCTATCGAGCAGGAAGGTATCCTGGCCAGTTTCCTAAAGTGCATCAAGCCCGCCCACGAGGGCGTTTCGCCAAACCTACAATCCTGGGGCGCACTCTGTGTTCCGTTTCGCGCCATCCTCCCGCTGCAATAGCGTCTGAATCAATGATGTTGCGACGTTGAGAAGGCGGCATCACCCCAATAGCTCGCGGAAGACCGATACCAGGCGGCTTGGCTCGAAGGGCTTGATCAGGAAACAGTTCGCGCCAGCAGTCTGCGCCTCTTCCTGCATATCAAGCCCGGAGGTCATGACAATGGGCAGCCTGGCGAACTGTTCTTCGGTGCGCAAGCGGGTCACGACCTCAACGCCCTTCATATCGCTGAGGTGGTAGTCAATCAGCATCAAATCGGGCGTCTGCTCGCGGACCAGCACGAGCACTTCTTCTCCGCGTGACGCCATCACCACCTCGAATCCGTCCAGCTCCAGCAGCGTTTGCAGCAGCTTGCTGGTCGTCCGGTCATCATCCACGATCAGTATCTTGGGCAATACAGCCTTCTTTCCCACAGGGACGCCAGCACACAACCGTGTGCCGGCGCTAAGCTTGCCTCACCGGGGCGGCGTCCGGCTGGGCTTCGGTCTGCTCGTCACCCCCGGCCACGACCCCGTTGCCGCTTTTCTTGGGCGGGGTCAGGGCGGCCTCCAGCGCCGCCGTGACATCGTCCACGAAGATGAAGGTCATCGCCTGGCGCACTTCTTCGGGCACATCCTCGACATCCGGCTCGTTGCGGCGCGGCAGGATGACCGTATCCAGCCCGGCGCGGTGCGCGGCCAGCACCTTGGCCTTGATCCCGCCGACGGGCAACACCTGCCCGCGCAGCGTGATCTCGCCGGTCATGGCCACGTTGTGGCGCACGGGCCGCCCGGTGATCAGCGACATGAGCGCCGTGGCCATCGTCACCCCCGCCGACGGGCCGTCTTTGGGCACCGCGCCAGCGGGCACGTGCAGGTGAATGTCGTGCTTGTCGAAGTAGTCTGGGCGCAGGCCGAAGTCGCCGGCCTTGGAGCGGATATAGCTGAGCGCCGCGCGCGCGCTCTCCTGCATCACTTCGCCAAGCTGCCCGGTATACTGGAAGCCCTTGCCGCCCGGCATCTGCGCCGCCTCGACGAACAGCACGTCGCCGCCGAAAACCGTCACCGACAGGCCGATGGCCACGCCCGGCGTATCCGCCAGGCGCTCCTCGATCTCCGTCTGGTAGCCGAAGCGCGGGTGATCGAGCAGCTCGCGGATGTCGGGCTGATCAATGACCACGGCCTCGGTCTGGCCCTCGGCGATGCGCGTCACCATCTTGCGCGCCACGCGCCCGATCTCGCGCTCCAGGTTGCGCACGCCCGCCTCGCGCGTGTAGTTGCGGATGATTTCCAGCAGCGCCTCGTCGGTGAAGGATAGCTCTTCGGGGCGCAGGCCGTTCTCGCGGACCTGGCGCGGGATGAGGTACTGCTGGGCGATCTGTACCTTCTCCTGCTCGGTGTAGCCGCTGAGATGGATGATCTCCATACGGTCGAGCAGCGGCATGGGGATTGTGTCGAGGGTGTTGGCCGTGGTGATGAACATGACCTGCGACAGGTCGTAGGCCACGTCCAGGTAGTGGTCGCGGAACTCGAAGTTCTGCTCTGGGTCGAGCACTTCGAGCAACGCCGAGGCGGGGTCGCCGCGGAAGTCGCGCCCCAGCTTGTCAATCTCGTCAAGCATGATCACCGGGTTGCGGCTCTCCACGCGGCGCATGGTCTGGATCAGGCGGCCCGGCATGGCCCCGATGTAGGTGCGGCGGAAGCCGCGAATCTCCGCCTCGTCGCGGATGCCGCCCAGCGACATGCGCGTGAACTTGCGGCCCATGGCGCGGGCGATGGACGCGCCAAGCGAGGTCTTGCCCACGCCTGGCGGGCCGACGAAGCACAGGATGGCCCCTTCGCGCTCGCGGCGCACGTAGTCCACCCTGGTCTCGCGCTTGATCTCGCCGGCGCGCTCCTGGCGCAGCTTGCGCACGGCCAGGTACTCCAGGATGCGCTCCTTGACGTCCTCCAGGCCGTAGTGATCCTCGTCGAGCACGGCGCGCGCGTGCGCGATGTCGAGGTTGTCCTCGGTCTGGACGCTCCAGGGCAGGTTGACTAGCCAGTCAAGGTAGGTGCGGATCACGCCGTACTCGGCGGCGGCGGTGGGCAGGCGGGCCATGCGGTCTAGCTCGCGGCGCGCTTCGCGGGCGGCCTCCTCCGGCATTCCCGCCGCCTCGATCTTCTGGCGGAACTCTTCGATCTCGACCGACTGCTCGTCGCCCTCGCCCAGCTCGCGCTGGATGGCTTTGAGCTGCTCGCGCAGGAAATACTCGCGCTGCGTCTTCTCCATCTCCGACTGCGCTTCGGTCTGGATGCGATGCCCCAGCTCGAGCACTTCCAGCTCTTTGTTGAGGATCGTCATCAGCGTATGCAGCTTCTCCAGCACGGAGTCCAGCTCGAGCAGCTTTTGTTGATCGGCCAGGTCCAGGCGGATGTAGGTGGCCAGGGCGTAGACCAGTTGCAGCGGGTCGTCCACGTTGAGCGCCGCGCTGATCAGCTCGCCAGGGATGCTCGGCACCAGGTCGGCCATGCGGCTGAACTGCTCGACGACGTTGCGCATGAGCGCCTCGACCTCGATGCTGTCCTCGACCGTCTCTGGAGCCGCCTCGACGCGCGCGCGCAGGTACGGCTTGGTCTCGGTGAACCCGGTGATGCGAATGCGGGCCATGCCCTGCACCAGCAGGCGCATCGTGCCGTCGGGGGCGCGGAACAGGCGGTGAATCTGGGCGACAGTACCGATCAGGTGAACCTGATCCGGCCCTGGCGTTTCCAGCTCCGGGTCGTGCGAGGCGACCAGCCCGATCACACGGTCGCCGGCCACCACATCGTCCACCAGCTTGACCGAGCGCGGTTGGCCGACGGTGAGCGGGACAGTCGTATGCGGGTAGACGACCAGGCCGCGCAACGGCAGGATGGGCAGTTCGTCCGGCGGGGAGAAGCTGACCTCACGCTCGCGGACGGGTTGCTCCGCCTGCCCGCTTTCCTCTCCGGCGCCGCTGTCGGTGACATCCACTTCGCGCGGCTCGTCGCTCTGGACGGTCATCTCGATGGGCTGCTCGTCGTCCGGGGGAGTAGGAATGTCCGCTTTATTGCGTCGTTTGGTCATAGGTCTGTGGTCTGTTCTTCTGGTAGCGCCTCGGCTGGCGAGGCGTTGCTTTCGTCCTCGTCCACGGTGACGATCTGGATTCTCTGCGCCGGGGCATGGGGCAGTTCCACGCGCAGGAAGCCGTCACGATAGCTGGCCGTCACCGCGTCGCGCAGCACCGGCCAGGGCAGGCTCACTTCGGCGCGAAACTCCCCGTAGGGAATCTCTAGCTGATGATAGGCACAGTCGCGAAGCGTGGCCTGCTCGCGGACTCCACTGATGATCAAGCGCTGGCCTTGCAGCGTGACATTGAAGTCGCTGTGGTGCATGCCGGCGATCTCGACGACGACAATCAGCCGATCCTCGCGCTCGAAGACATCGGTTGGCGGGCGCCAGATGGTCGCGTGGCGCACGACGACCCAACGCCGCACGACACCTTCAGCCGTCTCCAGGTCCTCATCCACGGTGGGATTGTCGGGTTGGTTGAGGGGAGGGATGTCGTCTGGCATGAACATTCCAACACGCGCGTTCAGGAGCGCGCGTTATTGCGCCGAACTGCTGCGAGTTGTAGCGATGATACCACAGCCCTGCACGAGGCTCAATAAGAGAAACAGTAGAATAGTCCTAGTCGCCGGGTGTATGCAAAACCTGTCAGGCAGAAGCGCTGCTCTGTTGCGCCCCGGGTTGCCTCACCCCCGCTCGGCGCGTGTCAGGGGGCTGAGCGGAGGTGAAGTCTCGTAGGGGCGTATGGCCATACGCCCCCTGCGGACGCAGCAGAGCAGCACCCCTATTGCCTGACAGGTTTTGCACACGCCCCCTGCCGCGGCGCATAGCTTTGCCGGGCGGTGTGATGTACAATCCACCGCCACACGAGGGAGTAGCAGCCGGGCATGATGACCCAACTCTATACCATCTGGCAGCTCACCAGCTACATCCGCGATCTCTTCGATCAAGACCCCCGCCTGTTCGATGTGTGGGTCGAGGGAGAGATCAGCAATTTCACGCGGGCGTCGTCGGGGCATCTCTATTTCACGCTCAAGGACGAGCGCAGCGAGTTGCGCTGTGTGATGTGGCGCGCCCAGGCGGCGCGGCTGGCTTTTGAGCCGCAGCACGGCGACGCGGTGATCGCCCACGGCAGCGTGACCGTCTATGAGGCGCGCGGCCAGTATCAGCTCCAGTGTGACGCCCTGCAGATCGCCGGGGCGGGCGACCTCAACCGCCAGTTTGAGCAGCTCAAGGCCCGGCTGGACGCCGAGGGATTGTTCGACCCGGCACGCAAGCGCCCACTGCCGCGCTATCCGCAGCGGATCGGCGTCGTCACCTCGCCCACGACCGCCGCCTTCCAGGACATTCTCAACGTGCTGAGCCGACGCTACCCGCTGGCCGCGATCATCCTCAGCCCGACGCTGGTGCAGGGCAAGGAGGCCCCCCCACAGATCGTCGCCGCGCTGCGCCGCCTCAACGAGCACAGCGCCGTCGAGGTGATCCTGCTGGCGCGCGGCGGGGGCAGCCTGGAAGACCTGTGGTGTTTCAACGATGAGGACGTGGTCCGCGCGGTGGCCGCTTCGCGCATCCCGGTCGTCAGCGGCGTGGGCCACGAGATTGACTTCACCCTGGTGGATTTCGCCGCCGACGTGCGCGCCCCCACGCCGTCGGCTGCCGTCGAGATGATCGTCCCGGACGCGCTCGCCCTGCGCACGACGATCGAGGTGTGGTCGGAGCGGCTGGCCGGGCAGATGGCGGCAACCCTGGCCGACCGGCGCGCGGCGCTGCGCGGGCAGGCGCGCCTGCTGCAACGGCTGTCGCCCGCCGTGCGGGTGGCCAACGCCCGCCAGCGCGTGGACGATCTGCTGGGCCGGGCGGGCGCGCGCCTGCGTCTTGACCTGGGGCGACGACGCGAGCGGCTGGCGGCGCAGGCGCGCGCGCTGGAGAGCGCCAACCCGCTGTCGCTGCTGGCGCGCGGCTACGCAGTCGTGACGCGGACGGACGACGGAGCGCGCGTGACCAGCGTGCAGCACGCCGCCGAAGATAGCTCTGTCGAGATCGCCCTGCACGACGGACGGCTCACGGCCACCGTCCGCCGCCGTCTGTTCGGGGCGTAGCCGGGCCTGTGTGGATCGAGAGGCATTGATGAGTGAGGAGCACGCGCTGATCGCTGGGCGCTACCGCCTGGACGAGCTGATCGGGCGCGGCCCGCGACTTCGCCGGCGCGCGCGGGCATAAGCTCGGCACCGAGTTCGACCGCTGGATTGACGCCGCCGAGCGGGGGCGGTGGACCTGCGCGACCCTGTGGGACTACACCCCGCCACAGTGAGGTATCCTATGAGCCAGGATGATCTGAGCAGCCTGACCTTCGAGCAGGCTTATGAGCGGCTTGAGGGCATCGTCGCGCGGCTGGAGTCCGGCGAGCTGTCGCTGGAGGAGTCGGTCGCGCTCTACGAGCAGGGTCAGGCGTTGGCCCGGCTGTGCGGCGATCTGCTGGACCGGGCCGAGCTGCGCGTGCAGCAGATCGCCGACGATGGGACGCTTGCGCCGCTGGAGTGAGCATTCCCTGGTGGCACGCGGCGAAAAAGCGAAAACCCGTTGACAGCGCCGTGTATCCTGGAGTATGATGAATGGCGTAGTGAAGAGGTTGTTCGAACCTGGCCCCATAACCGCGCGCAACTGACTCTACAGCGCGCGGTTTTGCACGACCTGTAAGAAACTCCTCTCTCTACACTATCAGCAACTACCTTTATCCGAGGGAAGGAGTCCTTCACCATGTCCGAGCGTGTCACCGGTACCGTCAAGTGGTTCAACGCCCAGAAGGGCTACGGCTTCATCGCCCGCGAGAACGGCCCCGATGTCTTCGTGCATCACAGCGGCATCACCGGCAGCGGCTACCGCGAGCTGCGCGAAGGCGAGCGCGTTGAATTCACCATCACCCAGGGCCCCAAGGGCCTGCAGGCCAGCGACGTCGTGCGCCAGGGCTAGCCTGCACCTCCTCATCCTTGTTCAGAGCGCATATGCCCCGTGTCGCAGGACGCGGGGTATTTTTTCGCAGTGCTGGCCTGCGCGACCACTTCGCGTACCGTCAGCAACTGGCACGCATGCTGCCCAGCCAGGTTTCGCCCTCACTGCGCCCTTATAGGCCGGAAGTGCCCATGCAGTCGCGCGAGCGCTTCATCGCCGCCCTCGAACGGCGCCCGCTGACCGGGCGCGTGCCCCCGCCGAAGTCAAAGCGCAGCAGAGCTGCATTCCTGCTGTCCGACAGGTTTTGCACGCACCCCTTCTCTCCAGGAATTTGCACGTACCGGCGGCCATCATTTAAGCTACTCCTGTGATGGTGCGGTTCCACCTGGAATGACCCATGCCGACCCTGCTGCCAACCCTGCTCGACTACGACCCGGACCTGCTGGCGATCATCGCCCACCGCTGGGATGTGGACCTGGAAGCCCTCGAAAAGCGCCAGGCCGCCCAGGCGCTCGCCGAAGCCATGCTCGTCCCAGAGCGCGCCGCTGCCGAATGGGGCCGTCTGAGCGACGAGGAGCGCGGCGCGCTGCAGACGCTGCTCGGCGCGCGCGAGCGCAAAATGCCCGAAGCGCAGTTCGCCCGGCTTTTCGGCGAGATCCGGCAGATGGGCGCCGCCCGCCGCGAGCGCGAGACGCCCCACCTTCAGCCGGTCAGCGTCACCGAGACCCTGTTCTATCGCGGGCTGATCGCGCGCGGCTTCGACGAGAGCCGCACAGGCGTGCAGCCCTTCATCTTCGTGCCCGAAGACCTGGCCGGCGTGCTGCCCGCGCACGAGACGGGCTTCGACCTCAGCGCCGAGCCGGACTCCGACTGGCCGCCCGACGCAGGAAGCGAGCCGCAGGGAGGCATTGTCCCCGCGACGACGACCCTGGTGGACGACCTGACGACGCTGCTGGCCTACCTGCAGATCGCGCGCGTGCCCGCCGAGGCCAGCGCGTTGACGGCGACCCTGGGTGAAGCGCTGGCCCCCCACTGGCTGGGCGCGCCCAGCCCGGCATCTATCGCCCTGCTGGTGAGCCTGGCCCTCAGCCTGGGCGTGGCGGTCGAGGACGAGGGCCTGCTGCGGCCCGCCCCGACGGCGGCCCGCCGCTGGCTGGAAGAAACGCGCCCTCGCCAGGTGCGCGCCCTGGCCGAGACCTGGCGCAACAGCACGCTCTTCAACGAGCTGTGGCACACGCCCGGCTTGATCCCCGAGCCGACCGGCTGGCGCAACGACCCGCTGCTGGCCCGCCAGACCGTGCTCGCCTTCCTGGAGACGGCGCCACCCGGCTGGTGGCCGGTGGAGGAACTGGTCGCCCTGGTTCACGACGAAGAGCCGGACTTCCAGCGGCCCGCCGGCGATTACGAGAGCTGGTACATCCGCGACGCGCAGAGCGGCGACTATCTGCGCGGCTTCGAAAGCTGGAATCGCGTGGATGGCGCGCTGCTGCGCTTCATCCTCACCGGGCCGCTGCACTGGCTGGGGCTGGCCGATCTCGGCGATGGCGGCGCGCTGTGCCGCCTGACCCCCTATGGGCGCGCGCTGGTCAGCGGGGCCGACTGGCCGGATCGGCCCGAAGAGCGCCCGCCGCTGGCCCTGCGTCCTGATGGCACCGCCCTGGCCCCGCGCACGCTCAGCCGCTACGAGCGCTTCCAACTGGCGCGCATCACCGAATGGGGGCCGGCGGGCGATCCGTACCAGTACCAGTTGTCGGCGGCGGGCTTGCGGCGCGCCGCCGAGCAAGGCGTGCCGCTCGACGCCATACGCGCCTTTCTGCGCCGCACCAGCGGCGACAACGTCCCGGACGCCGTCTACCGGCTGCTCGACGGGTGGGAGAAAGCCGGCGGCGCGGATGTGTGGCTGGAGCGCGCGGTCGTCCTGCGCAGCAGCGCGCCGGATGTGCTGCAGACCATCCTCGAAACGCCCGAACTACGCCGCTTCCTCGGCGCGCAGCTTGGCCCCAACGCGGTCATCGTCCGCGCAGAGCAGAGCGAGGCGCTGGTCGCCGCCCTGCAGCAGCACGGGATTCCGGTGGACTTCGATGGGTGAAGCGACCTCGCCGGCCGGCACGCTGCTCGCCCCGCCCGGCGCGCTGCTGGCCGCCTACGAGCGGCTGCGCCCAGGCGCGCCGCCCCAGGTGCTTGCGCGCGCGCCGGGGCGCGTCAACCTGCTGGGCGGCCATGTGGACATGCACGGCGGGGCGGTGATCACCATCGCCATCGAGCGGGGCATATGGCTGGCCGCCGCGCCCGTCCCCGGCGCGGTGAGCACCCTGAGCGCCGCCGACCTGGGCGAGATGGTCGCGCTGGCCCACGCGCCGGATCACCTGGCCGCCCGCGTGGATGCTGCCGGAGAGCCACTGCCGCGCTGGGCGGGGTATCCTGCCGGGGTGATCTGGGCGCTGCGCCAGCGCGGGCTGGAAGCGCGCGGCATGACCGCTGTCTTCTCCGGCGACCTGCCGATGGGGGCCGGCCTCAGCTCGTCGGCGGCGCTCGAGGTCGCCTTCGCCGTTGGTTGGGCGGCGCTGAGCGGCTGGACGCTCCCGCCGGGCGCGCTGGCCGAAGTGGGGCTGGACGCCGAGCGCGGCTATCTGGGCCTGGGCATCGGCATCCAGGACCAGTACACGGCCCTGCACGCGCGGCCCGGCCACGCCCTGTGGCTGGACTGCCGCAGCCTGGAACATCGCCACATCGCCCTGCCGCCCGACGCGGCGGTCGTCGTCTGCGACACGGGCACGCGGCGCGCCCTGGTCGGCTCGGGCTACGGCGGGCGCGCCCAGGACGCGCACGACGCCGCCCGTCTCATTCGCCAGCGCGATCCCGCCGTGCGCGCCCTGCGCGACGTGACGCCCGCCCAGCTTGAGGCGCACCGCTCCGCCCTGAGCGAGGACCAGCACCGCCGGGCGCGGCACGTCGTGGGCGAGATTGCCCGCGTCGCCCGCGCCGTCGAGATGTTGACGCGCGGCGACCTGGCCGCTTTCGGCGCGCTGATGAGCGAGTCCTACCGCAGCGCGCGCGACGATTACGGCAGCAGCTCGCCCGCGCTGGATGCGATGTGGACGGCGACGACCGCTCAGCCCGGCTGCTGGGGCGCGCGCTACAGCGGTGGGGGCGAGGCCGGGGCAGTTGTCGCCCTGGTGGAGGCGAGCGCGGTGGGCCGCTTCTTGACGGGCGCGGCTGCCGCCTACCGGCAAGTCACCGGGCGGGAGGGCGCCTTCTTCCCGGTCGAAGCGGGAGCGGCAGCGGGCGTGTGGACCCCATCGTAGCATAGGGGCAGGAGGTAGTCCTTGCCACGACGCGATCACTCCAACGCGGTGACCTGGGCGGGCCGCCTGGCCGGGATCGCCTTCGGCTTGCTGCTGGCCTGGCTGCTGGTCGAGGTGCTGATCCGGCTGCTGTTCTTTTCATTGCCGCCGCGCCTGCAACTGGTGCTGGAGCACGTGCGCAAGACGCCGTTCAGCGACGCGCGCCTGCTGCCCGACCCAATCTGGCAGCCGGACGTGGACTACCTGATGATCGCCCGCCCCGTGCAGAACTACGAGCAGTTCGGCAGCGCCGAGGTGCGCTTCACCGTCAGCACGGAGACGCTGTGGGGATCGCGCGTCGCCTTCCGCACGCGGCAGGAGTTGGTGGATCGCCGGGTGGACGCGGTGGCGGTGGGGGACTCGTTCACCTTCTGCTTCACCGACGAGGAGGACTGCTGGGTGCAGCAGCTTGGCGCGCTGACCGGGCTGAACATCATCAACCTGGGCATCACCAGCACGGGGTCGCTCAGCCACGCCCGCGTGCTGACCGACTTCGGGCTGCCCCTCAAGCCCCCGCTGGTCATCTGGCAGTGGTTCGGCAACGATGCCAACGAGGACTACGGCCTGGCCGCGCTGCGCGGCGAGACGGATGTGCGGTCGGCCAACCCGCCCCCGCCCGTCCCCCGGCGCACCTGGTGGGATGAGCATTCGGCGCTCTACGTGCTGCTCAAGCTCTACCTGGGGCCGGAAGATGACTTCTCGGCGTCGCTGCAATTCCACGCGCCGGACTACGCGACGCAGGGCGAGGTGACGCTCGCTTTCGGCCAGCCCTACCTGTGGGACGCCTTCGACATGACGCAGCCGCACAACCTGGACGGCTGGGCGCGCGGCGGGGCGGCGATCCGCGCGGCGCGCGAGTCGGTCGAGGAGTACGGCGGGCGGCTGGTG
>JBBIHG010000072.1:0-19016 GCA_037447125.1 Chloroflexota bacterium | reverse complement strand
GGCTGTGTGCGTCCTGCCTGGTTGCTCCATGATCTGGCCGTGCAGCGACTCTCTACTCCACCTGGCCAGGCACAAGGCGCTCGACGCCCGCTGCTTCCAGATCGCGCATGACGGCGTAGCTGGTCATGTCCAGGTGGATCGGCGTCAGCGAGACGTAGCCGTTGTGCGTGGCCCACAGATCGGTGCCTTCTTCGGTCATGTCGCCACTGGGCGCTTCGCCGCCGATCCAGTAGTAGGGTCGGCCATAGGGGTCAATGCGCGAGATCAGCGCGTCGTTGTAGGTGCGCAGCCCCTGCCGCACGACCTTGAACCCCTTGATCTGCTCCAGCGGCAGTGGGGGGACGTTCACATTGAGCAGGGTGAGCGGCGGCAGGTTGCGGTACAGGCCCAGAGCGACCACCTGGCGGGCGATGGCCACGGCGGGGCGGTAATCGGCCTCTTCCGAGTAATCAATCAGCGAGAAGGCGATGGCCGGCTTGTGCCAGATCACCGCCTCGAACGCGGCGGAGACGGTGCCGCTATAGGTCAGGTCCTGGCCCATGTTCGCCCCGCGATTGATGCCCGACACGACCAGGTCAATCGGCTCCTTGATGAAGCCCAGCAGGGCCACCGCCACCGAGTCCGACGGCGATTCGGACGTGGCGAAGGCCGCGACACCTTTGATCGGGAAGGAGGCGGCGGGGTCAATGCGCAGCGGCTTGTGCATCGTCTTGCGGTGGCCGATCGCGCTGCGATTCTCGCGCGGCGCGACGACCGTCACCTGGCCGAAGGGCAGCATCGCCTCGGCCAGGGCGGCGATGCCCGGCGCGTAAACGCCATCGTCGTTGGATACCAGGATATGCATAGTCTTCCCCTGCGCTGCGCCCATGTCGTGCCCTCTGAAGCGCGCATTGTACCACGTCGGGCGGGGGGATCATAGCCCAGGCCCGCGCAGGCGGACAATCGCCGCCGCGCTGCCCAGCGCCACCAGCGTCCGCCCGCACCACACACAATGCCTGTCCCTTGCCGCTGCAACCTTCGCGCGCGGGGCGCATCCAATGGGATAGTGCGCACGCGGAGGACACATTCGCAATCCGCAATCCGCCATTCGCGGTAGTGCCGTGCACACGCGGAGGACATCATGACCCTGGCTGCGAGTCTATCCCTGCTCAAGGTTGGGCTGACCGGGCTGGCCGTCGTCGCGCTGGCGGGCTTCGTGCTGATCCACATCGTGTGGTACATCAGGCCGAGCGACGTCAAGACGATGGCCGACCTGCAGGCCCGGCTGACCAGCGGCAAGCCAACCATCGTCAAGTGGTACACGAACCTTTGAACGGCCTGCACTCTGACCAAGCCCATCGTGGATGGGTTGGAGCGGGATGTGCACGGGCGGGCGACCGTCCTGCGGCTCGATCTGCTGAGCGGGATCGGGCGCGAGGCGGCGCGCGCCTATGGCGTGACGATCGTGCCCACCACGCTGCTCTTCGACGGCGAGGGGCGCGTCGTGCTGCGCGAGACGGGGCTGCCCGATGCCGGGCGGTTCCGCGCCGCGGTGCGCGAGCTGACCGGGGCCGGAGAGTAGGCCGGGCCAAGAGGCGGGGCGTCTGCTGAGACGCCCCGCGTGTATTCGACGGTACCGATCGAGGAGGGGCGGGTGTCGAAACCCACCCCTCTTCAGATCGCTGCACAGCGCAGCACGGCGGCGCCCCTAGCGCACGTCGTGCCAGGTGGCGTGGACTTCCGTCGCGCCTGCCTTCAGCGCGCGCAGCAGAGCGTCCTGATCCACGGGGATGCGATAGACGCGCACGCCCGTCGCGTGGTAGATGGCGTTGGCGATGGCCGGCGCGGTGTTGATGGACGTGATCTCGCCGACGCCCTTAGCCCCGAACGGCCCGCTGGAAACCTGCTCCTCGACGAAGTGCGAGATGATCTCCGGCGTGTGCTTGATGCTCGGTATCTTGTAGCGGGCGAACAGCGTAGACCAGGGCACACCGTCCTCGACGATGTACTCTTCGGTCAGGCAGTAGCCCAGGCCCATGACGATGCCACCCTCGACCTGCCCTTCGAGCGTCTTGGGGTTGATCGCGCGGCCCACGTCGTTGGCGGCGATGACCTTGAGCACCTTGACCGCGCCCGTGTCCAGGTCCACCTCGACCAGCGCCGCCTGGGTGGCGTAGGAGAAGGCGAAGTGCATGTCGCCGCCCGTGCCGAGTGGCTGCGTTTTGGGCGCGTCGTAGACGTAACGCACCTTCGCTTCCTGGCCCTGCTCGCGCATCCAGCCCACCACCTCGCCGATGGCCACGGTGGAACCGTTGGCGCGCAGGTGGCCGCCCTCGAAGCGAATCCGCTCCGGCGCCACGCCCAGCCGCTCGGCGGCGGCGGCAGCCAGCGCCTCGCGCATGGTGATCGCGGCGTGGCGGGCGGCGTTGCCACTGACATACGTCTGGCGCGAGGCGGTCGTCGGGCCGCCGTCGGGCGTCAGGTCGGTGTCGGAGAGCAGGACGCGCACCCGCTCGACGGGCATTCCTAGCTCTTCCGCCGTCACCTGGGCCAGCACGGCGCTGAGGCCCTGGCCCATGTCGGCGGACGAGGTGCGCACTTCGGCGAACGAGTCGGCGAAGACCTCCACTTCCGCCGTCGAGCGGTCGGGGGCGCCGCCGCCCAGGCCGGTGTTCTTGTAGGCACAGGCGATGCCCCAGCCGTAAGCCTTGTTGCCCTCGCGCCAGCCCCAGCGGAAATCGGGATCGCCGCCGCGCATGTCGCGCTCGACGTGCTCAATCGTCTGCGGCAGGCCGACGCTCTCGCGCAGCCGTTGGCCGGTGGCCGTCGTCGCCCCGACGCGCTGCGCGTTCTTGCGCCGCAATTCCACTGGGTCCATGCCCAGCGCCTCAGCGACCAGGTCCATGTTCTGCTCGACGGCGAAGGCTGACTGGCTGACGCCGAAGCCGCGAAACGCGCCGGACGGCGGATTGTTGGTGTACATGGCATAGCAGTCAATTTTGGCGTGGGGCACCACGTAGGGGCCGGTGGCGTGGGTGGTGGCCCGCGTCATCACTTTGTCCGACAGGCTGGCGTAGGCGCCTCCGTCGCCGTAGAGCGTCGCCTGGACGGCGGTCAGCGTCCCGTCGCGCTTGGCCCCGGTCTTGATGCGGATGATGGTGGCGTGACGCTTGGGGTGGAAGAGCAGCGATTCCTGGCGCGTGTAGAGCATCTTCACCGGACGGCCCGTAGCCTGAGCGAGCATGGCGACGTGAATCTGCCCGGCAATGTCCTCTTTGCCGCCGAAGCCGCCGCCGATCAGCGTGCCGCGCACGCGAATCTGGTCTTCGGGCAGGCCGAGCGCAGTGGCCGTCTGGCGGCGATCCTCGTAGGGAATCTGCGAGCCGACGTAGATGGTCAGCTTGGGGTGCTCGGCGTCGTAGCCCGCCGGGATGCCGATGGCGCACTCCGGTTCCATGAAGGCGTGTTCGATCGTCGGCGTGCGGTACTCGCGCTCGATGATCACGTCGGCCTCAGCGAAGCCCTGCGCGATGTCGCCGGCGCGCACCTTGATATGCTTGAGCAGGTTGCCCGTCTCCCATTCCTCGTGGACGAGCGGCGCTTCCGGCGAGTGAGCGAACTGCGGGTTGCCGACGACGGTCAGCGGCTCGTAGTCCACTTCGATCAGTTCCAGGGCGCGGGTGGCGGTGTCGGCGTCATCGGCGGCGACGATAGCTACCGCGTCGCCCGTGTAGCGCACCTTATCGGCGCACAACACCGGCCAATCGGCGAAGATCAAACCGTGCCGGTTCTGGCCGGGCACGTCCTCGTGGGTCAGCACAGCGCGAACGCCCGGCAGAGCCTCGGCCTTGCTGGTGTCAATGCGCGTGATGCGCGCGTGCGGATGGGCGGCACGCAGCGTACGCCCGACCAACATGCCGGGGAAGACATAATCATCGGTGAATCTGGCCCGCCCGGTGACCTTATCCACGATCTCCTGTGGCGGGACGGGGCGACCCACCGCGTTGAGCGGGGCGACGGTCTCGCGCGCTTGCCAGGGGAGCGCGCCCTCACCGCGCAGTTCGCTGGCCGCCGAGTGAATGGCATGGATCACGCTGGTGTAACCCGTACAACGGCAGAGCGTGTCCTTCAGCGCGACCTTGATCTCGTGGTCGGACGGGCGCGGGTTGCTGTCGAGCAGGGCTTTGGCGGTCATGATCAGGCCGGGCGTGCAGAAGCCGCACTGCACCGCGCCGTGCTCGACGAAGGCCCGCTGCACCGGGTGCAGCGCGTCGCCGCGCGCCAACCCCTCGATGGTGGTGATCGCCGCGTCCTGCGCCTTGAACGCCGGGTAGATGCACGAGTCAACGGGCGTGCCGTTCACCAGGACAGTGCACAGGCCGCACTCGGCCTCTTCGCAGCCGATCTTGGTGCCGGTGAGGCCCAGGTCGTAGCGCAGCACATGAGCCAGCGTGCGCGATTCGGGAACGTCGAGATCATAAGGGTTGTCGTTGACGGTGATGTGCAGTTTGCTCATGATCGTTTCCCCACTACTCCATGCCTACGCCTTCGGGAATCGCTTCGCCGGTGCGCGCGCGTTGGGCGGCCAGCGGCAGCACGCGCCGCAGCAGCACCTCGACCATCTCCTGCCGGTACTCGGCGGTAGCGCGATATTTACTGGTGCGCGGGCGCAGCGTCTCACGGGCAACGCTCACAGCTCGCTCGACGGCCTCCGCGCCGACTACCGCCCCGCGCAGCGCTTCCTCGACGGCCTCGGCCCGCGCCGGGACTTTGGATACCGGCCCAATGCAGATACGCAGGTCGTCGTAGCGCTCGGCGGACTCGTCCAGGCGCATCCACGCCGCGCAGCCCAGGATCGGCAGGGCAACACCCTGCGGGCGCATGATACGCTTGAAGGCGCTGCCCTCGCGCGGGCCGCACAGGCGGAAGCGGAAGCCGACCAGCACATCGCGCGTCTGGTCCAGGCGCGACTGACCCGGCCCGACGAACAGGTCGCGGATGGGCAACCACTGCCGCACGCCGTCGAGGGCGACATCGGCCTCGGCGTCGAGCGCGACCAGCGATGTGGTGCCATCGCCAGCGGGCAGGGCGTGGGCCACGTTGCCGCCGATGGTGCCCACGTTGCGCACCTGTGGCCCGCCGACCACGCCGCAGCTTTCAACCAGGCAGGTCGCCCGCGTCGCGAGCACCGGCTCGGCCACGATCTGGGCGTGGGTGACGCCCGCGCCGAGCGCCATCACGTCACTGTCCTGGCGCAGGGCGGCGATGCCGGTGATGCGAGTGATGTCCACCAGGGCCTCGGGCCTGGGCGTGTGCCCGTGGCGGATGTCCAGCAGCAAGTCGGTGCCGCCGGCGATCACGCGGGCGCGGCCCTGGTAGCTGGCCAGTAAGGTGAGCGCCTCGTCAACGGTGGTGGGGGTATGATAGTGCGTCCAAAGAGACATGGGCCGTCCATTCCAGGCGCGCCAGGCGCTAACTCTAAGCGGATACTATCGGCGGGGGCACTTTTCGGTGAGCGAGGGTGCTCAACGCCGCCGCGCCCCAAGGGGCGCGAACGACCTCCAGCCGGGGGTGAAACAAGAGTCTACTGCACAGACTTTAACATAACGACGCCCCACCGGTCAAACACGACCTATCGGCGCGGTGAGGCGGGGGTGAGGTGAAGGTGAGAACGCATCAGAATCTTCAGGCTGGCTGTGCTGGCGTCCGCCCCTCAAGCAGCCAGGTCTATCTTCTCACCCCGCGCCTTGTAGAATGGCCGTGATCGCCTCGACCGATGGTTCCGCGTGATGCAGCCGGTTGGGGTGCGCGGCCCGGATGCCGGCCAGGGTGTCGCAGTGGTAGCCGATCGTCGCGTCGGGGTCCTTGAGGACGTGCCCGGTCAGGATGCCGACGACGGTGTCGTGGGGGCCGATGATGCCCGCCTCGACCAGGGCGCGCGTCCCGGCCAGCGAGCAGGCCGACGCCGGCTCGCAGCCAATGCCCTGCCGGTCAATCAGCGCCTTGGCGTCCATGATCGCCTGATCGCTCACCTGAGCCACAACGCCGTCCGTCCAGCGCAGGGCGCGCACGGCCTTCGGGTAGTTGACCGGGTTGCCGATCTTGATCGCGGTGGCGATGGTCTCGGCGTGCAGCGCCTCATAGCGGGCGAAGTCGCTCTGGTAGGCGCGGTAGAGCGGGTTGGCCCCTTCCGCCTGGATGATGGCCAGGCGCGGCAGGCGGTCAATCAGGCCAAGGTGATGCAGCTCGTGCAGCGCCTTGCCGAAGGCCGAGCTATTGCCCAGGTTGCCGCCAGGACACACCACCCAGTCCGGTACCCGCCAGCGAAGCTGCTGGATCGTCTCGAAGATGATCGACTTCTGCCCCTCCAGGCGGAAGGGATTGACCGAGTTGAGCACGTAGATGCCCAGCGCAGCGGCGATCTCGCGTACCAGGGCCATGTTGCGGTCGAAGTCGGCGCTGATCTGCACGCACGTCGCGCCATAGGCGATGGCCTGCGACAGCTTGCCCAGGGCGATCTGCCGGTCCTGAAAGAAGACGATGCCCTCCATGCTGGCATAGGCGGCGTAGGCGGCCATCGAGGCAGATGTGTTGCCGGTGGAGGCGCAGGCCACGCGGCTCATGCCCAGGGCGCGCGCCTGGGTCACGCCGCTGGTCATGCCCCGGTCCTTGAACGAGCCGGTGGGGTTCTCGCCCTCGTGCTTGAGGTAGAGCGCGCCGGCGCCCGCCCACGCCGCCAGCGCCGGCGCGGGGTAGAGGTTGGTGTTGCCCTCGCTACGCGTGACGATCTGCATGTCGGCCAGGCCGGGGGCGATCAGCTCCTTGTAGCGCCACACACCGCTGCTGGTCGGCGCGTCGAGCGCCCCCAGCCGCCGGTCAAATAGCTCGCGCGAAACGGTCGCCCGCAGCGCGTCCAGGTCGTGCTGCACGTCGAGCAGGCCGCCGCACGTTTCGCAGGTGTACAGCACGGCGTTTATGGGGTATTCTCGTCCGCAGTCCATACACTTAAGCAAGCTTATCATCGTATCCGACCTCGTGGTGTGCCTGAATGCGCGCGAAACCTTCAGCGGTGGGGGTACTGCTCTGCTGCAAACGACCTTCGCCCGCTGCCCTGTGCCGGCAGGCCGCCAATCGCCACAAGGATAGCACTGATCATGGGGATTGCCAGAGCAGAAGCCTTCGCGCCCGCCAGCATGGGCAACTATGGCGTGGCCTTCGATGTCATCGGCGTGGCCTTCGCCGAGCCAGGGGACGTAGTCAGCGCGGAGTGGCGCGACCAGCCCGGCGCCGTGATCGCTTCGATTGAGGGCGATGGAGGGCGGCTGCCGCTCGACCCGGCCCTGAACACGGCGACGGTCGCCGCCAACAGCCTGCTCAAGCGCCTGAGCCTGACACGGGGTGTCAGCCTGACCCTGCAGAAGGGCCTGCCGCTGGGCAGCGGCCTGGGCAGCAGCGCGGCCAGCGCGGTCGCGGCGGTGGTGGCCATCAACGCGCTGGCCGGCGAGCCGCTGACGCGCGACGAGCTGCTGCCAGCCTGCCTGGATGGCGAGGCGCTGATCAGCGGCTACCATCCCGACAATGTCGGGCCGAGCCTGCTCGGCGGCATCACCCTGATCACCGGCGCTCGCCTGACCGAGATTCGCCGCATGCCCGTGCCCGACGGGCTGCACTTCGCTCTGGTCACGCCGGACCTCTCCGTGTCTACGGCGGCAGCGCGCGCGCTGCTGCCCAAGTCCGTGCCGCTGCGGGCGATGGTCGCCCAGACGGCGGCCGTCGCCCGCCTGGTAGACGCCCTGCATCGCGGCGATCTCGAAGCGATGGCCGAGGCGATGGAGCGCGACACGATCATCGAGCCGGCGCGCGCCCACCTGATCCCTTTGCTGGCCGAGGCGCGCGCCGCCGCCAAGCGAGCCGGGGCGCTCAGTCTGGTCATCAGCGGGGCCGGGCCGACACTGGCCGCCGTCTGCGCCGGGGACGAGACGGCGGAGCGCGTCGCGGCGGCCCTGGGCGCGATCTACGACGAGGCAGGCATCGGCCACACCGCCCGCGCGACTTGCGTCTCGACCGATGGGGCGCGCGTGCTGGCCGTGGTCTAGCGCCGGCAAACAGACGGCGGTATCTGCCAGCGGGGGCCTGCGCTGCCGGACAGAGAGGTTGCTAAATGCCCCCATCCCCTGGCCCTTCCCCCACCTGCACGGAGGGAGGGGAAAAGACTCGCGGCTGCTATCCGCTCCTGAACTCTTCGTGAGAGAAGGGTCGGGGATGAGGGCCAACACGTTAACGGCTTGTTCGTGGACCCTCTGGTCGAAATGCACATGGAACGATCCCCCACAATGCGGTACGATGGGGCGCGTTCGCTTGCTGGACCTGCCGGGCGCGCTTCGCTCCGGCCCGGCGCTGCCCCATCCATCCGTTGGAGTGAGAGAGACCATGGGCTTCAATCTCGACCTCGACGATCGCGCCCGCTTGGCCACGCTGGACCGCGAGCACATGCTGACCCACATTGACGCCTTCGCAGACCAGCTTGCCGCGGCCTGGGCCGCCGCCCAGACCATGCCCCTGCCCGATACACATCGCCGCCCGCGCCAGATTGTGCTGGCCGGCATGGGCGGCTCAGCCATCGGCGGCGACCTGACCGGCGCGCTGATCGCCGCTTCGTCCGCCGTTCCCTGGACTGTCGTGCGCGGCTATGACCTGCCCGCCTACGTCCAGGGGCCGGAGACGCTGGTCATCGCCAGCAGCTTCTCTGGCAACACCGAAGAGACGCTGGCCGCCGCCGGGCAAGCCCTGGGGCGAGGCGCGAAGCTGCTGGCCGTCACCACGGGTGGGCAGCTTGCCGCCCACGCCGCCGCTCACCATTACCCGCTGTGGCGCATCGCCTACGCCAGCCAGCCGCGCGCCGCGCTCGGCTGGAGCTGGGGCCTCTTGCTGGGGCTGGTTCACCGCCTGGGGCTGATCGCCACCCTGGAAGCCGATGTGCAGGAGGCCATCGCCGTGCTGCGCGAGCACGCCTCCCTCTACACCGCCAGCAGCCCCATCCCGCACAACCCGGCCAAGCGCGGCGCCGGCCAGGTGATTGGGCGTGTCCCGGTCTTCTTCGGCGGGGGGCTGTTCGAGCCGGTGGCGCGGCGCTGGAAATGCCAGATCAATGAGAACGCCAAAGCGTGGGCAGAGTTTGAGGCCATGCCCGAAGCCAATCACAACACTGTCGCGGGCATTGGCTTCCCGGAAGAGCACATGCTCGACATTGCCGCCGTCTTCATCATCTCGCGCCAGCATGACCACCCGCGGGTCGCGCTGCGCCAGGAGCTAACCTTCCAACTCTGCCTGCAAAATGGCATCATGACGGACACATTCCGCCCCCAGGGGCAGAGTGCGCTGGCCCAGATGGGCCATGCCATCCAATATGGCGACTACGTCAGCTACTACCTGGCGATGGCCTATGGGGCCGACCCAACCGAGATCGCGCCGATCATCGAGTTGAAGGACCTGCTCGCCGCGCGGTCGTGAGGGAGAAGTCGAGAAGTCCGCTCAAGGTCGCAGGGAGTGGTTATGAGTCAGGAGGCGAGAGTCATGAGTGCGATTTATTCTCACGCCTCCTGACTCATGGCCCCCATTTTGCCAGACATACCAGACATTCAGGGCACACTAAGGAGGAATGCATTCATGTCCCCCCGAAACCCACAACACGTCCGCCTGTTCATCCCCGGCCCGGTCGAAGTCCGCGAAGAAATCCTGGACGCCCAGGCCGGATGGATGATCGGGCACCGTTCGGGCGAGTTCGCGGCGCTCTACGCGCGGATGCAGCCCAAGCTGCAACAGACGTTTTTCACCCAGCACCCGGTCTACCTCTACACCTCGTCGGGCACGGGCGTGTGGGAATCCGCCTCGCGCTGTGCGGTGCGCGACGAGGCGCGCGTGCTGCACCTGACCTGCGGGGCTTTCAGCGAGCGCTGGGCCGAGGTCAGCCAGCTCAACGGCAAGCAGGTGGACATTATCGCCGTCGAATGGGGCCAGGCGGTCAAGCCGGAGCAGCTTGCCGACGCCCTGCGCGGCCAGGCCTACGACGCGGTGGCCTGCGTGATGAACGAGACCAGCACCGGCGTGCGCAACCCGATCGAGGGCTATGCCGAGGCGCTGCGCGACTACCCGGACACGCTCTTTCTGGCAGACGTGGTGAGCATCTATGCCGGGGCGAAGGTGGACGTGGATGGCTGGGGCATTGACATCTGCCTGACCAGCACGCAGAAGGCGTTCGCCCTGCCGCCGGGCATGGCCTTCGCCGCTGTGTCGCCCGCCGTGCTGGAGCGAGCGCGCCAGGTCCCCAATCGCGGCTACTACTTCGACGTGCTGGAGATTGACCGGCACCACCAGAAGAACAACACCCCGGCCACGCCGCCCATCGCGCTGATGTACGCCGCCGACCGGCAGCTCGACGACATGCTGGCTGAAGGGCTGGAGGCGCGCTTTGCCCGCCACGAGCAGATGGCCGCCATGACCCGCGCCTGGGCGCAGCGGGCTGGGTTCGCGCTGTTCTCGGAGGATGGGTATCATTCCCCGACCGTGAGCACCTTCACCAACTCGCGCGGGATCGACATCGCCGCGCTCAACGCCTTCTTGCGCGAGCGGGGCATGGCCATCTCCAACGGCTACGGCAAGCTCAAGGGCAAAACCCTGCGCATCGCGCATATGGGCGACGCGCAGCCGGAGCACCTGGAAGCCCTGTTCGCCGCGATGGACGAGTTCCTGGCCAAGGAGGGATGACGCCATGCGCTACAACGTGCTTGTGCCCGATACGCTCAACCAGGCGGGGCTGGGCGTGCTGCGCGCGGTCGCCGCATTCGAGGTCCACGCGCCGGGCAAAATGACCCGCGAGCAGACGCTGGCCTGCATCGCGGACGCGCACGCGCTGATCGTGCGCAGCGACACGCAAGTGGACGCCGCCCTGCTCGAACGCGCCACCCGCCTGCGGGTCGTGGTGCGCGCCGGCGTGGGCGTGGACAACATTGACCTGGACGCCTGCACAGCGCGCGGCGTGGTGGTCATGAACACGCCCGAAGCCAACACCATCTCCACCGCCGAGCACACCCTCGCTCTGATGCTGGCCCTGGCTCGCCACATCCCCCAGGCCGACCGCGCGCTGCGCGAGGGGCGCTGGGAGCGGAACAAGTTCGTCGGCAGGCAGCTTGCCGGCCAGACCCTGGGGATCATTGGCTTTGGGCGCGTCGGGCACACTGTCGCCGAGCGAGCCAAAGCCCTGGGCATGAGCGTGATCGTCTTCGATCCCTTCGTGCCAGAGCGACTGGCTCGCCGCATGGCGATGATCGCCGACCTGAGCCAGGTGTTGGCCGAGGCGGATATTCTCTCGCTGCACGCTGTGGTCAGCGATGAGACGCGCGAGATGATCAACCGCGAGACCATCGCCCGCATGAAAGACGGCGTGCTGATCGTCAACACGGCGCGCGGGGCGCTCATCCACAGCGCCGACCTGGCCGAGGCGCTGCGCAGCGGCAAGGTGGCCGGCGCGGCGCTGGATGTCTATGACCCGGAGCCGCCCGCGCCCGATCACCCGCTGATCGGCCTGCCTAATGTAATTCACACGCCGCACCTGGGAGCCAGCACGCACGAAGCGCAGAGTCAGGTGGGCGTGGAGGCCGCCGACGCGGTGCGCAAGGCCCTGCTGGAGGGGCGCTACGACAACGTGCGTAACCGCGAGGTGCTCGACGGGCGTTGAGCGCGCGCCCGCCCGGACGCACCGCAGTCCCATGTCCCTGATGGGGTTTGACACTCGCTACAGGTAACGCGCACCGACTGTTTTGTAGGGGAGAGTTTGGAAACTCTCCCCTGCGGTTGCTTGCGTCGGGGTGTCGCGGCGCGACCGGGCCCGCCAGGCTCCCCGCCCCGTCCGTCACTCGTAGCGCAGGACGTTGAGCGGCTTCTCGCCCGAAGCGCGCCACGCCGTCAAGATGGCCGCGGCCAGCGCGATCAGCACGCACAGGGCCATCAGTTGCAGCGCGGTCATGTAGGGAATCGAGCGGCCCAGATCGCCGCCGAACGCCTGGATCAGCAACAACAGCAAGCCGATCCCGCCCAGGCCGACGCCGATCAGCCCGCCGATCAGCCCCATCAGCCCGTATTCCAGCAGCAACATACCCAGCACGCGCTCGCGCTGCAAGCCAACCGCTTTCATGATGGCGATCTCGCGGCGGCGCTCCAGGGTGGCCAGCGCCACCGAGTTGGCAATGACAATGCCACCCACCACCAGGGCCAGCCCCGCCACCAGGATGGGGAACGACGTGAACTGGTCGAGGATGCGCGTCAGCAGGTCATTGAGCATCTTCGTCTCCATGACGAAGGCCAGCGGAATCTCGTTCATGCTCCGGCGCAGGGTGCGGACCTGCGTCTCCTCGATGTCCACGATGGCGCTCACCGTGTCGGGGCGCAGGCCGGGCGGAAAGGCGCTGCTCGGCGCGTAGTTGAACGATCCGAAGTTGACCTGCATGCCGCTCGCGCGCCGGTCCACCATGCCCACGATCTCGAAGCGGATGAGCTGGCGCTCGGCCCCGCTGGTGAGCCGGCCCACCCCTTGTGGGACGAACTCGAACAGCAGTTGATCGCCCACTTCCAGGCCGGTGGCGATGACCGCCGGATTGGCCGAGATGACGATGGGCGGGTACTCGCCGGCGTCGCGATCCCAGGGACCTGTGTCCGCCGCGTTGAGCTGGCGACCCTGGTAGAACTGGACATCGGGCAGGTTCGACTCCACGCCGCGCGCGTCAATGCTGCTGAACAGCCAGCGCAGGGCGTCGGCCTCGTCCCCGCCCTCCTGAGCCAGATTCGCCAGTTGACTGGCGGTGAGGATGCGGTTCTCGCTGACATCGGTGGCCGAGACCAGGCTGACGCTGTAGGTGCCCATGGCCGAGTAGCTGCGCACGCCCTCCGTCTCTTGCAGCCGGGACTCGACGGCGTTGAGCGTGCCGCCAGCGCCCGCGGCGAAGATGATCACGTTGCCGCCCACCTCGTCTTCGAGCACCTGCTCGAAGCGGTTGGTGATGGCCGTGGCCAGCATGGTGATCAGGCTGAGCGTGAAGACGCCCACCACCAGCGCCAGCAGCGTCGAGGCAGCGCGCCCCTTGTTGACCAGCATCGCCCGCAGCGCCAGCTTGAGGTCCACGAAGCGCCAGGTGGGCAGGAAGCGCCCCACCAGCCAGATGATCAGCCACAGCACGGCGTACAGCACGGCGACGGCGATGAAGGTGGCGAACAGGATCAGCAGGGCGGGCACGGCATAGCCGAAGGCGGTTCCCAGCAGCGGCAGGCCGGGCACCATCACCACCCAGCGCACCATGCGCCGCCAGAGCTTGCGCCGCGTCCAGCCGGCGAAGAGGCCGCCCGCCAGCATGGTCAGGCCCATCAGCAGGCCGAGGAAGCCGCCCACGCCCATCGCCGCCGCGCGAATCGTCTGTTCTGAGAGCAGGTCGTTGATCAGCGGTTGAGCGACCAGGCTGATGGCCAGCATGACGAAGAGCAGCGCGGCGAACGAGCGGGCGCGCCCGGCCCGCGGCACGACCGCGTCCGACGGGCGCAGCACCAGGTTGGGGCGCACCTGCCCGGCGGCCAGCGTCGGCAGGAAGCCGAAGATCGTGGTGACGATGACGCCGACGACGAAACCGGTCAGCGGCGGGGTGAGCGTGATGCGGAAGGTGAGCGTCTGGGCCAGGAAGTTCTCGGCCACGCCCTTGATGGCAAAGGCGGCGACCCAGCCCAGGGCGATCCCGATCAGGCTGCCGAAGATGCCCATCAGCACCGCTTCGGCCAGGAACAGGGCCGTGATCTGCTCGGCCTCCAGGCCGATGGTCTTGAGCACGGCCACCTCGGTCGTGCGCCGGCTGACGATGACCAGCATGGTGTTGACGATGCCGATGCCACCGATCAACAGCGAGACCAGCCCCATGATCACCACCAGTTGGTTGATGGCGTCGGAAATATCGCTGTTCAACTCTTTCAGATCAACGGTGCTGGTCGAGCCCACGTAGGGGAAGCGTATGCGCAAGGCGCGCGTCGCCGACTCGACCTGCGCCGGGTCGCCCAGGCGCACCTGGATTTCCGCGGCCCCCGCGGGGAGACCGCCATTGAACAGCGGCACGGCGGACACGTCCAGGTAGTAGTAGCCGATCAGATTG
This sequence comes from Chloroflexota bacterium, assembly GCA_037447125.1. Classification (GTDB taxonomy): domain Bacteria; phylum Chloroflexota; class Anaerolineae; order Aggregatilineales; family Aggregatilineaceae; genus UBA2029. The sequence continues at coordinate 4,854 of JBBIHG010000072.1, read as the reverse complement.
CCAGCGAAGTTCTCGAAGCCAGCTTCTTCAGAGGTGGGCACGATGCCGCGCAGCGTGAAGCGCTCGTTGGCCCCGGCCAGGGCCAGCGTGTCGCCGACCTGGGCGTCGAGCGTGTCGGCCAGGTTGCGGCTGATCACGATGTCGGTCGGCGCCTGGATTAGCGCGCCCAGCGGCGTGCCGTCCTCGGCTCTGCGCGCTCCATAGAGCGGGTAGCGGTCCACTTCGACGATGAAGGGCGAGACGAACGTTTGCTCGGTGTCGTTGCGCGGGTTGCTGATCGTCATGCCGGCCGAAGGGCCGCCGAGCGCCTGCATATAGGTGATGGTGCTGCCGGGGTAGTGCTCGGCGAACCAGTCGCCGACGATCTGCACGCCCTCGAGGGTGAAGACACTGATGCTGAACATGCCGCCCGATGCGATCACGCCCTCGTCTTTGCCGCGCTGGTGGCGATCGTCGCCTTCGCCGACTGCGGGGCTGAGGCGGATGTCGCCCTTGTTGCTCTCCTGCAGGCTGCCGGTCAGCGTGTCTTCGATCATCACGCCCAGCGTTTGCAGGCTGACGATGGCCGCCACGCCCGCCGCGATGCACAGCAGGGCGAACAGCGTGCGCTGGCCATTGACCCGCATGTCATTGAGCGAGTGGCGAAAGTAGAACCTGAGCTGCTCGATCATGGCTACGCCCTCGCTAGCGCCCGTTGACGGTCACCGGCTTGATCTCGCCGGTGGAGCGCTTGTCTTTCAACATCCGGATCGCCTGCATCTGCGCGGTGGAGCGCGCGTCCACGTCCTGGGCGATCTTGCCGTCCACCAGCGCAACAAGGCGGTCGCACTGCGAGGCCACTTCCATGTCGTGAGTGACGACGATGATCGTCGTGCCAAGCTGCTGCTGCACATCGCGCAGCGCCTGCAGCACGACCGCGCTCGATTCGGTGTCCAGGTTGCCGGTCGGCTCGTCGCAGAGCAGCAGCGGCGGCTCGTTGGCCAGGGCGCGAGCCAGGGCCACGCGCTGCTGCTGCCCGCCCGAAAGCTGCGACGGGCGATGGCCGAGCCGGTCGCCCAGGCCCAGCAGGGTCAGCAAATCTTTGGCGCGCCTGGTCGGGCTGTGCCTGCGCTGGCGGGCGAACTGCACCGGCAGGGCCACGTTCTCCAACGCAGACAGGGTCGGGATGAGGTTGAAGAACTGGAAGACGAAGCCGATCTTCTCGTTGCGCACGCGGGTGAGGGCGCGCTCGTCGAGATGGGTGATGTCCTGCCCGTCAATGAAGATGCGCCCGTCAGTGGGCGAATCCAGCCCGCCGATCATGCCCAGCAGGGTGGACTTGCCGCTGCCCGACGGGCCGATGATGCCCAGGAACTCGCCGGGAGCGACGCTCAGCGAGACGCCGCGCACGGCGCGCACGACGACCTCGCCCATCTTCAGGTCTTTGCGCAGGTTTTCGGCCCGCACGACATAGTGGTTGGTTGCTGTTTGAGTCATGATGGGTTCGCTTTCTGATGTCTCACGCCTGTGGTACATGGTACTTCGCGGCACGGCAGACGCCCGGATTGGGAGCGCGCCGTGAGGCTGCGGGGGACCGCGCCATAACACTATACGCCAGAGCGGGCCGAATGTTGCGGGCGCGGAGGGTTTTAATCCGGCTTCGGAAATCCGAGCCAGAGCATCTCATTCCCCGCCTTCCAAGCAAGCGCCCGAACGTGCTGCGTTCGGGCGCTTGTGAGCTTGCGGGATTGTCGGGGTGCCCGGACTTGAACCGGGGACCTCTGCGTCCCAAACGCAGCGCGCTGGCCAACTGCGCTACACCCCGCATCATGGGCGCTAGTATACTCGCCGGGCCGGGCGCTGACAAGGGTGCGAGCGAGCCGGGTGCATCTCACGATGACCAAATGCTTGAACCGCAGAGACGCCGAGGACGCAGAGAAGAACCAAAAGACTCTTTAGTTTTTCTTTGCGCTCTCTGCGCCTCAGCGGTGATCTCTTGCGCAGAGAGCCTCACCCTCGCCCGGCCCGCTGAAGACTGGCCACCACCCAAAATGATAGGATCGTCTGCGGCGAGGGGGGGACACCGCAAACGACCCTAGGTGTGGGCCTAACAACGCTACCGGCGACGCGCATCTCCGTGCATGCTAGGCCAAAGCGCCTCTTACTCTTCCGTCAAGCCACTTCTATCCCAGTACATGAGCCACTGCATCCGATCAGGAAGAGACGCTTCATGCATCATCATAGGCCGCGCGTCTGAGATTCACGTGAATGAAATATGAGAAAACTGTGAGAAAGCCCGATCCCGCGGCGGCACAGTGGCCTACTCTTCTTCCGCGTCTGTTTCTTCAGCGCCGAACTCCGCCAGCCAGTCGCGGACTTCGCGGGGCGACAGGTGCGGGTGAGGGTCCTTCTCGTCGGGGACGGCGGAGGGTGCGGGCGCAGTCACCAGACGGGCGAAGTCCGTCGCGCTGACGACGCGCATCCGCCGCTGGAGGGCGGCGGCGATCACCGTCTGATCGTCGCTGACCACCGTCACCGCGCCAGGATCGCCGGCTTTGCGGATGCGGGCCATGATCATGGCGTCGGCGTCCGTTCCCCCATGGGCGAAGGTGACCTTGACCGGGCCTGACGACAGGTCGCGCGAGAGACCGCCGGGCAGTCCCGCGTCGAAGAACACCGTGCAGCGGTCATTCTTGCGGGCCAACGCCTGCTTGAGCCAGCCCACCAGCCTGGCTTCGTCGTGCGGGTCTTCCAGGCTGATGCCGCGAAGCTGGCCGATCAGGTTGTGCCCGTCAATCCAGTAGTGCACGGGTCTCGCGCCCCAAAACCAGCGCGCGACCCTGGGGCCGCGCGCGCTCGATCAGGCAAAGAGGGTCAGCAGGCGATCTGGATAATTGGTCGTCAACTCGTCCACGCCCATAGCGATCAGCCGCCGCGCATCGTCCAACTCGTTGACTGTCCAGGCCGTCACCTGCACGCCACGCCGGTGCAGCCGGGCGACGTTCTCTGCTGTGCAGAGAACGTGATGGCAGTTGACCGTTTTGTAGGTCACCTCATCGGCTTGCGGCACCCGATCCAGCCACAGCTCCGAGACGGCGACCTCCGGGGCCAGGCGGTGAATGGCGTGCAGCGCGTCGTGGTAGAAGGTGCGCACCTGCGAGCGCTCTACCAGGTCAAACTCGCGGATCAGCGCCACTAGCTGCTCTTCGATGCCGGGATAGCGCCACGGTTCCTTCAGCTCGATCATCAGCAGTTGTTCGCTGGCGCGCAGAAGCTCAAAGGCCTCGCGCAGCGTGGGGATGCGCACGTTGTGATAGTCGTCGTGCTGGATCACAAAATCGAGCGCCTTCAGCTCGGCCAGCGTCCTGTCCCACAGCTTGCCCGTCCCGTTCGTCACACGGGCCAGGTCTTCGTCGTGGAAGACGACGAGGACGTCGTCCTTACTGCGCTGCACGTCAAACTCGATGCCGTCAATAGCCAGGTCCACGGCGACCTGAAACGCTTCGAGCGTGTTTTCGGGGGCCAGGCCGGCAGCACCCCGGTGCCCGATAATGATCGGCTTGCGCGTTGAGACGCGCGAGGCGGGCATGGGCAGGATCGTGTCCCAGGCGGGCCGCTGGTCGGGCGGCAGAATCGGTGAGGTGCGGACGATAGACATCGCTGGCTGTACCATCCTCAGGAGCAATAGCCACACAAGGCGCCGGACATCCCGGCGGATGCTGCCAAGTATACGGGGAATCTGCCTCATCGCCTAGACGATCTTTCGCGCTGGGTCCACGAACAAGTTGTCAGCGGATCATCTGCCGCCGCTGGAGAGCCTCACCCCCGCTCGGCCCACTGACGCGGGGGTGAGGTAAACCGGGGTGCGGCAAACTGCCTGACAGGTTTTGCATACACCCGCCACACCTTAACAGTAGCACAAACGCGCGCAGGTCTGTACACTTGCCTGTAACCTGGCAATGCCCCTCACCCAGCGAGGACACAGCATGTTCACCCTCAGCGAGCACCCGCACCGGCGCTTCAACCCGCTCACCAACGAGTGGATTCTCGTCTCGCCGCACCGGGCCAGGCGCCCCTGGCAGGGCGAAGTCGCCGGCACGCCGCCGGAGACGCGCCCGGCCTACGACCCGACCTGCTACCTGTGCCCCGGCAACGCCCGCGCCGGGGGCAATGTCAACCCGCCCTACACGGGCACCTTCGTCTTCGACAACGATTTCCCGGCGTTGATGCCCGACACGCCCGCCGATGAGCCGCCCGATCATCCGCTGTTTCGCGCCCAGGGCGAGCGTGGCATCTGCCGCGTGATCTGCTTCAGCCCGCGCCACGACCTGACCCTGGCCCAGATGGACCCCGCCGACATCCGCCCGGTCGTAGATACGTGGGCCGAGCAGACACTCGACCTGGGCGGGCGCGACTTCATCGGCTATGTGCAGGTCTTCGAGAATCGGGGCGAGATGATGGGTGCCTCCAATCCCCACCCACACGGCCAGATCTGGTCTACGATGCGCTTGCCGCGCGAGATCGACAAGGAACTGAGCGCCCAGCGCGACCACTTCAACGCGCACGGCGTTACCCTGCTGGGCGAGTACCTGGCCGAGGAGCGCCGCCGCGCCGAGCGCGTGATCTACGCCAACGCGCATTGGACTGTGCTGGTGCCCTTCTGGGCGATCTGGCCGTTCGAGACGCTGCTGATCAGCAACCGCGCCGTGACCAGTATCCCGGCGCTGGACAACGCCGAGCGCGACGCGCTGGCCGACGCTTTGCGCCAGATCACCGTGCGCTACGACAACGTATTCCGCACGTCGTTCCCCTACAGCATGGGCTTCCACCAGGCTCCAACCGACGGCGCGGAGCACCCGTACTGGCACCTGCACG
>JBBIHG010000071.1:0-19532 GCA_037447125.1 Chloroflexota bacterium | reverse complement strand
CGGCGGCAGATGATCCGCTGACAACTTGTTCGTGGACCCACCTTTCACCCTTCAATTGACGCTTGACCCCTCTGAGCCCATGCGCTATACTTGCTCTTCGCGCGCCGCGCCCGGCGGGGCGCATCGCCACGCGAATGTAGCCGCTAGAACCCGCGCCCCGAGCGCGTTTTTTGAAAGAGGTCATCAATGCCCAAGCGTACCTACCAGCCCAAGATTCGCCGCCGCGCGCGCGTGCACGGCTTCCGCCAGCGTATGCGCACCAAGGACGGGCGCCGTGTCTTGAAGGCGCGCCGCGCCAAAGGGCGCGCGGTCTTGACGCACAAGAAGAACAATCACGTCAAGAAGGTCAACTGGAAGAGCTAGGTCCCCAGTGCATGCAGCGCCACCTGCGCCTTCGCCGGAAAGAAGACTTCGCCCGTCTGCATCAAGAGGGGCGCGTCTGGCAGCACCCTTTGCTGATCGTGAGCGTTACGGCTAACGGACTGGCCCACAATCGCTACGGATTCGTCACGAGCAAGCGGCTGGGCACAGCGGTCGTGCGCAATCGCGTCCGGCGCTTGCTGCGCGAGGCGGTCCGCCAGGTGCACGCCCAGTTGCGGCAGGGGTACGACATCGCCTTCGTCGCCCGCCCGCGCATCGTCGGGCAGCCGTTCCAGGTGGTGTGCCAGGCAGTGATCGTCAGCCTGCAGCGGGCCGGGCTGCTCAAGCCGCCGGCGGAGGGACAGTCGTCATGAAACAGATCGGCCTGGCGCTCATCCGCCTGTACCAGTTCACCTTCTCGCGCATCCTGCCGCCAAGCTGCCGCTACGAGCCGAGCTGCTCCCACTACACGTACCAGGCTGTCCAGCGTTACGGCCTGCTGAAAGGTGGTTGGATGGGCTTGCGGCGCATCGGCCGCTGCCACCCCCTCAGTCCGGGCGGCTACGACCCGGTGCCTTGATTCCCACCTGACGTTGGCCGAGCATTCCAAGGAGTTCCATTGAATACGTCGCGCCTCTTCCCTTCCCGCTCGCGCCTGCTGCTGGGCGTGTTGCTCTTGGGCGCGCTGGCCCTGGCGGCTTGCGGCGGCCCGGCTCAGGAGAGCTGGGTTGGCATCAGCACCGACGAACAGCAGAGCACGCTCTACGTGTCGCACGGCAAGAAGATCGTCGCTCTCAACCCGGCCAGCGGGGCCGTCTTGTGGGAGTACGCAGACGACGGCGCCATGTTCTACGCTGTGCCCACCGTGGTTGATGGCACGGTCTACGTGGGCGATTACAGCGGGCGCATGCACGCCATTGACGCCAACGGCCAGCGCTTGTGGCGCTACCAGCCGGCCAAGCAGGCTATCCTTGGCCCGATTGAGGTCACGCCCAAAGATCGCGTGATCGGGGGCGCCGCGGTAGACTCTGACAAGGTCTTCTTCGGGCTGGGCAGCCGCAACGTGGTGGCGGTCTCGCGCACGACCGGCCAGGAAGTGTGGACGTTCAACACCAATCATGGCGTGTGGGCGCGCCCGCTGTACGTGCCAGAAGACCCGTCGAACGGCGTGGGCCGGGCGGTGGTCTATGTGACTTCGCTCGACCACAACCTGTACGCGCTCGACGCCGAGACCGGCGATGAGCTGTGGCGTAGAAATCTGGGCGGCGCCGCCCCTGGCAACATGGTCTACGACCCGGTGCGCCAACGCATCTACGCAGGGACGTTCGTCTCTGAGCTGGTGGCCGTGGACCTGGCCAGCCACGACATTGTCGCCCGCTTCAAGACGGATGGCTGGCTGTGGGGCAGCCCCGCCTTCGACGGCGACATGCTCTATTTTGGCGACCTGAGCGGGGCGCTCTACGCCGTGCGCGTCACCGAAGACGGGTTCGAGCAGGTGTGGAAGCAGCCGGTTGCCGAAGGCGGCATCCGCGCCACCCCCATCCTGAGCGACGGCCTAGTCATCGTGGCGTCGAAAGATCGCAATGTGTACGCGGTGAGCAAAGAGGACGGGACAGGCCGCTGGTACCGGGGAGCACAGGGGCAGGTGCTGGCCGATCTAGTCTTTGTGCCCGGCGAGAGCGCAGACGAAGAGGCGTCTGGCCTGGTCATCGTCAGCACCGATCAGGGCGACCGTCTGGTGGTCGCATTGGCCGCTAACTCCGGCGAAGAACGTTGGGTATACTCCGACTAGCCCGCCGCAGCGGCTGCGAGAAAAAAGGCACTGGCTCATGCTCGACATCATCACCAATCCCTTCATCACCATCCTGCTGTTCCTCTACCAGGTTCTGGGCGGGCATGTGGTGCTGGCCATCGTCGTCTTCACCATCCTGGTGCGCGTGGCCACCTACCCCCTGACCATTAAGCAGCAGCGGTCTACCAAGGCCATGCAGGCGCTTCAGCCAGAGCTGAAGAAGCTGCAGGAGAAATACAAGACCGAGCGCGAGCGCCTGGCCCAGGAGCAGTGGGCGCTGTACCGCCAGCATGGGGTGAACCCGCTGGCCGGCTGTCTGCCGCTGCTGATCCAACTGCCGATCATGCTCGGCCTCTACTATGCGATCGTGGCCACGCTGGCCGCCACCCCCAGCCAACTGCTCGACCTGTCGGGCCGGCTGTGGATTCCCGACCTGTCTTCGCAGGTGCCGCTGGCCAACAAGTTCCTGTGGCTCAACCTGGCTGTGCCCGACCCGCTCTACATCCTGCCCGTGTTGGTCGTGATCACCACCTGGCTGCAGCAGAAGTTGCTCATGCCCGCCACGCCATCATCGAGCGGCAGTCGTCAGGCAGACCAGGCCGCGCAGATCAGCCGCCAGATGATGCTGATCATGCCGCTGATGTTCGGCTTCTTCTCGCTCTCGTTCGCGTCCGGCCTGTCCATCTACTTCATCGCCTCCAACCTGATCGGCATCGCCCAGTACGCCATGATAGGCGGCGTGAATGTCAAGCAGGCGCTGGGCATGAAGTCGGAAGCTGCGAGCGAGCCTGAGACGCCACAGACCGAAGAGCCTGGCGCCCCCGCAGCGACTCCTGCTGCCGCGCCGCGCAAGGCCAGGCGCGCCGCGCCCCGCCAGGAGGCTCCCAAGCGCAAACGCGGCACTGAGCCGAAACCGATCCCGCGCAGAAGCACAGGCTCTGGCGGCATTTATGACAGCCGTGCTAACCGTGCCCGTGCCAAGAGCAAGGCCAAAGGATAGAGACAGCCATGAGTGATACGCGGTCTGTTGAGAGCAGCGCGGCAGACATCCAGCTAGCGATCGAGCAGGGCTTGCGCGAGCTTGGCGTCGCCCGCGAAAGCGTTATCGTCGAAATCCTGGAGGAGCCAAGCCGCGGGCTGCTGGGCATCGGCGCGCGCCAGGCGCGCATCCGCCTGACGACTGCTGCGCCAGCGCGCTCTGCCGCGCCGACCCCCTCTGTCATGCCGCCAGGCGCAGCGCCCGGCCAGGATATAGCAGCCGCAGAAAAGGCTGTGGCCAGTGAGGAAACGGCCCCCGCGGCGACCGATGACGAATATGGCTTTGGCGACAACACCACACTGGCTGACGTGCGACCGGCCAGCGAGAACGAGCTGGATCAGGATGCGCGTGTCGGGCTGGCCACGCTCGAAGAGCTGCTCGCCAAGATGCAGATTGACGCTCGCGTGGCAGTCTATCGCGCCCAATCATCCGGCGACGAGGAAACACCGTGGGTGCTGCAAATTCAGGGGCCTGACCTGGGCGCGCTCATCGGTCGGCGGGGTGAGACGCTGGCCGCGCTGCAGTACATCACCCGCCTGATCGCCAGCCGCGATCTGGCGCGGCGGGCCAACATCGTCATTGACGTGGAGGGCTACAAGGCCCGCCGCGAGAAGCAGCTTCGCCGATTGGCCCTGCGCATGGCCGACCAGGCGCTGCAAGTGGGGCGCACGGTCAACCTGGAGCCGATGCCCCCTTACGAGCGGCGCATCGTTCACCTGGCCCTGCGCGATCATCCGGACGTGACGACGCAGAGCGTGGGCGAGGGAGATTTTCGCAAGGTGACTATCATCCCCAAACGGCGCTAGGGGCATCTTCCTTGCCAGCAGCCTGCCGCGCCCGAGCCTGGACGCCGCGCATCTCGTTGCTGGGGCAAAGCGTCACCGCAGAGACACAGAGCGCGCAGAGAAGAGACTGAACATCTTAAGAACTGACGTTACGCAGAAATGCGTTTTTGCCCCCATCCCCAGACCCCTTCCCCCCAAATGAGGGAAGGAGAGAACGTCGAGTTCCCCTCCCTCCGCGCAGCGTGGGGGAGGGGTTAGGGGTGGGGGGAGGTTGTGCGTAACGTCAGTTAAGAATATTCTCAGTCCTTCTCCATGTCCTCGCTGTTTCTGCGGTTCGAGAAGCTCACCCTCCCCAGCGTAAAGCGCACCCGGCGAGCTGCGTCCAATCACCTGCACGCCACCCAAAGACTTGAAAGCCAGAGGATCATGCCCAACGCTGCCCACACTGTTCCCGACTACCTGCTCATCGGCCACGTCGCCCACGATATCACGCCGGAAGGCCCGCGCCTGGGCGGGACTGTCTCCTATGGGGCGCACACTGCCGCCGCCTTTGGGCTGCGCGTCGCCATGCTGACCAGCACCCGGCCCAACGAGCCGCTGCTGCGCGACCTGCCCCCCGGCGTTGAGGTGATCAGCGTCCCGGCGGAGCATACTACCACCTTCGAGAATTGCTACGGCCCCGACGGGCGCACGCAATACCTGCACCGCCGCGCGCTCACCCTCACCCCGGACATGCTACCTCCGGCCTGGCGTCAGGCGCGCCTGGTTCACCTGGCGCCGATCGCCTACGAAGTGGATCCGGCCTTCGCCACCGCCTTTGCCGCCCGCCCGATCTGCGTGACGCCGCAGGGATTCATGCGCCAGCGCGAGCCGGATGGCTTGGTGACGGCCACGCCCTGGACCAGCGCCCAGCAGGTGTTGTCGCGCGCCGCCCTGACGGTGCTCAGCGAAGAGGACATCCGCCACGCGCCAGAGCTGGAGGGCGTCTTTGCCAGGATGGGATCGCTGGTCGTCGTGACGCGCGCCGAGCATGGCGGCACGATCTACCGCGACGGCGTGCCCAGCGACTACGCCGCCGTGCCCGTGACCCAGGTAAGCCCGACCGGCGCCGGGGATGTCTTCGCCGTGGCGCTGCATATCGCCCTGCACCAGTTGGGCGATGTGGACCGCGCCATTGCGCTCGCCTCGTACCTGGGCGCGCAGTCGGTCACACGCGCCGGATTCGCCAGCGCGCCCACCGCCGAGGAGGTCGCCGAAGCCTGGCGGCGGACCGGCGTCCCGGTTGTGGAGCCAGTGGAGGATTGATGAACCGCGAATCGCCGTCCGGTAAGGAGCCGGAACGCGGCCAGGACCCTCACTCGCCAACCCCGAACGGGCTGGCCGCCTTCGAGACGCTGGGCGAGTTCCTGCGCCAGGACGGGTGGCACCCGCAGCGCATCGAAGGGCGCACCGTTTACCGCGCCTTCTTCAGCGGGCAGAACGGCGAGTTCCGCTGCTTCGCCCAGATCGTGACCCACCTGGAGCAGTTCCTCTTCTACGCTGTCGCCGCCGTCTATGTCCCCGACGAACTGCGTCCGGCAGTGGCCGAGTTCATCACCCGCGCCAACTTCGGGCTGCGCATCGGCAACTTCGAGCTGGATTACCACGACGGCGAAGTGCGCTACAAGACCAGCCTGGACTTCGAAGACGAGAAGCTTACCCCCGCCCTGATCCGCAACGCGATCTATCCGGCGGTGACGACGATGGACCGCTACTTCCCTGGTCTGATGAAAGTGGTCTACGGTGGGCGCACGCCCTACGAGGCCATTGAAGAGATCGAAACCGAAGGCGAGGTGTGAGAGGATTTCGAAATTCGGATTGCGGATTTCGAATTGGAGAACCCTATTCTCACGCGGCATTCGGGGGTACTCTGGTCTGTAGGGCTACCTCGATGACCACTGCCGCTGACCCGCGCGCGCAGAGAGACTCTGCAATTCGCAATTCGCAATCCGAAATCCCCAAAGCCATGATTGACCGCATTCTGCTCAATGCCCACATCCGCACCCTCAACCCAGCGCAGCCCACAGCGACCGCGCTGGCTATCTGGCGCGGGCGCATCGTCGCCGTCGGAACGGACGACGCGATGCGCGCCCTGGCCGGGCCGGGCACAGCAGTTGACGACGTGGAGGGCCACGCCGTCCTCCCCGGCCTGACCGACGCCCACATTCACTGGGAGGGCGTCGCCCGCAGCCTGCACACTGTGGACCTGTTCGAGGTGCCCGGCAAGGAAGAGGCGCTGCGTCGGGTGGCGGAGCGTGCCCGGCAGGCCCCGCCCGGCCAGTGGATCGAGGGGCGCGGCTGGACGCAGGTCGTCTGGCCGGGTGCTGCCTTCCCCACCGCCGCCGACCTGGATGCCGTCGCGCCGGATCACCCGGTCTACCTGACGGCCAAGAGCGGGCACGCCGCCTGGGTCAACAGCCTGGCGCTCAAACGGGCGGGGATCGCGGCGGGCACGCCCGATCCGGCGGGTGGGGCGCTCGTTCGCGACGCGCACGGCGTGCCAACCGGTCTCCTGCTCGAAGACCCGGCCATGGCGCTCGTCGCCCGGCACATCCCCGTGCCCAGCCCGGAACAGGTCGCGGACTGGATGAGCGAGGCGCAGCGCCAGGCGTGGGCGGCAGGGCTGACCGGCCTGCACGATTACGACAACCCAGGCTGCCTGGTCGCCCTGCAGATTCTGCGCGAGCGCGGCGACCTGGGGCTGCGCGTTCTCAAGCAGATCAACGACCCCTGGATCGAGCACGCCCACGAATTGGGCATCCGCTCCGGCTTCGGCGACGAGTGGTTGCGCATCGGCGGGCTGAAGATCTTCGCCGACGGCGCGCTCGGCCCGCGCACGGCGCACATGATCGCGCCCTACGAGGGCGAGCCGGACAACGTGGGCATCGTCGTCACCGACAAGGAGACGATGTTCGAGCTGGTGGGCCGGGCCAGCGCCGCCGGGCTGCCCTCGACGATTCACGCCATCGGCGACCGGGCCGTGCACGACGTGCTGGACGTATACGAGGCCGTGCGCGCGCAGGAAGCGGCGCGCGGCATCCCCCGCGCGGCGCGGCGCCACCGCATCGAGCACGTGCAGATCATCCACCCCGACGACGCGGGGCGGCTGGGCGCGCTGGGCATCATCGCCTCGATGCAGCCCATCCACGCCACGTCCGACTACGAGATGGCCGACCGTTACTGGGGCGCGCGCGCCTGCTGGAGCTACAACTGGCGGCTGCAACTGGAAGCCGGGGCGGTACTCGCTTTCGGCTCCGATGCGCCGGTTGAGCCGTTCGCGCCGTTGCTGGGCATCTTCGCGGCGGTGACGCGCCGCCGCCCAGACGGTTCGCCAGGGCCGGACGGCTGGTACCCGGAGGGGCGGCTGGACATAGACACGACGCTGCGCGCCTTCACCCAGGGACCGGCCTACGCGGCGGGGATGGAGCGCGACCTGGGCACCCTCGCCCCCGGCTACCTGGCCGACCTGGTCGTGCTCGACCGCGATCTCTACACCATCCCGCCGGACGAGATTCTGGCGACGCGCGTCCTGGGCACGATGGTCGGCGGGGAGTGGAAGCATCGGCTGTTTGGGTGATTCAGTGAGCAGTCGTCAGTTTTCAGTTTGCCAGACTCTGGGGGCAGATGGGGCACAACAGACTTCCGAAGTTTCCGAAAACTTCGGAAGTCTGGTATTGGGGAATTCACCTCACCCCCTGGCCTCGCTCTGCTCGGCCTTTCCCCCTCTCCGTTGCGGAGAGGGGGAGGCGAGGCGCGTTAGCGCCGAGCGGGGGTGAGGTAAACCAGGGCGCAGCAGAGCAGCGCCCCTACCTCCCGGACCCACACGCACTCCCACCAACGGCTGACCGCTGAGGGCTGATAGCTGAGGGCTAACCGCTGACCGCTCCCTCAATTCAGCCGGATGTCAATCCAGTTCGTCTGCCCGGCGATGATGGTCACCATCCCCTTGAAGCGCAACACGCCTTGCTTGCGCACCAACACTATGTACTCACCCTCCGGCAGGTCGCCGTGCGTGAAATGCTCGCCGTAGTACGGGTCGGAGTTGACCGTCTCATCGGCATAGGAGTAGGTCATGCGGCTGGGGCCGGTTGCCGATTGGATGATGATCGCGGCGTCGTGCAGCCGGTTACCATAAGCGTCGGTGATGCGCCCGGCCAGCGTGCCGAAGGTCGGCCAGGGGCGAATCCACAGGTCGGGGTTGTAGGTGCGGGCGTAGTCGTAGGGGTTGCCGATGCGCACTTCGAAGTGCAGGTGCGACCCCAAGGCCACGCCCGTCGCCCCGACCTGGCCGATGCGCTGCTGTAGCTCGACGCGCTGGCCCGCTGCCACGTCCACGCGCGAGAGGTGCCCGTAGAGCGTATAGAGCGGCTCGCCGGTCGGCGCGCGCTGGTCGTGCTCGATGACGACCAGGTTGCCGTAGAAGTCAGTGGCCGGCCCGAACTGGGTGAAGCTGTCGCTGCCCGCGTAGATCACCCAGCCGCTGGCCGCAGCCAGCACCGCCGTGCCCAGCGGATTCTGGATGTCAATGCCATGATGGGTCTGAAACTGCCCGCCGCCTGTCGAGCCGTAGGGGTAATTGCGGCTGGCGTAGTCGCGCACAGCGTCGGTCGGGTCGCGCGGGAAGGGGCGCGCCAGCCAGTAGTGATCCTGCGGCTCGCCGGTCTGGTCGAAGAGTAGATCGGCCACAGGAGCCGGCGTGGACGTTTGCAGCATCACCTGGGTGGAGCGCGGCGTGTTCGTCGGGTAGGGCGTGGCGCCCAGCTGCGCGCCAGCCTGCTGCGGCACGCTGAGCAGCGCCAGACCATCTGCTGAGCGCGCAGGGCCGGCGGCCTGCCCCGCCGAGGCCGCACGCAGCTCCCCCTGGATGGCGATCATCGCCAGCACCAGCAGCATCCAGCTACCCACTACAATCCGCATCCGTCTCGCCATCCCATCCCAACCCGTCTCTGTGTCGTAGAAGCAGTGATCAGTCTTCGGTGATCAGTCGCCAGTGTTCCTTGCAGCAGCCCTGGATGCCGGTCACGTAGGGGCGCTGCTCTGCCGCGCCCTGCGATACCTCACCCCCTGGCCTCGCTACGCTCGGCCTGCCCCCTCTCCACGTTGGAGAGGGGGCCGAGCGGGGGTGAGGTCCGTTAAGACGCTACCCCAGTCCTGCCCGCGCCTCGACGGTCTGGATCACGGTGTTGCGGATGGCCCGCGCGCTTTCGACCAGCGTGCCCGCGTCGTGACGATACCGCCCGGCAAGCTGCGCGTCATCCAGGCCCGCCGCGTTGATGCGCACGTTCATGGCCGCGCCTTCTACTGCCGCCAGCCCCATCAAGGCTGCCGTCGCCGCGTCGCTGGCCGCGTTGGTGTTGCCATGCGCTGCGACTTGCTCGGCCAAGCGCATTGCTTCCAGCGCCAGCCGCGCCACGTGGAGCGGCACATCCGCGGCGCGGGCCGTAACCTCTTGAATGGCCTCCTGGCGCGCCGGATCGTCTTTGGGCAGGCGGAATGCTTCCAGGACTGCTTCGAACGCGGCGACATCCTCGTCCATGGCTGCCAGCAACTCCTCGCGCAGCGTAGCGGCGGCAGCGGCTACGGCGCGCATGGTCTCCTCGACGGCGGCATAGCGCTTCTTGCCGACCGTCACCTGGGCGACCATCTCGGCCAGCGCCGCGCTCAGCGCCCCGGCCAGCGCCGCGACCGCGCCCCCGCCCGGCGTCGGCGTCCCCTCGGCGACCGCCGCGACGAACGTCTCTGGCGTGCCTGGGGGCGGGGCGATGGCCAGGATCGGCCGCGCGGCATCTTCGGGGATGGGTGGCTCTGCGGCGACGAGTGCGGCTTCGGCGGCCTCTGCCTGTTGGATGCGGTATTCCAGAATCTGGTCGGGCATGAACTTGTCGAGCTGGAGGTACCAGCGCGCCGCGTCCACAAAGAATTCCTGCGGGGCCAGGCCAACCAACTCGCTGGTCGTCACCGTCACACCGTGGCGGGCGGCTTCGCGCCGGATCATCTCGACGACGCGGGCGACAGGCGTCCGCCGGTAATCGGTCAGGTTCATCGAAACCTGCGCCTGCCCTTCGACGAGGAAGCCCGCTGCCTTGACAAAACGCAGCCCGCCGTTGGAGTGGCGTACCGCGCGGGCGATCTTATTGGCGATGGACACATCGCTCGTGCTCAGATAGACGTTGTAGGCGACCAGCGGCGGGCGCGCGCCGATGATCGTCGCCCCAGCCGTCCCCAATTCCGCCGGGCCGAAGTCCGGCATATGCGCCGGGTCCACGGCGATGGCTTCTTTAAGCTGCTCGTACTGGAAGTGGGCGTTGCGCAGGTCGGCCAGGTTGCGGCGCTCCGGCTGGGTGGCGGCGAACTCGTAGAGGAAGACCGGGATGCCCAGTTCCGTCCCGACGCGCTGGCCCAGCCGCTGGGCGATGGCCACGCAGTCGTCCATGGTCACGTCGCGGATGGGCACGAAGGGCACCACGTCGGTTGCGCCCAGGCGCGGGTGCTCGCCCTTGTGCTGGGTCATGTCTATCAGGTCGGCGGCCTGGCGGATGGCGGCGAACATGGCCGCTTCGACGGCGTCTGGCGTGCCCACCAGGGTCACCACCGAGCGGTGATGGTCGGCATCGCTGGTCGTGTCCAGGATGTGCACGCCCGCTGCCGAGCGCATGGCGCGGACGATGGTCTCGATCACGTCGGGGCGGCGCCCCTCGCTGAAGTTCGGGATACACTCGACTAAGGGTCTCTTCATGGCTCGTTGTGGCGCGCCCGCGCCTGCCCCCTTTCTGCCGCTGTAAGACTCTATGTCAGGCGCAGTATTGCTACCCCACGCCCCGGCGTTTGTCAAATCGGGCGGCGTAGGGAGGGTAATCGCATCAAAATCCGCCGCGCGTCAGCCTGCTCGTAGGGGCGTATGGCGATACGTCCGCGTGACCTCACCCCCGCTCGGCCCACTGACGCGGGCCTCGCCACCCCCTCTCCACGTTGGAGAGGGGGTGAGCCGAGCGCAGCGAGGTTGGGGGTGAGGTAGAACAAGAACAGCACGCACGTTTGATACAATCGTCCTGTTGCCAGCAGAGCCATGATAGACTATAATAAGATTATTGGTTCGTGTTAGAACTACTATCCGAGACATCATGGACGTCCTGAGCAATCTGAGCGCCATCGGCTTCACCGAATATGAAGCGAAAGTGTACCTGGCTCTGCTCAAAGACTACCCGGCGACCGGCTACCAGCTCAGCAAACAGGCCGGCATCCCGCGCTCGATGGTCTACGAGGCGCTGGGCCGGCTCGATGTGCGCGGGGCCGTGCTCAAGTCCGAAGCGCCGAAGGCCACCCTCTACCGCCCCCTGCCGCCCGACGTGCTGCTCAACCGGCTGACCGCCGATTACGCGCGGCTGCTGGAGGCGCTGCGCCGCGACCTCAACGCGCTCTACCTGATGCAGGAAGAAGGCCACCTGTGGACGTTCGCTGGTGAGGATCGCGTGCTGAGCTACGCCGAGCACATGATCGCCCACGCCCAGCGCGAGGCGATGCTCGTGCTCGCCGACGCGCACCTGCGCCGCCTGCGTGAGACCATCGTCGCCGCCGACGCGCGCGGCGTGGCCATCGGCGCCCTGCTCACCGGCGAAGACGACCTCGACGTGGGCGACATCGCCTACCACCCACCGCGCGAGAGCGAGCTGCATAAGCTGGCCGGCAGCCTGGTCGTCGTGGTGGACGAGCAGGAGGTGCTCATCGCCAGCGAGCAGGGCGACTTCATGGCGACTGTGACCACCAACAGCAACATGGTTCAGATCGGGCGGCAGTTCGTGTGGATGGAGCTGTTCGCCCACCGCGTCTTCTCGCAGTTGGAGCCGGACGCGCTGCGGCATCTCTCGCCCGAGGACCGCAGCGTGCTCGGCTTAGTGACCGGGCGCCGTCCGACTGAATGAGGACGGCGCGCCGCCTTTCTTACCGGCTTCGCACACAGTCACGCACTCACACACCGAGGCAATCATGACAGGACTATCCGTATCGAAGGCAGCCAAAACCGGACACCCCACCACCCCGCGGCCCACGCCGCGCTGGTTGCAGCGGCGCTTTGTAGAGCCAACGTTGGTCGTCATCACCCTGGCGGCGCTGGTGCTGAGCTTCGTCGTTGAGGCAGCGGGGCACCGGCACGGAGACAGCACCCTGACCGTCCTGGGCATCATCGCTTACCTGGCGGGTGGTTTCTTCGGTTTCCAGAAGAGCCTGAAAAGCCTGCGCGCCCGCGAGCTGAACATTGACTTTCTGATGATCGCCGCCGCCATCGGCGCAGCCCTGGTCGGCGAATGGCAGGACGGGGCGATCCTGCTCTTCCTCTTCTCGCTGAGCAATGTCCTGCAAGACTACGCCATCGGGCGCAGCCGCAAGGCGATCCGCTCACTGTTTGCGCTCTACCCGGAAGAAGCGCGCGTGCGCACGGCAAACGGCATCGAGACGGTGCCGATCAGCGAGATTCAGGTCGGGCAGACCGTGCTCATCCAGCCCGGCGAGCGCATCCCCGTGGACGGCGACGTGACCGGCGGGCAGACCTCGGTGGACCAGGCGACGATCACCGGCGAGTCCATGCCGGTGGACAAAGGGCCGGGCGACCGCGTCTTCGCCGGCACGCTGAACAAGAACGGGGCGATTGACGTGCGGGCGACGCAGGTGGCCTCGCACTCCACCCTGGCACGGATCATCACCATGGTCGAGGAGGCGCAGGCGCGCAAAGCGCCCACACAGCGCTTTCTGGACGAGTTCGAGCGCTATTACGCCCTGTTGGTCATCGGCGCGTCGCTGGCTGTGCTGCTGGTCACCTGGCTGCTCCTTGGTTGGAGTTTCGACGATGGTTTCTACCGGGCGATGGTGCTGCTGGTCGTGGCCTCGCCCTGCGCATTGGTCATCTCCGTGCCGGCGTCGTTCCTCTCGGCGATTGCCGCGGGCGCGCGCCGAGGCGTGATCTTCAAGGGCGGCGCGCACCTGGAGCAGATGGGCACGGTCAAGGTCGTCGCCTTCGACAAGACGGGCACGCTAACTGAGGGCCGCCCCGCCGTGACCGATGTGGTGGCCTACAACGGGCACAGCGAAGAGGCGCTGCTGCGCGCCGCCGCCTCTGTCGAGACCCGCTCAGAGCACCCGCTGGCGGCAGCGATTTGCGCTGCGGCGGACGAGCGCGGTCTGGCCCTGGACGAGGTGGGCGAGTTCTACGCCGAGCCGGGACAGGGCGTGGCCGGGTTCATCGGCGAGACGCTGGTCCGCGTGGGGCGCGTCCAGTACATCACCGAGTGTGCCGGGCAGCCCCCCGCCGGCCTGCTGGCCGAACACGACCGGCTGCGCGACCAGGGCAAGACCGTGCTGCTCGTCTGTTATGGCGGCGAATGGATGGGCGCGCTGGCCGTCGCCGACCAACTGCGGCCCCAGTCAGCGCGGATGGTGGCCGACCTGCACCGCGCGGGCGTTCAGCGCGTGGTCATGCTCACCGGCGATAACGCTGTCGTCGCCCGACAGATTGCCGAGCAGGTGGGCGTGGACGACGTGCGCGCCGAGCTGATGCCCGACGACAAGGCGGCGATCATGGCCGAGCTGGAGCGCCGATACGGCCCGGTGGCCATGGTTGGCGACGGCGTCAACGACGCGCCCGCCCTGGCGACGGCGACGGTGGGCATCGCCATGGGCGCTGCCGGCACGGATGTCGCGCTGGAGACGGCGGACGTGGTGCTGATGGGCGACGCGCTGGAGGCCATCCCCTACACGATCCGCCTCAGCCGCAAGGCGCGCCGCGTCGTGTGGCAGAACATCATCTTCGCCCTGAGCGTGATCGGCGTGCTGGTGATTGGCACCTTCGCCATCAGCCTGCCGCTGCCGCTGGGCGTGGTCGGGCACGAGGGCAGCACGGTGATCGTCGTGCTCAACGGGCTGCGCCTGCTGGTCGGGCGCGTGGGCAGTTGAATCCCGGCGGCGACACTCCACACAAGCGAGAGGTCCCTGCGGGTGTGTGCAAAACCTGTCGCGCCCCGCTTTACCTCACCCCCGCTCGGCGCTAACGCGCCTCACCGCCCCCTCTCCGCTGCGGAGAGGGGGCAAGCCGAGCGCAGCAAGGCTGGGGGTGAGGTCAATATCCTCAAGGCAAGCGACCAAGTGACAACCTTTGCACGCACCCGTCCCTGCACAGCAAAAAGCCCGCCCCTGAGGCAGGCAGGACAGGTGTAAGGGTGAGAAGTTGGCGATTCAGGAGCGGCTAGGTGCTGGCGTTGTTGGTCGGACTGGCCTCGGACTCGTCCTCATCTTCCCAGCTCACGATCCAGATGCACAGCCCGGCGACGAGCACCGTCGCCACGATCAGCGCGATCCAGTTGCCGGCGGTCAGGCCCACGTCGCGCGCCTCGTAGATGAGCAGCGCCACGCAGCCCACCGACAGCACCATCCACGCGGTGAGACGCGGCCAGGCTTCGATCAGACGGACGAGCGGGCCGAGGCCCGGCTGGTTCTTCAAGCGGTCAATCATAGCTCTACCCTGCACTCTCTACAGGCAGTGACGCGGCTGGCCGCTAGAGCGGCTTGAGCACACGCTTGGCCCGCAACTTCTTGCCCAGAATCAGCGCTGAGACATCTGGCCGCGCCTCGCGGGCGGCTTCACGCCAGGCCGGCACGCTGATCGTTTCCAGTGTCTGGGCCTCGTACCCCTGGTCGCGCAGCGCCCCGACCATCTCTGGCGGCACATCCGGCGGCAGGAAGACAAAGCCTACTTCACTCTGCAGCTCGCGCGAGGCCCGCTCGACCGCCGCGATCAGCGCAGTGGTGATCGGAGCAACCGGCTGGCCATCGAGGATCAACAACTCGTCCACGCGCGTGACGAGGTTCTCCACCAGGAAGCCGATCAGCGCAACCGGCGTCTTGTCCACGACCGCCAGCAGGTACGATTTCTGCCCAAAGGCGATCAGCACGTCATCGTGACTAAGGCGCTTGCCGGTGCAGCGCAGGATCACGTCGGCGATCTGCGCGGCGGTGTGCGGCGTGCCACGGATGATTTGCAGCGCGGCAAGCGCGCCGCCGTCGGAGGCCGCGCCCTTCAGCGCGACATGCTGCGGCGCCGTCTGCAGAACCTCGGCCTGAGCCGCCCCGGCGATTTGCAGCCAGGCTGCACGGACCTGCCCCCAAGTTTCTTCCGGTGTGCGGTTGTTGTCAATGATCACGTGGGCGCGAGCCAGCTTGTCGGACTGCGGATTCTGGACCTGGATGCGCCGCAGAGCCTCCGGCTGGGGCAGGCCGCGCTTGATCAGCCGCGCGATCTGCGTCTGCTGCGAGGCATTGACCACCCAGATGCTGTCCACCTGATCGGCCAGCGGGCCTTCGATCAGCTTGATCGCCTCAATGACGACGAACCGGTGCTGGCTGCGCGCGATCAGCGTGTCTATGGCGCGCTCGACGATCGGGTGGATGATCGCCTCCAGGCGGCGCAAGGCTTCGGGATGGGCGAAGGCAATGGCACCCAGCCTGGCGCGGTCAATGCGCCTGTCAGCGTCAAGAATCCAGGTGCCGAAGGTCAGCACGACCGGCTTGTAGGCGGGTGCACCGGGCGACATCGCCTGACGGGCCAGGATATCAGCATCAATGGTGTACGCGCCAAGATGCTCCAGCATCCGCCGGACCAGGCTCTTGCCCACCGCGATGTTGCCGGTCAGGCCGATCACGTACTTGTCTTGCCAGCGCCCCACGGCTGTTCCTCCGCGCCGATTCCGTTGTGCCCGTTGATGGCAGGCTGCCGCAAGCGCTCATTGTAGCCCGCGACCGGTTTTCCAACAAGCAAGGTGCTGGCGGGGGGCCACGAACGATCTGTTGGGAGCAGCTACTTGGCTGCCAGGACTGCCCCCCATCCCCCAGCCCCTTCCCCCGCGCTGCGCGGAGGGAAGGGGAGCAGGCCCGCCGCTCTTCTCCCTTCCCTCCTTGTGGGGGAAGGGCCGGGGATGGGGGGACGAGCACACCAACAACCTGTTCGTGGATCCGCCAGCCGGTTCGGAAGCGCTCCTTTTCGGTGAAAACGCCGGCGCGGTGCCGGGCGCCAGACCCGATCCTCACCTGCGGAGAACGGAGCGCGCTCACCGTCTTCTCCCGTTCTGCGGCGTAGCTCAGGGAAGGGCAGCGGTACGGGTAGGGCGAAGCTGGCGTTGGCGGTTTGTCCGCTGAGACAGCCCGCGCTATGCTGAGACACGTTACCAGCAGAATCAGGAGCGATCTCCCATGTCCCTCACTATCGGCGACAGCGCCAGCCGCACCAAGACCTTCAGCGACGAGGATGTGCGCGTCTTCGCGCACATATCCACTGACACCAACCCCGTCCACCTGGACGATGCCCATGCGGCAGCGACCCGCTTTGGGCGGCGCATCGTCCACGGGATGCTGACCGCCGGCCTGATCTCCGCTGTGCTCGGCAACGACTTGCCCGGCCCCGGCACAATCTACCTGAGCCAGTCGCTGCAGTTCAAGGCGCCGGTGTACGTCGGCGACACGGTCACCGCTACCGTTGAGGTGATCCATATTCGCGAGGGCCGGGGTATCGTCACGCTGGCGACGACCTGCACCAGGCAGGACGGCACGGTCGTTATCCTGGGGGAGGCCGTTGTGCTGGCCCCGTGAGCGCGCCGCCTGAGAGAGCGCGGCGATGGGCGTCCAGGCACATCCCTGCACGACCGCTGACGATCGGGCGGCGATGAAGCGCGTGTTGATCGCCGGCCGCCGTGCGTCAGCCTGCCCGTAGGGGCGTATGGCGATACGTCCTACGGACCTCACCCCCGCTCGACGCTGGCGCGTCTCGCTGCCCCCTCTCCATTCGAATGGAGAGATGGCCTATTCTATCGTCTGAGCCTGTTTCTCTAAATATATGAGGGGGCAGGCCGAGCGCAGCGAGGCCGGGGGTGAGGTAAAACAGCGCGCTCGTTTGATGCAATCGCCCTCGCCCTGGCGCGCCGTTCGCAGCGCGGCAAGGCCCGCGTTATAATGCACCCGTGGGCGACAGAGCGCCGCTGGTACGCCTTGTTGGGGGGTGAAGTCCGGGAGGCATCCTGCGACCTTTGCCTCTTTTGTTATTCTGGCGAGGAACCGTCATGCGACGAACCAGGCCCCTGTGGGTGATCTCCCTGCCGTTGGCGCTGATCATTGCGCTGATCCTGAGCGCCTGCGACAGCCTGGACAGCGGCACATTGGGAGGCGCCGCCAACCCCAACCCCACGCCACAGCTTTCGCTGGAGCAGGCCGATCAGGTCGCCCAGACGTTTCTCAAAGCGTGGGCTGAGGCCGATTATGGGACCATGTACGGGCTGATCAGCCCCAACAACCGCGAGATCTACTCCGAGCAAGCCTTCAGCAGCGACTACCAGACCGCCGCCGTGCAGTTCACCCAGACATCGCTGGAGACGGCGGTCACCAACTCGCTGCGCCAGGGCACGACCGCCGTCATCCAGTACGACGTGCGTTTCAACACCGAGTTATTCGGCGTCATCGAAGACCTGGGGCGCACCATGCGCCTGATCGAGACGCCGGAAGGCTGGCGCGTCGCCTGGTCGCGCATGGACATCATGGACGGGCTGGCCGAGGGCGCGCGCCTCGAGCGCCTGCAAACGCTGCCCGGTCGCGGCAACATCTACGACCGCAACGGCAAGGTGCTCGTGGATCAGAACGGGCGGGCCATCGGCATCTACCTGGTGCAGCAGGACATCGCCAATGTGGACGAGTGCGTCGCCCTGCTTTCGCGCATCTTCCGCCGCGAGGTTCAGGCGCTGCAGCGGACGTTCGCCCAGTTCTTGCCAGAGACGCGCTTCCTGGTTGGCGAGGTGGACCCAGAGACTTACCAGGCGGAAGAAGCCAACCTGCGCCAGTACTGCGATGTGGGCGACGACCCATACGACACGACTATCCGCAGCACACGCCGCTACTTCGGCGAGTTGGCCCCGCACCTGGTCGGCTATGTCGGGCAGATCCAGCCAGAGCAGGTCGAGGAGTACGAGCGCAGGGGCTACCCGCGCAACGCTTTGATCGGGCAGACGGGCATCGAAAAGGCGTTTGAGAGCTACCTGGCGGGCAGGCCGGGCGGGCGGCTAGTCATCCTCTCGCCGGAAGGAGTCACACTGCGCGCCATTGCCGAGGCGCCCGCCGAGGCGGGCCAAAGCGTCTACCTGACCATTGACCGCGATTTACAGTTGGCGGTGCAGAACGCGTTCGTCGAGGCGTACAACTACTCGGCTGGCACCTGGGCGCCGACGTCGCCCGGCGGCGCCGCCGTCGTGCTGGACGTCAAGACCGGCGAAGTGCTGGCCACGGTGAGCTATCCCTGGTTCGACCCCAACCTGTTCAACCCGGACTCGCTGCTGCAGGACCGCGTCCAGCGGATCAGCGACCTGGGGATAAGCTGGCGCACCCCCCTGCTCGATCGCGTGCTGCTCGGCAAGTACCCGGCAGGCTCGGTATTCAAGATCGTCTCGACGGCAGCGGGAATGGACAGCGGCGTTGCCACCCCGCAGACCGCCGTGACCTGTACGGGCACCTGGTACGGGCAGCAGTACGGGGACGGCTTGCCTTTCCGAACGTGCTGGCTGCCGACCGGTCACGGCTATGTGGATCTCTCGCACGCGCTCACTTATTCCTGCAATGTCTTCTACTGGCAGTTGGGCGTCAGCCTGCAGGATTACAATCCGGCGTCGCTCACCAACTATGCCTACCAGATGGGACTGGGCGTGCCAACCGGCCAGGATATACTGCCCGAAGAAGTGGGGCAAATCCCCAACCGCGACCTGATCTTCCGCCTGGAGGCGCGCCAGTGGAATGTCTCCGACATGCTCAACCTGGTCATCGGGCAGGGGCCAATCCAGATCACGCCGATGCAAATGGCCCGCATGACCGCCGCCATCGCCAACGGCGGGGCGCTCTATGAGCCGCTTTTTGTCGGCAAGGTGCAGATCGTGGGCGAAGACCCGGTCTACGTCGCCGAGCCGACCGTCACCTCGCAGCTCGACTTCGCCCCGGAGGTGTTCGAGTTGATCCAGCAGGCCATGTGCGACGTGACGCTCGACCCCAACGGCACGGCGCGCTACATCTTCGAGGAATGGTACCGCTTCCAGGGCAGCGACGTGGTGGTGTGCGGCAAGACGGGCACCGCCCAGACCGGCGGCGCAGGGGCCAAGCCCCAGGCCTGGTTCGTGGCTTTTGCCCCCCAGGATGACCCCGAGATCGCGATTGTGGCGACGGTGGAGAACTCGTGCGAAGGGTCCGAGGTCGCCGCGCCAATTGTGCGCCGCATTGTCGAGGATTACTACGGGATGCCCCACTCCGAATGGCCGCCGCTGTGGGTGTCGGGCTGCATCCCGCTGGGCGAGTGATCGAGCCGCTTGAGCGCTGCGCCTGGCCACGAAAGAGTTTTCCGAAGACTTCCGGAGTTCTCAAAACCTCGGAAGTCTGCATTCAGACGCGTGCTCCGGCGCGTTCCAGGGCCTGCTGGACACGCTTACGAGAGCCGTGTGTGTAGCGGACATCC
>JBBIHG010000070.1:0-19611 GCA_037447125.1 Chloroflexota bacterium | reverse complement strand
CTAACAAACCGTCTCCGGCGGGTTGAGCCGGAGACGGGAACAAGAGCGCTCGCTGGGGGGCGCGATCAGGCGGCGGGCAGATGAGCCAGCGAGCCGTCGTCGCGCCACTGAAGCTGCTGATCGCCCTCCACGATGATCTGCGGGCGGCTCCGGCCACTGATGGCGTCGGCGTCCACGATGACGCGCTTGATGATGTCGCGGTGCGAGGGGATCTCGAACATCACGTCCAGCAGCGCCCCTTCGACGATGCTGCGCAGACCACGCGCGCCGGTCTCGCGCTCCGAAGCCAGATCTGCCGCGGCGTGCAGGGCGTCGTCGGTGAAGACCAGCTCGACGCTGTCCAGGGCGAACATCTGCTGGAACTGCTTGACCAGCGCATTCTTCGGCTCGGTGAGCACGCGCACGAGCGTATCGCGGTCGAGCGGGTCCACCACCGTGGTGACTGGCAGACGCCCGACCAGTTCGGGGATCATGCCGTACTTGATCAGGTCCTCGGGCGAGACCTGGTGCAGCAGTTGGCTCTCGGTGACATTGCTGGCCGCGCCCGCCTTGTCGAAGCCAAGCGCACCCTTGACGCCCACCCGGTCGGCGATGATCTCGTGCAGCCCGTCGAACGTGCCGCCACAGATGAACAGGATGTTGCGCGTGTCAATCTGGATGAACTCCTGATGCGGGTGCTTGCGCCCGCCCTGGGGCGGGACGTTGGCAATCGTCCCCTCGATGATCTTGAGCAGGGCCTGTTGCACGCCCTCGCCGCTCACATCGCGGGTGATGGACGGGTTGTCGCCGCTCTTGCGCGTGGTCTTATCCAGCTCGTCAATGTAGATGATGCCCTTCTGCGCGCGGGCGATGTCGTAGTCTGCCGCCTGAATCAGGCGCAGCAGGATATTCTCGACATCCTCACCGACGTAACCCGCTTCGGTGAGCGAGGTCGCGTCGGAGATGCAGAAAGGCACGTCCAGCAGGCGGGCCAGGGTCTGCGCCAGCAGCGTCTTGCCGCTGCCAGTCGGGCCGATGAGCAGGACGTTGCTCTTGTCGAGTTCGACATCGGCGATGGCCCCGCCAGCGTTGACGCGCTGGTAGTGATTGTAGACGGCTACTGACAGGACGCGCTTGGCTTTGTCCTGCCCGATCACGTACTTGTCCAGCTCGGCCAGAATGTCGCGCGGGGCGGGCACATGCTCGACGCGAAACTCGATCTCGTCGCCCGCGCTCTGCTCGTGCAGGATGTCGTAGCAGAGGTGCACGCATTCGTCGCAGATGTAGACGCCATCCGGCCCTGGGATAAGCTGGCCGACTTCTTCGATTGAGCGCCGACAAAACGAGCAGCGCTGCGGTCCGATCAGATAGCTCACGATACCGTACCCCTATTTCCCGTCTTTCTTGCTCTTGTCTTCTTTGGCCGGCGGGGTGAGGATGTCGTCAATGAGGCCGTAGTCTTTCGCCTGCTGCGCGGTCATGTAGAAGTCGCGGTCGGTGTCCTCTTCGATGCGATCCAGCGGCTGGCCGGTGCGCTCTGACAGGATGGTGTTGAGCAAATCGCGCTGGCGCAGAATCTCGCGAGCCTGGATTTCAATGTCGGTCGCCTGGCCGCCGCCGCCCGAAGTCCAGGGTTGGTGCATGTGAATGGTCGCGCTGGGCAGGGCGAAGCGGCGACCCCTGGTGCCCGCCGCCAGCAGCACCGTCCCGAAGGAGGCCGTCAGGCCGACGGCCACGGTCATCACCGGGGCGCTGATCTGGCGTATGGTGTCGTAGATTGCCAGTCCGGCGTAGATCATGCCGCCCGGCGAGTTGATGTACATCTGTATCTCGCGCTCCGGGTCTTCCCGGTTGAGATAAAGAAGCTGGGCGACGATCAGGTTGGCGATCTGGTCGCTGATGCCGGTGCCCAGGAAGATGATGCGCTCCTTGAGCAGCAGCGAGTAGATGTCGTAGGCTCGCTCGCCCCGACCACTGGTTTCGATCACCATCGGGATCAAGCCGTTGTGCAGGTCCATAAGGTGTGACTCCTTGCTCATTATCATAACCGACAGCGCCACGGTCAGCGCGCTGCCAGGACAGTCAGCGTTCGCCGGCGAGTTCAGTGTCTGCGACGGCGTTGGGATCGGCTGGCGCGGCAGGCTCGGCTTCCTGGCTGGTGGCCTCTTCCACGGCGATGGGCTGCTCCTCTGCTGCCGGGCCGGGGGCAGGGACCTCTTCGCCCAGGGCGATCGCCGCCAGCAGGTTCACGCCGCGGTTGGTGACCAGCTCGTTCTCAATGTACGCGCGGCTCTGTGTGCTGGACAGGTACTGTTTCAACACCGGCACCTGCTCTTGATCGAAGACGGCGCTCATGCGCTCGATCTCCGCGTCAATCTCTGTCTCTGAGATGCTGACGTCTTCTTGCCGCAAGAACTCGGCGAAAGCCAGCCCCTGCTTGCCGCGCCGCGTGGCTCGCTCGCGATACTTCTCACGTAGCTCCTCTTCACTCATCCCGCTGATGCGCAGGTAGTCCTGGACGGTCAGCTTGTACTGGCTCAGCACCGATTCCTCCAACTCTTTCACGAGGTCGGAGATGATGTCCTGGATCATCTCTTCGGGGTAGCTGAAGGTGGCCTGCTCGACGATCTTTTCCAGCGCCTGCATGGCAACCGCCTGCCGGAACTGGCGATCCAGCCGCTCGGCCAGATGTTTGCGCACGTCCTGGCGCAGTTCCAGGATCGTCTCAAACTTGCCCTCACTCACGGACTTGGCCAGCGCATCGCTCCACTCGGGCAACGTGCGCGACTGAACCGCGGCGACGTGCGCTTCCACACGCACCGTCTGGCCGGCGACGGTCTCGTCTTCGTGGTCGGCGGGGACGTCTAGCTCGAATTCCACTTCGTCGCCAGCGCTCAGACCGGCGAGCCACCCGGCGAGGCCGGGCACCATGTCGCGCTCGTCGCCATAGAGGATGACGTCGAAGTCGTGGCGATGGATCAGGACCTGCTCATTCTCGTCGTCCTCGAAATCATCATCGTCATCATCGTCATCATCATCGAAGTCGTCGTCAGCCTCGTCGTCTTCGAGGTGCGCGTCGTCGTCGCTCTCGCCGCCGTCTTCGTCCTCGTCTTCGGAGAGGATGCTGATCTGGAAGTGCTCCATGGTCAGCACGTCGCCCAATTGCGCCAGACGCTCGGCAGGCTCAATCACCGCTTCGCCCTCACGGATGGTTTCCATCGCGTCGTTGACCATCTTGTCGGTCACTTCGGGCACTTCGGCTTCGACACGGATGGCGCGATAGTCGCCGAGAGTGACCGCGGGCCGCTTGGGCACGACGAAGGTCATCTTCAGCCCATCTTCGGAGATGTCCTCCAGGCTGCCCGGCGCGTACGGCTCCACGCCCGAAGCCTCCAACGCCTCGCGGTAGACCTCGTTGCCGATTGTCTCAAGCGCCTGGTCGAGCACGTAGGCGTGCCCAAACATGTTGACGATGACCTGGTAGGGCGCTTTGCCGGGGCGAAAGCCGGGGATGGTGCCGCGCTGGCTGAGGCGGCGTGCAGCCTGGCGCATCGCCCGTTCGATGCGGTCGGCCTCCACGTCAACGGTCAGGCGGGCGGTGTGGTTGTCCAGATGGTCGGTTTGAACGTTCAACATGCTTTCCTTCACTGTCTCGCACCACGCGATTATAGCATCTAGGGTCACCAGCAGCCATCAGCGATGGCCTTTCTTGCCGAGGTCTTACGCACAAAAACAGGGCGCCGCCACGTGCGCCCCGCGCGATGGGGAAGGTGGGACTCGAACCCACATGGATCGCTCCACATGATCCTAAGTCATGCGCGTCTGCCACTTCCGCCACTTCCCCGCTGGCGCGTCCCATTATAGTGAGGAATTGTCGAAACGGGAAGGGCAAATCGCAGGGGGGACGCGGCCAGCGCCAGATGGGTCGCCGGAGCGTCAGCGGGCGATGGCCGCCTGCTCGCTGAGGTGAACCGCCGGCAACCGGAACGAGAACGTGCTGCCTTCGCCGACGACACTATGAGGAGTGATAACCGTGTGCATGCTGGCGGCGAGCAGTCCGGCCAGCGCCAGGCCTGTCCCAGAGCCGCGCTGGTGAGGGGCGGAGGCGTTGTTCACCTTGTAGAACGGCAGGAAGATGTGAGTCAACTCCTCCTCCGGGATGCCCTGCCCGAAGTCCTGCACGCTGACCAGGATGTCCTCGTCGGCGGTGTACTCGGCGAGGATATAGACAGGCGTGTCCTCCGGGCTGTAGCGCAGTGCATTGTCCAGCAGAATCTGCAGCAGGTGACCCAGGGCGAACTTGTCGCTGAGGGTCGGGGGCAGATTGGGCGACACGCGCTTGGCAATGCGCTGCACGGCGCCCTGCGAGGCCCAACTGCGCTCTAGCTGGCGCACCGCGTAGTCGGCGGCCTCCTCGAAGTGAACCAGGCTGAACGTGATATGGTGTGTGCGGGCGAGCTGGCGGATGTTGCTGACCAGGTTCTCCAGGCGCGCAACGGACTGAGTGGCCATCAACGCCAGGCCCTGCTCATCGCCCTGGGCGCGGGCGTAGACGTCCTCGGCCAGCAGGGCAACAGCGGACTTGACCTGGAGCAGCGGCGTGCTCAGCTCGTGCGACACGCGGTCAATGATGCTGGTCTTGATGCGGTCAAAGTGCTGGGCGTCGTGGGCATGTTGCCGGCGCCGGCAATCGGTTTGCCTCTTGATGCGGAGCATCGTGTGCAGCGTGCGCTCCAGATCGAGGGGGGCGGGCCACTGCTCAAGCACGACATCCGGCCCCGCATCAATTGCCTCCTCTGTCTCACAGGCACCGGGCGGGAGCTCGCCGATGAGGATGACCGGCACGAAGGTCGTGTCGTCGCGCTTGATCAGCGCACAGGCGGCCAGAGCTACGTCACCCGGCAGGTCGGCGACGATCACCACATCAACTGCACAATCAAGAAGCGCCAGACGAAGCTGAGCCGCCGTGGTGCAGTCCAGCACAAGGTAATGTCCAGCTTCAAGCTGCTGCCTCAGCGCAAGCACGCTGTCGGTCTCGCCGCCGATGAGCAGCACGGCTGCCTCAGCAAATCCTGGCGGCAGAGCGATGAGTTCCCCAAGCTGGTGGTGTCTCACGCAGCGAATGCCTGTTTGTGCGCGGTGCGAACTGGCGATGGTCTCATTCTACAGCAGGTGCTCATACGACGAAAGCCATGGAAGTGCGAGGTTGGTTTGAGATCCATTCGGATCACGCTTCAATTTGGCCCGAATCCCACGGAAATGCGGGATTCCGGGGATGGGGCAGCCGTTCCTTTGCCTGGCGACGAATCTGCAGGGCGTCGCGGGACCGCTGTAGATGTGGGATAACTCGGCGAGCGCCCAGGCAGGGGGCGTCCATAACCTGTCGGGTGGGGGCGCTGCCGTGCAGCGCCCTGGTTTACCTCACCCCCGCTCGGCGCTGGCGCGTCCTGCCATCCCCTCTCCACGGCGTGGCTGGGGGCGAAGTTGTTTGCCGGTGCCATAGAGAAGGCACGTACCAGGTGATCCCACGACAGATGCCTTCGCACGCCGCCGCGATCTATAATGGGGTGCGCGCGGCCCGTCACCCGCCGCGCCCCAGCGTACTCGTACCGTGAAAGGAGACGCCATGATCACTGCTCCCGCCTATTCGCTCGAGCAGACGCGCGCCGCGTTCCCCATTGCCGAGCGGCTGATCTACCTGAACCACGCCAGCATCTCGCCCATGCCGCTCCCGGCAGTGCAGGCCATGCAAGGCATCACCGCCTGGCTCGCCGACGACCCGATGGCCTTCTTCATGCCCGGCCTGGACACCGGTTACGGCGACGTGTTCGCCACCTTCTCGCAGGAGATGGCCGCGCTGATCAACGCCGCGCACCCGCACGAGGTGGTAGGCATCCCGTCCACCTCATCCGGCCTCAACGCCGTCGCCCAGGCGATTGACTGGCGGCCCGGCGACAACATCGTGCTGGCCGATGTCGAGTTCCCCGCCAACGTCTACCCCTGGATGGTCCTGGCCCGGCGTGGTGTGGAGTGCCGTCTGGCCCCCGCCGCTGACGGCGGCGCCGCAGTGGAAGCGTTCGACCCGCTGGTGGACGAGCGCACGCGGCTCATCGCCGTCAGCGCCGTGCAGTTCTTCACTGGTCACCGCGCCAACCTGGCCGCCATCGGCGCTTACTGCCAGGCGCGCGGCATCCTCTTCGCCGTGGATGCCATCCAGGCCGCCGGGCACATGCCCATTGACGTAGAGGCCATGCACATTGACATCCTGGCCAGCGGCGGGCAGAAGTCGCTGATGGGGCCGCCCGGCCAGGGCTTCCTCTACGTCCGCGAAGCTGTGGCCGAGCGAATGCTGCCGGGCATCGTCGGCCCCAACGCCACCGACGGATGGGAGCACTGGCTCAAGTACGACCTCACGCCGCGCGAGGGTGCGCTGCGCTTCATGATGGGCACGCCGAATGCGCCCGGCATGGTCGGGCTGATCGAGAGCGTGCGCTTCGTGCGCGGCCTGGGCCTGGCCCACATTGACGCCTGGACCCGCCACCTTTCGCAGGTTGCCATCGCCGAGCTGCGCGCACGCGACCAGCATGTCATCACCCCCTCCGACCCGGCCCACCTGGGACCGATCGTCACCTTCCGCGTTGGCGACCCCGCCGACCTGCCCGCCGCCGAAGCGCGCGCCAGTGGCCTGCTCCGCCATCTGGTGGCGCAGGGCGTGCGCGTCACCAAGCACTGGGACGCAGGGCGCACCCCGCACTTGCGCATCTCGACCCACTGCTATAATACGGAAGATGAAGTCCGCCGTGCCTGCGCCATCGTGGAGGAGTATCATGGGTAGTCGCCCACCCCAGCCCCCCGCAAGCGGCCCTCTGGGACGCTCTGAATGGTCGCCGCCCCCGGTCCGCTCCCTGCAAGAGACCGGACTGAACCTGGGCATCCTTTCCGACCTGGCCATTAAGGTGCTCTACTTCGGCGGCTATCTCTCTGGCAACCAGATCGCCGAGCAGATGCGCTTGCCTTTCACCAACGTCGTGCAGCTCGTGCTCGAAGGGCTGAAGCGCGAGAAGTTCGTCGAGGTGCGCGGCGGTGCGGGCGTGGGTGCGGGGTCATTCGAGTACGTGATCACCCTCAAGGGCATCGAGAAAGCGCAGGAGGCCCTGGCCCGCACGCAGTACGCCGGCCCCTGCCCGGTCACGCTGGAGCAGTATGTGACGGCGATGAAGGCCCAGGCCACCGCCCGCCTGCATGTCCACCGCGATCACCTGGTCGAGGCCCTTAAAGGGCTGACCATCAACGAGGAGATGTTGGGGCGCGTCGGCCCGGCCGTCAATTCCGGCAAAGCGATCTTCATGTACGGCCCGCCTGGCAACGGCAAGACCACCATCGCCCAGCGCGTGGGCCGCATGATCCTGGGCAAGCAGATGTGGGTGCCCTACGCGGTGGATGTGGATGGGCAGGTCGTGCGCGTCTTCGACAACGTCAACCACGAAGTGCTGCCCGACGGCGAAGAGGAAGAACGGCGCACCACGGCCACTGGCGAGCGCCGCGACGCGCGCTGGGTCCGCATCCGCCGCCCGATGATCATGGTCGGCGGGGAGCTCACGCTGGAGACGCTCGACCTGGTCTACGACCCGATCAACAAGTACTACGAAGCGCCGTTCCAGATGAAGGCCAACGGCGGCATGTTCCTCATTGACGACTTCGGTCGCCAGCAGGTGCGCCCGCGCGACCTGCTCAACCGCTGGATCGTCCCGCTGGAAAGCCGCGTGGACTTCCTGACGCTCTCCACCGGGCGCAAGATCGAGATCCCCTTCAACGTGCTCATCGTCTTCAGCACCAACATGCCGCCCGCCGACCTGGTGGACGAGGCATTTCTGCGCCGCATCCCGCACAAGATTGAGGTAGGCGACCCTAGCTTCGAGGAGTTCCGCGCCATCTTCCAGCAGGTGTGCGAGGCGCGGCGCGTGCCCTACGACGAAAAAGGCCTCGCCTACCTGCTCCAGGAGTGGTATATCAAGGAGAATCGCAAGCTGCGCGCCGTCCACCCGCGCGACATCATTGAGCAGATCATAGACATCTCGCGCTACCAGAACACGCCGCCCATGCTCAGCAAAGAACTGCTGGACCGCGCGGCTTCCGCCTACTTCGTGGACCTGGACGCCGGCTACTGACTGGCGTTCCCACGGCCCTCATCACGCAGAGGATCGCATGCCCAAGATTGTCACCACCGACCAGATGCGCGCCATCGAGCGCGCCGCCGATGCCAAAGGACATACCTACGCCGCCATGATGGAGCGCGCCGGGCGCGCCGTCGCTGAGCGCGTCAAGCAGCTTCTGACCGGGATCGAGCAGCCGCGCGTCGCCGTGATCGTCGGCCCCGGCAACAACGGCGGCGATGGGCTGGTTGCCGCGCGCATCCTGGCCGAGGCGTTGGAGGGCGCGTCAGTTGGTGCGTTCCTGCTCACGCTGCGCGGCGACGACGATGACGTGTTCGTTCGCGCGCGCGATGCCGGCGTGTTCGTCGCCAGCGCCGGCGACGACAAGGCCGCCGGGTACCGCGTCCTGCAGAACCTGGTCGCCAACGCCGATGTGCTCATTGACGCGCTCTTCGGCACCAGCCTGCGCCTGCCGATCAAGGGCGACGCGGCCAAAGTGCTGCAGGCCGCCCACAAAGCGATCACCCTGCGCCGCGCCGAACGGCCCGCCCCACCCTACACCACGCCAGCCGACCCCGACCCCATCTCGCCTGACGAAGGGCCGATCATCGTCGCCGTGGACTGTCCCAGCGGCCTGGACTGTGACACGGGCGCGTTGGACAGGCTTGCCCTACCCGCCCACGAGACGATCACCTTCGCGGCGGCCAAGCCGGGCCTGCTGACCTTCCCCGGCGCGGAGGCCGTCGGGACGCTGCACATCGCCGACATCGGCCTGCCGCCACGCCTGCCGGAACTGGATGAGGTGGCGCTGACGCTGGTGGACGCCGCCGAAGTGCGGACGCGGCTGCCCCAGCGCCCGCGCGACAGTCACAAAGGGACGTTCGGCAAGGCGATGGTCGTCGCTGGCAGCCTCAACTACATCGGCGCGGCCTACCTGGCCGCCGCCGCCGCCTATCGCGTGGGTGCGGGCCTGGTCACCGTCGGCGCGCCGCAGATCATCGTGCCCGTGCTGGCCGGGATGCTGCCCGAAGCGACCTGGCTGCTGCTGCCCCACGACATGGGCGTGATCAACGAGGCCGCCGTCAAGGTGCTGCGCGCGGAACTGGCCGGCTACAGCGCCCTGTTGCTCGGCCCAGGCTTTGGCCGCGAAGGCGTGACCGGCGAGTTCCTGCGCGAACTGCTGCACCCGCAGGAAGAAGTGCGCCATTCGCGGGCGATCGGCTTCGTGCCCAATCTCCCAACGGGCGAGTCTGCCCCGGATGCCGCTGGCCTGCCGCCGCTGGTCATTGACGCCGACGGGCTTAACCTGCTCGCCGCGACGGACGACTGGCCCCGGCTGCTCCCGCCGGGCACGATCCTCACCCCGCACCCCGGCGAGTTCGCCCGCCTGGCCGGGCTGGACCGCGAGGCCGTGCAGGTGGAGCGCGTCGCACTGGCAGGGGCGAAGGCTGCCGAGTGGAACTGCGTGGTTGTGCTGAAGGGGGCCTTCACCGTCGTCGCTGCGCCGGATGGACGGACGGCTGTCGAGCCGTTTGCCACGTCCGCGCTGGCCAGTGCCGGGACGGGCGACGTGCTGGCCGGAGCCATCGCCGGGCTGCTGGCCCAGGGCCTCGCGCCGTTCGACGCAGCGCTCTGCGCGGCCTGGCTGCACGGCCTGGCCGGCCTGCGCGCCGCCGATCTGCTGGAGACGACGGCCAGCGTCACCGCCGGGGATGTCCTCGAGCTGCTGCCCGAAGCCCTGGCCCTGGCCGAGCGCGCCTGATTAGTCGTACTGCCGACCGGGGAACTTGCCTTTGCGGTTGAAGACGATAGTGCGCGCCGCAGGCACCATGCGCCGGCGCGCCAGGTAGAAGAAAGTGCCACCCTTGGTGCGGCGCCGGGTCCCATCCGCTGTCATCAGGCCCTCTTGCGCCTCAACCAGCAGTGCTTCCTCGGCCAACGCCTGCGCGAACTGCCCGCCGCACAGGCACACGATGGCCTCGATCTGGCGCAGCGGAACCTCCTCGGTCTCTTCCAACAGCGCGGCGATTTCGTCAATGGTCTTGCGCTGGCGCGGTGTCACGTCTCTATCAAGGTCTGGCACCAGGTAGCTTACGCTCAGCCGCTTCCCGCGCAGCTCGTTTCCGTTGAGGGCGTTGAGCGCGCGCGTCGCATGTTTTTCCGAGGCCATCTCCACGACCCCCGCTGGCTGGTCGCTGCCCTCCGGAGTCATGATCTCCAGCGCGGCAATCTCGCCATGCGCCGCGAACAATGCGCGCAACTCTTCAGGTGAAGCCTGCGCGTCTAGATTGGCCACATAGAGCGATGTGCCCATCACGACATTCCCTCCTGTTCCTCCGATTTCGCCAGCGAGCGCTGCTTATGGATGAGATCGAGCCGCTGCGCGGCGATAGCCCTGCCCTCGGCCAAAGCGCTGCTCACCGACTCACCCTTGATCTGCTCAAGCTGCTGCTGGACCTGCTCGAGCGGCCCGCGCACCGTCTCGCCGACCCGGCGGCGAATGAGCAGCCCCTGCTGCACAACGGCCTGGCGTGTCTCCTCACCGCTGCGCGGCGACAACCAGGCGACGACCGGCGCGCTGATCACAAAGCCGATGATCAACCCGCTGACGAACTCTACCGTCCCACTGCCGCGCCGCTCGCCCGTCACGCTCGCCTCCCTATGTCGTCTTCTTGTCCGTGCCAGCGCCTGCCTTGCGCACGGTGCGCCGCAGCCTCAATACCTCGCGCAGCACGCCACCGATACCGGCCAGGAGCACTCCCATCTTAACCACCGGCTCGACGACATTCTGGCTCATGAACTGGGCGGTGCCGCGCACGGTCGTCACCGTCTCGTTGGCATTGTCCACAATGGGCTGGATCTCGTTCTGCAGCAAATTGACCAGCGCCGCAAGCTGGATGATGAGCACGACCAGGGCGACGCCGACCAACATACCCTCCATCGCCAGGACGATGATGAAGATGTCGCGCACGATGCCCACCCAATTGGCCGCGTCGTCAGGATCGGCCAGGATCGCCAGCAGCACCGCGCCGACCAGCCCGAGCACGAAGACCGCGACTACCGCGACCACGCCCACCAGCGGCCAGAAGAATACCGAGCGCCCCTTGCTGCCTTCCGGCGCGGCGCTATCCGCCACCTCCTGCGCTGGGGCAAGCTGCTCCGGTGTATTCCCTTGTTGCGGCATGGTCGCCTACTCCCCTCACTGATGGGCTACCGGATCGCCGGGCGGTCCTTGCTAGCGCGAGCGCACGCCGCGTGGAGCCTGCCGGGTGAGAATGCGCGCTGTGACCAGCGCCAGCCAGGCCCCAACAGTCGCCGGCAGCATGTGCAACGGGCCAATATCCAGCAGTGTGATCCCCAGAATCTCCCCGGCGCTGTGCCCCAGGGCGAAGCCGAGCCACGACGCCAACAGGAACAGCGCTAGCCGCCGCGCATCGCCGCCGCTTACCAGATGGTAGGCGGCTCCATAGAGCGTGGCGACAATGACGCTGAACACAAATGACGGACTCGGCATGTTCCCCTCACATCGCCGGGCAGGACCGCCCACCCTCGCCCGCAGCCTACGGGCACCAACGCGCCTAAGTGTAGCACAGACTGCCTGAAGTCACGAGAGGGCAGTATCCTGGCGTATCCTGGAGCGCGGGCAAAACCTGTCAGGTAGGGCGTATTGCGATACGCCTCTACGGGAGGGTAGCCGTGCCAGGGGTGTGTCTGCGACCAAACTTCCGAGGTTCTGAGGACTTCGCGGGTCTACTGCCGCGAGGGGCACCGCAAAGGAACGCCCCCGCCGCCCGAAGGGGCCTGCGTACATCTGCATGAGCGCCCCACTTTCAGCACGGCCCACATTACGCTAGAATGGTGTGCGGACCGGGAGAGTGTGATCGCGTTGCCGCCACAAGAGCACTGCCCGATCGTGAACGGAACTGGAACGGACGGAACACTGTGACGCTGATTGACCAGCGCATCCTGATTGACGCGCCCCCATCCATCATCTGGGACTACATCTCTGACCCGTACAAGCTCGCCCAATGGCACGCCGGCTACACGAGCGTATCGGTGCTCACCACCCAGCAGACCGGCCTGGGCACCCGCCGGCGCTGTGCCGTGACCGGCGGCGGCAAGGATGTCATCGAGCAGATCACCGCCTGGGTAGACGGCCTTGGCTACGAGTACGAGTTCGTCGAGGCCGGACCCTACCGTCTCATGCGCGGGCGCATCCGCCTGCAGCCGGGGCCAGACGGCACCAGCGTACAATGGACGGTGGAGTACCGGCCCAAAGGCCCTTTTGGCCTGCTGCGCGACTGGCTTGGCGGGCGCAAGCAGTTCGCGGCGATGATGGCCGCCAGCCTGCGCGAGCTGCGCCAGCAGGTGAACGCGCTCGGCCTGCGCATGGACGACACCTACCGCGCCCGGCTCGGCATCCAGGGACGGTTGAACGTCGCCGAGCGCGCCCAGTACCAGCGCCGCCACCCCGTCCCCGGCGCCGACTCGCCGGCTCCCGCATCCGTCGCCGAGAACGCGCCCGCCCACGACGCCGGTATGGCGGAGGTCGCGTCCCTGCCCATCGAGCAGGCTGTCACCCCCCGCGAGGCGGAGGTCGCGCCGGAGCCGTCCACCTCCCTGCCGGAGACCCCAATTGAAACGGCCGCTATTGCAGCGGAAGAAGGCCTCGTAGCGACCCCGCCGCCCGCCCCAGCAGAACCGGCGCTGCCGCCACCGCCAGTGATCGCGCCCCCACCGCTGATCGCGCCGCCTGGCGATGCGGAGCCGGACTACCGGCGTGTCACGCCGCCGCGCGGCATCCCGGCAGTGCAGCGGCCCCCCGCCCATGAACTACCTTCGCCATTCGCGCGCCCGGTCCCGCAGGGCGAGGAACTGGCCCCCGCCCGGCCCACGCCCCCACCTGGCGCGCCCAGCCCGGCGCCGCCCGGCGGCAGAGAGCAGGCCGATCGCCCGGAAACCCTGCCGCCGCCGACGCCTAAGACCGACACGGGCGAGATGAGCATCTGGGAGGTTTTTGGATTGCGCCGTCCCAGTGAGCGGGACGAAGACGCCTTGCAGGGATTGATCCAGTCGGTGGAGACGCGCAAGATGGTCGAGCAGCGCCGCCAGTCGTTGCGGCGTGGCCTCAAACGCCCGCCGCGCGTCCGGCTCGCCGAGAGCGCGGGCGGACTGCGGTCGCGGCGGGGCGGATCGCGCAGCCGCGTGCGTGCGAGCGCCTACCGGCGCGACCGGCCAGCGGGAGACAGAAACGAAAATGGCGCGTGAAGCGCCATTTCCTGGGGTGGCTGGTGGGATTTGAACCCACGACCTTCTGATCCACAGTCAGACGTGCTAACCACTGCACCACAGCCACCATGGTGAGGGGCATTGTAGCACACCTGGATAACGCCTGCCAGGGTGAGTTTCGCCAACCGGACGGGGAGACTTGGCATGGACAGAGACGCGCGGCCTGTCACTCGCATCGTGTTCATGGGCACGCCGGACTTCGCTGTGCCCACCCTGCGCGCCCTGCTTGACGCACCCCTCTTCGAGGTCGTCGGCGTAATCACCCAGCCGGACCGCCCCGCCGGACGCGGCCAGCGTATGCAGATGTCGCCGGTCAAGCAGGTAGCCCTCAGAGCCAGTCTGCCCGTCATCCAGCCGCTCAAAGCACACGAGCCAGCCGCCCTCGACCAGCTTCGCGCCTGGGCACCCGACTTCCTGATTGTCGCCGCCTTCGGCCAGCTTCTGCGCCAGCCGGTGCTTGACCTGCCGCGCATCGCCCCGATCAACGTCCACGCCTCGCTGCTGCCCCGTTGGCGCGGCGCGGCTCCTATCCAGGCAGCCATC
Organism: Chloroflexota bacterium; assembly: GCA_037447125.1. Taxonomy (GTDB): domain Bacteria; phylum Chloroflexota; class Anaerolineae; order Aggregatilineales; family Aggregatilineaceae; genus UBA2029. Next base: position 5,647 of record JBBIHG010000070.1, on the reverse strand, counting down.
CGCGCTGGCGACCGCTGCACGGGCATCACCACCATGATCATGGATGCCGGGCTGGACAGCGGCCCCATCCTGCTCCAAGACTCGATCCCGATAGACCCGGCGGAGACAGGCCAGACGCTGCACGACAGGCTGGCCCTGTTGGGCGCGCAACTACTGATTCACACGCTGGAATGGCTGGACAACGGCAGCATCGCCCCCCATCCGCAGCCGGACAACCCGGCTCTGATCACCTATGCCCCCCAACTCCGCCGCGAAGATGGGGCGCTGGACTGGACCTCTTCCGCCATCGCCATTGACCGCCACGTGCGCGCCTTCACGCCCTGGCCAGGCACATTCACCACCTGGAACGGGCGCCGGCTCAAGGTCCTGTCTGGCTTTCCCTCAACAGCCAGTCTCGGCCTCACGCCAGGACAGGTCGCCAGCACCGCCGGCACCTCGCTGGACGGGCTGGGGCCGCTGGTCATCAGCACCGGGGACGGGCTATACCTGCCGCTGCGCCTGCAGCTTGAAGGCCGCCAGGCGCTCAGCGCAGAGGCCTTCCGCAACGGCGCGCCGGATTTCGTGGGCAGCACGCTGGGCTAAGGGCAACTCCTGGCGGGGACAGAAGAAGTAAAGGGGACGCAGCCGCGCCGCGCTCGAACCTGGTGGATATGTGAGCCGAAAGGAGTCCGAACCGATCTTGTAGGGGCGGGTCTGCAAACCCGCCCCTACATCTCGCGCCACCGAGGTGCCCCAAAGAGGAGACACCCCCTCACCACCGCTCCCAGCGCACCACCTCATTCAGAGAGCACCGCCCACCGGCGCGCGGCGGGCGCGTGCGCGGGTCGTCGTCGGGGTGCGGGTAGCCGAAGGAGATCAGCCAGGGCACGCCCTTGCCATCAGGGATGCCCAGTGCCCGCCAGGCGACTCCCGGCTCGTAGATGGTGCCCATGCACGAGCCGATGCCCAGTTCCCACGCAGCGAGGATCATGTTCTGGCTGGCCCGCCCCAGGTCGAACGGCGTGGTCAGCGTGGGAGGCGTCTGCAAATCGTCCACCACCAGCACGACGGCGAACGCCGCGCCTGCCGCGTGCCCGCACCAGGGGCCACATGCCGCCAGCGCGCCCAACGTCTCGCGCGCCGTAACCACGACGAACGTCCAGGGTTGGCGGTTCTTGGCCGAGCCGGATAGCCGTCCCGCGTTGAGGATACGCGCGATGTCCTCAGGCGGAACGAGGCGCTCGGCGAACTGGCGCACGGCGCGGCTGGTCTGGATCGCCTCGCTCACCTGCATCGGCTTTCTCCTCCACTTGCATCTGGGAACCGGAGACGGACGGTGACAGCCCGCGCAGGCGCTCGATCTCCTGCCTGAAGATGCGTCGCAGCGTGGCGATGCCCGTCGCGTAGGTCGGCTCTGCGCCCAGGTAGCTCAGGCTGCCCTCGCCCAGCGTCCGCCCTTTGCTGCGCGGCGTGTCGCTGGCGTAGTGCAGGAAGCCGAGAGCGAACGGGGCGATGTACAGGTTGACAATCTCGTCCACCGGGTGGCGCTGGGCGCGCACCATCTCATAGACCGCCGACAGGTACGGCCCGGACTCCATCTCCACAATCGAGTAGCCCTCGCGGTAGAACACGTCCATGTACTGCACGTTCTGCAGGAACGTCCCGCGCACGCTGACCACCTTCTGGTTGTCCAGCACGCTGCTCAGCGTCAGGTAGGGGATGACATCGGACGCGCTGAAGCAGTTACCGAAGAGGTACGAGTTCTGGCTGTGCTCGTCGTAGACCACGTTGGCGATCATCACGTCGCCCACCCGCGCGTTGAGCGTCGCCGCCTTGCCGATCACGTAGATGCCCTGCATCCGCGTCACGTACTGGCTGATCTTGGCCAGCACGTGGTAGGCGGCCATGCCCAGCGGGTAGTCAATGTTGACGATCAGCGCGTCGCTGTGGCGCAGCAGGGCCATGTCGTCCGCGCCAGCGGGGACAATGCGCGAATCCATGCGCGCCGGGTCGAGCTTGTTCAATTCGATGACCTGCGCCTCGATGTCGAACCCGTGCAGGCTGGGCACGCGGGTGATGCCGGCCTCCGCCTCGGCCTGGCGGCGGCGCGCGTCCACGTCTGGCAGGCTGGTATAGCGTCGCAGCGCGTAATACAGGAAGTTGTTCTTGTTGTTTAGCTCGTCGCGCACGCGCACATAGTCGTATTCGGCGGTCAGGCCAGGGTCGCCCGCCTTCTCCACGAACTCGAAGATGCGCTCCTCCTCGCGCAGCGCGAACCCGCTCAGCAGGTTGGGCACGGCGTGCACGTTGCTGGAGATGAAGTAGACGGGGCGATCCTGCAGGCTGATGTGCTCGACGTGCTGGCGCACATTGAACCACCAGTCGGACGTGGCGCGCTGGTAGTTGATGTAGGTGCCCGCCAGCAGTTGCACCGCCAGCCGCTTGGGACTGCGCGCGATCTTCTTCAGCGTGGCGATCGTGTCTTTGCCCCAGGCATCTTGCAGGCGGCTGAGATCGTCCGCCGTCATGCCCAGCGCGCGGGCCAGCTCCGCCGTGCGGCCCAGCGAGGAATCGGCGCTGAAGGCGGCCAGGCTCGCCTGGGCCGCCACCGATTGCAGCAAGTCGTGCAGCTTGTTCCACTCGATCTGGTAGGCGACCAGGATCGGGATCAGGTCGTCAATGTCCGAGCCGCTGGCGATGTAGACGGCCAGCGTCTGCTTCCCGTTGAAGGCCATACGCCGGCGGCGCGCCGGCGCGGTGACGCGCTCCCACTCGTCCGCCTGGCCAAACCCGTGATCGTGGAAGACGCGATCCGTCTGGCCCATCACCACCAGCTCGACATCGGCCATGCACGGCGGCAGGCGCATCGCCGCGTAGAACAGCGCTACCGCGTCCGGCATTGGCTCGCGCGCCCGCGTGTGCAGCGACGAGTTGACGGTCAGGTGGGTCTCGACCAGCGCGTCAAGGTGCACGGCGCGGCTGGAGCGCAGCAGCGAGTAGTAGGTGCGGATGTAGAGCGCGATCTCTTCGCTTCCAGTCTTGGGCACTGAGCGGTCCATAGGCTTCCCGATTCTCCCCATCTCACGCGGAACAACGAGCGCCACTCAGCCGGTTTACCTCACCCCCACTCGGCGCACACCCCACCCGTAGGGACGCTGCTGTGCTGCGCGCTTGTAGGGGAGGGTTTCAAAACCCTCCCCTACAGACCTCCTCCTCTCCGGTGGCAGAGGGGGGAGGGCCGAGCACAGCTAGACCGGGGGTAAGGTCAAGCAATGCGCCCGTCAGGCGCAATGGCCCTGTCATCGGCTGATTCGATCCTACACCGGAATGAGACCAAACGCGATAGCGGCCAGCAGACAAACGGCGAGCACTGCGCCGGCGGCCAGCGCCCAGACCAGCCGCTCGCGCCAGCGCGACTCGCGGCGGCGCGGCGGGCGGCGTAACGGGCGGCGCAGCGGCGCTTCGGCGGCCAGCAGTTCTGCCGGAGCGGGCAGCCCCGCCAGCAGATCGGCCAGCGCCTCGTCGTACTCCGCCGAGAAGTCAATGACCTTCGCCCGGCCCAGGTAGCGCGGCAGGTCGCCGGACGAGCGCAGCAGCACAAAGGTCGGTGTGCGCCGCCGCCTGGCCAGCACTCCTTCGTGGCGTATCCCCACGCGCCGCCCGTGCGCTGGGTCAAGAATCATCAGCACGGCCCCCGCCGCGCGGATGGCGTGGCGCGTCTCGGCGGCCCAGGCCATCGTCCCCCGCGCTGCCACGGCGTCCACGAAGACGACATAGCCCGCCGCCTGGAGGTCGTCAACCAGGCGGTGGGCGAAGTCGTAATCGGGATCGGGATAGCTGACGTAGAGGTATTGCATCCCGCGTCAGGAGTGGGCGAACTTCTCGACAAAGTAATCGGGGTTGAGCCGCTCGCCAGTCGCGTGCTGCAACCCGTCGTTCCAGGGCATGGTGTTGCCAACGGCGAAGATGCGCTCGCGGAAGAACTCGCCCGCCTGCCGCCGCCCGACGATGCCGCCGGCGTGCTTGCGCAGCCAATCCTCCCACTGCAAGGACATCATGCGCCCCAGCAGGTAGTTCTGGTAGTAGGCCGGCACCAGCGCGATGTGGTACTTCGTCGCCCAGTCGGGCAGCCGCTCGCGTCCGTCTGGCCTGTTGAGCAGTTGGTAGCGCTGCACCAGGTCCCACCACAGAGCGTCCAGATCGCGCGACGGGTCTTCATAGAGCGCGCGCTCGAAGTTGACGACGACCAGCACCCAACGGGCGAAGATCAGCTCCTGTAGGCGCAGCCGCCGGTAGCCCGCCGCCCCCGCCCGCGCCGCTTCTGCCGCGTCCGCGCCCAGCACGCGCTCGTGCCACGCCGGGTCGAGCGTCGCCGCGCCCATCAGCATGGCCACCGCCTCGGTGGTCAAAATGTGCGAGATAGTCCGCAGCAGCCAGGGCAAGCTCTGGGGGATGTACTTGTCGTACACGGCATGGCCCAGCTCGTGCAGCAGCGTCTCCATCCAGCGCAGATTCGGCTTGAGGTTGCACAGGATGCGCACATCGCCTTCGCGGTCAATGTGCGTGCAGAAGGCGTGCTGGTCTTTGCCCTCGCGCTCGTATAGGTCGCTGCGCCCCAGCACGTCGCGCACGTCCATGCCCAACCCGTCGTAGGTGGCCATGGCCAGCGGCTCCAGCTCGCGCCCGGCGAAGAGCGCGTCGTAGTCGTAGTCGGCCAGGATCGGCGCATCCTGAGCGAACGGATCGGCGTAGTGCCAGGGCATCAGGTCGCTCGCCGGCACGCCAAAACGCGCGCTCAACTCGGCATCAAGCTCGGCTTTGGCGCTGCGATAGGCTGCCTCGGTCTTGACCGCTAGCTCGTCGAGCATGGCGTACAGCCAATCGGGGTCGAGTTCGTCGAAGGTCAGGCTCATGCGGTGGAAGTTGGCGAAGCCCATACGCTGCGCGGCCATGTTGCGCAGCTCGGCCAGGCGGCGAACCGGGTCCGCGACGCGTGGGCCGATCTGTTTGCTGGCTTCCCAGGCAGCGCGCCGGACCTGGGAATCGTCCTCGCCGCGCAGGATTTCGCTGATGGCATTGGCCGTCAGGCGCTGGCCGTTGATCTCGGCGCGGAAGTTGGTGTAGGCGTCGCTGAGCGCCTTGGTCAGATCGCTCATCTCGTCAATGGTCGCCGGGTCGCGCTGCCCCGCCCCGAACCCGTAATGCAGCACGCGCACCATGCGCGCCAGGTGCGCGTCGTCGCCCGCCGCGCCTTCCTCATCCCACTGCCTGTACTGGGCGTAAGCTTCCGAGTCGGCCTGGAAGCGCATCCAGGCCCGGCGCGCCTCGGCGGCGTCATTGAGCGCCTGGGGCGTGCCGGTAGTCGCCGCGATCCATTCTTTCTCGCCGAAATCTATATAGAGCGCCCGAATCTGCGCCGCATGGCGCTCGACGGCAGCGCGCATGGAATCGGTCATGAATCTATCCTCTCCTCCAATCACACCGCTCACAATGCCGAAGGGTAACACAAATTGCTGTCCAGGTCGAAGTTGGCTTTTGCCCCGGCGAGGTGTAAGCTATGATTCAGGCTAGTGCACGGGTGGTGTTGGTGACTGGTTATTGGTTGTTGGTTATTCAATACCTTCGCCAATTTAAGCGGCGAAACGGTCGAATTGGCGAACGCGAATAC
>JBBIHG010000069.1:0-19706 GCA_037447125.1 Chloroflexota bacterium | reverse complement strand
GAGACGTTGACCTTGTGCATGGGCCTCATTCGCAGTTCGGGCAGACGCATGGGCGAGCCGGGATGTTCCGGCAGCGCCGTGTGTCTCTATGGTAATGGGCGTTGCGGCGGCGCGCAAACGACCGCCGGGTGCGTCGCAGAATGCTGCGCCCCGACTCGCCTCGTTTCTCGCGCCGGGAGCCGGTGCTATAATCGGCATGGACGACCGGGCGGAAGAGCAGGGCCGCCAGCCATCCGCGAGGCGAGCACCCGCCCCTGACCCGTCGCCGAGGAGGGTGGGCCATGCACACGCCATGCACACGGGGTCGCCGTGCCGCGCTGCCGCTGATCGTCCTGCTGCTGGCATCGCTGGCCTGCAGCCTGAGCATGGGCGACGAGACCGGCGACAACGCGCCGCCCGTGCAGACTCCCGTTTTCACCGCCTTCCCGACGCCGTTCGCCTGGCCGACGGCCACGCTGATCCCCACCATCCCGCCTACGCCCGTCCCGCCGACGGCGACTGCCTGTTCGCGCTACACCGCCTGGCCGCAATACACCGTCGTCGCCGGTGACACGCTCGGCAACATCGCCCAGCGCGCCGGGGCAACTGTCCAGCAGCTCGCCGCCGCCAACTGCCTGGCCGATACCAACCTGATCTACGTGGGCCAGCAGCTTTACGTGCCGCAGATTCCCGCCACGCGCACGCCCGGCCCCACCGCGACGTTCACCACCGTGCCCAACGCGCCCGTCTTCGGGCAGGCGATCACCGCCAGCCAGCACTGGCGCGACAGCGCGGGTCAGGCCGTCACCTACTACCAGACGGTGCGCGTGACCGTCGGCGAGGTGACCAACGCCGATAGCGTCAGCTTCTTCGTCACCGGCACGGCGGGCGGCGCGGCGGCTTACATCGGTCAGGACCGCGATCCCTGGGATGGCGCGTTCGTAGACTACACCTTCCCCACGCCGGGGACATACACCTTCCAGGCTGCCGCCGAGAACGAATTCACCCGCATCAACAGCGGCGCTTTCACGGTGCGCTACGATCCGAACTTCGTGCCGCCCGGCGCGCACCAGTTCAACACGCTGGCCTTCGCCCCGGCGGTGAGCACGTCCGGCGGCTGGACAACGCTGCGCGCTGGGACCGCCGTGACCATCACCTGGCCGGACGCGCCGGGCGGGGCCACGCGCGTGGACTTCTATCTGACGCCGACCGGTGGAACGGCGATCACGATCGGCAGCGACGCCAACCCCCTCGACGGGACGGCGTTCACCTGGACCGTGCCCGCCGGGACGACCGGGCAGGTGCAGGGGCGGGCGACCATGCCCAACGGCCAGGTGATCACCAGCGACGTGGCGGGAGTCATCACCCAGTGATGGCCCGCGCGAGCGTGCGCGTATGACCTGGCTGATCTTCGTTGCACTGGCCGCCGCCATCGCCGCTGCGCTGTGGTACCTGCTGATCAAGACTGAGGGCATCTACCTGGGCCGGGGCGCGGTGATCTGGCTGTATGACCTCTACGCCGGGCGCTACGACGGCATCAAGCAGGTCGATCCGGTCAATGAGGACGTGTACCTGGCCCAGCCCATCCTGGAACGGCTGGATTTCGCCCGCGCGCCGCTGGTGCTCGACGTGGCGACCGGCACGGGGCGGCTGCCGCTGGCCCTGCTGGAACAGCCCGGCTTCCAGGGGCGGATCATCGCCCTCGACCTCAGCCGCAAGATGCTGGCCCGCGCCGCCGCCAAGCTCGCCCCCTTCGGCGACCGCGTGGCCCTGCTGCACCACCCCGCCGAGGCGCTACCCTTCCCCGACGGAGCCTTCGACCTGGTGACCTGCCTGGAGACGCTGGAATTCCTGATGGACGTGCGGGCCGTGCTCGGCGAGCTGGTGCGCGTGCTGCGACCGGGTGGGCTGCTGGTGCTGACCAACCGCCAGGGGCTGGACGCGCGGCTGATGCCCGGTCGCACTTTCGCCCACGAAACGCTGGAACGGCTGCTGCGCGACGACCTGGGCCTGAGCCAGGTGGAGGTGCTGCCCTGGCAGTTGGACTACCGTCTTGTCTACGCGCGCAAGCCGGGGAACGCCGCGCCCGTTGGCGCGCGCCCGCTGGAGGAAGTGTGGCGCTGCCCCGCCTGCGCCGCTATTGACCTACTGCCGGTGAGCGGCGGCTGGCGCTGCCTGGCCTGCGAGACGCTCGTCCCGCGCGGCGCAGACGGGGTGATCGAGGCGGCGCGCGTGCGGCGGAAGCGCGGGAATCGGTAGGCTGCGCCCGGCTTGACCTCACCCCCGCCAGGAAATGTGCTACAATGGCGCGGACTTTGCGCCCAACCCGCTATTCCCGGCCCAGGAGTGTTGGCTGTGCACCTGCTCCCCCCCGAACTCGCATCCCTGATCCGCGCCGGCATCACGGCGGCCCAGGCGGCGGGCGATCTGCCGCCGTTGGACCCCCCGGCAGCGATCCCCGTCCAGCGCAGCAGCAAACCAGAGCTGGGCGACTATGCCAGCCCGGTCGCTTTGCAGCTTGCCAGGCTCGCCCGGCGCAAGCCACTCGAAGTCGCTGAGAGCATCGCCCGCCACATGCCGCCGGCGCCCTTCGTCGCCGCCGTCGAGGTCGCCCCGCCGGGTTTCCTCAACATCCGCCTGGACGAATCCTGGCTGCTGGCGCAGATTGAGGCGATCCTCGCGGCGGATGATGAGGTCTTCGCCCTGGAGGTCGGGCGCGGCAAGCACGCCCAGGTTGAGTGCGTCAGCGCCAACCCGACCGGCCCGCTGACCGTCGGCCACACGCGCAACGGCGTGATCGGCAGCACGATGGCCAACATCCTGGCCGCGCTCGGCTACGACGTGCAGATGGAGTACTACTTCAACAACGCGGGCCGCCAGATGCGCATCCTCGGCCAGAGCCTGCGGGCGCGCTATTTGCAGGCGCTCGGCCTGCCCGCCGCGCTGCCCGCCGAGGGTTACCAGGGCGAGTACCTGGTGGAGGTTGCGCACCAGTTGGTGGCGACGCACGGCGATGCCCTGCGCGACGAGCCGTGGGAACGCTTCAAGCTGGAAGCGGAGCGAGCCATGTTCGCCTGGATCGAGCGCAGCCTGGCCCTGATCAACATCCGCTTCGACACCTTCTTCAACGAGAACAGCCTTTACGAAGACGGCAGCGTGTGGCGCACGCTGGAGGCGCTCGAAGCGCGCGGCCACGTCTACCGGGCGGTCGTGCGCGAGGGCGCCGGCGACGGGGAGCAGGCCAAGCTGCCGCCAGACGCCAAAGACGCGATCTGGTTCCGCGCCACGACCTTCGGCGACGAGGAAGACCGCGTGCTGGTCAAGTCCACTGGCGAGCCGACCTACGTCCTGCCGGACATTGCCTACCACGTCAACAAGCTGGAGCGCGGCTTCGCCTACCTGATCAACGTGCTGGGCGCGGATCACATCGTCGAGGCGCAGACGGTCGCGCGCGGCCTGTCCGCCCTCGGCTACGACCCGGGACCGGTGCACGTCGTGATCTACCAGTTCGTGACGCTGATCGAGGGCGGCGAGCAGCGCAAGATGAGCACCCGGCGCGGTGAGTTCGTCACGCAGGACGACCTGGTGGCCGACGTGGGGGCCGACGTGGTGCGCTATTTCATCCTGGCGCGCAGCCCCAACAGTCACCTGGAGTTCGACCTGGACCTGGCCCGCAAGCACGCCAACGAGAACCCGGTCTACTACATCCAGAACGCGCACGTGCGCTGCGCGGGCATCTTCCGCCAGGCGGCGGAGCGCGGCCTGAGCGCGGACAGCGCCGACCTGAGCCTGCTGGGCGAGCGCGAGCGGGCCTTTGTGCGCAAGATGCTGGAGATGCCCGAAGTGCTGGTGCAGTGTTATGAGGAGCTGGCCCCGCACAAGCTGGCCTTCTATGCGCTCGACCTGGCGCGGCTGTTCCACCCGATGTACGACGAAGTGCGCGTGCTGCACGGCGATGTGCCCGAAGACCTGGCGCGGGCGCGGCTGCAGCTCTACGGGGCGGCGCGCGTTGTCTTCAAGCGCCTGCTGACGCTGCTGGGCATGTCCGCGCCGGATGTGATGTAGAGCAGTCAGCGCTCAGCCATCAGCGAGGAAGTGTGTCAACGGCACCGTTTTCGCTGAAAGCTGACGGCTGATAGCTGTTCACACACCACTGTTGAGGGGAGAAACAACACCGATGGGCCTGAAACCCGACCACTGGATTCGCAAGATGGCGCTGGAACACAAGATGATCGAGCCGTTCGTAGATCACCAGGTGCGCGACGGCGTGATCAGCTACGGCGTGTCGTCCTACGGCTACGACATCCGCATCGCCGACGAGTTTAAGATTTTCACCAACGTCTACAACACGGTTGTTGACCCCAAGCACTTCGACCCGCGCTCGATGGTGGACTTCAAGGGTGAGGAGTGCATCATACCGCCCAACTCGTTCGTACTGGCGCGCACCGTCGAGTACTTTCGCATCCCGCGTAAGGTGCTCACCATTTGCCTGGGCAAGAGTAGCTACGCGCGCTGCGGTCTGATCGTCAACGTGACCCCCTTCGAACCGCAGTGGGAGGGCTTCGTCACGCTGGAGATCAGCAATACCACCCCGCTGCCGGCCAAAGTGTACGCCAACGAGGGCATCGCCCAGGTGCTCTTCTTCGAAGCGGACGAAGAATGCGAGATTTCCTACGCCGACAGGAAGGGCAAATACCAGGGCCAGCAAACCATCGTGCTGCCCAAGTTGTGAACAGGTCATCATCAATAGGCTGACAGCTTGCCGACAGCCTGTGAACCGCCCGGCCTGAGTTATCTACAGGTTTGTCCACAGCTTCATGGCCCGTGTCTGGCACTCCCTGCCCCGGGGGGGTGCTGCCGCGCTGGGGGCTTGCTTTTGCCACGCTGAATCTTGCGTATAATTCTAAGGGGGGCGCGGTCGTAGCCGCCGCCGTGCTCTGCCCGCTGCCGGCGCGAGCGGCGAGCGCCCGAACGCAATACGACAAGGAGCAGCGTTGTCTCCTATAGCTGAGCATCCTCCCAGCCAGATATTCTCCGCGCGCCGACGCGCGCTGCTGCTCACCCTCGGCGGAGGTGCGCTTATCTCGCTCGTCCTCATCACGTATGTGTTCCTGGATGGGCCTGGCGCGTGGCTGGTGCAATGGATAGCCCTCGTCCCGGCGCTGCTGGTGCTGCTGAACCTGGGCCAGACGTGGCTGGCTCACACGGCCCATGCCGATGCTCAGCTTGCCGAGCGCGTCGAAGAACTGGAGATTCTCAGCCGCATTGACCGCGAACTGAACTACACCCTCAGCGTCAATCGCATCCTCAACCTGGCCGTTGATTGGGTGCTGCGTTTCACCAACAGCGACGCAGCGGCCATCGCCCTGGTTGACGAACGCGCCGGGACGCTCCAGTACGTCAGCGGCTATGGCTACACACCGGAGGCGTGGGAGCGGCTCAGCCGCGAGCCGTGGCCGATCAGCCGGGGGATCGCGGGGCGGGTGGCGCGGACCGGACGCCCAGAGAACGTGCCGGATGTAGCCCAGGATCGCAGCCACATAGAGGTATTGCCTGGTGTCCAATCGCTACTGGTTATTCCGGTCACGCGCCAGAACCGTGTCGTCGCCGTGATCCGCTGCGAAAGCCAGACCCCCGGCGCGTTCAGCGCCGACAATCAGGAGTTCGCCATACGCCTGGCCTCGCGCGCCGCCGCTGCCATTGACAACGCGAACCTGCTGGATGCAGTGGAGCGCGAGCGCCAGAAGCTGGAAGTGATCCTGGCCAGCACCGCCGACGCCGTCATCGTGGTGGATCACGAGGGGCAGTTGGTCCTGGTCAACCAGGCAGCCCTGGCCGCCTTCCATCTGCCTCCCAGGGAGATCTACGCCGGGCAAGCCTTCACCGCTGTGTTCGGCGAGGCGGGTCTTGCGACGATGCTCGACCAGGCGCGGGCGACCGGCCAGGGACCGGTTGGGGAGCTGGCCCTGCCGGAGGGCAGAATCATGCACGCCCGCGTCGCCCACGTGCCAGAGGTTGGCTGGTCGATCGTCATGCACGACATCACCCCCTACAAAGAGACGGACAAGCTCAAGAACGAGCTGCTGGCGACCACATCGCACGACCTCAAGAACCCTCTGAGCACGATCCTGGGCTACGTAGACCTGGTGCAGATGACCAACCAGCTCAATGCCCAGGGCCAGAACTACGTCCGACGCATCCACGGCGCGGTCTCGCACATGCGCCGCCTCATTGACGATCTGCTGGACATGGCGCGCATCGAAAGCGGCATCACCCTGACCTATGCTGAGGTCAACCTCGCCACTCTGGTCGACTCCGTGGCCAGCCCGTTCATGCCGCTGCTGCGCGAGAAGGGCATGACGCTGTCCATTGACATCCCGCCGGACATGCCCGCCATCGCCGCCGACGGGGGCCGCCTGACTCAGATTCTGGCCAATCTGCTCAGCAACGCGATCAAGTACACCCCCAGCCAGGGCAATGTCTGGGTGGCGGCGGAGGCGGTCAATCACATGGTGCGGATTGTGGTGCGCGACGATGGTCTGGGCATGAGCCCGGAGGATCAGGCCCATGTTTTCCAGCGCTTCTTCCGCGTGCGCGTTCCTGAAACCGATGGCATCGAGGGCACGGGCCTGGGGCTGGCCATTGTCAAGAGCCTGGTCGAGGCTCACGGCGGGCAGGTGGGGCTGGAGAGTCGCCTGGGCGAAGGCTCGACGTTCACCGTCACGCTCCCGCTGGGCTCGCAGCATCAGCGTAAGGACGGATCAACCACCAGCTTTCGGTGAAAACCTCGTTGAGCAGTGCGTTTGAGCGGCTCGCTAGCTCAGCACGCCCCGTGCTCCGACGGGCTGAGCGGCTCCCACCGTTGCCCATCGGGAGCATCGAGCGCTGCCAGGCTCAGCAGCACGCGGCTGCGCGCCGCGTAGTAGACGACGTAGGGCGCGCCGGCGCGCATCGGCACATCGTCCGGCGCCACATACGGGGCGAATGAGTAGTCGCCGATTATGTAGGAGAAGGGCAACTCCGGTCGCCTCCCCTCAGTGACGCGAATCTCCAACGGCCCGCGCGCGCAGCGCACCGGTTGGCGCATGAACGCCTCCGGGAGGAAGGCCAGCGCATTGACGCCGATCAGCCCGGCGAAGATGACCAGGAACAGCGCGCCCACGATGGTGAAGGCCACGCCTGCCAGGGTGGGAACCGGCACGTCGCCAGACAGCAGAAGGATGCTCATCTGCACCAGCATCGCCAGCGGGCACAGGAAAACGCTCAGCGCCCCCAGCCCGGCCAGCAGCGCCAGACGGCGCTGGGACGGGGTCAGCCGCCCCGCGCGATTGGTGGCGAGCCGGGCGGCCATCTCAGGCGAGGCAGGCGGGGTGGTGGCCGGGGTGCGTTCGGACATGCTCACTCCCTCGGGTGCGCGGGCGGGCGCTCACAGACCATCTGAATACCTCACCCCCGCCCGGCGCTAACGCGCCTCGCTTCCCCTTCTCCGCAGCGGAGAGGGGGCAAGCCGAGCGCAGCGAGGCCAGGGGGTGAGGTCAACACGGCGGGCAGGGCCTTTCCAGGGATCTCTCAGGGCGGCGCGATAGACGTTGGCGGTGGGGACTCGACCCCGCCCGCCGCCGGGCGCGGGCGAACACGGAAGACGCGGCCCTCCTGCACCGAGACGTACAGCCAGCCCTCCGCGCTCAGCACGACATCCACCGGATGATACGGGTAGAAGCCCATGCGCGCCAATGAGAAAGCGGCCAGCGTGAGCTGAAAACGGCGGTGCTCGCTGGCCGGCGAGATGAACGTCGTGGTGCCGTCGGGCTGGCCATCGTCGCCGAAGCCAACGACAGCGAGCGCATAGCCCGCCGGCTCAGCCAGCGTGGACGAGCCGCGCAGAGCCACAATCAGGTCTCCCTCCCAAAATGGGAATCCGTCGTGGTCGTAGAAGACAATCCCCCCGGGGCTGCTTTGGGCAGGGAACAGAAAAGCCGGGGCGGCGGTGCTCGCGCAGCCATCTGGCTCCGCTGGCGGCAGGACGGGATCTGGCTGGCGATCGCCGGCGCAGTGCGGGAAGCCGAAGTCCGCGCTGGGCGAGACGCGGTTCAGTTCGTCGGGCGGCCCGCCGACCAGCGTCCCGGCCACGACGCGCCCGCTATCCACGATCCACAGCTCGCCGGTGACCGGGTGCCAGGCGAAATCCCAGGGATTGTGCAGGCCGGTCGCCTCGACGCGCCGGTCGCTGCCATCGAGCGCATAGCTGACCAGCATCCCCGGCGACACGTCCGAGCCGTCACACCAGACACAGCCAGCGCCCAGGCTGACATACAGCCGTCCGTCCGATCCCACCTGGACGCTGCCCGGCCAGAAGCCGCGCTCCGCCGCCATGAGATCGGGGACGAGCACAGTGAGTGGGGCGAAACGCCCGTCACCCAGCGGGTCTAGGCGCAGCAAGCCGCCAACCGATGCCACGTACAGGCTCCCCTCGTGGACGGTCAGGCTGGTGGGGTAGGTCAGCCCCTCGGCGACCAGGCGCGGCCCGTCCAGGAACTGGTCGCCGTCGGCGTCGCTCATCGCCCAGATAGCCCCCTCTGCCGTGCGCGCGAGATAGAGTGTACCATCCGGCCCCAGGGCCAGGCCCATCAGCGTGGGGGCAGCCTGTGGCGGCGTCACCGCATCCAACACAACCTCCAGACAGGTCGTCCGCCGGTTGTGATAGGGCACCCCTTCGACGAGCCGGCAGGGGGGGCCATCCGCCTGAAGCTGCGGGGCTGGCGTGCGCGTCGGGCGCGGCGCGGCAGAATCGCCGCAGCCGGTCAGCAGCAAAGCTGCCATGGTCATCCCCCAACCTGCCCAGTGCCACACGCGCCGCATCAGATGACTGCTCCACAGCGGACCCATTGCCGGGGCAATCATAGCCCGCCGGGCCCCTTCGCGCCAGGCAAGTGCCCCCATCAGGTGCGCGCAAAACCGGTCAGGCAGTGGGGGCGCTGCCCCGCTGCGCCGTTGTGAACTGCGCTCCCTGGTACCCTGGTATGGGGGTAGTTGACAATCGCACCCTTTTTTACTATAGTAATCTTAGAAATACAGTTCTTCGATTGTCGAGTTATCTATCAGACAACAGAACTATGGTGAACACTTGACTCTTGGTCCCACCCATCTGCCAGGTCGTTCCCCACATCGTCCGCCCATAGCAGGCCCGCCCGATGACCCAACAGAAGCTCACCGTGGCTCAGTCTTTCGATGCGCGGATTCGCGTGTCGGCCCCCGATCAAGGTCTCTACCTGGTAGCGGGCCGGGCGGGGTCGCCACTGGCCCTGGTGCAGCAGCTTGGCGGCCAGACGATCTATCAGATTCCGGGCAGTCTTAAGCTTCTGGCGCTGCTCTCTGGCACTGCCTTCCTCACCTTGCGATCGCACGCTGAGATCGAGCTTGTCGGTCCGGTATCCATCGACTCGGCGCGATTCAACCGTTTCTTGCAGTTGGTAGGCATAGAACAACAGGAGGCACCCCACCACGATCAGGACAGCGGTTAGCTTCACCCAAAGCCAGCGTACTAACGAGTGATGGAAAGGGAACATCATGCCCAGCGTAGGACAGGAACTACTCAACGTACCACTTCCCGACATGGTCACCAAGCTGGCCCTCGGCATTGCCGAAGCACAGCGCGCGTTGGATGAGAACTCGGTGGAGACGGCCAAGGCGCTGGCCGACACGACCATCCCCCTGGTTCTCGCCGTCACGCAGACCATCGCCGCGGACGGCAGCGTCAGCTTCACCAACGCCCCGCCCGTTGACGTCTCGTTGCTGCAGATCGGTTTGCTGCCCACGTTTTATCAGTTCGCCGAAGCCACCATCGAAGTGACGATGGACATCAAGACGACCACCTCATCCGAGACCAGCATCAAGGTGGGGGTGAAAGCCAAAGTTGGGTTTGCCATGTGGAGTGCGTCGGTGAGCGTGGATGTGGCCCACAACCGCAAGTTCGGTAAGGAAGTGCGGGGCACGAGCCGCCTGGTCACGCGCATGGTACCGGTCCCGCCGCCGCCACGCATTGCCCCCGAGCTGATCCTGATCGACCAGCGCCCGGCGCCAACACCGTAAAGGACCCCCAGACATGACCTTGTTGCCCGGTATCAACCAACCGAATATCGCGGCCCTCCGGGCCTTCCGTCCGCCGATTGTGCTGCCGGAAACCCCCGTGCGTGAGACGCCTTCCGCTTCGTTCGGTGATCTGGTGCGGATGCTGGCCGAAGGCATCGCCAATGCCCAGGCCAGCCTCGACCGGGCATCTGCAGAGATGGTCGTCGAGCTGGCGAATATGCGGGTCTCGGTCATCCCCAGCATCACCGAGACAATTGGCGAAGATGGCAGCGTCACCTACACGCAGGGCGAGCCACGTGAGGTCTCGCTGCTGGAGCTGGGTGTGCGCCCCACCTTCTACCAGTTTTCGCAGGCTACCGTCGAAGTGGTGATGGACTTGAAGATCGTCGAGACCGAGACCGAGACGGGCACCGGCCAGAAGCGCATCAGTCTGTTTGCCGATACCGCCAACGTGCGCTTTGAGCGCAAGCTCAACCGCGACGTGAAGGTGTCGTCCAAGCTGACCGCTACGCTGGTGCCGGTGCCCATGCCCCTGCGACTGGAGCCTGTCGTCAGCACGCAGAGCGCGGGCGGCGGGGGGTGATGCGTATGGCAGCCACAACCTCCCCCAAGAGCGAAGCCGACCTGAGGACCTTTCTGGAAGGGGCGGGCCGCTCGCTGACCGAAGCGCAGGGCACGCTCACCGCCAGCACCGATCTTCAGACGACTCTGGTGATCACCAGCGCCGAACTGGAAGCGAAGGTGGCCCTCAAGACCACGGCCCAGGGACAACTGTCCGTCGAGCCTCTCTCGTCGCAAGACCTGCTGGCCAAGATCAACGCCGGGGCCATCTCGACGGTGCGCGTGAGCTACGTGGCCACTGCCCCAGAGACCGCGCCGGGGAAGCCCCGCGCCGCTGGGCCGGTGCGCAAACCCGACGATGTGGTGGCCGATGTCAAGGCCCGACCGGACGTGGCGGCTCTGGACAGCATCCTGGGCGGGCTGAAGTTCGAGACGGTTTTCGTCGCGGAGTCGAAGCGTTGGCTGGTGACAGCCACTGATCCCAAAGGCCGCGTGGTGCGGGAGACGATCCTGCTCGACGAGTTGAAGGAGGCCAACGGTGGCTGAGAAACCAGACCCAAGAAGCGTCCGCCGTCTCCAATCGCTCGAAGCCGATCTCGCCAGGCTGCGCCAGTCGTCCGAAGCTGTCGTGGCCGAGCGCAACGAGCTCAAGCGGCGCGTGACCGAGCTCGAAGCGGCGTTGGAAAAAGCCCAGGCCAGCGAGCAGGCTCTGCAGCAGGAACGCGACCAGGGCATGGCCGAGTTTGAGAAGCTGGTGGAGGCGGGTCTGATGACTCGCCCCCGCCAGCGGTCGCTGCCGGCCTTTGTGCAGGCGGTCGCCAGACGGCTGGCCGATCTGCAGGCCCGGCTGGGCAAAGAAGAGGCCAAGAGCGCCAGGCTGGCGTCCCAACTGGAGGAGTTGCGGGCCGCGCAGGCCGGCGGCGAAGAGGCCCTGCGCGACGCGCTGGCCCGTCTCGCCGCGCTGCAAGAGCAGATTGACACGCGCGTGGCCGAAGGCGAGAAGCGCAGCAAAGAACTGGAAGCGGCACTGGCCGAGGCCCTGCAGAAAGCTGAAATGCTCGAAAGCACAGAGCAGGGGACCATCGCTGCGCTCATCGCCGAAAACAGGCGGCTGGCCGATCAGCTAGCCAACCTGGACAAAGACGCCGCCGTGTTGCGCGGGGCGGCTGAAGAGGCCAGGGCCGGGCTGGAAGCAGCGCGGCAAGAGGCCGCAGCCAGCGTGCGCGCCGAGCTGGAAGGCCAGCTCAAGCGCGTTCACGCCGAGCGCGATGCGCTGCAATCCCAATTGACCATAGCCAACAAACAACTGGCCGAGCAGGGCAAAACCCCCTTGCTGCCGGCGGAGCAGGCCGCTGTCCTGGTCAACGAGCTGGTGGACAGGCTGCAGGTGGGCTTCACCGATCTACGCATCACCGAAGGCGAGCTCAAGCTGAAGGTGGGCTTTGGCGCGGTGGGCGATGTCAGCGGTTTCGTCGTCCCCACGACCGACAGCCCGGCGGAGATCCGCGAGAACCTGCAGGAGATCGCCTTCCGCTTCGACAGGACGGCCAAACCCGCGCCGTGACGCGCTGCTGGGCGCGCGGTGCTGAGCATCGTTCTGCGTCTCAGCAAGGCCGGCGGCCAGCGAGTCCGAACAGCAGCGGTCCGTTCATCCGATGGCCACTCGCCCGGCGGGAGGCCATCTTTGCTGTGTCCCTGGCCCGATGCGCTGCGCGGGCCAGGTGCGCCCGCTGCCCACGTCGCCGCTCCGCCCGCCCCCTCACGCACTGCATGAGCGCCACGAACAATTCGAAAGTCGGGCGCGCATATGGTATAACAACCCAATTGCCGTGAGCAGAAGCGAACAGCATGAAGTCACCCAATGGGGGCGGTGCTCAGCAAGCGCCGGGGTCTGGGCGCGTGGCTGGACGTAGCAGGCGACTGGCGCAGCGCTCGCTGCGCCCGCTTCGGACAGAGATCACATGAGCATCTCGCACAGAATCCTGGCAATCGCCGCGGTCACGCTGGTTCTGGGAGGCTGTGGCCCCCTGGGCCTGACTTCGTCTCAGCCAGAGCGCATCCGGCACAACGAGGACGCGCCGGTCACCGTGCAGGAGTTCGACGGCGTGGAAATGGTCCAGGTGCCGCCGGGCTGCTTCTTGATGGGCAACCGACATGGCCGCCGCGACGAGCAGCCGGTGCACGAAATCTGCTTCGACCAACCCTTCTGGATCGATCGCTACGAGGTGACCAACGCGCGCTACGGGTCGCCGGGCGCCTTCCCCGGTGACGACCGCCCACGCGAGAACCTGACCTGGCTCGAGGCGCGCGATCATTGTGCGCGGCGCGGGGCCAGGCTGCCCACTGAGGCCGAATGGGAGTATGCCGCGCGCGGCCCCGACAGCCTGTACTATCCCTGGGGCGACCGCTTCGTGGCAGACAATCTGGTTTTTGATGGCAACTTCAACAACGAGACCGCGCCCGTCGGCAGCCGGCCGGGGGGAGTCTCCTGGGTGGGGGCCTACGACCTGAGCGGCAACGTCTGGGAATGGGTCAGCAGCCTGTATGCGCCTTACCCCTATAACGGGCGCGATGGTCGCGAAGACCCGCACGACACAACCCGCCTGCGCGTCTACCGTGGCGGGTTGGGCAGCTACATTGACTATGGCACCAGCGCAGCCGCCCGGTTTCGGGCCAGCCCAGAGACAAGAAGCTGGTTCATCGGTTTTCGCTGCGCCCGAGACGCCGAGTCTTAACTGAACTGGCGTATCTTGCTAAACTGGACGTATGGCAGATGCTCGCCGGTTTACCTCACCCCTGGCCCCTCTCCATCCAATGGAGAGGGGAAAAGGGGCCGGGGGTTAAGGGGTGAGGCTTGGGTCAATGCCCGGAAGTTTAGTTTCAAGGATCAGTAGAATACACCTGGCAGGGGCGCCGCGTGGGTCTGGGGCCGCGCTGACTGCGCGGCCTGCTCTTGACAGCACAGGCTGAAAGGATAGCTGGCATTTCTGTGGAACAGGAAAAACCCCACAGCCCTCACCCGGACCTGCTCACCCGCATCCGCCGCTCCATCTGGCGCGAGCCGTGGCCGCAGGACGATCGCGGGCGCAAGCGGCTGATCCTCAACGACTTGATCCTGCACCTTCACGCGCCCACCGTTCCCAAACGTGCGCTGCAGATCACCTACAGCTATGGGCTGGGCCTGCTGGCCGTCCTGCTGTTCCTGGTGCTGGGCTTCACGGGAATGCTGCTCGTGTTCGTCTACACACCGACCACCGATCGGGCCTACGCCAGCATCCTGGAGCTGCGCAGCCAGATCTGGATCGGGTCGCTGGTGCGCAACCTGCACCACTGGAGCGGCAACCTGCTGTTGATCGTGTCGGTGCTGCACATGCTGCGCGTGTTCTACACCGCCGCCTTCCATCCTCCCCGCGAGTTCAACTGGCTGCTGGGCCTCAGCCTGCTGCTCCTGGTCGCGCTATCCAACTTCACAGGCTATCTCATGCCCTGGGATCAACTCGCCTATTGGGCAACCACGATCAGCACCAGCATGTTGAGCTACATCCCCCTGGTGGGCGAAGACATCCGGCAGTTCTTCATCGGCGGCCCGGAGATCGGCGAGTTCACCCTGCGCACGTTCTTCGCCTTCCACATCGTCGTGTTCCCGCCGCTCATGGTCATCATCACCGCCTACCACCTCTGGCGCGTGCGCAAGGACTCCTTCAGCCTGCCGCGCGCCCTTGACGAGCCGCCGCTCAACCGCAAGAAGCTTGAACGGGTGACCACCATCCCTCACCTGGTGAATCTGGAAGTCGGCTTTGGGCTGTTGGCGCTGGTGCTGCTGGTGGCCTGGTCTACCTGGGTGGATGCGCCGCTGGAGAACGCGGCGAACCCCACTCATCCGCCCAACCCGGCCAAAGCCGCCTGGTATTTCATGGGGTTCCAGGAGCTGCTGCTGCACTTCCACCCCGCCTTCGTCACCGTGGTCATCCCAGGGCTGGCCGCGCTGGGCCTGCTCCTGCTGCCCTATCTGGACGCCGATCCGCGCCCAGAGCGGGATGTGGTAGGCGTCTGGTTCCGCTCGCGGCGAGGACGTCGCCTGGCCGCGCTCAACTTCGCCCTGGGCATTGTCGTGACCGCGGCCTGGGTAGTGCTCGGCGAGTACTGGCTCGATCTGCCCGCCCTGCTGCCCTTTCTGCCCACGGCCATCAGCGATGGCCTCCTCCCTGTGAGTGCTATTGTGGGGACATTAGCGGTATATTACCGGTGGTTGGGCCGGCGAGGGGCCACGCGCAGCGAGCGCAATATGGCGATCTTCACCCTGTTGTTCACGGCCTTCGTCGTCCTGACCGTCATCGGCGTATTCTTTCGTGGCGAGAACATGGCGTTGGTGCTGCCATGGGACAGGTAGACCCCCCGGTGGTTGATCTCTCGGTCGAGCAGCCGGGTCAAGAAGAGGCCAGCCGCCTGACTCGACGTGATTTCTTCGGCCTCTCCTGGCGCGTGCTCACCGCTCTTGCGGCGGGGCAAGCCGCGTGTCTGGGGCTGCGCTTTCTGGCTTCGCGTCCTGTTGATGGAGACTTCGGCGCCGTGATCACCCTGGGCCTGGTGGGTGATTTCCCCCTCGGAACCATCACCCCCTTCGACCAGG
The DNA here is from genome assembly GCA_037447125.1 of Chloroflexota bacterium. Lineage (GTDB taxonomy): Bacteria > Chloroflexota > Anaerolineae > Aggregatilineales > Aggregatilineaceae > UBA2029. The sequence goes on along the minus strand of JBBIHG010000069.1, from coordinate 4,447 downwards.
CGCGCCTCTTCCTGCTGCGCTTCGAGGACGGCGGCTTCCTGGCTCTGCACACCAAGTGCCCGCACCTGGCCTGTGTCGTGAGTTGGGACGCCGCGCGGGGCCGGTTTAGCTGCCCGTGTCATGGCTCGGAGTTTGAGCGAGACGGCAAGGTGATCAACCCACCGGCGCCGCGCCCGCTGGATCGTTTCGCCGTGCTCATCGAAGGCGACCGGGTCAAAGTGGACACACGTCAGGCGCTGCGCCGCACGACGACCGGGCCGGGCGATCTCGTCTATGCCCCAGCCACGCCAGAAGGGCCTCTGCCTGAGGACGCCAGACCGGCGCGCGTGATGCCTGGCGACCATGTGCCTGCACGCGACTGATCCCAGGTCGCGCAGGCTTTGACCTGTCACGATCGGTGAGGGAGAAGCTCTCTTGTCAGCGCCTATGCTCAAGGTTGGCCTTGCGGCCCTGATCGTCCTCATCGCGCTGCTGGGCGTGAATATGTTGCGCGAACCGAACCGGCAGGCCGACGAACTCTCCACGCAGCAAGCTGAAGCAGTTGCCCGCGCCACCGAGTTGTATGCGATCAACTGCGTGGAGTGTCACGGCGCATCTGGCGAAGGGCTGAACGAGATCCTTCCCCTTAACGCCCCCTCCGTGCGCGCCCAGTCGGACAGCGAGCTGTTCAAGACCATCGCGCGCGGGCGCCCCGGCACCTCTATGGTGGCCTTCGCCACCAACGAGAACGGCATCCTGACCACGCCCCAGATCAACGATTTGGTCGCTCTGATCAAGGTCGCTCGCTGGCGCGAAGTCGAAGCTTACATTGACGCCAACAATCTGCGTCCGGTGGACCTTCCGGCGCTCGAGGCTCAGATTGATGTCGCCAACCTGACCTATCCCCTGGAGATGGTCACCGAAGGGCGCACGATGTACCAGGCCAACTGCTTCTCGTGCCACAATGCCGGCGTGGCCGGCGTGACCGGCCACCGCATCGGCAGGGACCTCTCGGAGAACGCCTTCATCCGCGACCACACCGATGACGATCTGCTCCAGTTCCTCAAGGACGGGCGCGCCACAACCGATCCTGACAACGTGACCGGCTATGAAATGCCCGCGCGCGGCGGCAACCCCAACCTGACCGATGATGACCTGCGCAAGGTCATCGCCTACATCCGCGAAGTGAACAACAAGACCGTCACTGACAGCGCGGCGGTCGCCGTGCAGACTACCGTCGTCTGGCGCGATGTGGCCTATGAATGGGTCAAGATCGCCGACAACTTCGACCTTCCGCTGGGTCTCTTCCACGCGGGAGACGGCTCCGACAGGTTGTTCGTCGTTGAGCAGGTCGGCACAATCCTGATCGTCGAAGACGGCCAGGTGCTCCCCCGGCCATTTCTGGACATCAGCAGTCTGCTGCCCGATGGCGTATACAGCGGAATCTACACCGAGCAGGGTTTGCTGGGCCTGGCCTTCCACCCCAACTACCGCGAGAACGGCCTCTTCTTCGTGTCGTACACGAACCGCCAGGGAGACAGCGTCCTGGCGCGCTACCACGTCTCCGCCGACGACCCCAACCGGGCCGATCCAGCCAGCGCCATCATCCTGCTGACGGTGGACCAGCCCTTTGAAGATCACAACGGCGGCAATATCGTCTTTGGCCCCGACGGCTACCTGTACATGGGCCTCGGCGATGGCGGGCGGCCCGCGGAACCCAACTACTATTCGCAGGAGCCGGGCCTCTACCTGGGCAAGATGCTGCGCCTCGATGTGAACGCCGAGACCTACCGCGTGCCAGATGACAACCCCTTCCTGGACGACCCGGCCTATGTGCCCGAAGCCTGGGCGACGGGCCTGCGCAACCCCTGGCGCTTCACCTTCGACCGGGCGACCGGCGATCTGTACATCGCCGATGTAGGCCAATGGCGCTATGAGGAAGTCAACTTCCAGCCGGCCAGCAGCAAGGGGGGCGAGAATTACGGGTGGAGCGCTTTTGAAGCGTCGCAGCCCTACCTGGAAGATGAAACCGTCCTGGGCGAGCACACGCCGCCCATCCTGGAGTACGGGCATGAGGCCGGGCTGTCCATCACCGGCGGCTACGTCTATCGCGGGCCGACGCTGACGGAGCTGGACGGCCTGTACTTCTATGGCGATTATGTCAACGGCATGGTCTGGGCAGCCTACCGTGACGACGAAGGCACCTGGCAGAGCGAGACCTTCATGGACACGCCGTTCGTGATTTCGTCCTTCGGTGAGGACGAGCAGGGCGAGCTATACCTGGTGGACTACAAGGGCGCTGTCTACCGTCTGGACCACGCCGCCGGGCAGGCGCAGCCGGCCGCTGGCTGACCTGGGAAGTCGCCCTTATGTCCCCCGCCGCAACATCACTCTCTCGCCCGGCGCCTTCCTTGCTGCGGAACGTAGCGAAGCGCCTGCTGGCGGTTGTCGTAGGTTTGCTGCTGGCATGGCTCATGCTCGAAGTCTTGCTGCGCGCCGGTTTTGATGCGCTGCCGCGCGGGACGCAGGGCGTGATCCAGCACGTGCGCCGCGTCCCCTGGGACGACGAGCACATCATCCCGGTCTTCCCCTGGGAAACCAGCCGCGAGTACCAGGCGCGCATGCCCCCCAACCTGACCGATTACCCCGTCCACTGGGGGGACGCGCAGTTCACCTTCGACACCATCAGCCTGTGGGACGGCATCGAGGGCTTCCGCACCGCCCCGCCGCAGTGGCCCGTTGACCTGGTGGCCGTGGGCGATTCCTTCACCTTCTGCTGGACGGACTTCGAAGACTGCTGGGTGGAGCAGCTTCGCCAGCTATTTGGCTGGAGTGTCATGAATCTCGGCGTGCCAGGGACGGGATCGCTGTCGCACCAGATGATCATGGGCACGTATGCAGTCCCCATGAAGCCGCGGGTGGTGGTCTGGCAGTGGTTCGGCAATGACTACAAAGACGACTACGACCATGCGCGGATTCGCGGCGAAGTCGAGGTGCTCGGCGGCCCGCCCGCCCTCTCCGATCCCGTGCCCGACTACGGCCCCCTGGCGGACTACTCAGCGGTCTACCGCCTGCTGCGCGACTGGCTCGACCGCCGCGACGAGAATACCGCCGACATTGAGGCGGTCGTCGCCGTCAACGGGCGCGATGTCCTGTTCAACAAGCGCACGGGTTCCCACGACTTGCAGTACGAGTCCGTACAGTGGGGCTGGGATCGCACCCTGGCCGCCCTGGAGCAGGCCCACGCCATCGCCGAAGGGATGGGGGCTGAGCTGGTCATCCTGCTGATCCCGACCAAAGAGGAAGTGTATGCCGCCTGGAGCACAGAGGCGCTCGGCGAAGAGATGATCACCTATCTCGTTGAGGGGCGTCTGGCTCTGGTGGAGCAGTGCGCGCAGCGGGGATGGCGCTGTGTGGACGCCACGGCCACCTTCGTGGCGGCTGTGAACGAAGGCCAGACTGTCTACAACGCTTTCGACTTTCACCTGGATGCCACCGGCAACCGGCTCGCCGCTGAGCTCCTGGGCCGCTATCTGATTGAGCAGGGCATCCTCGCCGGGGGCCAGGAATAGACACCGGGCCTGCTGTGCGCTGGGTTGGCCGCGCCCACGCGCACTGAAGAAGCTGCTGGCGCAGAGCCATGCTCCAGCGAGGCCCGTGTGCTCAGACGGGCGCGCACGAAGGACGGCGGCTGGCTGAACGCGGATCACACCGGCTGGCTGAGACCCGGATCGGGCAGACTCACACCCACAACGGGCAGCGGCCATTCTGAGCCTCATCGGCCGGGCGTTCCCCCAACCGGGCTGCTATTTCTTCTTCTTGTCCTTCTTCTTGCCCTTGTTGCCGTCCTGCTTCTTGGGCTTGTCGGGCTTCTTCGCCATGACGCTCTCACTTTCTCAACGCTTAGCGCAAAGTGTACCCAGTATAGCCTGACCGGGCAGGTTGAGGCAAACGCCGCTGCCGGGAAGATCACCTTCTCGGCTGAAGCTCCGGCGCGGCTGCCTGGACACATCTTCGTTCCCCAGGCGGTGGAGAGACAGGAGCGGTCACTCGCGCCGCCGCTGACGCGGACGGGCGGTACTGCGCCTCACCGGCCACGCGCGATCACCGTGGTCAATTCACTTCGCCGAGAGCGCGTACCTGAAGTGTCTGTTCGCCACCGTGATCTAGTGCACGTTGGCGGAAGTCCATCAATGGCTGTTCGATGGTTTACCCCACCCTAAATCCCTCCCCGCCAGCAGGGAGGGACTTGAGTCTGCTCCCCCTTTCTCCGCGAGCGGGGAAAGGGGGCCGGGGGATAGGGGTCAATCAGGCCCAACCGCGCACCCATTTCTGTCCTGATGTACTAGCAGCGCCTCCACTGCGCGACCTGTGACCTTCCCCGCTGGTCAGCGCTCGACCAGGAAGCGATCTACCGCCGCCAGCGCCTCTTCCACGTCGTGGTAGAAGACCAGCCGCAGCAGCGGGT
>JBBIHG010000068.1:0-19781 GCA_037447125.1 Chloroflexota bacterium | reverse complement strand
CCCCGCCCGGTCTTGCGGCCCAGGTGCCCCGCCGCGACCATCTTGCGCAGCAGCGGGCACGGGCGGTACTTGGGGTCGCCCAGGCCATCGTGCAGCACTTCGAGGATGCTCAGCACCACGTCCAGCCCGATGAAGTCGGCCAGTGTCAACGGCCCCATCGGGTGGTTCATGCCCAGCTTCATCACCGTGTCAATCGCTTCTGCCGTGCCCACGCCCTCCATCAGCGCGTAGATGGCCTCGTTGAGCATGGGCAGCAGGATGCGGTTGGCGATGAAGCCGGGGTAGTCCGCCGCCTCGACGGGCGTCTTGCCCAGGCGGGCGGCCAGGGCCATCACCACGTCGAGCGTCTCCTGGCTCGTCGCCAGCCCGCGAATGATCTCGACGAGCTGCATCAGCGGCACGGGATTCATGAAATGCATCCCGATCACTTTGTCCGGGCGCGATGTTGCGGCGGCGATGGCCGTGATCGAGATGGACGAGGTGTTGCTGGCCAGGATCGCATGGGGAGCGGTCAGCGCGTCCAGTTGGGCGAAGATGTCGCGCTTGAGCGCCGCGTCCTCGCTGACGGCCTCCACGACCAGGTCGGCATCGCGCAGCGCCGCCAGATCGCCCGCCGGGGTGATATTGGCCAGCCCGGCGTCGCGCTCTGTGTCGCTCAGCCTGCCCTTGCTGTGCAGCTTTTCGACACTGGCCTTCACGCCATCCAGCGCGCGCTCCAGCGCTCCGGGTGCCACGTCTACCAGCGTCACGCGGTAGCCCTGTACGGCGCACACCTGGGCGATGCCGCCGCCCATCGTCCCCGCGCCGAGCACGCCAATACGCTTGATCGCGTCCAGTTCCATCATAAGTCTCCTCTCTCAAAGCATTCTGGTCAGGTGACAATGCGCCGCATTTCCTCAATAAGCAGGTGCCCGGCATAGTAGCCGTGATACTGCTCCGGCAGCAGGGCGGCAATGGCGCACATGATCCGCTCGGTGTAGTCCTTCAGGTCATCGCCTTTGGCGCGCCCTTCGGGCAGGCGGAATGGCTTGCCATAGCGGACGACCACTTTCGGACGCGGATGCTTGAGCACCTTCTCTGTGCCCCACACGCAGGCCGGGACTATCGGCACATTGGCCCGCGTGGCGATGTACGCCGGCCCGCCCCGCCCCTGAATCAGCGCGCCGACTTTGCTGCGCGTCCCTTCTGGCGCGATGCCCAACGACGTGCCCGCCTTCAGCACGGTGATCGCGTCGCGCAGCGCGGCCCGGTCCGCCGAGAACTGCGAGACCCATATCACCGGATACAACCGGAACAGCAGCTCGTATTTGGTGCCCTTGTATTTGCGCGCGGCCAGTCCCACGATACCGTAGGGAGCCGGATAGTTGACAGCGGGGACGTCGAAGAAACTCATGTGGTTGGACACCATCAGAAACGGCGGGGCGGGGATGTTGTGGCGGTCAATGACCTCATAGCGCGCAAAAAGAAAGAGCAGCAGGCGCGAAAGCGGCTTGGCCCAACGCGACTCGGTGGTGGCGGGCCAGCCGGGAGGAAGATCGGTGGGGACGGGCTTGGGCATTGCGCGGGTCTCCTCACGTGTACGAGGCCAGCATACCCAAGCGCCGGGCGCTTGGCAAGATCGGCGCGGGCAGAGCCTCACCGCAGAGGCGCAGAGGACGCGGAGAAGGACGAGGGCATTCTTTAATTTCTTCTGTTCTCTGCGTCTCTACGGTTCAAAGAATCATGTCCTTGTCACAAGACTGCCCCGCCCGTAGTCAGGCGCGGCGATCTGCGGTATGGTTAGCGCTGCGCTGCCACACCGGAGAGACCCGCATGAGCCCCCGCGCCCCGCGCGATACCCGCGCCTATTCCTGGCCCGCTGCTGACTGGCCGTCCGCCGCGCCTGCCGATGTCGGGCTGGACGCCGCTCGCCTGGAAGCCGCCCACCGCTACCTGCTGGACGAGGTGCCCCACATAGACAGCCTGCTCGTGGTTCGCGGCGGCGCGCTCGTCATCGAGCGCACCATGCGTGGCATGATGCCCGGCAGACTGCACAACCTCAAGTCGGCCACCAAGAGCGTTACCTCGCTGCTGACCGGCATCGCCCTCGCCACCGGCGACCTGGCCGGTCTCGACGAGCCGCTGGGCTACATCATGCCGCACGTCTTCACCATGGCCGACGACCAGGACAAGCGGGCCATCACCATCCGCCACCTGCTGACCATGCGCTCCGGCCTGGAGTGGGCCGAGTATGGGCCGAGCGCCATCGCCATGACCGCCAGCCCGGACTGGGTGCGCTATGTGCTCGACCGCCCCCTGGCGTACCCGCCCGGCGCGCACTTCAATTACAGCACCGGCGACACGCAGCTTCTGGCCGCCGCCCTGCAAACGCTCACCGGCATGTCGCTCTACGATTACGCCCGGCTGTACCTGTTCGACCCGCTGGGCATCTCCCGCCACGCCTGGCCCGCTGACCCGCAGGGCGTGACCATCGGCGGGGCCGAGCTGGCCCTCACCCCGCGCGACCTGGCCCGCATCGGCTACCTGGCCCTGCGCGGGGGTACATGGGATGGCATGGCCATCGTCCCACCGACGTGGATCGCCGACTCGCACGCCGTCCACACGCCGCTGCCCCCCCAGGCGGACGACGAGTGCGAGCGCCTCGCCTACGGCTACCTGTGGTGGCTGCGCCCCCAGGCGGAGTATGACAGCGCCCTGGCGGTGGGCTATGGCGGGCAGTTCGCCGTCGTCGTCCCGGCGCTGGACCTGGTGGTGGTCATGACCGGCGACATCGCCGCCGCGCCGGAATACTTCCGCAACAACCGGATGCTGTGTCGCTTCAACCTGGTCGAGGAGTTCATCGTCCCCGCCGCCCTCGATCGCGCCTGAGATTCGCCCGCATCCGCCCCGGCGGAACCCATCTGAGGAGCGCATCCTATGACCGAGATCGCTACCAAAATCGCTTTGCTGGACGCTATTCGCAGTTCCCGCGCCGCGTTGGAAGACGCGCTGGCCCGTTTTGACGAGAAGGCGCTCGTCACGGCGACAGTCACCGGCGAGTGGACGCCCAAAGACATCATGGCCCATGTGGCTGACTGGGAGCGGCGCTTCCTGCGCTGGGTCGAGGCTGGGCGGCGCGGTGAGGAACCAGAGCGCCCGGAGATAGGCATGGCCTGGGACGATCTTGACCGGCTCAACCGCGAGGTTGTCGAGCGCAGCCGGGCGCGCTCGCTGGATGAGGTGCGCGCCGAGTTCGTCGCCTCGCACCGCGCCATCCTGGACGCAGTGGCGGCCATGAGCGAGGACGAGCTGTTCGCAGTGGGCTACTACGCCTGGACGGGGAAGTACCCCCTGCTGCCCTACCTGTGCAGCAACACCGACGAGCACTACGCCGAGCATACCGCCGAGTTGGAGGCGTGGCTGCGCGCGCAGGGTGGGTGATTCGCCCGTCCCTGGGAACACAAACGCCCCGGCCTCGCCAACCGGGGCGCTCATTGCGAGACCCCAGGCGACCACTTGAGTCTTGCTCCAGAGAGATTGCCAGGCTCACTCTCCTACTGGCAGAAGGCGAATTCTGATGCGCGCTGCCTCGAACACGGTGATACAACCCGCCATCAGGTCAGCTTCTAGAGCGGGTAGATTGGCAAGGAGCAGCGAGCTTTGACGCCGGGGATCGTGGGTGGAATCCCCGCGAAACAGGACAACAGACGGTTTGCGCTGCTGACGGAGGGCCAAGAGAGCGCCGAAATCTGTGTCTGCCGACACGACGATGCGATCTTCGACAGCAGCGCGATCCAGAATCTCAGAGTCCTCGGCAGCCTGCAAGCCCAGGTCGCGCACGTGCAACGCTTCGTGCCCCGCCTGCCGCAGCGCCTCTGCCACCAGGGGCGATACCGCGTTGTCAACCAGGAATCTCATTCCGCGTTCACCAACGGTAGCTCGCGCTCGCGCACGGCTTCAGCAGCAAAGTGTAGCGCCTCCCGAATATCCGCGCGCTCAAGATCAGGGTACGCGGCCAGAATCTCGTCCTCCGCCATGCCCTCGGCGACCATCGCCACCACTGTCGCCACAGGAATACGCAGCCCGCGAATGCAGGGAACGCCGCCCATTTGCGCCGGATTCACGGTAATACGTGTGTATCTCATCCCGGCCTCCACAATCGTCACTCGTTGCGCTCATGCGACACATCCCTAGTGTAGCACATATGCGCATGCATCTACGTCGTTCGTCGCCGGGAACGCGAAGGCCCGGCCTCGCCACCCGGGGCGCTCATGGCGACAGCACGAGTCACTGCTTTGCAGCACCCTCGGCAGTGCCACATATTTCATCCCGGCCTCCGGCATGGCTGCCACTCGCGGTTTCTGGCAGCACCCAGAACGTCTATCTGACCCTGTTCGAGCCAGCCCAAAACCTCATGAAAGGGGAGGACGGCCGGTAGCATCATCACCTGAACGGACCATCCTCGTTCGGTAACATTACAGTCTATTCCATCTGATGCGACAGGGGTTTGCCGACGGGGATCGCGGGCGCCCCTGGGGGATCAGGGCAATGCGGGCGTGCGCTCAGGCGCGCCCTGAGGTGGTGCGGAGTCACAAGGGTGAATCCGGCAGCGTGCTCGCGTGGCGGAAGGAATTCATGATTTTTTGGGAAATGTAAAGCCCACAATGCTCTATTATTGGTTATAGTGGATCAATCGATCCGCCTGGGGCATCCGTGATGCGATGACCGGCACCAGCATACTGTGGGGTTCATGGCTCTAGCGGGGCTATCGTGGGAGTGCAAGAAGCCAGGCGCAGCACGGATTGCGAAGCATAGATGAGAGACTGCCGGAGCCAAAAGGCCCGGCAGTCTCAATTTGTGGGCCGCTGGCGAAGGCGCCCCTGCCGGATCATCGCGCGCGGCAAGCCACATGCCCGCCAACAGAAGCGCTTCCTCTGGCTCCAGGCTTCGCCGCGCCCGTGAAGCCCCGTTCGCGTGCCATTTCTCCGGCGACTCTGCTATGATCACGAGTGCGAGGTCAACAGCATCACCAGGAGGAAGACGGAGAATGGCGGTTCGCAAAGCATCGGCGGTATGGGAAGGCTCGCTGCGCGAGGGCACAGGCACGATGAAGCTTGGCAGCGGCGCATTCGAAGGCGCGTATTCATTCGGCACGCGCTTCGAAGAAGTGTCGGGCACCAATCCAGAGGAGCTGATCGGCGCGGCGCACGCCGGCTGCTTCTCGATGGCTTTCAGCGGCGGGCTGGGACGCGCGGGCTACACGCCGGAGTACGTGCGCACGTCCGCCGACGTTCATCTGGACAGGCTGGAGAGCGGGTTCAAGATCACGCGCATCGTGCTGACCATGACGGCGAAGGTCCCTGGCCTGGACGAGGCGATCTTCCAGGCGGAGGCCGAGGCGGCCAAGAAGGGCTGCCCGGTGTCGCAGGCGCTGGCCGGTGTGGACATCCAGTTGAAGGCGACGCTGGTGAGCTGAGAGTGATCGGTGATCAGTTGTCGGTTTTCAGTTGCCGGTGATTGCCCGGCGGCGGCCAGTTGATTGCGGCCTTTCTGACCACTGAGAGCGTGTTTGTAATAGCCCCCATCCCCCGGCCCCTTCCCCCAAAATGAGGGAAGGGGAGCAAAGCTGCCGGAGTGTTCCCCTCCCTCCGCGCAGCGTGGGGGAGGAGTTAGGGGTGGGGGAACGACTCTACAAACACGCTCAGACGACTGGTCACTGACCGCCAACAACCAATCACCAACAACCAATTGCTGCCCCTCAACGCGAAGGGACCCCGACCCCATGCCCAACCGTTTGCAGCACGAGACCAGTCCCTACCTGCGCCAGCACGCTGATAACCCGGTGGACTGGTACCCCTGGGGCGAGGAGGCGTTCGCCGCGGCCCGCGAGCAGGACAAGCCGATCTTGCTCAGCATCGGCTACGCAGCCTGCCACTGGTGCCACGTCATGGCCCACGAGAGCTTCGCGAACCCGAAGACCGCCGCCTTCATGAACGAGCACTTCGTCAATGTCAAGGTGGACCGCGAAGAACGCCCGGACGTGGACGACATCTACATGCAGGCCACGCTCATTTTCAACCGGGGCAGCGGCGGCTGGCCGATGACCGTCTTCCTCACTCCAGAAGGCCACCCCTTCCACGCCGGGACGTACTTCCCGCCGGAGCCGCGCTATGGGATGCCCAGCTTCCAACAGGTGATGGCCGCGGTAGTCGAAAGCTACCGCAAGAAGCGGGGCGAGGTTGAGCGCGCGGGGCGGGCGCTGGTGGATGAGCTGCAGCGGGCCATGTCCGCCGGGCTGGCGAGCGAGCCGGAACTGCTCAGCCCGGCCATTCTGGACGCCGCCGCCCAGGAAATGCTGCGCCGCACCGACCCGGTGCACGGCGGGCTGACGCGCGGCAAGCCCAAGTTTCCCAACCCGGTCACGTTGGAATATCTGCTGCGTTATCACGCCGCGACCGGCCACGAGCAGGCGCGCGAAGTCGTCCTGTTCACGCTGCGCAAAATGGCGGCGGGCGGCATCTACGACCAGCTTGGCGGCGGCTTCCACCGGTACAGCGTGGACGAGAAGTGGCTCGTCCCGCACTTCGAGAAGATGCTCTACGACAACGCGCTGCTCAGCCGCGTCTACCTGCATGGCTGGCAGCTCAGCGGCGACCCTTTCCTGCGCGAGATCGCCGAGGACACGCTCGACTACGTGCTGCGCGAGATGACCGCGCCGGATGGCGGCTTCTACAGCACGCAGGACGCCGACTCGGAGGGCGAGGAGGGCAAGTTCTTCGTCTGGACGGCGGACGAGATACGCGCGGCGCTGGATGGCGTGGTGGGCAAAGTGGACGCGCTGCTGGCCTATTGGGGCGTGAGCGACGAAGGCAACTTCGAGGGCAAGAACATCCTGCACGCCGCCGACATGCTGGAGCGAGTAGCCGTGCGGCACGGGCTGCCCGTTGAGCAGATGCGCGATGACGTGACCGCCGCCAAAGCCGTGTTGTTCGCACTGCGCAAGAAGCGCGTGGCCCCGGCCCGCGACGAGAAAATCATCACCGCCTGGAACGGGATGATGCTCGCTGCCTTTGCAGAGGCGGCGCGCGCGCTGGGCGCGGACGACTACCTGGAGACGGCCATCGGCAACGCGCGCTTCCTGCTGCGCGAGATGGTCGGCCCGGACGGGCGGCTGTGGCGGGCGCACAAGGACGGCGTGAGCAAGATCAATGGCTACCTGGAAGACTACGCGCACGTGATTGACGGGCTGCTGGAGCTGTACCAGGCGACGTTCGACAAACGCTGGTTCGTCGAGGCGCAGCGCCTGGCCGATATTGCGCTCAAGCAATTCCGCGCCGAAGACGGTGGCTTCTACGACACCAGCGATGATCACGAGGCGCTGATCGTCCGCCCGCGCAACGTGCAAGACAACGCCACGCCCTCCGGCAGCGCTATGATCGCCTACGAACTGCTACGGCTGACTGGCTACACGGCGGAGACGCGCTACGAGGACGCCGCGCTGAACGTCTATCGGGCGCTGGGGTCGGCGCTGGCCGAGTACCCGCTGGCCTTCGGCGAGATGCTGATCGGGCTGGACATGGCGTTGCGCCGCCCGCTGGAAGTCGCCATCGTCGGCGATCCGGCGGACGCGCGCACGGCGGCCCTGCTCGAGGTGGTGCGCGCCAGGTATCGCCCGCTGGCCGTGTTGGCGCTCTCTCCGTCGAATGCGGAGTCCGGCGCGGTCCCGGCGCTGCTGCGCACGCGCACCCTGCGCGACGGCGCGCCCGCCGCTTACGTTTGCGAGAACTTCGTCTGCGCCGCGCCGGTCACGACGGCGGAGGCGCTGGCCGCGTTGCTGGACGGCCCGTCGTCCGGGGCAGACAACGGGGTGTAGCGATAGAAAGCTATTCTGCTGAGCAGAGCGCTCTCGCCCAGGGCACAACGTGGGGCCGTATGGCTATACGCCCCCACAGAGATGTCACGGACGGAATACACGTGTGAGGGGCCAAACTGAGGCCCCCGACCCTCAACAGGAGACTACCCGCCCGTCTCCTCGACGGCGACGGGCAGCCCATCGTCAAAGCGGGCGACGACCGTTGGCCCGCCGCCAGGCCCCAGCGTGTACACCATTACCACGCGGATCATGTCTCCGTCGCCGAAGTCAGCGGGGCGCAGCGTGCCCCCGATCAGGCCCCGCGGCCCTGCGCTGATCAGGGCGGAGGCCAGCGCTTCCGGCGCGGCTCCGCCGGCGATCAGCGCGGCGCGCAGCGCCCAGATGGCGTCATAGCCTGGCGCGGCCAATGGCCCCGGCACCTGGCCATAGGCGAGCAGATAGTCCTCCAGGAAGATGCGGGTGGTCCGGCCAGGATGGGCATACGACCAGTTGGTTGCGCCGACGACTCCGGCGGCCAGCGCCTCGCTCAGAACGCCGGTGCGCGCCGCTTCCTCGGCCTGGCGATAGGCGAACTGGCCGTTCCAGCCGCCTTTGCGCAGCAGGCTGAGCAGGTTGGCCGCGTCTTTGGGCGCGCCCCACATGACGATGGCCTCCGGGTTCAGGTCAAGCAGAGCGCGCGACTCGCTGAGCAGCCCCGACGAGTCGGCGAGTTGGACCCGTGCGCCGGGGCTGACTCCACGCAGGCCCAGCGCCCCCTCGAAAGCGAGCAGCGCCTCGGTGGACTCGATGTTGGTTTGCAGCAAGGCAAATGAGGTCAGGCCCAGTTGGTCGAGCAGGTAGGCCGCCAACGCCTCGCTGTAGAGGCGTTCGGGGGCCACCAGACGCAGCAGCAGGTTGGATTCGTCGTCGCGAGTGAGCGCGTCGAGGGTGGCGCTGGTCAGCACAGGCACGCCGAGGGCGGCGAGCGCCTGCATGGTCTCGGCGGTGAGCGCGCTGCTGTCGTCTGGGCCGAGCAGCGCCACAACGCCCTGGGCGGCCAGGCCGTTGGCATCGGCGGCCAGGGACTCGATCGTGGGCGGCGCGGCCAGCGCGATCAGCTCAAGCTGCACTGTGCCGCGCTCTGCCACCTGGAAGCCGCCCGCGCCATTGATCTGGTCAATGGCCAGTTGAGCGCCTCTGGCCAGGTCGGAGCCAGCGACGCCCAGATAGCCGATGCGCAGCACATTAGCCTGAGCCAGAGGGCGGGCGGCCAGGGCCGGGCTGCCCGCCGCGACCAGCAGCGCCAGCAGGGCAACCAGCACCGGCCAGCGGCGGACGCCGGGAATAAGTCGGGTGACGTGATGCATGAGAAGCCTCCTGCGCGTGCGCCGCGCGATCCAGCAGTATGAGCGCGCCCGGTCGCGGCGCGTGTTCCCTCCTTTATACGCCAGCCGCCCGCGCAGGGCAAGTGCGGCGCGGGCGGCAGAGGGCAGCGATTGACCTGTGCAGGCCAGGGCTAACAGATCATTGCAGCCCGGCCCCTTTGATCTTCTCGATGGTGAAGGTGGCGATGCTGTCGGCAATGGTCACCACTTCGTTCGGGTCGGCGGAGGCCGAAGCAGTCAGCGCGACCAGGATCAGGAAGCGCTCGTGGGGCACAACCAGGCTGCGGAAGAGAACCGTGCCGCAGCGGTGAAAGTCCGTGCCGCCTTCCCACAACTGGCCTGCGTCTGTAGGAGTGATGCTGGCATAGACTCCCGAGTTAAGCCATGCCTGGCGGATGGCGGGATCGTCCATCTGCGCCAGCGGGCCGCGCGCGTCTTTGAAGAGCACGACGCTGATCTCGACATCGAGCAGCGCCGGGTCGCCGCAAGTGGTCCCCGTGTTCCACAGGTGCGACACCTGGCCGATCTGGCCGGCGCGGTGCCCGCCTTGCTGGGTGGCATCGGCGATCTCGCTCATGCCGCCCGCCTGGAAGAGCGCCACAAGCTGATCGAGCGTATAGATGCCACTGAGAGTCTGGTCAAGCTGCCAGGGCGGCGATTCCATGCCCAGGTCGCTCATGGTCGGCATCACTGGCTCGATGTCCTGCAGCGTGGCGTCGCCAGGCGCGATCTCGGGGGTGGGCGTGGGCGCCACGACAGCGATACCCGGTGTTGGCTCAACGACGATAGCTGCGGGGGTCGGCTCCAGCACGACCCCGCCAGGGACAGGCGTCGGCGGGAACGGTGTGGCGGCCAGCGCGTCGGCATGGGCTACCACCTGGGCGGCGAGCTGGTCGAGCAGGCTGTTGACCAGGCCGGGGTCGGTGTTGGCGTCCGCGACCATCGAGATAGAGATGAACAGCCCCCAGTACTCGAAGATGAGGCCGTACTCAGTCTCCTGGGCGAAGCACGCGCCGATGTCGGGGCCAAGAGTCGTGCGCCAGCCGTGCACGTTCTCGGCGGGGACAACGACGTACCCCAGCGCCGTGAAGAAGTCTTGCACCTGCGGATCGTCGAAGAAGGCGCGCCCTTCGGCTGACCCGGCGAATTGCCCGACCTCGCTGTAGATCTCGCTGATGGGCACGGTCGGCTGGCACGAAGCATAGGTGATGGCGATTGAGCTCAGCCAGCCATAAGTGTCGGCGATCTCCTGGAACGAGGTGGCCAGCTCTGGCATGCCACTGTCGTTCAGCGCGGCGACCATTCCCTCTGCCGTGAACGTGTCAATCTGCTGGTTGGTGGCGAAGTCGGCGGGCACATCGCCCGGCTGCAGGAAGATGGCCGTCAGGTCGGCGTCGCTGAGCGGCGGGAACGACGGTTCGCTGGGCGCGGGCGTGCTGGTCGGGATGATGAGGCCGCCGCCGCCGACCGGCGTGCTGGTGGGAATGAGCAGGCCACCGCCGGAGGGTGTGTTCGTCGGGATGAGCAGACCGCCACCGTCCCCGGCAGTGGGCGTGGGCGAGGCGCCGGGGAAGATCGTATCGCTGAGCAGCCCCTGGGTGGGAGTGGCCGCTTGCCAGGCGCCGGCGGGAGCCGCCGGCAACAGGATCAGCCCGCCGGCGAGCACTGCCAGGGCGAGCAGGGCCAGGAACGATTGCGCGACGTATCTCATGGGTTTCTCTCCTTCACCGGGCCGGACTCAGAGATCATTTGAGAAACTCTTCTCCCCATTCCAGACTCTTTCCCCGCCAAAAGAAGAGTGGGGCCTGGCGGGTGCGCTTTTCATCCTTCCCGCCTCGTGGGGTGGATAGACCGGGGATGGGCGGCAGAGCCAGGCGCGCGACTTCTCAAACGGACTCTCACCCACTGCGGCCAGGGCCGCCTCGCGCCCATGACCAATAGCACGGCAGGACCATCCAGCAGTCATCCCCAGTTCGCCGCGCAGCCTGACACGCACCAATCCCCAGAGGCCAGAGTTATCTTCTGCCGATCGTTCTCCCTAGAGTATAAGCCTTACTACGATTTGAAGCGAGTCAGTTGCGGGCAATCAGAGCCGCAGACGCGGGCCTGACCCGGCTCTCGCGCAGGGTCCCTCAGGGCATGACCAGGAGAATGTCCGGCGCGTACTGCGGATCGTTCTCAGTGCCCAGGCGGAAAACGGCATTGACCCCCGGCGTCCCGTCCTCGCGCGTCCGGACTCCGTCGAACAGCCCTGCGCGCAGCGCGAACGGTCCCTCGGCGTCCGCCGGGACGCTCACGGCCAGGCGATAGACGAGCAGATCGCCGGGCGCCCAATCCAGCGCAGCGATGGACGCGCCATCCGCGACGGCCAGGCGCGCTCCGCTGGCATCCAGCAGGTGGACGAAGGGCACAAACGTCCAGATGCCACGGTCGGGGTGCAAGGTCTCTACGCGCCAGAACAGATCGAGGTCGGCGGTCGCGCCGGGCAGCAGGTCGCCGCGGAGCGCCCAGCCGGCGAAGCTCACGTCGAGGTCGGAAGGGATGTTGGCCGGGTGGGCGATGGGCAGGCGATCGGGCGCGACGGCCCACAGGCGGATGATCGCGCCGTCGTCGAGGGTCAGCGGCGGCTCGATCGGCTCCGCAAAGAGCGGCGGTGGTGGTGGAACCTCGCCCGCGCGCTGGAAAGTGATGATCAGCGCGCCATCGGGCGGCACAATCAGCGCCCGGTCGAGCTCGCTCAGTCGCTCGGCGCGCAAGATGCGCCCGGCCAGCACCTGTACCGTCCATTCGTCCATCGGCGCCAGGATGGCCATGCCCGGCTCGCGCGCGGCGCGGAGGCGTTCGCCGAGGCCAGAAGCCTGGGCCAGCGGCAGCGTGGGCAGGTCTTCGCCGGGATAGGCGGCGGTGTTCTGGGCGAAGCGGACGGCGTTCAGCCCGTTGAGCGCGCAGGTGGCGATTACTGCACTCGCGACGAGCGCGCCCGCGCGCCGGTTGAGCAGCGGGCGCAGGGCGTAGACGGCCAGTCCATGCCCGGCGGGGATGGTCAGCAGCAGGTAGAACGGGTGCACGGTGCGCGAGACGTAGCTCATCAGGGCAATGGGCAGGGCAAACCAGATCAGCAGGATCAGGGCTGCATCTCGCTGCTGTGTAGCGGGCGAGCGCCGCCAGGCGCGAATGGCAGCGCCCGCGCCAAGTGCGATCAGCCCCGTCCAGAGCACGTGGGCCGCGGCGCTCAAGTCCTGGCGCAGGGGTGCATCGGCGGCAGGGGCGCGGAGGCCGCGCACGTCCGCGTAGCCGCCGCCGCTGACCAGGCGCAGGGCGTGGCCGAGCGCTTCGCCCGACAGGCGAGACTCGCCCGCCGCGAACGCTTCGGCGCGGTCTTTGGTGCGCTCCCAGTTGCCCAGCAATCCGGCGGCGTAGAGGGTCAGCAGCGCGGCGAAGATGGCAGCGCCAGCGACCAGCGCGCGCGCCGGCACTCGCCGCCAGAAGACAAGGATGAGCAGGGCGACCGGCGCGACCAGCGCGTAGGCCAGCAAGTAGGTGTGGGCGAAGAGGGCCAGCCCGACGAGGGCGATCAGCGTGCGGCGCGCAGGATGGCGGGTCCGCCCGGTGAGGACTGGCACCAGCGCCCAGAAGACCAGGGCCACGAAGAACGGGGCCAGCGCCTGGACCCACGTCCGGCGGCTGTCTTCGATGATCCAGGGATTGGCGGCGAAGAGCGCCGCGCCGGCCAGGGCCGCCCGCGTGCCCAGCAGCCAGCGCAGCCCGCGATAGGTCAGCCAGACGGCGAGTGTATTGAGGGCGATGGTGAGAACGTACACGGCCAGCACATGGCGGGTGAGGGCGACGACGGGCAGATAGAGGTAGCCTGTCAGCGGGGGGTTGTCGAAGAGGACTGACGTGCCCTGCCCGGTCAGCGGGAACCGCCCGATGTCCAGCGTGCCCAGCGCCTGCCAGATGGGATAGGCCTGGTCAATGTTGAACTCGATGGCGCCCAGGTGCTGGAAACGCAGCCAGGCCCCGGCCAGCAGAATCGCCAGCAGCGCCAGCCGCTCCCCGCGTGAAAGGATGTGCTGCATCCGCTCTCCTGTCGCCGTCAGACGCCGCCCGGCGTCGTGCCCGAAGGCACCAGCGCAATGATAGCGTGGGCGGTGGGCGGCGTCGAGAGAAAGGCGCATCAACCATTGACGCTCGGCGTGCGCTCCATTACAATTGCTGCCGCTGTGTGCCGCCTCGTTTGTCCCTGGTCGGTCTGCTGTGCGTGGCTTCTGGAATGACTGCACACGACCGGCGCGCACCAAGACAATGATCTGGTAGGGGCCGGGCGGCATATCTGGCAGGAGCGCACTCTAGACGGGCGTGGCGGGCCGACTCGACACGCTGGTAGATCGAGGAGAACGGATTCCGATGGCTGACCCAATCGTGCTCGAAGCAACCAGGCGTGAGTTGACCGGCAAACAGGTCAAGCAGAGGCGCGCCGAGGGGATGATCCCCGGTGTGCTGTACGGCCCGACGTTTGACCCGCTGCTGCTGCAAGTGGACTGGACGGCGCTCCGCCCCGTGCTGCGCGCAGCCGGCGGCTCGCATGTGATCCAGTTGACCGTTGACGGCGAGCAGCACAATGCCCTGGTGCGCCAGGTTCAGCGCCACCCGATTCGCGGTGACGTGTTGCACATTGACTTCTACCGCGTCCGCATGGATGTGGCCATCCGCACCGAGGTGCCCGTAGTGCTGGTCGGCAGCGCGGAAGCGATCGAGGAAGCCGGCGGCGTGGTCAACCACGAGGTGATCAGCATCATGATCGAGTGCCTGCCGGGCGATCTGCCCGCGCACGTTGAGGTGGACGTGTCGGGCTTGCGCGAAGTGGGCGACAGCATCCTGGCCTCGGCCCTGCCGGAGCTGCCGGGCGTGACCTATCTGGTTGACAGCGACGACGTCATCATCTCGACGTCGTACCTGACCACGGCCGAGGAAGAGGAAGCTGAGGGCGAGGTTTCTGCCGAGCCTGAGCTGGTCCGTCGCCGCGAAGAGGAAGAGGAAGACTAGGCGCGCCCTCGCTCGCCTGCCCGGAACTGTCCTGTTGCAGGGGCCGCTTGAAGGCCCCTGTTCCTTTTGTGGCGCAGGCTCATTCGTCCGGCGTCTCCGGGTCGAAGTCCTCGTCGGGCACAAGATCGTCGGTGCTGGCGCCCGGCTCCCCGCGCTCTTCGCGCTCAACAGCGCGAGCGAAGATCAGAAAGCCCGTGTGCCCGACCATCTGGTCGTCGGGGCGGATGCGCTCCGGGATGGTCTTGTATGTGCGGCGGATGATCTCCTCGATCTCCATGAAGTACCAGGGACCCTCGTACAGACGCCCGGCCAGGGCGATCACCTGGTTGACGGTGGGCAGGATCGCGCCGAAAAACCCGCCGCCGCGCAGGGCCGCGCGCGCCTGGTCCAGGTAGAGCCACGGCTCGCGCACGTCCAAAAACAGGGCATGCGCCTCACGCTCGAAGAATCCCTCGGCGATGTCGTGCAGGTGGAATGTCACGCGCTCCAACAGCCCCAGCCGGCGCAGATTGGCGATGGCC
Organism: Chloroflexota bacterium; assembly: GCA_037447125.1. Lineage (GTDB taxonomy): Bacteria > Chloroflexota > Anaerolineae > Aggregatilineales > Aggregatilineaceae > UBA2029. The sequence goes on along the minus strand of JBBIHG010000068.1, from coordinate 4,998 downwards.
CGCGCCTGCATCCGCTCGCGCCGCTCATAGCTGAAGACGTGACCCTCCTCGCCGACAAGTTGGGCCAGGGTCAGGGTGAGCGCGCCGCTGCCCGTGCCCGCCTCGATGACCTGCACACCGGGGCGGATGCCCAGCTTGAGCGCGATGTAACCCAGGTCTTTGGGGAAGATGATCTGGCCCTCGCGCTGCAGGTGACGGATCAGGTCGTCGGTGTGTGGTATCAGCACGAACATCTTGTGACCCAGGTGGGTGGGCACCTGCGCGCCATAGGCGACGCCGACCAGATCGTCGAAGGCGATGGTCCCCAGGTGGCACTCAAAGCGCTCGCCGGCGGTCACCATGCGCAGGAACGTGCGCCGGTCCTTGCCGACGAGCATCACCAGGTCACCGTAGCCCACAGTGGGTGTCAGGGCGAGGGGCACGGGCAGCGTCTCCTTGATGGCCAGCGTTCTTGAGACGGCTATTATAGGGGGCGGTGGCGCTGCGGCAAAGTCTGGCGGTGAGGTCAGGAACACCCCAGGCCGTCCGGTAGCGCACGGGCGCAAAGCGTTGTATAACACAGGCTACGCGCATCGAAGCCGCACGGCGGTTGCAGGGCGACGGTTTGCTGCTACACTTAAGCACGCGGCACGCCGACAGGCTTGGGGCGCAGCAAACAATGGAGAAGCCGGCATGAAACGGGTTCTGGTGGTGGATGATGAGATTGGCGCGCTGACGCTGATCGGGATCATGCTTGAGCGCGGCGGATTCGAGGTCCTCAAAGCCAAAGATGCGGACCAGGCGCTGTCGGCGCTGGAGCTGGGCACGCCCGATCTGATCATCCTCGACGTCATGATGCCCGGCATGGATGGCATTGAGTTGTGCCGCGTGCTGCGCGGGCGTCCGGACACGGCGACGCTGCCCATTCTCATCCTATCCGCGCGCGGTGATGCCAAGAGCGTCATGAGCGGCATGGACGCCGGGGCCAGCGACTATCTGCCCAAGCCGATCCTGCACCACGACCTGGTGGCCAAAGTGCGCCGCATGTTGGACATGGGCGAGCAGGGAACTGATCTGAGGGCGAGCCTGTAGGCACGCGATAACATCCCTGTGCGCCGAGATCAGCCGACGCGCCACCGGGGCTTCTAGACCGGAGGGCGCGTTTTCTTGTTGTGCGTTGAGCCTGGGAAGCTGTGCTAGAATCCAGATGCATAGGATGGCACACCAACGGGGTGCTTGACGCGCCGGCTTGCCAACGGGGTGGCCTGGGTTGAGGATGAGGAGGGGCGCATGTTCCCCATCGGAGATGACAATCGCGGAGCGCGAGGCATCCCTATCGTGACAGTCGGGCTGATCGCCGTCAACGTGCTGGTCTACCTGTACCAGCTCACGCTCAGCCTGCCCGATCTGCAAAGCTTCATCTTCACCTACGGCGCGATTCCCGCCGAAATCGAGCGCGGCGCCGACCTCTACACGCTGCTTACCTCCATGTTCGTGCACGGCGGTTTTGCTCACATCGCCGGCAACATGCTCTTCCTGTGGATTTTCGGCGACAACATCGAGCAGCGCTTCGGCTCGGCGTTGTTCTTGGCCTTCTACCTGGGAACAGGGCTGGCAGCGTCCGCCGCGCATATCCTGACCGACCCCGCCTCGCTGGTGCCGACGGTGGGCGCGAGCGGGGCCATTTCTGGAGTGATGGGCGCGTACATTCTGCTCTACCCGCTCAACCGCGTGCGCACTTTCATCTGGTACCTGGGTGTGGTCTACGTGCCCGCCTACATCTACCTGGGCATCTGGTTCCTGACCCAACTGATCAACGGCGCGGCGGCGCTCAGCGTCCCCACGGCGCAGAGCACGGGTGTGGCCTTCTGGGCGCACATCGGCGGGTTCGCTGCCGGGGCAGTCGTGGCGCTGTTGCTCAAGCCGCTGCGCCCGGAGCCGCCGCGCCGCCGCCAGGAAGCGATCTTCAGAGGCGGCTCCGGGGGGCGCTGGGGCGGCTGGCAGTAAGTTTTATTGCTAAGATGAGGCGCGAATTCGACGCGCACCGGGCAAGTGAGTAGAATAGCGGGCCGTTGGCCCGCGCAGGCCGCGCATGAGTGTTGCCAGTGCGCAATTGATAGGAACGGGGAGGGAGACTGTGCGAACGCCGTTACTGGTCATCCTGGCGGGCGGGGCAAGCTCGCGCTTGTGGCCCCTGGAAGAGAAATCGCTGATCAAGTTCATGGGACGCCCGCTGCTGAGCTTGCAGTTGGACAGCTACGCGCAACTGGGCCTGGATCGGGCGGTGATCGTCGCCAACCCGGAGAACGAGGCGCTGATTCGGACGTATGTCGCTTCGCTGGCGGGCACGCAGGTAGACGTGGTGGTGCAGCGCGAGCCGCGCGGCATGGGCGATGCCCTGCTCCAGCTTGAGGGCTACCTGGCGGCCAACGGCAACCAGACCATCTACGTCACCCAGGTGCACGACCTGACCGATGTGCTGCTCCACCAGCGGATGCTGACCGAGTACCAGTCGGAGACGGCGCTCTCGTACCTGGCCGGCTACCGGGTCCAGGAGTACTTCCCCGGCGGCTATCTGGAAGTCGGCGACGAAGGACGTATCACCAATGTGATCGAGAAGCCGGGTGCGGGCAACGAGCCGAGCGATCTGGTCAGCATCGTCGCCCACATTCACTCTGACGCCGCGCTGTTGCTCAATGCCATCCGCGCCGAATACGCCAGGCCGGAGAAAACCGACGACCACTACGAGCGAGCGATGGCTCGCCTGATGCAGCAGCACGTCTTCCGCGTGGTGCCCTACGAGGGTCCCTGGCAGGCGCTCAAGTTCCCCTGGCACGTGCTCGACGTGATGGACGCTTTCCTGGGCCAGATTGACAACCAGCGCATCGCGCCGGACGCCTTCATCGAGGATGGCGTGCTGGTCAAGGGGGACGTGATCATTGACTCCGGGGCGCGGCTCTTTCACGGGGCGACGGTCATCGGCCCGGCCTACATCGGCGCGGGGGCCATTGTTGGCAACGGGGCGCTGGTGCGCAGCTCGATGATCGGCGCGGGGGCGGTGGTCGGCTTTGCCACCGAGGTCGCGCGCAGCTATCTGGCCGACCGCGCCCACACCCACGCCTGCCAGGTGCTCGATTCCGTGCTGGACGAGGACGTGAACTTCTCGGCGGCGTGCACGACGGCCAACCTGCGCATTGACCAGGGGCCTGTCTGGTCAACAGTCAAGGGACAGCGCATGGATACCGGGCGCACCAAGCTGGGGCTGATCGCCGGCAAGCGCGCTTTCATCGGCGTGAACGTGATGACCATGCCCGGCGTCAAGATCGGGCGCGACGCCGAGATCGGCCCGACGACGGTCGTGCGCGAGGATGTGCCGGACGGCACGCGCGTCTGGGTCGAGCAGACGCTGGGCCGCAGTGTACCGCGGGATGTGAAAGTGTAGCCATAGTTCCAGACTTCCGAAGTCTTCGAGCACTTCGGAAATCTGGTTTGGAGGCAGCGAGTCATGGTGGATGGAAGCCTGTTCAAGCGCTACGACATCCGCGGCGAGGTGGGCCGCGCGCTGACCGAGGACGTCGCCGAGCAGATCGGGCGGGCGTTCGGCACGTACCTGGCCCGCGTGGGCGTGACCCAGGCCGTGATCGGCCACGACAACCGGCTTAGCTCGCGCGCCCTGGCCGACGCTGCCATGCGCGGGCTGGTCGCCGCCGGCTGCCAGGTGACGGACATCGGGCGGGCGGCGACGCCAGTCGTCTACTGGTGCGCCGTCGAGGCGGGCGACAGCGGCGGGCTGATGGTCACCGGCAGCCATCTCAAGCCGGTCATGAACGGCTTCAAGCTGTCTGTCGGCAAGCGCAACCTCTACGGCGAGCAGATTCAGGCGCTGCGCCAGATGATCGAGGCGAGCGATTTTGCTGCCGGGCAGGGGAGCGTCCGCCGCGACGACGAAGCCAACGCCCGCTATTTGGCCATGGCCCGGTCCCGCCTGCGCCACGCCCGCCCGCTGACCATCGTCGTGGACGCCGGCAATGGCATGGGCGGCGTCTACGCCGTGCCGCTGCTGGAGGCGCTGGGCCATGCGGTCATCCCGCTCTACTGCGAGCCGGACGGGACGTACCCGCACCACCAGCCCGACCCGCAGGACGCGGCTAATCTGCGGGACCTGGCGGAGCGCGTGTGCGCCACCGGCGCTGACCTGGGCCTGGCCTTCGACGGCGACGCCGACCGCGTGGGCGTGGTGGACGAGACGGGCGCGCCCATCCCCGCCGACCGCCTGCTGGTGCTGCTGGCCCGCGATACGCTGGCCCGCCACCCCGGGGCGACGGTCGTCGCCGACGTGCTCAGCTCGCAGGTGCTCTTCGACGAGGTGGCGCGCGCCGGGGGCCGCCCGATCATCTGGATCAGCGGGCACTCGCTGGTCAAGGCCAAGATGGAGGAGGAGGACGCGCTGCTCGGCGGCGAGATGAGCGGGCACATCTTCCTGGCCGACGGCTACTATGGCTTCGACGACGGCGTGTTCGTCGCCGGGCGGATCGTGCAGATTCTCGCCGCGCAGGACGGGCCGCTATCCGCGCTGATGGCGACCGTGCCCACGCTGTGGGCGACCCCGGAGTACCGCCCGCACTGCCCGGACGAGCGCAAAGCGGCGGTGATCGCCGCCGTGCACGCCGCGCTGAAAGACCGCTACCCAATCAACGACGTGGACGGGGTACGCATCACCTTCGAGCGGGGATGGGGGCTGCTGCGCGCCTCGAACACCGAGCCGGTGCTCAGCCTGCGCTTCGAGGGCGAGACGGAAGCCGACGCGCTCGAATACAAGCGCATCGTGGGGGACGCGCTGCGCGTGGCGTACCCGGAGGTGGGGGAGTTCTGACGTTTGCCTTGACGGGAGGTGTTACATGAGCGAAGAGACGAGGCTTGTTCTACAGGCAATCATTGGAATCCTGGTAGCGGTTGTTGTTGCCTTTGTGACAAGTTGGCTCAACAGGAAGTACTTTCGAGAGCAGCTTGGCGAGCAGC
>JBBIHG010000067.1:0-19860 GCA_037447125.1 Chloroflexota bacterium | reverse complement strand
TGGCCCAGGTGCTCAAGCTCAATTACCTGGTGGCGGCGCAGATTGAGGCGGGCGATCCCGTCACGCCGCCCGGCATCCCGCCGGATTACCCGCTGCCAGAGGAATTGGTGAGCGACGGGTGCATTCAGCCGCCGGAGATTCTCTAGACTCACGCGGGCGCAAGGCTAAACGTGCTCCCCGCCGGGTAATCGTCAAGCTGCGTCGCGCTGCGGTAGACGCACGCGCCGCCCTGCCCCACCACCTGAAACGTGTCGTCGGGATGGGCGATCAGCGTCGCCGCTTGGTCAACGCCGATCAGCGTCACGCCGTCCGGCAGGCCGTGCAGCAGCCGGTCGGGGGGCAGGCGCATGCGGAACAGGTCATGGTGGGCCAGGATCGCCAGGTGCGGGGCGAGGCCCAGGCCGGGCAGCCATTCGTGGGCGAACCAGATCACGCCGCCGAGGGCCATGGCGCTGGCCCCCGTACCCATGACGGCGGCCTTGCGCAGCAGCGCGCGGTGCAGGGCGGCCTCGGCGTGCGTGCCCTGCAAGCGCTCGACCATATCGAGCGGGCTGCCGTCGGGCAGCACAATCGCCTCCACCTTGTCCAGAATGGCGTACTCAGTCGCGGTGTTGGCCGTGCGCTGGTCGGTGATCATCACGTGCTCGGCGAACGTGTTCAGGCGGCTGAAGTAACGCGCCGTCTGCTCGGCGACGCGCTTGTGCTTCTCCATCGCCGCCACCGGCACCACCACCAGGCGCGGGCTGTGCGTCCCCCGCAGCAATTTGAGCCAGACGCGGTCGGCTTCCTTGCTCTCCGGCACGAACGCCTGCCCGCCGTTGAAGACGAGATAGCCCTTGTGCATGACCGTCATTCTCCTGTGTGGGCGAGACCCAAGCCGGCCTGTAAGCCGCGTTCTGTGCCCGCCGGAGCGGGTGGTGATCATCTCTCTAGGACGCCGGTTACCCGGCGACTCCAGCAACCTACCCGGAACTGATCGCGGGACGGGCCGCCCCTCGTTCCTGCTTGGTTTTGCTCCCGGTGGGGTTTGCCTGGCCGCCTGTGTCGCCACAGACGCCGGTGCGCTCTTACCGCACCGTTTCACCCTCGCCCCTCACACGGAGGGGCACTCTGCCTCTCTGTTGCACTTTGCCGTCGGGTCACCCCGCCTGGCCGTTAGCCAGCACCGTGCCCTGTGGAGCGCGGACTTTCCTCATCTCGCCGCCCCTAGGGGGGCGAGACGCGATCACCCGGCCTGCTTGGGTCTCGCCCCTATTATACCATCCCTGCTGGCGGGTTCGAGGGCGCATAGCAGCCGGAAGTGTATCCCTTTCGGTGGAAACTCATCACGCAGGGATTTGTCCCCCCATCCCCGGCCCTTCCCCCGCAAGGGGGGAAGGGAGAAAGGCGGGCTGGCTCGCTCCCCTTCCCTCCGCGCAGCGTGGGGGAAGGGGCTGGGGGATGGGGAGTCACACGGCAGCCAGCACCAACGCCATTTCCACCGAATTCGATACACTACCGAGCAGCCTTGAACCAACCTCACCCCGCGCTCAGCGCGGCGGCTCGATCACTTCCAGCCCGCCCATGTACGGGCGCAGCACGTCCGGCACGACGACGCTGCCATCCGCCTGCTGGTAGTTCTCCAGCACAGCGATCAGCGTGCGGGTCATGCCCAGGCCGGAGCCGTTGAGCGTGTGCACAAAGCGCGGACGTCCCCCGTCCGCCGGGCGGTAACGCACGTTGGCGCGGCGCGCCTGGAAGTCCTCGGTGTTGCTGCACGAGCTGACTTCAAGCCACTCGCCGCAGCCGGGTGCCCACAGCTCCACGTCGTACTTCTTGGACGCGGCGAAGCCCAGGTCGCTGGTGACCATTTCCACGCGGCGGTAAGGGATTTCGAGCAGACTGCACGCGCGCTCCGCCGCCTCGGTCAGCGACTCCAGTTCGGCGTAGCTCGTCTCCGGCGTAGTGAACTTGTACAGCTCGACCTTCTCGAACTGGTGCACGCGCTTGATGCCGCGCACGTCGCGCCCGGCGCTCATCTTCTCGCGGCGGAAGCAGGGCGTGTGCGACACGAAGTAGAGCGGAAGTTGCGCCTCGTCCAGAATCTCGTCGCGGACCATGTTGGTCAGGGCCACTTCCGCCGTCGGCAGCATGTATAGCTCTGACTCGGTGTCGAAGTAGACCACATCGCGGAACTTGGGGAACTGTGCCGAGCCGAACATCGCTTCCTCGCGCACCAGGAACGGCGGGTAAATCTCGGTATAGCCGTGCTCGGTCGTGTGCAGGTCGAGCAGCCAGCTAATCATCGCCCGGTAGAGGCGCGCGCCCATCGCCTTGAGCAGGTAGAAGCGCGTGCCCGATAGTTTGACGCCGCGTTCGAAGTCAATGATGTCCAGCGCCGGGCCAAGCTCCCAGTGGGGCAGCGGGGTGAAATCGAAGGTGCGCGGGGTGCCCTTCGCTTCCCAGGCGCGGTTGTCGGCGTCGCTCTGCCCGACGGGCACGCTCTCATGTGGCATGTTGGGAATCCACAGCATGTGCTCGTCAAGCTCCGCCTCGACCTGGTGAATCTCCTCGTCCAGCGCAGTCACCCGGTCGCCGAGCGCCTTCAGCGCCCCGGCCAGCTCGTCGAGTGCCCCCGCGACCGCCTCGACCGTCGGCTCGCTGGCGTCCGCTGGTGGCTGTGGAGATTGCAGCGCGGCCAGGAAGCCGTCAATGTCGCCGCTGCTCAGCGCTCCCACCGCGCGCTGCGCCCCGCCGACGATCTGCGCCGGGCTGAGCTGTTTGTTGCCCCGGAAGTGGCCCATCTGCTTGTTGAGCTTGTTGCGGTTGGCCTTGATCGCCTCGACTTCGGTCAGCAGGGCACGACGGCGCCTGTCCAGGGCCAGAATAGCGTCAATGCGCGCGATGGCTGGCTCATCGTTCAGGTGACAAAGCTGCTGCTTCACCCAGTCGGGCTTCTCGCGGATCAGAACAATGTCGTGCATGGGATTCCTCCTATGGACGTGGTGATGCACATCTGCTCGTGGACCGTTCAAGACTCATCCTGGTCAGCAGGGTGGCGGCGCTCCTCTTCCGGCGGGTGCGAGCGCCGGCGCGCGTCCTGGTACACCGTCCAGTCGCGCAGCAGGCGCAGGGCCGCGAAAGCCAGCCCGATCAGAATGGTGCCGAGCACCAGGCCATTCCAGACATCGGGCGTCAGAAAATCAAGATGCATCGCCGTCCCCTTCCCAAACAAAAAGCCCCCCGCCTGGAAACGATCCAGGACGAGGGGACTCGTGGTGCCACCTGGGTTCGCCAGCGCCTTGCAACGCCAGCCTCAGCGAGTCAAGGACTCGCGCGCGCTAACGGGCGGACCCGGCCCGCCTTAAGACTTGTGTCGTCGTTCGGCAGGCGACGTGCTCAGGAGTGGATTTCCGCTGCTTGCGGGCCGTCTCGCACCACCCGGCGGCTCTCTGCGCGCGCAGTCCAGCGTACTTGGCTCCGTCAGAGTCGTTATGACGGGCAGTGTAGCAGGGGTGCTGCGGGCTGTCAAGGGCATCGTGAGGCGTCAGAACCACCAGGCAGCGCAGCCTCATCGCCCCGTCTCCTCAGACACACCCGTTTTCCCCGCTTCGTGTTTGCCTTTACAATCACAGGGAATTATGATAAGATGAAGCACCTTGAGGTAAGCAACCCAGATCGCCCCGCGTGGCGGTCTCTTGTTTTTGTGCTTTGTTCAAAGAGTGTTCTTGGGTTGGCCGAGCGACGATCCTGACCAGGCACAGCATAGGCTGTGTCTTTGTGCACCTGCTCCGCGCCAGCCAGCTTTGGTCAACTGGATTTGGCTGACCTGGTGTTTTGGCATGAAACCGATCAGTTCTGTGTACGCGCCCTCCGGTCGGGAGTCGGCGTTGACTTGTTTCTGGCAGACGCCGCTGAAGCATCTTGCCTGGCAGCCTGTCAGGGTTATCTGCTCATGAAGATGGAGGTCCCGAATGGTAGATGACGTTCACTACCTGACGCCAGAAGGCTTGCAGGAATACGAGGAACGCCTCAATTACCTGCGCAACGTCCGCCGCCAGGAAGTGGCGGAACGGCTGCGCCTTGCCCTCGAGGAAGGCGGCGAGCTCGTCGAGAACGCTGAATACGAAGATGCCAAGAACGAGCAGGCATTCATCGAGGGTGAGATCATGCGCCTGGAGATGATCCTGAGCAATGCCCAGATCATTGAAGCCAGCCCGCACAAAGACATCGTCGGTCTGGGGGATGTGGTCACGGTGCAGGAGATTGGCGCCGACTCAACCGAAGTATATGTCCTGGTCGGCGCCGCCGAAGCCAACCCGCGCGCGGGCAAGATTTCGTTCAAAAGCCCGCTGGGGCGCGCGCTGATGGACAGGCGGGTCGGCGACAGGGTAGTCGTCGAAGCGCCCGACGGCGACATCACCTTCGAAATCAAAGCCATCGAATAGTCCGGGCAGGGTTCCTGTCCGCCTGCCGCCCATGCTGGCCCAGCCCGCGTGGGCGTTGTGTTAGTAGGCAGCGTGAGACTGCAGGTGGGCAAACCGCGACTATTGCGTACAATTGCTGCGGGTGAGGAGTGGAGAGTCAGGCGTCCGCGCCCTGCTGGCCCGTTGACTCAGGGCTCCTGGCCCGCAGCTTGCGCGGCGCATACCGTCTTTCGATGTATCCTGGGCCCCGGCCCCCCAATGAGGAAGCAGCCCTTCCATGTGGCAGCCAACCAACACTCCCGAACAGGATCGCGCCCGCAAGCTCAGTGAGCTACAAGAGCGCGGCGTGCAGCCCTTCCCCAACCGCGTCAGCCGGACACACACGGCGCGCGAGGCGGTCAGCGCCTACGAGATGGCGGAAGCGGCCAATCCCGACGCTCCCGCGCTGCTGACCGTCACCGTCTGCGGGCGCATCGTGCGCCAGAACCTCAAGGGCAAGGCGTTCTTCGCCCACATCGAGGACGGCAGCGGGCGCGTGCAGTTGTTCGTGCGCATTGACGGCGTCGGCGAAGAGACGTTCGAGATGATCCGGCGACACCTGGACCTGGGGGACTTCGTGCAGGCGCACGGGACGATGATGCGCACGCGCGCCGGCGAGGTCAGCGTGCTGGTGGACGAGTTGGCGCTGCTGGCCAAGGCGCTCAGCCCATTGCCCGTGATCAAGGAGCGTGTGGCCGAGGACGGCAGCGTGGAGCGTTACGGCGCGTTCAGCGATGTGGAAGAGCGTTACCGCCAGCGTTATGCAGACCTGGCCGTGAACCCCGACTCGCGCGAGGTCTTCCGCAAGCGTGCCCAGACGGTCAGCGCCCTGCGCCGTTTCCTGGATGGCGAAGGCTTCCTGGAAGTGGAGACGCCCATCCTCCAGCCGATCTACGGCGGGGCGGCGGCGCGGCCTTTCGTCACCCACCACAACCAGTTGCACCAGGACCTCTACCTGCGCATCAGCTTCGAGCTATACCTCAAGCGGCTGCTGGTGGGCATGTACGACGCCGTGTACGAGATTGGCCGCGACTTCCGCAACGAGGGCGTGAGCTTCAAGCACAACCCGGAGTTCACGCAATTGGAGTTCTACCAGGCATACACGGACTATCACGGCATGATGGACCTCACCGAGCGCATGATCGCCTATGTCGCCGAGCAGGTCACGGGGAGCACGACAATCAGCTTCGAGGGCCAGACGATCAACCTGGCTCCCCCCTGGCAGCGGATTACGCTGCGCGAAGCAATCCGCCAGCAGACCGGCATTGACTACGCCGCTTATCCCGACGCTAAATCGCTGTTCGCGGCCATGAAAGCCGCTGGACTCCCCGCTTCGCCCACTGCCACCTGGGGCAAGCTGGTGGACACGCTGCTCGGCGACACGGTGGAGCCGTCGCTGATTCAGCCCACCTTCATCCTCGACTATCCGCGCGACATCTCCCCCCTGGCCAAGACGAAGCCGGGCGACCCGACGCACGTTGAGCGCTTCGAGATATTCGTCGGCGGTATGGAGATGGGCAACGCCTTCACCGAGCTGAACGACCCGCTCGATCAGGAAGCGCGCTTCCTGGAGATGAGCCGCCTCTACGCCGCCGGAGACGAAGAAGCCACGCCAATGGACGAGGACTATCTGCGAGCCATGCGCTACGGGATGCCCCCCTGTGGCGGCTGCGGCGTCGGTGTAGATCGCCTGGTCATGCTGCTGACCGACCGCAACACCATCCGCGAAGTGCTGCTCTTCCCGCACCTGCGCGAGCGCCAGGCGGAGAGGAGCCAGTCCTGACGCGAGCAGCAGCGAAACAGAGGAGATGAGCGTTGTCCACACCTGAAGCGCGCCCCTTGCCTCTCCTGGAACGGTTCCGGTGGCCACTGCTGCTGGTCGTGGCAGTGACCACGCTGGCGGGCGTCGCTGTGCTGCTGCACAATCGCCCCAAGCCGGTGACGATCACCGTCCTGCCCCCCGAACCGACGCCCGTCCCCTCGCCGACGCCCATCCCGACAGTCACGCCCACGCCAGGGCCATACACAGTCTACGTCACCGGCGCAGTCGCCAGCCCCGAGACGGTGATCACGCTATCCTTCGACAGCCGCGTGCTCCACGCCCTGGAAGCCGCCGGCGGCCCGCTGGCCAGCGCCGATCTGGAGCGCGTCAACCTGGCGGGGCGGATCAACGATGGCGACCAGGTGCACGTGCCCACGCGCCAGCCCGGCTCCGCCCCGGTGCCTGCCGTAACGGTGATCGTCGTGACGCCCACACCGGGGGCCTACACTGTCTACGTGGTCGGCGAGGTCATGCGGCCGCAGAGCATGGTGGCGCTGCCGGTGGGCAGCCGGGTCGAGGATGCCATTCACGCTGCCGGTGGCACGACGGACAGGGCCGATCTCAGCCGGATCAACCTGAGTCAGGTGCTCAGCGACGGCGACTATGTCTACGTCCCTCCGCTGACCGGTGAGCCGCTCATCACCCCAACGCCGAATCGCCCTCTGCTGGTGCACATCAATTACGCGACGCTGGAGGAGCTGGACGATCTGCCCGGCATCGGCCCGGCGCTGGCCCAGGCGATCATGGATTACCGGACTGAGCACGGACCGTTCGCGAGCCTCGAAGACCTGGATAACGTGCCGGGCCTCGGCCCCAGCAAGCTGGACGCCCTGCGCGACTTGATCATCTTCGACTGATGGAGACTGACGGGGATGAAGGGCATCACGCTCCAGGCAAGCGACATGCCTTCGTAGGGGGAGTATCGCATAGGCCCCCCTCTTCCGGCGGATTCAGGCAGTGAACACCACCTGCCCGCGCTTGACCACCGTCCGGGCCAGGTTGCTCCCAAAGCGATAACTGAGATGCGGGTAGGCGGGCACCTTCCAGATGACCAGATCGGCCTGCTTGCCCGGCTCCAGGCTGCCTACGCGGTCGCCCCGCCCAATGGCATACGCGGCGTTGATCGTGGCCGCGGCCAGCGCCTCGGCAGGCGTCAGGCGCAGGTAGCGCGTCGCCAGGGCCATGACGAAGGCCATGCTCTCGTTCCAGCCGGTGCCGGGGTTGCAGTCGGTGGCAATGGCCAGCGCCGCCCCCGCCGCCAGGAAGCGGCGCGCCGGCGTGTAGCGCGTGTGGGCCAGGCCAAAGGGGGTCGGCGGCAGCGCCACGGCTACCGTGTTCGACCGGCCCAGCGCCTCGATCTCATCCTCCGGCGTGACCACGACGTGATCGGCGGAAACAGCGCCCAGTTCTGCCACCAGCCCCGTCCCGCCCAGCGGCTCGAACTCGTCTACGTGCACCTTCAGCGGCATCCCATACTCGCGCGCCGCTTCCAGAACGCGGCGCGTCTGGGCCAGGCTGAACGCGCCGACCTCGCAGAAGACGTCACAGAAGACACCATCCGGCCAGCCCGCCGCCGCCCACTGCGCGACGGCGGGCAGCATCTCACCCACAATAAGGTCTACATAGCCGTCGGGATCGTCCGCGTACTCCGGCGGGATGGCGTGCGCGCCAAGAAACGTCGGCACCAGGTCGAGCGGCAGTTCGGCGTCGAGCGCGGCGATGGCGTCGAGCATGGCGATCTCGGCCCGCGTCTCCAGGCCGTAGCCGCTCTTGCACTCGACGGTGGTTGTGCCGTGGGCCAGCATGGTCAGCAGGCGCTCCCGCGACTGGGCGATCAGTGCTTGCGGGTCGGCGGCGCGGGTGGCGCGGACGGTGCGGTTGATCCCCCCGCCCTCGGCCATGATCTGCTGATACGTCACCCCGGCGATGCGCCGCTCAAACTCGTCGGCGCGATCCCCGGCCCAGATGACGTGCGTGTGCGGGTCCACCAGGCCAGGTGTGACGAGCAGCCCGCCGGCGTCCAGCATCTGATGCGGGGCATACTGGCGGCGCAGCGCCGCCTCGTCGCCGGTCGCCACGACCAGGCCATCGTGGATGGCTATGGCGGCATTCGTCACCAGTCCCAGATCGCCTAAGGCAGCCCCGCGCTGCGGCCCGCCGTTGTGGGCGGGCACGGTGCAAAGCTGCCCGATGTTGACTACCAGGAGGTCTATTGTCTCGCTCATGTCGCCCAGTCTAGCATAGCCTGGTCTTCCGGCATAGTCGGGCGCGCCCGCGCGTGGTAGGATCGCGGCGCATACCGCAATTCTGCCGCTTCAGTGAGAGCGCCCGCCATGATCATTGACATCCTGACCCTCTTCCCGGCCATGTTCGACGGCCCGCTGACCGAGAGCATCCTCAAGCGCGCCCAGGAGCGCGGGCTGCTCACCGTCCGGCGACACGACATTCGCGCCTACACCACCGACAAGCATCACACCACCGACGACGCGCCCTACGGCGGCGGCGGCGGCATGGTCATGATGGTCGGGCCGCTGGTGGCGGCAGTGGAAGACGTGCGCGGCGCGGACGCGAGCGCGCCGGTGATCCTGCTCACGCCGCAGGGCCGCGTCTTCACCCAGCGCGTCGCCGCCGAGCTGGCCGCTCACGACCGGCTGATCCTGGTCTGCGGGCGCTATGAGGGCGTGGACGAGCGCGTGCGCCAGTCCGTCATCACCGACGAGATCAGCATCGGCGACTACGTGCTCACCGGCGGCGAGCTGGCAGCGATGGTCATCGTGGACGCGGTCGCCCGGCTCATCCCTGGCGTGCTCGGCGCGCGCTGGGGCGCGGAGGAGGACTCGCACGCGATGGGCCTGCTGGAATACCCGCACTACACGCGCCCGCCTGTATTTCGCGGCATGGCCGTGCCGGAGGTGCTGCTCGGCGGCGATCACGGGGCTATTGCCCGCTGGCGGCGGCGCGAGGCCATCCGCCGGACATGGCAGCGCCGCCCCGACATGTTGCTCGCGGCGGCGCTGGGCGAGGATGAACGCCGGTTCCTGGCCGAGCTGGCCGAGGCCGACGCAAGCGCGCGCGACGCGCGCTGACCCTCGCGGCGGCTTGCTGCCGGCCGAGAGCGGCCAGGGGCGCGCTCTACAACAGATCGGCGATCTGCTCCGGATGGTCTGCGACCTTGACGCCGGCGGCCCGCAGCGCGGCGATCTTGTCGGCAGCGGTGCCTCTGCCCCCCTCGACGATGGCGCCGGCATGGCCCATACGCTTGCCAGCAGGCGCCGTCTGCCCGGCGATGAAGGCGACGACCGGCTTGCTCATGTAGGTGGCGATGAAGTGGGCTGCTTTCTCCTCGTCGGTGCCGCCGATCTCGCCGATGAGCACCACCTTCTCCGTCTGCGAATCCTCCTCGAACATCTGCAGCACGTCAATGAAGCCCATGCCGTTGATCGGATCGCCGCCAATGCCCACGCACGTGCTCTGGCCGATGTCATGCTGGCTGAGCGCGTAGACGACTTCGTAGGTCAGCGTGCCACTGCGCGAGACGACGCCCACACGGCCAGGCAAGGCAATGTGGCCGGGCATGATGCCGACCTTGGCCTGACCAGGAGTGAGCAGGCCAGGGCAGTTGGGACCAACCAGCCGGCTGCTGCCCTGGTCGAGATGAGCGCGCACCTGCATCATATCGCGCACCGGAATGCCCTCGGTGATGCAGACGATCAACTCGATCTCAGCGTCGAGCGCCTCGTAGATCGCATCGGCAGCGAACGCCGCCGGGACGTAGATCACCGTGGCGTTGGCGCCGGTGGCCTCACGGGCTGATTTCACGGTGTCGAAGACGGGCGTGCCCAGCACCCATTCGCCGCCCTTGCCCGGCGTCACCCCGCCGACGACGCGGGTGCCATATTCGATCATCTGTTGGGTATGAAACAACCCCTCGCGCCCGGTGATGCCCTGTATCAACAACTTGGTGTTGCTGTCTACCAGGATGGCCATGAGTCTCGTTCCTCTACGCCTTCTGCGCCGCTTCGACGGCTTTCTGTGCTGCTTCAGCCAGGGTCCGGGCGGTTTCCATGTGCGGGATGCTCGCCGCTTCCAACAGGGCGCGCCCTTCCTCTTCGTTGGTGCCCACCAGGCGCACCACCATAGGCAGATCTACGGGGACTTCGCCGAGCGCGGCCAGGATGCCGCGCGCCACCTCGTCACAGCGCGTGATGCCGCCGAAGATGTTGAACAGCACGGCTTTCACGTTGGGGTCGGAGAGAATGATGCGCAGCGCCATGGCCACCGTCTCGGCTTTGGCCCCGCCGCCGATGTCGAGGAAGTTGGCCGGCGCGCCGCCGAAGAGCTTGGTCATATCCATCGTGGTCATGGCCAGCCCGGCCCCATTGACCATGCAGCCAATTGTGCCGTCGAGCTTGATGTAGCTCAGCCCAGCGGCGCGAGCGCGCGTCTCAGCTTCCGGCTCGGCGCTGGTATCGCGCATTTCGGCCAGCTTCGGATGGCGAAACAGGGCGTTGTCGTCAATGGACATCTTGCCGTCCGCGGCCAGAAGCTGCCCCTCACCGTCAATGATCAGCGGGTTAATCTCGGCCAGCGTGGCGTCACTCTCGACGTAACAGCGGTAGAGCGCCTGGGCGATCTTCATGAACGGCTTCCATAGCTCGCGCGGCAACTCTATGCCATAGGCTAGGTTGCGAACCTGGTAGTCGCGCAGCCCCAGGAACGGGTCAATGTGCTCGCGGATGATCTTCTCCGGCGCGACGCGATTGACCTCCTCGACGTCCATGCCGCCCTCGGCGCTGGCCATGATCAGCGGCCGGCGCGCGGCGCGGTCGTTGGTGACGCCGAGGTAGATCTCCTTCTGGATGGTAGATGCCGCGTCCACCAGCACCCTGAGCACCTTATGATCGCGGATGTCCATGCCCAGGATCGCGTCGGCATGGCGCTCGGCCTCTTCGGGCGTCTGGGCCAGCTTGACGCCGCCCGCCTTGCCGCGCCCTCCGGTGAGCACCTGCGCCTTGACGACGACCGGCGTGCCCACTTCCTTGGCGACCTCGTAGGCTTCTTGCGGCGAACGGGCAACCTTTCCCCTGGGGATGGGAATGCCGTACTCGGCAAAATGCTGTTTCGATTGGTACTCGTGCAGGTTCACTAACGCGCCTCCACACCTGTCTACTAACGTGCAAACCGTTCGCTGGCGGCTGAGCGCGGCAGCGATGCCATTCAGTCAGGCGCACCAGGCAGTCTGGCGGGACGTAGTCAGCCCGCGCCCTGCACCACAAAGCCGAACGTGCTGCCCTGCCCCGGTGTGCTGCTGAAGAAGAACTCGCCGCCCATCAACTCGATCAGGCCCTTGGCGATGGGCAGCCCCAGCCCATGCCCCTTGAACGAGCGCACGTGCTCGCTCTCGCCGCGCCAGAAAAGCTCGCCGACGTGCCGCTGCTCCTCTTCGCTGAGGCCGATGCCCGTGTCAATCACGCTGACGCGCAGCCTGCCGTCCACGCCTTCGGCGCGCACGGTGATCGTGCCGCCCTCCGGCGTGTAGCGCAGCGCATTGACGACCAGCTTGGTCAGCGCCTGGGCCAGGCGCTCGCCATCCAGGTTGAGCAGCGGCAGGCTGGCCGGCGTGTCGAAGACGAGCGTATGCCCGCGCTCGGCGGCCAGGGGCGCAGCCGCTTTCTCGACCTGCATGGCGATGTTCTTGTAGAGGTCCAGCTTCGGCTCCAGGCGCAGGCGTCCAGAGCGCAGTTTGCTCATATCGCTGATGTCGCTGACAAGCTGTTCCATGCGGCTGACGTTGGCGCGGATAGTTTCCACGAACTGGGCCTGCATCTCGTTCAGCTCGCCGGCGATGTTCTTGGCGAGCATGTCGGAGTAGCCCTTGACGCTGGTCATGGGGATGCGAATCTCGTGCACCATCAGCGAGGCGAAGCGGGCGTTTTCCTGAATCAGCGCGTCCATGCGCTGGCGCAGCGCCTCGGCCTCTTCGCCTTCGCCGCGCCGCGCCGCTGCCTCAAGCGTTCCGGCCAGGTCGTCCAGCGCCGGCTGTAATTCAGCCGGCGCAGCCGCGCGCAGCGCCCGGACCTTCTCGCGCGCTTCGGCCAGCGGGTTGGGTTGCCCATCGCTCATCTTCACCCCCTTTTCACCCAGACGGCCTGGCAGCCTGTCACTCAATGCCACATGCCAGTACAGCTAAGGATACTCGTGGCCGGGAAAAACTGCCACCCGGGGAGGTGACGAAAGGCCATTGGCAGCGCCCTACAAGTAGCATATAATCGTGAATGGAACCTCTGATTGATCGAATTAATCTTATTGATCAGATGAATAGTTTCAGGACAGGTGTACGCCTGGCGCGCGGTGAACCCGATGCTCTACCCCAGTCTCAACTCCGCCATCCTCGATTACATCATCGAGCACCAGATGAAACCGGGCGATCATCTGCCGACCATCCCGGAACTGAGCCAGGAACTGGGCGTGAGCGTCAGCAAGGTCCGCGAGGAACTGGCTGTGGCGCGGACGCTAGGTCTGGTGGATACCAGACCGCGCGTCGGCACGCAGGTCCAGCCGTTCGATTTCGCCCCGGCGGCCAGCCTCAGCGCCATCTACGCGCTGAGACTCGATCGGGCGCATTTCTACGCTCTCTCACACGTGCGAGCCAGCATCGAGTTGAGCTTCTGGCACGAGGCCGTGGCCCGGCTTACCGCCGAGGATGTGCTGGCGTTGCGCGCCCTGATCGCTGCGGCGCGGCTCAAGCTGCTCCAGGTGCCGGTAGAAGTGCCGTTCGAGGAGCACCGCAGTCTGCACCTGACCTTCTTCACGCACCTGGACAACCCGTTCGTTCAGGGCATTCTGGAGGCCTACTGGGCGGCGTACCAGGCATTTGGGATGGGGCTGTATGCGGAACTGGCTTACCATCATGAGGTCTGGGACTTCCATGAGCGCATGGTTGACTGCGTGGCGCGCGGCGACTTCGACGGCGGGCACCAGGCCCTGCGCGATCATATGGTCTTGCTGCGCTACCGGCCCGAAGAGCTGGAGGTGCTGGGACTGGGAAGTACAGAAAGGTATGCGACATCGCACCATTTGCCCGAATAGAGAGCTTTGTTCAAGCACGCATTTGTCAGAGATTCCGCAGGAGGCGCGACAGCGCCAGGATTCGCACAACAGTGAAGAGTAGCAGGAGCACACAACATCATGAGTAACGTTCAAGCCTCAGCTCTGGAGGCGTTGCTGGTCGAGCGCGAGCCGATCGTCAACGACTTCCAGATCATGATCGCCACTGTGAACGGCTCGGGCAGCCAGACGGCCAACACGGCCTTGATGCGCTCGATCTTTCGCATGGGCGTGCCGGTCAGCGGCAAGAATATCTTCCCGTCCAATATCCAGGGTCTGCCTACCTGGTTCACCATCCGCGTCAGCAAGGACGGCTACATCGCCCGCCGCGAGGACTATCAAATCCTGGTGGCCATGAGCCAGGATACGGCCCTCGAAGACATACGCAAGCTGGCACCGGGCGGCATCTGTCTGTATCCACAGGAATGGAAGCTAGCCCAGGATCGGGCCGACATTGTCTACTACCCTATGCCGGTTGAGGAACTGGTCGCGGCTTCGGACGCGCCGGCCAACCTCAAGCCCTACGTGGCCAACATGGTCTACGTGGGCGTGCTGGCCACCCTGTTGGAGATTGACCTCGACGAGATCGCCTTCTCGCTGGACTTTCACTTTGGCGGCAAGGCCAAGGCGATCAACATGAACATGGGACTGGTCAGGGCTGCTGCCGAGTGGTCATTGGACAACCTGGCCAAGCGCGACCCGTACAAAGTGGCGCGCATGGACAAGACCCAGGGCATGCTGCTGCTCGACGGCAATTCGGCGGGCGCGCTCGGCGCTGTGTTTGGCGGTGTGACGGTCGTCGCCTGGTACCCAATCACGCCCTCCACCAGCCTGATTGACGCGCTGAACGAGTATCTGCGCGATCTGCGCACCGACCCCGCGACCGGCAAGGCAACTTATGCCGTCATTCAGACCGAGGACGAGATCGCCGCCATCGGTACGGTCATTGGGGCCGGATGGGCTGGCGCCCGCGCTATGACCGCCACTTCTGGGCCAGGCATGTCGCTGATGGCGGAGTTCGCCGGCCTGGCCTACTTCACGGAGGTCCCGGCGGTGATCTGGAGTGTGCAGCGCGTGGGGCCAGCCACTGGCCTACCAACGCGCACCTCGCAGGGCGATGTGCTCAAGGCGTACTTCCTGGGGCACGGCGACACCAAGCACGTCGTGCTGCTGCCTTCCAGCATTGAAGAGGCGTTCGAATTCGCCTGGCGTGCACTGGACCTGGCCGACCGCCTGCAGACGCTCGTCTTCGTCCTTAGCGATCTCGACCTGGGCATGAACCTATGGATGAGCAAGCCCTTCACCTACCCAGATCAGCCAATGGATCGCGGCAAGGTGCTCAGCGCCGAAGACGTGGAACGCATGGGCGGGTTCGCCCGCTACCGTGACATGGACGGCGACGGCATCACCTACCGCACCCTGCCAGGGACCGATCACCCGCTGGCCGCCTACTTCGCGCGGGGCACAGGGCACGACGACAACGCCTTCTACAGCGAGCGCCCCGAAGACTGGGAAGCGAATATGGCCCGCCTGACACGCAAGTTCAACACGGCGCGGCAACTGGTGCCTGGCCCAGTCGTGGAGCAGGTGGACGGCGCCCAGGTGGGCATCATCGCCTACGGGACGACCGACGCCTGCGTGGTGGAGAGCCGCGACCTCTTGCGCAAGCGCGGCCTGGAAACGAGCTATCTGCGGCTGCGCGCGCTGCCGTTGAATGAGACCACGCGCGATTTTCTCGCGGCGCACGAGCGCGTTTATGTGGTCGAGAACAATACTGACGGGCAGATGGCCAGGTTGCTGAGCATGGAGTTCCCCGAGCTGGCGGGCCGCCTGATCTCGCTGGCCCACTGCGATGGGCTGCCGCTCACGCCGCACTGGCTGACCGCCGCTATCTCAGAACAGGAGCAGTAAGCCATGGGCAACCGCCTCAACCTCATCGGGCTCGACCGCAACGACTACAAGGGCCGCCTGTCCACCCTGTGCCTGGGCTGCGGCCACAACTCGATCTCCAACCAGATCGTCCAGGTCGCCTTCGAGCTGTCACTCGACCCGCACCGCGTGATCAAGCTGAGCGGGATCGGCTGCTCGAGCAAGTCGCCCGCGTACTTCCTGAGCCGCTCGCACGGATTCAACGGCCTGCACGGGCGCATGCCCGCCCTGGCGACAGGAGCGACAACCGCCAATCGCAACTTGATCACCATTGGCGTCAGCGGCGACGGCGACACGGGCAGCATCGGCCTGGGCCAGTTCAGCCACATGATCCGGCGCAACGTGCCCATTGTCTACATCGTCGAGAACAACGGCGTCTACGGCCTGACCAAGGGCCAGTTCTCGGCGACGGCGGACCTGGGACAGGAACTGAAGCACGCCGGTGTCAACGAGCTGCCGCCGATAGACATCTGCATGGAGGCGCTCATTGACAACGCCTCGTTCGTCGCGCGCTCGTTCGCCGGCGATGCCAAGCAGGTTCGCGAGCTGCTCAAAGCGGCGTTCAGCCACAAGGGCACGGCGGTGTTTGACATCATTAGCCCGTGCGTGACCTTCAACAATCACGAATCGTCCACCAAGAGCTATCCCTACGGCAAGGCGCACGCGGAGCCGCTGCAGGACATCACCTACATCCCGAAGTACGACGAGATCAGCATCGAGGAGCACGAGCCGGGCGTGGTGCAATCAGTGGAAATGCACGATGGCTCGCGCGTCATGCTCAAGAAGCTCGACCCGAACAAGCACGACCCGACCGATCGGATCGCCGCCGTCCGCCTGCTCGAAGAGGCGCGGCACGACAATCTGTTCATCACTGGCCTGATCTACATTGACCGCGATCGCCGGACTCTGGCCGAGATCAGTCGCCTGGTTGACGAGCCGCTGGCGTCTCTGCCTGAGGAGCGCGTCCGGCCTTCGCGCGAGGCGCTCGAGGTGGTGATGAACAAGCTCATCTGCTGCCATTGAAGCTGATCGCAGCAGTCGCCACTGGCGCGTCTGTCGCCATACAGGTCAAAACGGCGCACACTCTCGCGCGAAGAGGTGCGCCGCTTTTCTTCGCAGCGGGATAGTCACGCGTCGCGCAGGAACAACCGCCGCCGGTGCGCGGAGACCTGGCCCAGGTCCAGTCCGAGCGCGGCCACGAGCTCATCAGCGCGGGCGTTAGCGCGCTCGCCCGTGCTCAGATGGGCGATGAGCACGCCGTCTTGGTCTTGGCGCAGCTCCAGGATCAGCGGACGCAGGTCATACGTCTTGCCGCGCAGGACTCGTTCGATGCGCGCCTGAGCCAGCAGCGCCTGCGCGCGCACCCAGAGGTCATCCCTGCTGAGAGCAGGATCGTTGGGCGCGATGGTGTATTCGGCACTCGCCACCTGGGGCGGCAGCGCCGGCGCTTTGATCGCCACCTCAGTCACCCCCAGGGTGCGCAGTCCGGCGGGGCTGGTGGCGTCGAGCCGCTCGATCAGCGCGCTGGATGGTTCGAGGGGCACGCGCTCGGTCAGCCACACGTCGAGCAGCTCTGCCTCGCTGGTCAGGCCAACGGGGAGCGCGGCGGCGAATTGCAGGCGCGGGCGCGGGTTGAAGCCGCGCGTGTACTCCAGCGGCAGCGCGGCGCGGCGCAACACACGCTCCCAGGTCGTCGCCAGATCGAGGTGGCCGACATAGCGCAGCCCGCCCTGCTTGGCAAACTGGATGCGCAGTCGTTGTTGGGTGAGTGCCTGGCTCATGGCGGGCCATTATACCAGGCGAGTGGGGGCTGTTCTATGCCCAAGCGGATGTGTGCAGAACCTGGCAAAACCTGCCAGTAGGGGCGCCGCTCTGCCGCGCGCGAGTTGACCTCACCCCCGTCTCGGCGCTGGCGCGCCTCGCCATCCCCTCTCCATTCGAATGGAGAGGGGCCAAGGCCGAGCGCAGCGAGGCCAGGAGGTGAGGTCAACGCAACGCCTTCTTCCATTGCCGAGAGTGTCAGGTTCATAACACGCTCTAGTGAGCGCGGCGGTTGCCTGGTATACTCCCCGCACCTTCGTTCACTCCCTGCTGTCTCGGCTGAGACTCGTAACGTTTGCCGGCGTGAGGTGTTAGTACGCATGACTGAGCCGGATGGTCGTGACGGGCGCGATTATGCGACCGCTGACGATCCCCAACTGGTGGCCTGGGCCAGAGACGACCGCGCGGCTTTTGGCGAGCTTTATTCGCGCTACGTCGCCAGGATTTACAACTACGTCTACTACCGGACGGGCAATCACCACGACGCCGAGGACCTGACATCGCGCGTGTTCTTCAAGGCGCTGGCCCACATCGGCAACTACACGGATCGGGGCGTGCCCTTCTCGGCCTGGCTGTACCGCATCGCCCACAACCAGGTTGCCAACTGGCACCGCGACCGGGGACGGCAGCGGATCGTGCCGCTCGAAGAGGCGGTGGTCAACACTGTGACGGCGGACGCGCCGGAGGCCGCTACCGAGTCGAGCGACGAAGAGGCGCGGCTGCTGCGCTCAATCCGCGAGCTGCCGCCCGACCGGCAGCAACTGCTGGTGCTCAAGTTTGTTGAGCGCCTGTCGAACGCGGAGATCGGTGCAATCATGAACCGCACCGAGGGCGCGGTGAAGTCGTTGTATCACCGCACGCTGCTCTCGCTTCGCGACCGTCTCGATGAGCGGGACGAGCCAGATCGCGGTGGCGTTCGGAGACGATTCAGTTTGTGAGTACGGTGAACGCAGGGCCTCTTGGCCTGAGCCTTCTGGGGAGAATTGAGCATGAGGTGGCAGCCAATCGTATCGTTGTTCAGGACGCGCCGTTCACCCTGGCAGGAGGAAGCGTTGATGGCCCACGCTGACGCGCTGATCGCCAACCGCCCCGCGCGCGCGGAGCGACGTGCGCACGACACGACAAAAGGAGCGAGCGATCTCGAGGCGCTGCTGCGGCTGGCGGAGCGTATCGAGCGGGCCATGCCTGGCACTGCGCCCTCTGAGCAGTACGTGCCAGGGCTTCGCCGCCGCCTGTTGGAAAGCGAGCAGGCGGAAGCGGTTTCCGTGTGGACGCGCGTTCGCCAGCTTCCGCCCCATACCCAGCTTGCCGCTGGCATCGGCGGCGCGACGCTAACCGCCGGCGTGGTCATCCTGGCGGTGCGCTCCGTGTACGATGTGCTCGGCAACCGGCGCAATCGGCGGACTGTCACCGTCTAGTCGCGCGTTGGGGGAGGAGTTGGCGGCGATGAGCGAGCGCTATACGAAGATCACCGGCTGGGGCAAGTACGTCCCGGCGCGTGTGCTGACCAATCACGATCTCGCGCAGATGGTAGACACCAGCGACGAGTGGATTACCACCAGAACCGGGATCAGGGAACGCCGCATCCGCACGGAGCACGACACAACCTCCAGCATGGCCGTGGCCGCTGCGCGCGAGGCGCTGCAAGTGACCGGGCTGTCGCCCAAGGACCTCGACCTGATCATCGTGGCGACCTCTTCGCCGGACTATCTGCTCCCGTCCGTCGCCAGCCAGGTGCAAGACCTGCTGGGTGCCGAATGCGGTGCCTTCACTCTGGTCGCTGGCTGCTCAGGCTGGGTTTATGCGCTGGCGACGGCCAGCCAGTACATTACCGCCGGCGCGTACCGGCGGGTGCTGGTGGTCGGGGTCGAGATCATCTCTTTCGCCATGGACTTCACCGACCGCACGACCTGCGTCCTGTTCGGTGACGCGGCAGCGGCGACGGTTGTCGAAGCGAGCGACGAGCCGGGGGGCCTCCTATCGTTCGAGTTGGGCTCGGACGGCTCCGGAGCGATGGCCCTGTACGTGCCCGACGGTGGCACGGTCTCGCCCATCTCGCAGCGGACGATTGACGAGCGGCGGCAGTATATGCGTATGAATGGGCCGGAGATCTTCAAGTTCGCCGTGCGGACGCTGACTAGCTCGCTCAAGCGAACTGTCTACCAGGCCGGCCTGACACCGGACGACATTGACCTGTTCATCCCGCACCAGGCCAACGCACGCATCATCGAGGCGGCGGCTCGGCAGATGCGCGTCCCGTTCGACAAGTTCTACCTCAACCTCGACCGCTACGGGAACACTTCAGCGGCGTCGGTGCCGCTGGCCCTGGTCGAGGCGATTGAGGAGGGACGCCTGAAGGATGGCGACCTGGTGGCCATGTGCGCGTTTGGCGCGGGGCTGACCTGGGCCACAGCCGTCATGCAGATCGGCACGGGCGAGATCAGCCCGGCGCACAGCCTGTTTTCAGCCGGGCGGGCGCGTTACCTGGCCCGCCGCACGTCCGACGCCGTGCTCGACACGGCGCAGTCGGCGCTGCTGCCGCTTTACACATTCCTCTACCAGCGCCGCAAGAAGCGATAGCAGTCCCCCACTACAGCGTTACGCGCACAGCGCCCCGGCCCACAAGACAGGTCGGGGCGTGTTTTTCGACCCCTCTGAGCCTCATCCCCGCTCGGCGCAGGCGCGCCTCGCCGCCCCCTCTCCATTCGAATGGAGAGATACGGTGTTGGTTGTCAA
>JBBIHG010000066.1:0-20185 GCA_037447125.1 Chloroflexota bacterium | reverse complement strand
TGCATGGCCTCGTGGATGTTTTATGCTACGCCGCTTGAAATGGATAAAGTCGAGTGATTGGCAGTTCGCCAATCAATTCCACATCCTTGAGCGCCAGCATCAGCAGCGCATCCAGCCCTCGCGCCAGGGGATGATGCTGGCCGGCTTGTGCTGGCCAGCCCGGCCAGGCCAAATGGCCTGCGCCAGATCGGGCGATTTGGCCTGGTCGCTCAACCGGACTTCTCCCTATAATCCCAAAATGGATGTCCACTGCAAGGGGCCGATAAGAGAGAATCAATGAGAGTCGCATCGGTGCCGCCAGGCAGCACCACTGCGAAGGACAAGCGACCATGAGCGACCATACAACACACCACGAACAGCACGAACGCGCTCCCAGCCCGGCGCATGAACATTCCCATAGCGGGCAGGCGGCACATGAGCATTCTCACGCAGGACATGCCGCGCACGAACACTCTCACGCCGGGCGTAGTGCGAGCCTGGATCACACCGGGCATGAGGTCATGTTCCGCAACCGCTTCTGGGTGTCGTTGGCCCTGACCATCCCGGTGCTGCTTTTCAGCCCGATGATCCAGGAGTGGTTTGGGTTCACCATGCCTGGCTTCACCGGGGATCGCTGGATCGGACCCGGCTTTGCCATCGCCATCTTCTTCTACGGCGGCCTGCCATTCTTGCAGATGGCTGTGCCCGAAGTGAAAAACCGTCGCCCCGGTATGATGCTGCTGATCTCACTGGCGATCACAGCCGCCTTTGCCTACAGCGTCTTCGCGACGTTTGCCGCGCCAGAAAGCGGCTTCTTCTGGGAAATGGCCACGCTGATTGACATCATGCTGCTGGGCCACTGGCTGGAGATGCGCAGCGTGCGTCAGGCGTCGGGAGCGCTCAATGAGCTGGCCAGGCTGATGCCCGACATAGCAGAGCGCATCAACGCTGACGGAAACACTGAAGAGGTTCCTGTCGGCCAACTTCGCACTGGCGATCTGGTGCTGGTGCGGCCCGGCGCGAGCATTCCGGCGGACGGCGTGGTTGAGGAAGGGCACTCTGATGTCAACGAAGCGATGATCACCGGCGAGTCAAAGCCGGTCGAGAAAAACGCGGGAGACAAAGTGATCGGCGGGGCGATTAACGGCGACAGCAGCCTGCGCGTGCGCGTGACAGCGACCGGGGCCGAGACCGCGCTGGTGGGCATCATGCGCCTGGTTGAGCAGGCGCAGCAGAGCAAGTCCAATACGCAGATTCTGGCCGACAAAGCGGCGGGATGGTTGTTCTACATCGCGCTGGCGGTCGCTGCCGTCACTGCCGCAGCATGGCTGGTCGCTGTCGGCTTCAAGATTGACGTGTTGGAACGGGTGGTCACCGTGCTGGTTATCGCCTGCCCTCATGCGCTGGGCCGGCGGTGCCGCTGGTTGTGGCGATCAGCACGGCGCAGGGGGCGCGCAACGGCATCCTGGTGCGCGACCGGCTGGCGTTGGAAGAGGCGCGCCAGATTGACACGGTGATCTTCGACAAAACGGGCACGCTCACCGAAGGCCAATTCGGCGTGGTGGCTATGGCGACGGCTGATGGCTGGGACGAGAGCCGGGCGCTGGCAGTTGCCCTGGCCGTAGAGGGGGATTCCGAGCACCTGATCGCGCGCGGAATCCGCCGCGCGGCGGAGGGACGCGCCCTCACCCCGCCCCCGGTCAGCGACTTCGAGGCGATCAAAGGGCGAGGCATTCGCGCCAGCCTCGACGGGCGGACGGTCTATGTGGGCGGCCCGCGCCTGTTGGAGATGCTTGGCAGTGACTTGCCGCCATCGCTGCAGCAGTTCAGCGAGGAAGCGGGAGGTAAGGCCCAGTCAGTGGTCTATCTGCTAGACACAGCCCAGCCAGTGGCTGCCTTTGCGCTGGCCGATGTCGTTCGCCCGGAGAGCAAAGAAGCGGTGGCGCGGCTGCACGCGATGGGGATCGAAGTCGCCATGCTGACGGGCGACAGTGAAGCGGTAGCGCGCGCGGTGGCGGAGGACCTGGGCATAGACACCTACTTCGCCGAAGTGCTGCCAGAGCACAAGGACCAACAGGTCGCCGGGTTGCAGCGGGGCGGCAAGCACGTGGCCATGGTGGGCGATGGCGTCAATGATGCACCTGCGTTGACGCGGGCAGATGTGGGTATTGCCATCGGCAGCGGCACGGATGTCGCCATCGAGTCGGCGGGGATCATCCTGGTGCGCAGCAACCCGTTGGATGTGGTCGGCATTTTCACCCTGAGCCGGGCCACCTATCGCAAGATGATCCAGAACCTGATCTGGGCCACTGGCTACAACGTCTTCGCCCTGCCGCTGGCTGCCGGGGCGCTCGCGCCCATCGGTATTCTGCTGTCACCGGCGGTAGGGGCGCTGTTCATGTCGCTGAGCACGATCATCGTGGCCCTCAACGCGCAGTTGCTGCGTCGCCTGCGGTTGGCGCCGTAGGGGCGGCAGACTGGCCTGCCGCCCTCGCGCGGAAGCAGTATAGGGGGCGGCTAGCCGCAGCCGCCGCTCGTCGGGCCGCCTCTGGACTTCATCGTCACTTTGGGCGTGTACTCCAGTTCGAGTGCATGTTGGGCCGGCCGCGCCATGGGGTAACGCGATCCCAGGGCCGAGGTGAAGGAGAAAGCTAGTCGATCGTAGCTGACCGTCACTGGCGGATTCTCTTCTTTGAACGTCGCGCTGGCGAAGATCTCGATCCAGCCGTTGATGCCTCCCTCCAGAATGTAAACATTGGGCACGCTCTCCGCGACCAGAATCTTCCAGGCTTCTGTGGCATCTGCTTCGCCGTTGCTCATGACCACTGTCAGCGTGTTGGCCGGCTCGTCGCGCAGGTCGTCAGCTTGCGCCTTGACTCCGGCAAGGGGTGCGTGCCGGGCGTCGAGGAGATGGAACAGGTTGTACTCCGCCTCGTCGCGCACGTCGAGCATGATCAGGTTCAGCTTTTTGTCGTACATCTTGTCGAGCAGCTCGCCGGGGTGAATCTGGACGGCTCGCTCGGCCAGCAACTGCTCCTTCTCCTTGGCAATCCACTTCCAGCGGTCTTCGGTCGTCGGCTGCCCGATGATCAGCACGACGGCAGCCACGGCGACCAGGCCGCCCGCCGCCGCGAAGCGCCAGCGCGGGCGCTCGGCCGGGTCGGTCTTCTTGCCGATGATTCTCTCCAGGTATTCACCGCCATAGAAGACGAGCAGGGCCATGATGGTAATGAGCAGCACGACGACGCCCGTTGGCAGGCCCAGCAGCTCCGGCAGCGTGTAGCGCCCCATGTAGGACGAATGCCAGAAGTCCTCAAAGAACTCCACCGTCTCGCCGAAGAGGAAGATGCCGAAGAACGCCCCCAGGGTGAAGAACAGACCGTCCAGCTTGCCCGTGGCGGTCGCCACCAGCGACGTGCCGGGGCAGAAGCCGCCGATGATGAAGCCCACGCCCATGATCAGCCCGCCGACAATGCCCGGCCACAGGTAGGTGGGATTCACCCAGATCAGGTTGTAGTCCAGCAGGCCCAGGGCGGTTGTCAGGAAGATCAGGATCATCGCCGTGACGATGGCCGTGAACATGACCTTCAACACCGTCAGCTCTTTGAAATAGAACTGCGCCGCGAGCTTCTTCGAGTTGCCGAAGCCGGAGATTTCCAGGGCGAAGCCAAAGGCAACCCCGATCAGCAGGTAGATGAGGTAAGAACCCCAGTGACCGAGAATATCACTCAGCGTTAGTGGAAACGGCGTCATGCTTCACTCCCTCAGTTCCACAGCTTGCGCACGAAGTAAGCCAGGGCATAGGCACCGGCGAACACGGCGAACATGAAGGCCCAACTGCCCACCGACAGCACCGCGCCGCCCGACAGCGCCTGGCCGGAGGTGCAGCCCCGCGCGAAACGCGCTCCGTAGCCCATGAACGCGCCGCCGACGAAAGCCATCACCCAGCGCAGCCGGATGGGGACGCGCGGCCCGCGATTCGTCTCCACTTTCAGGCGACCGTTCAGCCAGCCGGAGGCGAATCCACCGATCAGCACGCCGATGGTCACGAACACGACCCAACTGTCGAGCGGATTGCGGTCGCCGCCGGCCATCTCCAGCAGGTACGGCGTGGTGTCCACATGGTCGGGGACGATCGCATCCTGCACGACCACCAGCAGGCGGTTCATGCCGCCGGACGCGCCCAAGCCGTTGCCAGTGATGAAGAAAGCCAGGAACAGCACCACGCCGAGCAGGATGCCGCCCAGGTAGGGATGCACATAGGGCCGGGCGGGGCGCTGCCGCCAGACCGGCTTGCGAACCTCGTGGGTGCCAGATGTATGAGCAGCCATCTATGCTTCCTCCGCTGACTGATGAGTCTCAAGCTCGCCCCAGCCGGTGATCATGGACTGTATCCCGGTTAGAGGCGTGCGCTCGGTGGTGGTCAGATAGACGTGCATGACGATGAAGGCGGCAAACGACCAGGCGATCAGCGTGTGGAACGGGGCGAGGACGGTCAGCCCGCCCAGCCGCTCGGCCACGTCCGGCCAGGTCTGCGCGCCCCACATCAGCAGGCCGGTGATGATCTGCAGCGGCAGCAGCACGTTGAGGATCGCCAGGTAGGTGACCTGCTGCAGAGGGTTCATCTTGCGTTCGGGCGACTTCTGGAAGGGGTGCGGCTCGTGGCGGAAGATGCCGCGCAGGTAGTATAGCGCCTGGGCGAACGCCTGGCCGAAGAAGCCGTGCGGCTCCGGCAGGTACTGGCGGATTTCGCCACTGGCCAGGTGGTAGAACACGGCCA
Organism: Chloroflexota bacterium; assembly: GCA_037447125.1. Classification (GTDB taxonomy): domain Bacteria; phylum Chloroflexota; class Anaerolineae; order Aggregatilineales; family Aggregatilineaceae; genus UBA2029. The sequence goes on along the minus strand of JBBIHG010000066.1, from coordinate 15,426 downwards.
GCGCCGCGTTGATGACCAGGATGGCTGCCAGCACGTTGTGGATCTGGACGGCGTAGCGGAAGCTGAACATGCCGAAGACATCCGGCTTGTGGATGACCAACCCGCTGAAGAGCAGCAGCAGGATGAGACTGGTTTGCAGCCAGTGCCACTGGCGTTCGTAGACGGAGTACATGTACTCGCGCCGGTAGGCCCGCGCCGTGTGGTGCCGCGCGTAGCGGCGCGCCGCCAGGTAGCGCAGCGCGCTGTGCACAGTCACGCCGGCCACGACGCCGAGGAACATGACCGCTCCCAGGGCATCCACCCAGAAGACGCTGTCGTGGCCGAAGACGTATAGCTTGAGGCTACCGGAATTGTGGCGCGGGGCGTAGTAGAGCGCGCCGTCCTCGACGACCAGCTCGCCGCTGGCCGTGACGCCGGTGCCGCCGACAAAGGTGGGCAGCACATCGCCGGGGATGCGCCCGGCCAGCAGCACGCGCGAAGCCAGCCGCGAGTCCGCGCTGTGGCAGGTGGCGCAGTCCTTGATCGCCCACTGGCCCTTGGTCACGTTGTGGCTGATCGTGTAGGGCCGCACTTCGCCCTCAATGCGCAGATCGTCCAGTCCCTGCGCTTCCAGGCGCGCCTCGATCAGGGCCACCTTGTGCTCAGCGTCGAGCACTAGCTCGCTGTCATCCAAGGCTCCGTCGCCGTTCGCGTCGAAGGTCTCCAGCACGTCGGCGTGGTAAGCGTCGCCGTCGAACCAGGCGGCCTGCAAGTCGCGCAGAGGAACAGGGCGCGGCGGGTCGCCATAGACCCAGAACCAGCTTGCGATCAGGTTGTGTGGGGCCAGCGTCAGCGCGCCGCCGGCGTCCTCGCGCGGCAGCAAGGCGGGGGCAAAGCCGGTGAACAGGTCGAGGCTGCCAGCGCCGTCCGCGCTGATCACGCCGCGACATTCCGTCCTGGCCGTGCCTTGCGCCGTCAGCACCGTCCAGTCATTGGACTGGCGGGCCGCCCCGTACAGGCTGGGAATGTGGCAGGTCTCGCAGCCGAGCGCGGCGGTGTGACGGTCCAGGTAGGGCAGCCAGTCGTGGCTCGCCTGGGCGTCATGGCACGATTCGCAGCGGCGCAGCGTGTTGTCAAGTTCCGGCGCGAGCGGACTCTGCGCGCTGGCGCCCTTGGCGAACTGGTGCACCGGGCGGTAGAGGTACTCGCCCAGATCGATCCGGCGCGGATCGAAGACCAGGTGTGCCAGTTGCTCATCTTCGGCTGGGCGGTAGTAGACCGGGTTGTTCAGCGAGAAGTGGCAGTTGACGCATTCTACGGCGCGCTCGGCGTGCACGTCGAACGAGCGGGTCAGGCTGGCCTTGCCCGCGAAGTTCGTGCCTGTGTTGGCCAGCGGCTGCGGCGAGAAGACCTGGCCGGTGGTGGCTGTGCTCCAGGCGGTGGTCTCGCAGCCATCCAGCACCAGCGGAGTCTGGTTGTCGGTGTGCACCTGGCCATGACATTGGCCGCAGTTGTCAGCGGTGGGGTCCTGGATGGTGATGGCGTCCTGGCTCAGTTCGCCCTCGGCGGTGAAGACGGCCTCGTTCCAGCGCCACACGCCGCCGCTCGGCTCAACGACGCCCGTCCCGGCCAGGGTGGCGGTGTTGGCCCAGGCGAACTGACCTGCCCCCAGCGCCGCGCGGCGCGCCTCGTTGTTTGGGCCGGCCATGTGACAGAGGAAGCAGTTCATCTCAACGGCGCCGGACTGCTCCCAGTCCCAGGGGACGAGCGCGCCGGTTTGCGGATCAACGATGTGCGTCTCGGCGTTGGCGGCATCGCCGGACAGATCGATCAGCGCGATCCCATCCCGCCCCAGCACAGCGGGGCCGCCGCCAGCATGGTAGAGGCCCAGCGTCTGTATCCACTCAGCGGTCGTCAGGTCTATCCGCTCATCTCCCTCCGGCGAGAGGTAGCGGTAGGTGAGGGGGTCCCAGCGCCCGAACAGGCCGGGACTGCTGTCCCAGGGCTGGAGTCCGCCTTCGCCATAGGCGCTCAGCCCGACATCGGCGTGGAAGCTGTGCCCGGCGATGAACTCGGTGTCGTGGCAGGCCCCGCAGGTCTTCATCGTCGAGACAGGCTTTGCGCTAGCGAGCACGCTCTGGCCATCGGCATCGAGCAGAGGGAAGGTCGGATGCATAGGCGAACTGCCCTGCGCCCGCGCCGGCCCAACGCCGGCCCCCAGCAGCGCGGCAATGACCACTGCTGTTGCGCCGGCCAATCCCAGGATCACGTAGGGCTTGCGGTGGAACAACTGGTGCAGACTCATCATGCCTCCCCGCTTCACCGCGAAGTCACAGCTACGGTGTCGCGCCCGCCCCAACGGATAGGATCACCCAGGTAGCCGAGGGCTTCCCAGTCCAGGCGGCCATTGGCGCTGTGGCAGTCGGAGCACTGCAAGGCCATCTGGGCCGGGGCCACCATGTGCGTGATCGGCCAGTACATGTCCGTCTCGGTGAAGCCGTACTCGCCGCTGTAGTCCAGACCGGTCGCCTCGGAGCCAAGCTGAGCGGCCAGGTCCCAGTCGAACTCCGTCCAGTAGCCGCCTTCGCCTACCGTCTTGGGCACCAGCAGAATGTTGTTGACCGTATCGTAAATCTGCCTGGCGCGGTGAATCTTGAACGGCCATATCTTGGCGCTGGGGTCGTTGATGGAGCCGATCGGATCGTTGATGAGCGTCACCTCATCGGGATTGATCGGGTCGCCCAGCAGGTAGCGCCTGGCTGTGCCGGAGTACCAGTCGTAGGTGGGGATGAAGTCACTTTCGTAGATGAAGCTGCCCTTGATCTTCAGATAGGAATGCGGGTCTTCGGGCAGGTCTTGCCCGGCAGCCGACCAGTCCCAGACCATCTTGGTTGGCTCGCGGCGCGCCCCGGCAGGAATGTGGCAGGTCTGGCAGGCCACCGTGTCGGTGTGGGTGTTGATGCGCGCGTCGTCGTGCGTCGTCTGCGCGTGGCAGTCGGTGCAGTAGACCTGGTTGGCGTCGTCCACGCTGACCGAGATCGCGCGCCCTTTGATGTCGTGCTCGCTGGCCTGGTGACAGTCCGTGCACTGGAAGTCGTAGCGCCCCATGTGCACGTCAAGCCGCTCGTCAGGGTAATAGAGGGTCTCGTCCAGGTCGCCGTGCTTGACGGCATCGCCGCCGCCGCCGTTGAAGTGACAGTAGCCGCAGTTCTCGCGGGTGGGCAGGCCAACGCTCCCCGCCGCCAGGACGAGGTCTACCCCTTCGGCGGGCAGCCCGGCGGCAGCCTTCGCGTACTGGCCCGACTGATCATGGCAGACCAGGCAGTCCACGTTCTCCTCGGTGGCAGTCGCGATGAAATCGGGGCCGTCCCAACCGTACCCCGCGTGGCAGCGGGTACAGCCCGTCCAGTTCGACTGGATGCCGATGCAGAAGTTGTTGATCACGTTGGCTTTGCCGGAGGAGACGGGCTTGTCTCGCCAATCCACCTCCACCGGCGGGGCCTGCCACGTCCAGTGATTGGTGCGCATCACTTCTGTGGCAGCGTCTGCGTGGCAGTTGAGGCAGGCCAGAGTCACCTCGCTGCCTGTGGCAAACGGCCCCTTGAGCAGCGCGCTGTGCTCAACGGCGGGGCTGCTCTTGGGCACGTAGTCCCAAGGGTTGTGCGCCGCTTCAGAATGTGGCCACACGACCAGCACCACCGGCACGATGATGATCAGTGCGGTGGCCACCAGTCCCAAGGCCCACATGTATTTGAAGTCCCTCATAAGTTATTCCCTGAGCCTCTCATCTTGACTCTGGCTGAGCATCCAGCGCGCCCGCCTGGCGCTCGAGCACTTCGCGCAGGATACCGCGCATCTGGTCGAGCACGTCCACGATGCGCGGATCAGTCAGGCGGTAGACCACGGCAGGCCCGCTTCGTTCCGCGGTGACCAGCAGACGCTGGCGCAGCAGGCCGAGGTGCCGCGAAACAGTGGGCTGTGGCATCTCCAGCAGCTCGGCCAGCGCGGTGACGTGCATAGGCTGGTCGCGGAGTGCATACAAGATCTGGATGCGCTTGGGGTCATTCACCGACTGGCAGACGTAGTTGTGCAGGAGCTGGACTTCTTCAAGGGGAATCACGGGCATGGTATGATCTCTCATGTATTCGCATATCCGCATATGGCTATATTGTCTCAGAGAACGGCTGCAACGTTAGCGACACCTGTCACAAACATTGGCGCCAACAGTCACAATCTCCAGCAGATCGTTACACATGCGGATGCTTTAGGTTCGAAATATCACTTCTGTCTGCGCCGACTCCATCCTAGACTGTGGGTAGAGCCTTTGTCTGTGAGGAGCGGGGGCGATGAAGCGCATCCTACTGGTTGCCCTGGTTGGCGGGCTGTTGCTGCCCGCTGTGTCTCTGGCGCAGGATGATGAGTGCGCGGTCATGGTGCAGCAAGTGCTGTCAGATGTGGCGCGTCACTGCGCCGACACGGGATCGGGCGCGGCCTGTTTCGGGCATGGGCCGATCGCGATCACCATCAGAGACGACAGTGAAGCCTTTGACACAGTCGGCGACATCCTGGCGCTAGACTCTGTCTGCTGCATGCGTCTCGGCTCGCTGCACCCGCCAGGGGAGTGGGGCATCGGTGTGATGAAGGTCAGACCAGATGGCGCGGAGCACACGGTCACATACGTCCTGCTGGGCGAGGTGGAGATTCTCAATGCGGCCAGCTTCTTCTCAGAACTCGAAGCGCGCGTTGAGAGCGACACCAGCGTGTACGCCGGGCCTGGTTCGCACTATGCCACCCTGACAAGCGTCGCAGCGGGCGACGTGCTGCATGTGAACGCGTGCAGTTGCACCAAGAACTGGCTGCGGGTGCGTCTGACCAGCGGCGAGATCGGCTGGGTTCCCGCCAGGCGCATCACTGTGCTCGGCGAAGTAGACAGCCTGCCCGTGGCCGCGCACGACACGCCGGTCTACGCCGCCATGCAGGCGTTCACTTTCCAGAGCGGCTCCGACCGCCCGGTGTGCGCCTCGGCTCCGAGTAGCGGCCTCCTGATCCAGTCGCCTGCCGAAGCAGGGCAGACGCGCCTCTGGATCAACGGCGTGGATGTCACCCTTGCCTCCACTCTCTTCGTCCAGGCGGAGCCTGGCGGTGAGTTCACGATTGCCGTGTTGGATGGAAGCGCGATTATTGTGATGAATGATGAGACGATCACTGCCCCTGCCGGCGTCCGTGTGGCTATCCCGCTGTCGGAGGGCTATGCGCCCAGCGGTCACATGCGCGTCGGCCCCTATGCGCTTGCGGATGTCGAGCATCTGCCGCTGGCGCTGCTGCCGCAGGGGGTGGATGTCGCCGCGGCCTTCAGCGATCTCCGTCCCCTGATCATCGGGCAAAAAACCTGCAATGTGGTCTCAGACCGCGGGGAGACCCTCTGCGCGCTGCACTATGTCAACCTCGGCGGCCAGCCGATCGTGCGACTGGAGGCCGAGTTCGTTTACGCCGCGCAAGGCAAATGGGAGAGTGGCTTCCACACATCGCCCGCAGTGCTCGACGGTGACGCCGTCTCCGGCGATCTGGCCTGGCCCGTGTCCTGCTCGCTGGGCGGGGCGAATTTCATCGGGCCGGTGGTCTGGTCGGTCACCATGACGGACGCCTCTGGCAGTGTCAGCCCTCCATTTGAGGCGTCCTTCAACTGCGTGGACGGCTAGGAGCGGCTCGCAGTACGCTGGCCGTTTCTCCCGCGAGCGAAGTGTATTGCGGGGCGCAAAGTCGCGCGTCATGGCCCCGCCATCGCCGGCGTGCGCCCCTGTGCTCTTTGAGGGTCTCGCCACGGCACGAGCCGCCAGGAAGGCCCGGCAAGAACACGCTGCGACGAGGTCACTCAGTGGCCGAGTCTGCGCCAGGATACAGGCGAGGAACACGGGGCAGCAGAGCGGTAGTGACCTCGTAGTTGATCGTCTCGGCCCACGTGGCTACCTCCTCAGCGGTGATGCATCCCTCGCCCTGGCGACCGATCAGCACGGCCTCGCTGCCCAGAGCCACCGGCCCCACCTGCGAGACATCCACCACGAACTGGTCCATGCAGACTCTGCCCACAATGGGCGCGCGCTGGCCGTTGATCAGCACCGCCCCGCGATTGGAGAGCAAACGGTGATACCCGTCGCCATAGCCCACCGCTATCAGCGCGACGGGCATGGCCCGCGGTGTGACATACGTGCGCCCATAGCTGATGCTTGAGCCGGCGGGCAGCGTGCGCACGCGGGCCACATGGCTTTTCAGGGAGAGCGCGGGCCGCAACGGCACAGCGGGGTCTACCTCGCTCGACGGGTGCAGGCCGTAGATGGCGATCCCCGCGCGCACGGCGTCGAGGTGCGTCTCCGGCAGGTCCAGCGTGGCGGCGCTGTTGGCGACGTGACAGATCGGAATGCGATGGCCTGCGGCCTCAAGTTGGGCGCGCACAGCCTGGAAGACCCGGAACTGATAGCGCGTGTATTCCTTGTCGGCCAGATCGGCGACGGCGAAATGGGTGTAAAGCCCTTCCAGCCACACGCCGGGCAGCGCAGCCAGGCGGTCAACGAACGGCAGGACTTCATCCGGCAGCAAGCCGAAGCGCCCCATACCGGTGTCAATCTTCGCGTGCACCGGCGCGGCGCGGCCCAGCCGTCCGGCCAGGGCGGAGACGGCCTCGGCTGAGGCCGGGTCATTGACCGTCAGCGTCAGGCCATGCGCGACCGCTTCTTCGATGTCGTGGATCAAGGTGTACCCCATGACCAGGATCGGAACGCTGATCCCGGCTTCGCGCAGATACACACCCTCCGCAGCGCGAGCGACCGCCAGCCGGCTCGCTCCGTGCTGGAGCGCGGTCCGCGCCACCTCAAGCGCGCCATGTCCGTAGGCGTTGGCCTTGACCACCGCCATCAGTGCGACCCGCGGACCTACGTGCCACTTGATCGCCCGGACATTGTGTGCGATGGCTTCCAGATCGACTTCGATGTAGGTGAGAGGAACTGCCACGCAGGTCTGCCTTTCATCTGGGAGGGCGCCGGGCACCAGCGGGGATCGGATGCTTTCAGAGGCTGTTCGCGAAGTCGCGCGCCTGCCTTTGCCCCCCATCCCCGGCCCTTCTTCCCAAGGAATACTGCTGGCGAATTCCCCACGCGCCGCTGTCGCAGGGGCGCTGCTTGCTGCGCCTTGGAGGGGCGGGTTTCGAAACCCGCCCCTATAAGAGGCCCTTAAGCAACCAAGGTGTTCCGGGTCATTCTCCAGAGCGCATCAATACGCCCCTGCGCAGACATTTCGCCAACAGCATCACAAGGGAGGAAGGGAAAGCATTGTGTCCAGAAACCCGCCCACACTACACAGCTTCTCACATGGTCGCTGACAACCTTTGCGGGCACTTGCTCCGCAGGCCATTGCATCAAACGTGCAGGCTGTCTACCTCACCCCCTGGTCTCGCTTTGCGCGGCCTGTCCGCCCCTGAACCACACGCGGAGAGGGAGCAGCACGGCGCGTTAGCGCCGGGCGGGGGTGAGGTTAAGGGGGCCGATGCGCGGCAGATTTTGATGTAATTGTCCTGCCTGCTTCCTGCGAGTGCTTGTGATGCAAAGAAAACCAACCTATAATGAACTATGACCGGATCAGCGGATCAGTCCGCGTGCGCGAGACTGGCACGATTCCTAGAGCCTGTTATGCATTTGGCAGGCGGGCAGCTCCTAAGCTTGCCCTCAGCCGCGGTCTTTCCTCCTTGTGGGGGAAAGAAGGCCGCCTTGGCCCCTTCCCTCCGCTCGCGTGAGGGAAAGATGCTAGACCGCCAGGCGCGCTGCCGCGTGAACGATGCCCCCTTCTCTCCACTCGGCGAGGGAAGGGATCGGGGGAGGGGGCGTCTGCCGGGCAGAAGTGCCTGGCGCGCTCTAAGCCCGACCTGCACATCACGGATGTGCGGGTGGGGTAGTTGCAGTTAATTCCTCAAATAGCGCGAGCCAAGCCGGGAACCATCATCCAGCAAGTGTACCTGGGTTCCAGATCGCCCGCTATGAGCAGCGCTCAATAGTTGCACAGGGAGGTGAGAGGCATCCTATCGGCTAGCATCGTCCGCGTTCGCGTCATTTGACAGGCACCTATTTAGCGGAGGCAGAGAGAAGATAATGTCCAAACGGCTGATCGCCTTAGTCCTGGCGCTAGCTGTTGTTGTGGCTGCGCTCGGCTCCATTCCTGTGGCAGCACAAGAGGACTGTGACTTCGTAGGCGAAGTCGTGATCGGTGTCATCGGGGAGCTGACGGGGGACATCCCGAAAGTCGGCCAGAGCACAGCCGAAGCGGCGAATATGGTGGTTGAGGAGATTAACGCCGAATGCGGCCTCACCGTTAACGATGAGCAATACGAAGTCGTGATCATCATCGAGGACAATGAAGCCAAAGCCGAGTCCTCAGTGGCCGTGGCCACCCGCCTGATCGTCGAAGAAGAAGTGCTCGCGATCATCGGTCCTCAGGCCAGCAAGCAGGCCGTTCCCACCGGCCAGGTTGCCAACGACCGCGAGACCCCGATGATTAGCCCCTGGTCCACCAACCCCAATACCACCCTGGATCGCCCCTGGGTCTTCCGGGCCGCCTTCCTCGATCCGTTCCAGGGACCAGTGGTGGCCGGATTTGTGGCGAGCGAGTTTGGTGCCAAGACCGCCGCCGTGCTGTATGATGTGGCCAGCGACTACCCGAAGGGCCTGGCCGAGAACTTCCGCGATGCAGCCCTGGCAGGGGGCATTGACGTCGTCGCCTTCGAGAGCTTCACCACGGGCGACACCGATTTCAGCTCGCAGCTCACCGTCATCATAGCCGCACAACCGGACGTGCTCTTCGTGCCTCAATACTACAATGAGGTCCCGCTGATCGTCCGCCAGGCTCGTGAGTTGGGATTCGAAGGCCCCATCGTGGGCAGCGACAGTTGGGGCGCGGCGGACCTGCTCACCCTGTGCGGCGATGCGTGCGAAGGACTGTTCTTCAGCACGCACTACGCTCCCGACATCGCCACCGAAATCGGCCAGACCTTCATCCAGGCTTATGAAGAGCGCTATGGAGCCAAGCCCGACGATGTGGCCGCCCTGACCTATGACGCTTTCAAGCTGCTCTTCACCGCCATCGAGAATGCCAATTCGCTGGACAGGGCTGACGTGCGCGATGCGCTGGCGGAGATCAGGCTCTTCGAGGGCGTGACGGGCCTGATGAGCTTTGACGAGCAGGGCGATCCGATCAAGTGCGCGGTGATCATCCAGATCAAGGACGGCGCATTCACCTACTATGACTCGGCCTGCCCGGCAGGGTTTCCACCCGAATAACCCGTAGCGTCCAGGAACCACGTGCCCCATGATGTTCATGGGGCACTTTTCTCTTTGCAGCGTGCACGAGATTATCGCGGAGAACCACCGCTCTCTTGCTCTGAGGAGAACACCGGAGAATCTCCCATGGAATTTTTCGTACAACAATTCCTTAACGCCCTGCAGCTTGGCAGCCTGTATGCTCTGATAGCCCTGGGCTACTCGATGGTATACGGCGTGCTGCTGCTGATCAACTTCGCGCACGGGGACATCTTTATGATCGGAGCGTTCCTGGGTGTCTTTGGATCGATCACCCTCGACCTTCCCTTCGTGCCGACTTTGATCCTGGCTATGGTCCTGACAGGCATGTTAGGGGTCACCATTGAGCGCGTCGCCTACAAGCCGCTCCGCCAGGCCTCTCGTCTCTCGGTCGTCATCACCGCGCTGGGGGTCGGTCTGCTGCTGTCAAACGGGATGCTGGCGCTGACCGGGGCCAACCCCCGCGCCTATTCGGAAGATTTCATGACGACCAGGGTGTACAATTTCGCCGGCGTGAGCATCAGCAACATCCGGATCATCATCATCGTGCTCGCGGCGCTGCTGTTTGCCGGGCTTTACACCATCGTGCAGCGCACCAAGTGGGGCATGGCCATGCGCGCCATCTCCTACGACAAATTCGCGGTTCCGCTGATGGGCGTTTCGCAGAATCAGATCATCTCGTTGACCTTCTTGCTGGGCACCGGCCTGGCGGCGGCGGGCGGCATCCTATGGGGTGTGGCCTTCCCGGTGCTGAACCCTTATATGGGGCTGCGCGTGGGCTGGAAAGCCTTCATCGCCGCCGTGGTGGGCGGCATCGGCGACATCCGCGGGGCAGCCGTCGGCGGGATGCTCTTGGGCTTCATCGAAATCTTCGTGCCAGCCTATGGCACGAGCATTGGCATCTCCTCGACCTGGCGCGATCCGGTGGCCTTCGGTCTGCTGCTGGTGATCCTGGTCGTCCGCCCCACCGGCCTGTTCGGCGTGGCCCGTCGGCAGAAAGTGTAGGGAAAACGACGCCATGATCGCTAGCGCGAGACGCATATTATCCATTGGCTGGCTGATGGTCCTGGCCTGCGCGCTGGTCGTCTTGATCGCAGTCCTGGCTATGCCCTGGCTCTCTCTGGAAGATGGGTCTGCGGCCACCGCTTACAAGCTGATCGCCGATACAGACAAGTCGCTCGAAGCGCCAGCCAGGATCACCAACATGTTTCTGATCATCGTCCCGGTGGCGGCGCTGGTCGTCGCGGGATTGGCCCTGTGGCGGCTGGCTTCGCCGCGCGAGAGCCACACCATTGCCCGGCTGACGTTGCTGGTCGGCCTGATGCTGGTTGGCTACTACTTTGGCACCTTCTTTTATGAGGATCACGTCAACGCCAAGACAGCCGCGACGGATTTCACGCGCAGCGGCTTCTATGTCGCGCTCGCGGCGGGGCTGGGGCTTGTTGTGCTGGCTGCGCTCCAGCAGGTCCCCGACAGGGCGCAGCCCAATCCTGGCCAGTCAGTTGGCGTGTTGGAGCTGCCGCACGACTGGCGCTGGCCTTTCGCGTGGCTGCGCGCCTGGTTGTCGCGCTACGCACGGCGGGTCGCGGCCTTCCTTCAGCTTGGAAGGATACCGGTCCTCGCCTATCTGCTCGGCCTGCTGGCGGCAATCGAGCTGGAGCGCCGGGACGGAGATGCATTCGCGCGCCTGGTGGGGTTCCGCAAGACGCCCAGCCTCTTCGGCAGCACCGAGCTGCTAGAGCCGTTTTCCAAGCTGGACTTCTCTGGCATCCTGGCTCCGATGTTCCCATCGCCCAGCGACAAGTTCGATGCCCCGCTTGAGCAGTCCTGGGAAGCTATTCGGCAGTTGGGCAGCGACTTCATCTATGCGCTCACGCCGCAAGGCCCACGCGAGCCGGGGTTCTTCAAAGTCCTGTTCCAGGTCGTGCAGTTCGACCTGATCGTGTTCATCATCCCGTTGCTGGTCGTGGCCCTGCTGCTGCGCAAGCCGAGCAACGCGCTGCTGCTCCGGCTGCCGTCGTGGGCCGGGCTGTCATTGCAGATCGTCGTGCTCTACGCTGCTGTGTCGCGCTGGGGTGCGCTGAGCGATTACCGCGAGTTGGTGCTGATCTATATGGGCGTCAACATCATGCTGGCGATCAGTCTCAACCTGGTGAATGGGTTCATGGGCGAGTTCTCGGTTGGCCATGCCGGGTTCATGGCTGTGGGGGCCTATGTGGCCTCGATCCTGACCATGTGGCTGTTTGTTGATGAGCGCGTCTTCGGGCCAGCCGTCCTCTCTGTGCCAGACTGGGCGCTGCCCATCGGCTTCCTGATCGCATTGATTGCCGGGGGCGTGGCAGCGGCGCTGGCCGGCCTGCTGGTGGCGTTCCCGTCCTTCCGCACACGGGGCGACTATCTGGCCATCGTAACTCTCGCCGTCAACTTCATTGTGACCGGCGTCATCAACAACATCGAAGCCGTCGGCGGGCCACGCGGCCTGAACGGAGTTCCGCTTTGGACCGACCTGCGCTGGATCTTCGTGATGACGCTTCTCTCCGTCATCGCCATTCACCATCTGGTGAGTTCGACCTTCGGCAAAGGGATTGTGGCGATCCGCGAAGACGAAATCTCTGCCGAGCTGATGGGCGTCAATACGCGGCGGGTCAAGCTGGTAGCCTTTCTGGTGTCGTCGTTCATTGCGGGGATGGCGGGCGGGCTGTTCGCCCACGTGCTGGCCTACGTCAACCCCGGCGTGTTCGGCATTCTGAAATCAACCGAGGCCCTGGTGATGGTCTATCTGGGTGGCATGGGCAGCATCTCCGGCTCAGTGATCGCCGCCGTGCTGTTCACCGTCCTGCTCGAGGCCTTCCGCCCGCTGGCCGTTCTGAAATGGGTGGTCATTCCCTTGATCCTGATCCTGTTAATGCTCTACCGCCCGCAGGGACTGTTTGGCTTTCGCGAGATCACTCTCAACCTGAGAGGCGTCAAAGAGGACGAAGGCCGGGGCACGCGCAAGGAGGCGAGCGATGACGCTGCTGCAGATTAACGGCCTTTCGCACTACTTTGGCGGGCTGCTCGCCGTTGACAACCTGAATGAGACCATCCGCGAGGGCGAGCTGGTCGGGCTGATCGGGCCTAACGGGGCGGGCAAGACAACCGTCTTCAATCTGGTCACGGGAGCCTACCGGGCCAGCGAAGGCGAGATCATCTTCCAGGGCCAGAACCTGGTCGGCAAAGCGCCGCATACGATCAATGGCTTGGGCATCAGCCGCACTTTCCAGACGATCCGCCTGTGGGGCATGATGTCGGTGCTCGACAATGTGCGCATCGCCCATCACGGCCAGATCACGTACAACCTGGCGGAAGCTTTCCTGCGCCTGCCCCGCTGCCGGCGGCAAGAACGCGAGATCGAAGATCACTCAATGGAACTGCTGCGGCTCTTCCGCCTGGAGCGCTATGCCCAGGAACCCGTCAGGAACTTGCCCTATGGTGAGCAGCGGCGAGTGGAGATCGTGCGGGCGATGGCCGCCAAGCCCAAACTGCTGCTGCTGGATGAGCCAGCAGCCGGCATGAACCCGCGCGAAATCGGCGCGCTGATGGAGTTCATTCACTGGATACGCGAGGAATTCCACCTGACGATCTGGCTGATCGAGCATCAGATGCGTCTGGTGATGAATATCTGCGAGCGCATCAAGGTCCTGGATTTCGGCGCAACGATCGCCGACGGCACACCCGAAGAAATCCAGAACGATCCCAGGGTCATCGAGGCGTACCTGGGCGAACGAGCGGAGGTGCTCTGATGCTGTTCAGTGTTCGCGACCTGCACGTATCTTACGGCAGCATCAAGGCGGTGCACGGCGTCTCCTTTGAGGTTGATGAGGGCGAGATCGTCACCCTGATCGGCGCCAATGGCGCGGGCAAATCCACCATCCTCAACACCATCGCCGGGCTGCAACGCCCGGATCAGGGTGAGATCACCTACCGGGGCGCCAACCTGGCCCAGATGAACGCACACGATCTGGTGAAGCTGGGAGTGGCCCTCGTCCCAGAGGGGCGACGCATCTTCGGCAACCTGACGGTGTACGAGAACCTGCGCCTGGCAGGCTTTCGCTTGAGCGGGACCGAGCTGGAGCAGCGGATCAGGCGCGTGTTCAGCTACTTCCCGCGCCTGGAAGAACGCCGCGCCCAGCCTGGCGACACTCTCTCTGGCGGTGAGCAGCAGATGTTGGCTGTGAGCCGCGCGCTGGTGACTGGGGGTGAACTCATGCTGCTGGATGAGCCGTCAATGGGTCTGGCGCCGATCCTCGTGCAGCAGATCTTCGAGATTCTGGCTGAGATCAACAGGCAGGGCACAACCATCCTGCTGGTTGAGCAGAACGCGCACATGGCCCTGAAGCTGGCCAATCGCGGTTATGTGCTTGAGACAGGCAATGTGGTGCTGTCTGGCCCCAGCCAGGAGCTGATCGCCAGCCCAGAAGTCCAGCGGGCGTATCTAGGTGGCTGAGCTTCGCCAGCGGTGCCCGGCATCAGGGCAAGCAGACCGAAGCCAGGACGAACGAGCGGCTCTGTGGTTGGCAGAGCCGCTCGCTTCCCTTTGCGCGGATTGCGCGCCGGGTCACCTGTACGTGTAGTAGTCCAGCAGCGCGTCGCCTATCTGGGGCAGGCAGGGCGAGAGATCGGGCCACATTGGCCCTACTCCCACATTCCACAGGTGGAAGCCCTTAACGTATGGCGCCTCCTCAAGCTGGTACGTGTACTGGACCACATCGCGCGCTACCACGTCGCACTCCGGCATCAACGACCCCCAGCCGATGCCCGCTTCGGTGATATACACCGGCAGATCGGCGGCGGCAGGTAAGTCTTGCAACAGGCGCTCGTGCAGAATGCGATGCCGCTGCGTGAGCCACACGTCCGCCTCTGACAGCAAGAGGTTGTCCTCCATGGTGTAGGCGTGCAGAGCAATGCCGTGGGTGCGGCCTGGTTGACAGGGGTGTTCGGCGGCGTATGCATAGGCGGGCAGCAAGTCGCTGAAGGTCTGCATATCCGGGCTGCCTACAGCAAACGAGAACAGCAGCAGGCAGCGCCCTTGCGCATTGGCGATCTTCATTGCCTCGATGGAGAACTGAGCCAGCCAGTCCTGGGTGACCGGGCATTCGTTCAGCAACTCGTAGTAATCGGCGTCAACCTTGTCCCAGAAGGGTGTCAGGCCGTTGACCCAGCGGCGGGCAGTGGCCGCCGGGTCGGGTATCTCGCGGATGTCAATCGGGCAGTCGCCGAAGCCATCCCCATTCACCAGCGAACGGAAGACGGTGACCGTCTCGGGCGAGATGCGTTTGGCCTCGGTCAGCAGCCCCTCGGTACCGTTGAGGCCCTTGAGCGTGCCGACGGGATAACCGCTCGCCGCCATGCGCTCCACGAAGGCCAGCACGGCATCGCTGGTGTAGTCATTGAGAATGTGCAGGCCGAGCAGCGTCGTCTGCGGCTGGCTGCCCGCCGCGATCTCGCAGGCGCGCGATTCCGCGAGCTGGACCACGGTGACGCCGTCAGCGCTGAGGGGGACCCAGCCATCCAACACCTGCGCCCACTGCACGCCCGCCGAGTCCGTCGCTAGCTGGCTGACCCCCAGTTGCTCGCGCTCGGCAGCCAGCCGGACGACGGGGGCAGTCTCATCTGGAGAAGCATGAACGGCCAGGTCGGGCACCAGGACCAGCGCGCGACATGGCTGGGTGACCAGCGTCGGCGGCAGCGCGGTGTACCGCGGCTCTGGGGTGTACTCCGGGCCGATGATCGGGCCGAATTGCACTCCCGGCGGCGGCGGGAGCGGGGTGGGGAGCGGGGTGGAAGCCGGATCCAGCGTCGGCTGGGCGGCCGCACGCAGCGGCGTGGGTGCAGCCAGCGCTGTCGCCGACGGGGCGGGCGTTGGCGTGACGAAGACAGCGATGGTCTGCTGCCCGGCGCAGCCGGCCAGCAAAATCACGCCAGCCAGCAGGGCCACGAGCACAAGAGGTTTGAATTTGGTATAGATGTCCATGGGGGAGAGTCTATACCTACAGTGCGCCGGGGTCAAATTGAGCGGGTGCATTCGGATTTGGGGGCGAGAACGAGATGGGGTAAGCTGGGCTCAGAG
>JBBIHG010000065.1:0-20803 GCA_037447125.1 Chloroflexota bacterium | reverse complement strand
CTACTCATCAACCAGTACCGCATTCCACTTGACAACCAACACCGTATCTCTCCATGCATGGAGAGGGGGCAAGCCGAGCGCAGCGAGGCTAGGGGTGAGGTCAATACCCCTGCGGCAAGCGATTTGGTGACAACCTTTGCACACACCCGCGAGTACGCGGCGTCCATGATCCACGCGGTCTGCTGCCTGCCGGACGCAGACGCGCACGCCACCTTCACTCGGCCCACAGGTAGTGTATACTACCGGTAGCCTGGCCGACCGGTACGGTATGCTGGTAGAACCCTGGACCCGAACCCTCATGACCGAGCGCGAGTCCCGCGAGTCCCGTAAGCAAGGGCCCCGGCGTCTGACCATCGCCGAGCGTTACTACGAGCGCGGCCTGGATGAGCTCGCCAAGGACCGGCTGAGCCAGGCGATCGCAGACCTCGACCAGGCGATCACGCACGATCCGCGGAACGCCGAGTATTATGCGGCGCGCGGCCTTGCGTTACTTCGTGACGAGTGGGATGCCGACGCCGCCCAGGACTTCGCCCAGGCGCTCAAGCTCGACCCAACACAGTGGCTCGCCCACTACGGGCGCGGTATGCTTGCCTTCAGGGAAGGGGACTTCGCCGCTGCGCTCGATCACTTCTCGCGGGCGCAGCGCCTCGCGCCACAGCGTGCGGAGGTCTACATCTATCGCGGCGTGTCCTTCTTTCGCGCCGGGAACCCAGGCGAGGCCATCGCCGACATGGAGTTCGCCTTGACGTTGCTCGATCCGCGGGATCGGCGCCGTGAGTTGGCCGGGCAGTGGCTGGAGCTTTTCCGGCGTGCAGCACCAGCGAAACCGCCGGCGGGTGAGTGAGGCCCTCACCGCCGACGCAAACTGGATTGCCGCCACCCGTGGAGAGAGTCATCGTGCTGGCCGGGGTGCCTCGGATGACGGCGGTTGCAGGCCGCTGGCCCATGCGCTAGCATGGGTAGGTGTGCCTGCTTGTGTGGTCGTTGCAGAAAAGAGACGATAGGACGTCATGAAAGCGATCATTCTGGCTGCCGGGAAAGGCACCCGCCTGTATCCAGTCACGCTGACCATGCCCAAGCCGCTCGTGCCGGTGGCGAACAAGGCCCTGATCCGGTACGCCATCGAAACGCTGACCAATATGGGGGCGACTGAGATCGGCCTGGTTGTGCACAGCCTGGACTCGCCCATCCGTCAGGCGCTCGGCGATGGTCTGTCCACCGTCGGCGTCCCGCTCACCTACATTGAGCAAGCGAATCCGCGCGGGCTGGCTCACGCCGTCCAGGTGGCACAGCCGTTCCTGGGTGATGCGCCGTTCCTCATGTATCTGGGCGACAACATCTTCCAGGACTCGATGAAGACTCTTGTCTCGCGTTTCCATGAGAGCGGGGCTGGCGCGGCCATCGCCCTGACGGCTGTGCCGGACCCCAGCCGTTTCGGCATCGCCGAGCTGCAAGGCGACCGCATTAAGCGGCTGGTCGAGAAGCCCAAAGACCCGCCCTCCAACCTGGCGATTGCCGGGGTCTATGTCTTCCAGCCGGCCATCTTCGATGCCATCGAGCACATCAAACCCTCGTGGCGCAACGAGCTGGAGATCACTGACGCCATCCAGTACCTGCTCGATCAGGGTTATCCGGTCATCCCCTACATTGTGGAGGGCTGGTGGATTGACGCCGGCAACGCGGACGCGATCATCCTGGCGAATCAGTTGGTGCTCGAACAGCTCCCTTACTCTTCCACGCCGCAGACGGATAGCCGCATCCAGGGTGACTCGACCGTCTCGCACCGGGTCATCCTGGGCGAGAACGCGCAGATCATCAACAGCGTGATCAGGGGACCGGCGATCATCGGCGACAATGTCACCATCCGCGACTCGTACATCGGGCCGTACACTTCCATCGGCAACGACGTGGTGATTGAGGGCAGCGAGATCGAACACAGCATCGTCATGTGCTGTTGCAGCATCCGCAACATCCCTGGACGCATTGACGCCAGTCTCATCGCCGAGAACGCGCACGTCTCGCGGGCCAGGGCCAAGCCAGCGACCTACCGCTTCATCCTGGCCGAGAACAGCGTCGTCCAGCTTTAGGGGGAGCCTGGACTACGAATTGCGGATTGCGAAATTCGGATTGAAGAACTTTTGCGCTCCGCGCGTGCACAAGAAAACGGGCCTACCGCTGAGGGAGGCCCGTTCGTGTTGCTCCGGGGAATGCGCTCACACGTCGAGTGTGGCTCGCTTGGCGTGAGTGGTGATGAAGCGCCGGCGCGGCGGCACGCTGCTGCCCATCAGCATGTCGAAGACGCGATCGGCCTCGGCAGCGTCCTCGATTGTCACTTGCAGCAGAGTCCGGTTGGCCGGGTCCATGGTCGTTTCCCAGAGTTGCTCCGGGTTCATCTCGCCCAGACCCTTGTAACGCTGGATGGACACACGCTCCGGGTTCTTGAGCGACTTCATGATCTCGATGCGCTGGTCTTCCGTATAAGCATAGTGCTTGTTGCGCCCAGACCCGATCAAGTAGAGCGGCGGCTGGGCGATGTACAGATGCCCGCTGGTGATCAGCGGTGTCATGTAGCGGAAGAAGAAAGTCAGCAGCAGGGTGCGGATGTGCGCGCCGTCTACGTCGGCGTCGGTCATGATGATCACCCGCCCATAGCGCAGCCCGTCCAGGTTGAAGTCATCGCCGATGCCCACTCCCAGGGCGGAGATCAGCGCCTTGACTTCATTGTTGTCGAGAATCTTATTGAGTCGCGCGCGCTCGGTGTTGAGAATCTTGCCGCGCAGCGGGAGGATCGCCTGGAAGTGACGGTCGCGGCCCTGCTTGGCCGACCCGCCTGCGCTATCGCCCTCGACGATGTACAGCTCCGAGCGCGCGGGGTCCTGTTCTGAGCAGTCAGCCAGTTTGCCGGGCAGGGTAGTGTTCTCCAACAGGTTCGCCCCGCGACGCACCAGATCGCGCGCTTTCTTGGCGGCGTCGCGCGCCCGCATCGAAGTCATGCACTGCTCGACAATGCGCTTGGCATCGCGCGAGTTGACTTCGAGGAACTCCATATACGCCTCGGACGTCACCTGCGAGACCGCGCCCTGCACCTCCGGGTTCATCAGCTTGACTTTGGTCTGGCTCTCGAACTGCGGGTCTGGGTGCTTGACACTGACGATGCAGGTCAGCCCCTCCAGGGTGTCGTTGCTGGAGAAGTTGGGGTCCTTCTCTTTGAGCAGTCCCGCCTTGCGCGCGTACAGGTTGATCGTACGGGTGATGGCCGCACGCAGCCCGGCCTGGTGACTGCCGCCGTCTGGGGTCAGGATGGTGTTGGCGAAGTACAGCTCGGTCGTCGTCGAGGAGTCAGTGTACTGGAAGGCTACCTCGACGCCCACCGTGAACGACTCGCGCCCATTGTCCACCGCCTCAATCTCGACCTCGCGCTCGACGAACACCGGCTCGTGCAGCGCCTTGCGGTTGCGATTCAGGTAGCGCACAAACGAGCGGATGCCGCCCTCAAAGTAGAACGTCATCTCATGCGGGATCGGGCCGTCACGGTCATCGCGCAGGGTGATGGTCACCCGGCGGGTGACAAAGGCCATCTCGCGCAGACGCTGGGCCAGGGTGTTGAAGCTGAAGTCGAGATGATCCATGATCGTGAAGTCGGGCAGGAAGGTGTGCTGCGTGCCCGTCTCTTCGCCTGAAAGCATATCGCGCACGGCTTCCACGGGCGCCTGCGGGATACCCCGCCGGTACACTTGCCGGTAGACCTTCCCATCGCGGCGCACTTCGGAAACCAGCCAGTCCGACAGCGCGTTGACCGCCGAGACGCCCACGCCATGCAGGCCGCCAGACACCTTGTACGCCGAGGAGTCGAACTTGCCGCCCGCGTGCAGCGTGGTCATGACCAGTTGCAGCGTCGAAATGTTGGTTTGCTTGTGGATTCCGACCGGGATACCGCCGCCGTTGTCGTTAACCGTGACAGACCCATCGGCGTTGAGCACGATCTCGATGCGGTCGCAGCGGCCCGCCAGCGCCTCGTCAATGGCGTTGTCCACCACCTCGTAGATCATGTGGTGCAGCGCGCGGCTGTCCGTCCCGCCGACGTACATGCCGGGGCGCAGGCGCACTGCCTCGAGTCCTTCCAGAACTCGAATGTTGTCTTCCGTCTGCCGTGTTACCTGGTCCGCCACAGGAACCTCCTACCCAACACGCCCCACGTTGCTCACAAACTCAGCCCACCAGACAGCACTTCCCCCCCATCCAATCAGGCGCATGATCGGCTCGCAGGGGGTAGTTTGCCGGGCATACTCACGCAGATCAATCAGCCAACTGAGCGCAGGTTCAGGCCACGAACATGACGCTTCGCAGGAGAACGAATGTTCGCCTTGCGTAGATTATAGCGCCCACTGTCCAGTTGGCCAATCTCCGGCGAATTATACCTCAGCGCCGGGCCTCCGGCAATGCGCGCTCGCTTGCCGCCGCCCCATTCGCTGGTACAATCGGGGCCATGACTACCCCGCCGATTGTCGCCCTGCTGACCGATTTTGGCCTGTCCGATGCCTATGTCGGCACCATGAAGGGTGTATTGCTGGCGCTCTGCCCGGCGGCCCGTCTGGTAGACCTGACGCACGACGTGCAGCCACAGAACGTGCGCCAGGCCGCCTACCTGCTGGTGACTGCGTACCCTTATTTCCCGGCGGACACCGTCTTCCTGGTGGTGGTGGACCCCGGCGTGGGCACGGCCCGCGCGCCCATCGCCGTCGAGACGGATCATGGGCGCTACGTCGCGCCGGACAACGGCGTGCTCAGCTATGTCCTGGCCGAGACCGGGGGCGGGCGCGCCTACGCGCTGGAAAACCCCGCCTACCGCTTGGCCGAGACCAGCCAGACCTTTCACGGGCGCGATATCTTCGCGCCCGTCGCTGCGCACCTGGCCGCGGGAGTGCCGGTTAGCGCCTTCGGCCCGGCGCAGGAGACACTGACGACGCTGCCCGCGCCCCAGTTGGTCATCGCGCCAGACCGGGTTGATGGCGAAGTGCTGCACATTGACCATTTCGGCAACGTGATCACCAGCATTGGGCGGCTAGCCTGGGCTGGGCCGGAGGCGTTGCGCTTCGCGCCGCGCTTTGGGGGCCGGGTCAGCGCGCCAGAGACGTTGAACGCTGCGACGTGCCAGGTGCTGGTCGGCGGGCGCGCCATCGGCCCGGTCCGCCCGACCTATGGCGCAGTGCCGCCCGGCGCACTGATTGCGCTCATTGGCAGTGCCGGGCAGCTTGAGATCGGGATCAACCAGGGTCATGCGGCGTCTGCGTTGGGTGCGGCCATCGGCGATCCGGTCTCGCTTGTCTGGGCCTGAGCGCGTAGCTTTCGGAGAAGGGGCACCATGCTGGATCAGTTTGTCATCGAGGGCAACCATCACCTGGATGGTGAGGTCACGGTCAGCGGCAACAAGAACGCGGCGCTGAAGATGTTGCCCGCCTGTCTGCTCACCGATGAAGCGGTGACGCTGAGTAACGTGCCCGACATCGCCGATGTGCGCGTCACGCTCGATCTGGTATGCAGCCTGGGGGCCGAAGTCGAGGTATTGGGGGGCGGGCGCGTGCGCGTCCAGGCCAGGGAGATTACTCGCCACGCGCTCGACCGCGAGCTAAGCCAGCGTACGCGCGCTTCCATCGTCTTCGCCGGGCCGATGCTGGCCCGCACCGGGCAGTTGGAGCTGCCGCCGCCGGGGGGTGACGTGATCGGGCGGCGACGCCTTGACACGCACATCCTGGCCCTGCAAAGTCTCGGCGCGCAGATTGACTTCAACGGCTCGTTCAAGATGCGCACATCCGGCCTGCGCGGGGCGGACATCCTGCTTGACGAAGCCAGCGTGACCGCGACCGAGAACACGCTGATGGCGGCAGTGTTGGCCGAAGGCACGACTGTCATTCGCAACGCCGCCTCTGAGCCGCACGTCCAGAACCTGTGTCACATGCTCAACAGCATGGGCGCGCAGATCAGCGGCGTCGGCACCAACTGTCTGATCATCGAGGGCGTCGAGCGACTGGGCGGGGGAGAGTGCCGCGTCGAGGCGGACTACCTGGAAGCGATCAGCTATGTGGGCGCCGCCGTCGTCACCGGTGGCCAGGTGCGCATCCGCCAGGCCGATCCGCAGTACCTGCACATGGCCGCGCTGGTCTTTCGCAAACTGGGCGTTGAGTGGCAGGTGGACGGCAACGATCTGGTCGTGCCGCGCGGGCAGGCGCTCGTCATCCAGCGCGACCTCGGCGATCAGATCCCGGAGATCAAGGCACAGCCGTGGCCCGCTTTCCCGTCCGACCTGATGAGCATCGTCCTCACCGTCGCCACGCAATCGGCGGGCACGGTGCTGTTCCACGAGTGGATGTACAACAGCCGCTTCTTCTTCACCGACAAGCTGGTGAGCATGGGGGCGCGTATCTTCCTGTGCGATCCACATCGCGCCGTCGTACACGGCCCCACCGTGCTGCGCGCCGCGCCCAACATCACCAGTCCGGACATCCGGGCGGGCATGGCCCTGCTGTTGGCGGCGCTGTGCGCGCGGGGGACGACGACGATCCGCAACATCGGCCAGATTGACCGGGGTTACGAGCGCGTCGAGGAAAAGCTGCGCGGGCTGGGGGCGGTCATCCGCCGCGAGCCAGTCCCTCTCGGCTGAATCACGCTGTGAATCGAGCGGGGGCCGCTCAGGGCCCCCGCCGCTCGTTAATGCCTCACTCGCCTGGTATCTTGCAGACGAAATCGGCCCCGCCCATGCCCACCAGGTAGTCGAAGGCGCTCAGCGCGGCTTTCTCACCGTCACCGAGGCCCATCAGCACCTGGAAAGCCAGCGCATTGGTCACGTCCCCGGCGGCAAAGAGGCCTGGCGTCGTCGTCCGGTTGCGGTGATCCACGATGATGAACCCACATTCGTCAAGGGCCACCAGGTCGGCCACCAGTTCAGACTTGGGCACGAGCTGCTTCTCGACGAAGATGGCGTCCGTTGGCAGCTCCACCAGGTGGCCCTCATGGCGGATCACGACACTGCGCGCGAACTCGTCACCCTTCACCTCCAGCACTTTGGCGTGGCGCTTGACGACGACGTTGTCCGTGCAGAGCACCTTCTTGCCTACCGGGGTGTTGAGATCGCCCTCCGTCTCGGCGAGGAGCGTCACCTGTGTGGCGATGCGGGCCAGTTCGGCTACCGCGCGCAAGGCCAATACCTCGTCGCCGACCACAATTGCGTTGCGGGCAACCATCAGCGGGGCGTAGGTCATGGCGCTGTAGCACAGCCCCTTCATCTCGAACTCGCGCTCGCCGGGCACGTGGAGCAGCTCGCCCACCGCGCCGGTAGCGTAGATGATCGTCTGTGTGTCGAAGGTCTTGCCGTCGGCCACTGTCACCCGGAAACCACCGTCAATCTGGGCGATCGAGGTTACGGTGGAGCGCACGCGCATGAAGTCCAGGTAATCGAGCTGGACGCGAAAACGCTGGATGGTCTCCTCGGCGATCGTCACCTGGTAGTCCTCGACCCAGGGCAGCAACAGGCGGCGATTGGTCCGCCCACCCAGTCCCCTGGAGATAAACAGCGCGTCCATGCGCTTGCGCACGGCGTAAGCGGCTGCCGCCAGGCCGGCCGGGCCTCCGCCGATGATGATAAGCTCATACATAGGTCGTCTCACCCCTATTTACTCTCATCGTCGCCCTCAGGATCAGCGACGATGAATCCCTCGCGCATCAGCAATTGCGTCATCTCGCGCGCCTGGCGAATCATGTCCGAGGCGCGCTCAAACTCCTCATCATACGTTGTTGGCAGCCGGGCAACGCCCTGCTCCACAGCCTTGACGGCCACCGCTGCCGCTTCGCGCGGAAAGACTTCCCACTCCTCCATCGTCGGCAGCAGGTAGTCGGGCGACAGTCCCTTCTCTTCAGCCATGGCTGCCAGCGTTTCGGAGGCAGCGATAGCCATCTCGTCAGTGATCGTGCGCGCGCGCACGTCCAGCGCCCCCCGGAAGATGCCGGGGAAGCCCAACGAGTTGTTGACCTGGTTGGGGAAATCCGAACGCCCCGTCGCCACGATGGCCGCGCCTGCTTCTTGGGCCTCCCACGGCCAAATCTCGGGAATGGGGTTGGCGCCGGCGAGCACGATGGGGTCTTTGGCCATCTGCTTGATCCACTCTGACTTGACGATGCCCGGCCCTGGCGCGGAGAAACCGATCAGCGCGTCGGCGCCGCGCAGCGCCACCTCTGGGCCGCCCTCCAGCTCCTCATGATTGGTCACCTGGCACAGATGCCACTGCAGGACGAACTCAGCCCGGCGCAGGTAGTAGTCACGGCGGTGCTTGCCCAGGATGCCATTGATGTCCGTCATGATGCAGTTCGACGGGTCCACACCGTAGGCGAACAGCAGTCGTGAACAGGCGACGTTGGCTGCTCCAGCCCCCAGGAAGGCGATGCGCATGTCCTCAAGCCGCTTGCCGACGATCTTGGCCGCGTTGATCATGGCCGACAGCACGACGCTGGCTGTGCCCTGCTGGTCATCGTGCCAGATCGGGATCTCGGCGTGCTCGCGCAGCGTGTCGAGAATGCGGAAGCACTTGGGCTGAGCGATGTCCTCCAGGTTGACGCCGCCAAGCGCCGGCTGGAGCATGAGCACCGTCTCGATGATCTTGTCGGGGTCTTTGGTGTCCAGCATGATCGGGTAGGCATCCACGCCGCCCAGGTACTTGTACAGCAGCGCCTTGCCCTCCATGACAGGTAGTCCCGCTTTAGGACCGATGTCCCCCAGGCCCAGCACACGGGTGCCGTCCGAGATCACGGCGACGGTGTTCCACTTGCTGGTCAGCTCATAGACGAGGCCGGGGTCCTGGGCAATCGCCCGGCATGGTGCGGCCACGCCTGGCGTGTACCAGATGGCGAAGTCGCGCAGGTCGCGCACCTGGCAGCGGAGCGCGGTCTGCATCTTCCCGCGATAGAACGCGTGAAGCCGCATGGCATCCTCGGCAGGTTTCTTGGCCTTCTCAAGAAGCTCCTCTTTTGTCACTTGTGCATGAACCATATTCTGCTCCGTATGGAAACCTGAATCACTCTAGACAGTGTATAACGCCGCCGCCCCTGCTGTCGCCGGACTACCGCTGGCGCACACGCCCGCACTAGGCGTCGACGGGCTGCATGGCGATCTTGCCCTCATTATAGAGCAGAATCGGCTGGCCTGCTGGCACGCCTGCGCGAAGGGCAAAGAAGGAGGGCGCATCTCTGCGCCCCTCCATCACTCGCCGCCGTTACCGCTCGTCACTGGCGTCGCGTGCTCGACCTGGTCGTACTGCAGCAGCAGCGCCTGGTAGCGGTCGCGATAAAGCTCAGCCCGCGCGCGCTCAAGCTGCCACAGCCGGTCAATGCTGTTCTTGAGCGGGTCGAGAGCCGTCTGCAAGGCCTCAACCGACCGGCGGAAGGCATCGAGTTGCTTGTCGTGGTTGCGCCAGGCTTCATCGTTGGTCAGGGTAAACTGCTTCCAGCGCTTCTGATCGTCGGTGATCCAGTCGTTCCACTCCTGGCGGAAGCGCTCTTCTGACAGGCGCTGCATCTCGCCCACTTCATTGATGCGCCGGCCCAGCCGCTCGGCGATGCGCTCGAAGTCGTCGATCACCTTCTTCATCTGGCGGTGTGTCTCCGCCCAGGACTCGAAGCGCTCTATGTAGCGGCGCATATCCTCGTCGTACGTGCCGAAGCTCTTGGTCAGCTCGGCCACCTGTTGGTCACGCTGTTGCAGAAGGAGGGTCTGCTGGTCTATGAACTGCTGCATCTCCGCGCGCCGGTCCCGCTCGGCGGCCTGAGCGTCGAGAATGCGCTTCTCGTTGCGCAGGACCATCGTCTCCAGGGACTCCAGCTTGGGCCGGACAGCGTCTATCTGCTTCTGCATCTCCGGCAGCTCTGACTGTACATCGGAGAGACGGCGGGCATCCTGGCGGCGCTGTTCTTCCAGGAAGGTGATGCGGCGCTCTGGTTCTTCCAGCTTCTTGGTCTGGTCTTCGATGCGCTGCTGGACCGCCGCCAGCGCCGACGCGACGCGGTCGCGCTCAACGCGCGCCGCGGGCAGCTCTTCAATAGCTTTTTCCAATGCGTCGGCTCGGTCGCCCAGATCGCGGATCATGCGCGCCAGGCTCTCGCGGCCAATGTCCTGGCGGCGCTCGACCTCGCGCTCTGCCATCAGGCGTTTGCTCTCGCTCTCGCCGATAAGCTGCTGAAACTCCGTGCGAAGCTGCTCAGCCAGCTCGCTGTCGCGCCCTGTGGGCAGAAAGGAGGTGCGCATCACCGACTGCTCGCCTTCCAGTCCATTGAGGCGCCGCTCTAGCTGGATCATGGCGTCAGCCTGCTGCGCGACGCGCTCCTCCAACAAGGCAATCGTCGCCTTGTCGCGGCGACGCTCTTCGTCCAGCCATTCGATCAGGCGCGCGGCCTGTTGCAGATCCATCGGACGCTCCTACCCACTCAACAGCACAGTCTGCTGCGCATTATAACATGGACAGCCCATCTGGAACCGGGCAGTTCTGCGCGGGCGGCGAAATCCAGCCGTGACCGGCGCGGCATCGGGCTGCCGTCCGCCGGGTATCTCGCGCTGGATGGCTATGCTATAATGCTGCCAGTGCAGAACACAAGCAGGGTGTGCACGCCATGACACGAACACTCGTAATCGCCAACCAGAAGGGCGGCGTCGGCAAGTCCACGTCGGCGATGAACCTGGGACTGGCGCTTGCCGAGCAGGGCCAGCGAGTGCTGCTCATTGACCTCGATCCCCAGGGCGGCCTGACGGCGGCCTTCGGCATCGACTCTTACGACATCCGGCGCAGCGCTTTCTCGCTGATTATGTACAGCCATGTCTCGCTGGCGCGGGTCATGCGGCCCGTCCGTGCGAACCTGGCCCTGGTGCCGGCCAGCATTGACCTGGCCGCCTCGGAGGTTCAATTGGCGGGCATGGCCGACCGCGTGCAGCGGTTGCGCCTGTCGTTGCGGCGCAGCCAGCTCCCCTTCGACTATGTGCTGATGGACACGCCGCCTGGGCTGGGCATCCTGGCGGCCAACGGCCTGGTCGCCGCCGACGAAGTCCTCATCCCCGTGCAGTGCCAGTACCTGGCCATGCGCGGCGTGCGCGCCCTGATGGATACCATCATCCGCATCAAGAAGAACCTGAACCCCTCGCTGCGCCTGGCGGGGTTGTTCGGTACGATGTACCGTCCGGATTCGGTGCATGCTCAGGAAGTGGTGGACGAGCTTCGCGCTGTGTTCGGCGGACGCATGTTCAAGACGCTGATCCGCTATGACGACGTGGTCGCCGAAGCGCCCATCGTCGGCCTGTCGGTGCTGGAATACATGCCGCGCCACCCTATCGCGCAGAGTTACCGTGTGCTGGCTGAGGAGGTCATGCGTGGACGCGCCGACTGACGAACGCCGCCCGCGAGCATCGTTGCGCGGCAAGGGACGTGCTATTCTGCTCGGCCACGGCCCGATGCCCCAGGGCGATATTGCCCCCCCGGCTCCAGCCCTGTCCGGCGACTGCGAAGCACTACGACTTGACCCTACATCGCTGCGGCTGAGTCCCGAAGAGACTCGCGCGCTGTTCGACTTCTCTGTCCCGCTGCCTGCGCTGGAACATGCCCTGCCGCCGAGTGCCGACCGCCAGGGGTCGTCGCCGGCTCCGACGCCGCAAGGTGCTCTGGCGCAACAGCGCATGGCCCCCACTGTCCGCGCCATCCCGGAGGTGGAGGAGGCGCTGGACGATCTGCCGGACTGGCTCGCCGGACTCGGCCAACAGGGTGATGTGCCGGTGATCCTGGGACGGGACAGGGCGAGCGCGGCCCCAGCCGTCTCCGACGATGCGCCGCCCCTGGCCGAGCGCGCCATGCCCGTCCCGGCCACCCCTTCCTACGAGCCGCACCCCGCTGTAGACTCGCTGACACCTGCTGTCCCGGAGGCGTGGCCCCCGGACAGAGCCGTTCGGGCGCCTGCCGACGCGCTCGGTGCGCCGCCATCCGCGCCAGAGCCGGCGGTGGAGGCGTTCGCCTCTCCGGGCCCGCCAGGTTCGGATGCCGCCAGGCAAGTCGCTCAGGTGGGTGAGATCGCTGCGTCGCCCCTGGTTGACGACGAGCGGCTGCGCAAGCTGGCTGTGCAAATCGAGGCCGTGCAGGAAGAGCTGGCGCGGCGTCCCAGCGGTGATGCGCAGGTTGTGCTGGGCTATCAGGAAGCGCTGGCCGAGGCCAGCCAGTTGCTCGCCGCTTCGTGCGCCAACTACGAGACGGTGCGCGCAACCATCTACCGCATCCGCACCGAAATCAACCGCCAGCGCAAGACCGACGCGGACATCGCCCGCTACCGGCCGCTGCTGCTCAATTACATGGTCGGCTGGGTGATCGCCTTGGGCGTGCTGTTCCTGCTCAAGGCGTTATTTGCTGGGGTGGGGGAGGCGGTCGGCGTACCCATCATCAGGGTGCTCTACTACCCGCTGCTGTTGGGCGTCGCCGGGGCGCTGCTGGCCGGGTACCTGACGCTGGAGCGCCACACGACGCGCCTGCGCGACTTCGACCCGATCCACATTAGCTGGTACCTGTTCAACCCGCTGCTCGGCGGGGTGATGGGGCTGCTGGCGTTTCTCGTGGCCTCCATCGCCAATGAGGATCTGCTGCGCGAGAGCGCCAAAGAGGCCGAGTACGCGATCACCTACCTGCTGTGTGTGGTCGCGGGTATGAACCAGACACCGATCCTGCGCGCTGTTCACGACGTGTTGCGGCGCATCGGGCGGCGGGGTTAGCCGCCGGGCAGCACAACGCGCCATCGGCCAGGCGGGGCAGCCGCCGCAGTTCGACAACCTGCCCAGACGTAGGCTGCACCAGTCGGCATCACCCGCAAGCGGCCTCTGCCAGGAGGACGGCCTCCCCACGAACGAGCCGCCTGTCCCACCGGGCAGCCGAAGGCTGGGCGAATCCACAGCAAGACATGACGGTTACTCGCCCTCGCGCCCCATGCCCAGCAACAGCGCCACCTTGCGCCGGATAAATGCCCAGCGCGCTGTCTGCCACGCTTCGGCGGCCTGGCTGCGGGTCTTCTCGCTCTGGGCAGGCTCCGGGGGTATGCCGTAGCGTTCGTTGACGTAGGTATGGGTGATGGTGTTGATCGGCTGCTCGATCTCCGGCAGACGGGCCACCAGACGGCGGCGGCGCTCGTCGGGCGTGGCCGAATCGGCGAAGCGCAGCCCGATCCAACGCCCGTAGATGCTCAGCCGGGCGTAAGCACGCTGGACGACTGACAGCCCGCCCAGTCCCCGATATTCGATGTACCAGATGGCGAAGAGCACGGCCAGCACCAGAGCCAGCACAACCAGCGCCAGGATACCCAGCGCCAGCAGGATGACGCGCAGCAGGGCGCGATCTTCCTCAGGGCCGACGCGGGTAGGGTCCGGCGGCGGTGGCGGCGTGGCGCTGGGCGCGGGCGTTGGGCTGGGCGTCGGTGTGGACGAGGGGGGCGCGACCCGCCCTGCGGCCCCGCTGTCCAGCGTAGGATTGGTGTCGTCAGGGGTGGGTGCGGGCGGCGTGAACGTGGCTGTCGGCAGCGGCGTGGGCGTCGGCACGGGTGTGACTGTGGGCAGGATCGCCAGCGGGGTGGCATCATCCTGGCGGTTGATCGGCGCTTCGTCGGCGGTTGGCTCAAACTCGACCCACCCATAGCCGGGGAAGTAGACCTCGACCCAGGTGTGGGCGTCGCGCTCGCGCACAAGGTAGGCGCCGCGTTCGGCGTCCCAGATGCCCTGGGCGAAGCCCGCCGCCATGCGCGCGGGGATGCCTTGCGAGCGCAGCATGAGCACCATCGCCGTCGCGTAGTAGTTGCAGTAACCCTCCCGCTGCTCGAACAAGAACCACTCGATCGGGTCGCTGCCGCGCGGCGGGGTGGGAATCCTCTCGTTGTACTGGATGTTGGTGCGCAGCCAGAACTCAATCGCTCTGACCCGGTCGTAGGGTGTCACGACGCCCGCCCGGCTGACTATCTGCGCGGCGAGATCGCGCACGCGCGGCGCCACGCTGTTGGCTCCCTGCAGGTACAGGCGGAGCACCCAGTCCGGGTAGTTCTGCCCGGCGCCGCGCAACGCTGCCCCGGATGCCGTGCTGACCAGCGACGTGACGGTGTACTGGTCGCCGGCGCGCAGTGTGCTGCGCGCGCGGATGATGGCCACGTCGGCCAGACCATTCTCGTTGACGCAGGTGCGCTCCAGGTCTTCCACACAGTCAAGTTCGGCCTCGACGGGCAGGCCCATGATGGTTGGCTGGGGGGCGGCATAGACCAGGTTGCTGGCGCGAATGAGCATGGTGAACTGCTGGCGGGCTTCGGCGCGGGCGCCCGGCTCGGCAGGGCCGATGTTAAAACGCAGACCCGCCTGGTCGGTGAAGGCGCGCACGGTGCGAATGTGCCGCCAGCGCCAGGAGACGGCGTCGTAGGCGTCGTAGACGGTCGAGCGCCAGTAGTAACGCGCGCCCGGCGGCCCGTCAATCTCGACCAGCATCACCGGCTGGTCGCCAAGCTGGATCGCCCCGCTCAGTTGCAGCTCCGTCCCGCCGTAGTAGTCGGCGGTGGCGATGCCCCGGCCCTCCAGCGAGGAGAACAGCCGGTTCCATAGCTCGACCAGCTCCATCAGAGAATCGCCGGAGAGTAGCTCGCGGATGCGCGAGAGATCGCGGTCGTCCGAGCCGGTCGGCGCGCGCCAGGCCAGGGCCACGAGGATCACCGCCAGAATCGCGCCGGTGCGCATGAAGGCACGGCGCACCGCCCCGGAGAAACTTACCTGGTGGATGAACCAGTCGTATTCGCGCAGGTCAATATGCGAGCGAATGAGCAGCAGCAGCGACAGGACGACGAAGCCACCCAGATAGAGGTCGAGTGACGCCTCGCCCTGGTAGTAGAACTGGTTGGTGATCAGCACCATGCCGGCGGGTACAATGACGCGCCACACCCGGTCCACGCGGAAGACATGCCAGGCGGCGTTGTGTCCTAAGAACCAGAACAGCACGGACATGAAGACCACGAAGGCCACATCATCGTTGGTGGGCTGGTTTCCGGCGACGGCCTGGTCCAGCCAGACGGCGATCTGCTGCAAGAGGGTATCGGTGCGCTCCCACAGCCGACCGTCTTCTACCAGCGTGTGCGCGCTGGTGACGAGCACGGCGGCCAGGCTGTAGACGCTGCTGATCAGCAGGGCCAGCGGCTCTGAATAGTGACTGCGGGCGAGCAGGAAGCCGGCAGCCACAGCCAGCACGCTGATCGGCACCAACGCGCCCAGTCCGTCCGTCCAGTGGGCGGCGTCGAGGGCCAGCGCGGTGATGATCATCAGCGCCCAGACGAGGAGCAGGCTGGTGAGGTCACCCCGCGCGAAGACCGAGCGCAGGTAATTGCGCAAGCGCCGGCGCCGGCGTCCGGGCACGCGCTGTGCGCGCGTGGTGAAGTCTTCGGCGGTCCCCACCGGGCGCCTGTGAGGAGTGGTTGCCATCAGTTCTCCGTCAACTGTGCGGCACCTGACCCGCGTTGACTGGGTGACGATTGTAAGCGTTTCCGGGCCGTGCGCCAACGCTCATACGCGCGCGAGGCGGACTATCGGGCGGACGGGCAGCCGTGTGCAGAGTGGCCTCCCGGATCGAGCCGCACAGGGTTGTGCAACCGCTGTGATACGCATATAATCGCCGCCATGATACCCAAGAGACACCTGTTGTTGCCCGCCGTCATCCTGACGTTGATCGTGCTGGCGGCTTGCGAACCAATGGTACCGGACCAGGCCCCCGTCTACATCGTAGTCACCGGCGAAACGCCGGATGGTCTCAGCCAACTCCCGTCCGCAGGGACGCCGCCAGTTGGAGCAGGAGGCGTTGTCAGCACGCCGCTGCCATCGGACACGCCGCCGCCCGCGCCCACGGCACTGCCCTCCCCGACGCCATTCCAGTGCCCTGAGACGACCGGTCGCGTGGTCCAGGGATCGCTGGCGAGCACCGTGAGCGGCAGCACGATCACTTACTACATGTATCAACCGCCGTGCTTCTATGAGAGCCTGCAACGCTATCCCTACGTCGTGCTGCTGCACGGCACCGGCTACGACGACGGGATGTGGGTGGACCTGGGCGTCCCGTCCGTCATGGATCAGGGTATCGCCAAGGGGACGCTTCCGCCGATGGTCGTGCTGATGCCCGATGGTGGCCTGATCGCCGAACTCAACGACCAGCCTGACGGCGCGTCGTATGAGACCGTGATCCTGGACGAGCTGATCCCGGCGGTGGAGCGCGATTTCTGCCTGTGGGCAGCACGTGCGGGGCGGGCCATCGGCGGCATTTCGCGCGGCGGATTCTGGGCGTTCAGCATCGCCCTGCGCCATCCGGACCTGTTCAGCGCGGTGGGCGGTCACAGCCCGCACTTCGAGCCAGATAACGTCGCGCCTGAATTCAATCCCCTCGACCTGGCCGCGCGCGTCAGTCCTGCCCAGGTGACGCTGCGCATCTACCTCGACCATGGGGCCGACGATTACGTGGGCACTAACGCGCGTCGCCTCTCAGAACTGCTGCGCCAGAATGGGATCGCCCACGACTACTTCATTGACCCGGTCGGAAACCATGACATGGCCTACTGGTCGTCGCACGTGGCGGAGTACCTGTCGTTCTACGGGCAGGCCTGGCCCAAAGACGCGGTGGCACTGCCGTCATGCCTGGAGCCCAGCCCGCAGGATTGACATCACAAGACGGTGCTGAAGAGCTGCATCAGCGCCCAGAACACCGTGAATGCGCCGATGGCCGCCAGCACAATGGCGATCAGGCATCCCCAGCGCCCGATGTGCGTGCGCAGGACATAGCGCAGGATGGTCAGAAAGGTGACCGATCCGCCGCCAGCCAGGATGGCGCCGATGTCGTCGGCCTGCCCGGCGAAGGGGATGAAGTCCGGGATGGCGTCCACCGGGGAGAAGGCGTAGAGCGCCGTGAGCACGAGGATTGCCAGGATGCTGCCACTGATTCCCCAGTCAAGCGCCTGGCGGACAAGCGGCTCATCTTGGCGCGAGCGGTGTGCCAGACGGTCTTCCTCGTACTCATCACCATACTCATCTTCGTACCCGGTATATTCCTCGTCGTACTGCCCGTAGCCCTCGTCGTCGCTGTACGAATCGCGCGCCTGGCTGATGTTCCTGCGTGGCATGGCTTCCTTCCTGATCTGGTGATTGGTTTCCAGTTACTGGTTGTTGGTAGCGATGAGTCTGGCGTGCGCCCGCTCTACCGGCAGCCAATCACCAGTAACCGAACCCGGCAACCGCCCGATCGGCGTCTGCGTGAGTATAACCCAACAGAACGGCGAACCGCCTACGATTGCCCCGCGCCTGGATCACGCCCTCACGCGATCCTTGCGATCGGGGTATAATCGCTCCATCAGGCAATTCACACCGCCGCGGGCCCGCTCCGGCGCGCGCTGCGCGAGACGCTAACCATGGACCTGATCGCGTTATGGAAGATGTTCAAACGGCGCTGGTGGCTGATCGCGCTGCCGACTGCCGTCGTACTCGTGCTGACGCTGCCCGCGCTGGCGGAGGCGCTGAATCCGGCGCCGGGCTATGAGGTGCGCGTCCGATTGACGGCAGCAGCGCCCCTCAGCGGGATCGATGAGACGCCGCCGGGCACCATCTACGAAGACGCGACGTATGTGGTCTGGCTGGCGTCGGAGTACGTGGCCGTCAACCTGCCGCACTGGATCACCAGCGACAGCTTCGCCGAGGAAGTGGCGCTCAGCCTGGCCAGGCGCGGACAGGACATCGCGGCGCGCGATCTGGCGGGGGTTTTCGCGGCGGATAGCTACCGCAGCATCGTCACTCTCTATGTGCGCTGGGACGATCTGGATCAGCTACGCCCCATCGCCGAAGCAGCGATCGAAGTGCTGCGCGAGCGCAACGCCCGGTACTTCCCCCAGTTCGCCGACGCACCGGCGCGCATCGTGCCGTTGGACTCGCTGGAAGTGGCCGAGGTTCCCCCGCAGCTGACCGCGCGCATCGCGCCGCTGCTGCGGTTGGCGCTGGGGCTGGCCGCGGGGGTAGGGTTGGCCGGGCTGGCTGAGTACCTGGATCGCAACCTGCGCACGCGCGAAGATGTAGAGACGCTGGGGTTCGAGGTGCTGGGCGAGATTCCGGGGGAATGAGTCCGGAGAGGGCGGAATTGCCAGCCCGATCATCTGCCCCGCTTGTGGACAGAGGGTCTTTGCGCTGCGGCGACTGGCAATGCGCTAGCTTATTGAGGATGGGTGGCATATGAACTTGAGCTACTACGCTCGAATTCTGATCCGGCGCGGCTGGATACTCGTGTTGGCTATGGTTATCACGGCGGGGGCCGCCTACGGTCTCAGCAAGGCGCAGACGCCGGTGCATCGCGCCACGCAGCGCGTCCTGCTCCAGCCGGCGCGCAACGACTACGGCCTGACGGAGACGTTGCGCATTCTGCTGCGCAGCTACGTGGTCTATCTCAATACAGACACGCAGGCTGCCGCCGCCATTGATCGCCTGCAACTCGATATGACGCCCGGCGACCTGCGCCGCTACACGACGATCAGCTCCGACCCCACGCAGCTCGTCGTGCAGATAGACGTGGACATGCAGGATGGGCCGCTGGCGGCGCGCATCGCCACCGAACTGGGTCGCTTGCTGGTGGAATACCGCACCGAAGACAACCGCGACTTGCAGCGCGAAGACCGCATTGACGCCCTGCTGATTGACACGGCTACCTATGGACTGCACTCGCCCAAGACCAGGATCAATGTGCTGGCCGGGGCAGTGCTCGGCCTGCTGCTTGGCGGCGTGGTGGTGTTCGCGCTCGAATACCTGGAGTCCAACATCCTGCGCAGTCGAGAGGACGTGCAGACCTTTCTGGCGCTGCCCCTGCTGGCGGCGATTCCCGCTGAAGACAGCCACGCATGAGGTGGGTGATGTCTGGTCCGAACCTGATCACATTGACTGACCCGCAAGCGCCCGCCGCCGAAGCCTACCGGACGCTGCGCACGAATCTGATGTTCTACGGCATTGATCGCCAGGCCAGCGCCCTGGTGATCACTTCGGCGGTGCCCGGTGAGGGGGCGAGCGCCGTGCTGGCCAACCTGGCGGTGACGCTGGCCCAGGCGGGGCACCGCACGGTGGTGGTGGACTGCGACCTGCGCAAGCCCGCTCAGCACGCGCTGTGGGGGCTGGACAACGAGCGCGGCCTGACGACGATGCTGCTCGACAACGCAGCCCTGGCCGATCCCCCTCTGCAGGCGATTGGCGTGGACAACCTGCACATGCTGACCAGCGGGCCGCTGCCGCCCAATCCGGCTGACCTGGTGGGGTCGCGGCGTATGGACGAGCTGATCGCTGCGCTGCGCGAGCGCGCCGACTACGTGTTGTTCGATACGCCGCCCGTGCTGGCCGTCAGTGATGCGGCTGTGCTCGGCCACAAGCTCGACGGCTTGTTGCTCGTGCTGCGGGCGGGGGCGTCGCGCCGCGACCATGCCGCCCGCGCCAGAGACGAGCTTCAGCGCGTGAACGTGAACATCCTGGGGGTGGTGCTGGTCAACGCCCCGCGCGACAGCGCCGTGAGCGGGTACTACGCCCGGAAGTAGGGCCGGGTCTGCACAGGACTTCCGAAGTCTCCGAGACTTCGGAAGTCTGTTCCGCCCAGGGCGCAGCGGCGTTCCTACGCTGAGACGATGAGAGACAAAGGGGATAGGTGGCAGTGAAGGGATTGATCCTGAGCGGCGGCAAAGGCACGCGCCTCTATCCGCTGACCTATACGCGAGCCAAGCAGTTGATCCCGGTGGCCAACAAGCCGGTGCTCTTCCGCGTCATCGAGGCGATCTGCGCCGCCGGCGTGGAGGAGATCGGCATCGTCATCGGCGACACCGGGCCGGAGATTCGCGAGGCGGTGCAGGACGGCGCGCAGTTCGGCGTGCGCGTGACCTACATCCCGCAGGATGCGCCCCTGGGCCTGGCCCATGCTGTGAAGATCTCGCGCGACTTCCTGGGCGACGACCGCTTCGTCATGTTCCTGGGCGATAATGTCATCCAGGGCGGCATCAGCCCGCTGATCGCCGAGTTCGCCGATCACCACGACTGGAACAGCCAGATCGTGCTGACCGAGGTCGAGGTGCCAGAGCAGTACGGTGTCGCCCGGCTGAATGGCGAGGGGCGCATCGTCGAGCTGATCGAGAAGCCGAAGAACCCGCCGTCGAACCTGGCTTTGGTCGGCATCTACATGTT
Organism: Chloroflexota bacterium; assembly: GCA_037447125.1. GTDB lineage: Bacteria > Chloroflexota > Anaerolineae > Aggregatilineales > Aggregatilineaceae > UBA2029. The sequence goes on along the minus strand of JBBIHG010000065.1, from coordinate 543 downwards.
CGATCACCATATCTTCGAGGCGACGGACGCGATCAAGCCGTCGTTTCGCGGCGAGCTGGAGATCACCGACGCCATCCAGTGGCTGGTCGAGCACGGCTACATCGTCTACCCGCACATCCATCGCGGCTGGTGGATTGACACTGGGCGGCCCGGCGACATGCTCACCGCCAACAGCCTTGTCCTGGAGGAACTGACGCCGGAGATTCGCGGGCGCGTGGACGCCGCATCTGAGGTGGATACGCGGGTGACAGTCGAGGACGGGGCCGAGGTCGTCAACAGCGTGGTGCGCGGGCCGGCGATCATCGGGCGCAACACGCGCATCGTCAACAGCTACGTGGGGCCGTTCTCCAGCATCTACCACGACGTGGTGATCGAGAACAGCGAGATCGAGCGCAGCATCGTGCTGGAGCACAGCGCCATCCGTGACATCCCAACGCGCATCCAGGACAGCCTGATCGGGCGTCACGCCGAGATCACCGTAAACGCGCTGCGTCCCAAAGCGATCAAGATGCACCTGGGCGATCACAGCCGGTTGGGGCTGCT
>JBBIHG010000064.1:0-21750 GCA_037447125.1 Chloroflexota bacterium | reverse complement strand
TTGATAACCTATGGGCCGCAGCCTGATATTCTGCCCCAATATCCGAATGCACCCCATCTTTGGCGATGATGTTGGATTTTGCGGAAGTTGGGTATAATCACACGCGCTTCATCGGATACGCGGAGGCCGCGACCTCCAAACCAGCTAGCTGCTGGATCCGAGTGAGTTCCTGACCGACCTGTCTTATTGAATATGCCGGGTCACAGTCGCCCATTTTCTGGCGCTCTCTACGGGCGGCCAGTTGGTTCAGCGCAGCAGGTGGCAGCCAGGAACGCCACCGCGGGAGGTATGAGCATATGGAAGTCATCCCAGGTGTTATCGCCGGTGTTGTGCTTGCGGGCTGCTTGTTGGCCGCGTTGTTTGAGTATCGCATCCGCCAGCCGGATGTCATCGTGCTGTACGAGTCGAAGGGCCAGATCGCCGTCCGCAAGGGGCTGCTCTATCCCCGCCACTTCAGCCTGCCGCTGAAACGCACAACCTACCCCCTCCAACTGACGGTCGAAGCAGCCGCTGTGGGGAATCTGCTGGTGCGGATCAAACTGGTTGGCTCTGCCGCGCCGTCAGTCGAGCATATCCACTCACTGATCCGGGTCGGGGGATGGGACAGCGAAGCGGTGGCCCACGCTGTCGATCAGGTCAGGATTCTGCTGCAAGGGCTGGTCAAGGAATACACGGAGCGCTCCGAAATCCACGCGATCTCCTCCGCCGCCATCCTGCACCACCTGGATGAGCACCTGCGCCTCACTGAGGAGAAGTTCGGCATTGAGTTGATCTCCCTGGCCGTCCAGTCGCTGGAGCCGACGGATTCGAAGATCGCCGATGCCCTGCGCCAGCAGGAAGAAGCGCGCCTGCTCGAACGCACGGAGGAATTGAATCACCAGGCGCGCGTGGTGGCTGCCAGGGCCAAGTACAAGGCCGACGAAGAGATCGCGGAAATGGAGCATACCCTGGAACTGAAGCGGGCGGAACTCAAGAAGACCCAGTTCGAGCGCGATTCGGAGCTGGCTCGCCAGCGCATCGAAGACGAATTGGCGCGCAACCGCCTGCGCCTCGCTTTTGAAAAGGAGGAACTGGACGTACTGCGCAGCAGCCCGGAACTGCTGATGCTGACGCCCCAGGCAGCCCGGCTGGCGGAGGCGAGTCAGAGCCTGAAGAATGCCCGGACCGTCATCTCTTTGACGCCGCAGGAACTCGCCAACAGTTCGGTGCTTTTCACCCTGTTCCGAGACCTGTTGCAGAAGGACCAGGACACCAGGGAAGAGGCGTAGCTCCAGGCGGCGGCAGAAGCCTCCCAGCCCTGCGGACGCGGTTCAAGCGAGTGCCAGACCATGCCCCATCTGCCTGATCCAATGGCGTTCTTCCGTCTCAAACCGATCCGGGCAGCGCGAGTCTCCGAGGTCAGCGAGACCACGGCAGCAGCGCCCGTCCCGGCAGAAGAGCGCATCAACTTCCACATCGGCAATCCGCTGCAGGATGCGCGGATGTCCTCGGCTTTTCTGCGCACGGCCCTCGGCCTGGACATCCGCCAGGAGGAATTGAGCGACGCCGAGCCTGAGGCGATCCTGGAACACCTGGGCTGGGAGGCGGCAGACAGGCCCAAGCTTGACTTCCTCATCCGTGCCATCAGGAGAAGCGCCTCTTACATGCCCAGGGGAGGGTACTCCCCCAAGGCGCGTCACCCCGTCATCGAAGCATTCTGCTCGTGGCTGGAACAGCAGCAGGAGGCGCTGCACTATGATACCGGCGAGCAGTCTGGCCGGCGGGAGATCATCCTGGCCTCTGGCGGGATTGGCGAGACGTTGCGTGTTGTCCTGTTCACCCTGTCATCGTACCTGGAGACGACGCCGGCGCGCATCCTGTGTTATGGCTACGACCTGCTGCCGCCCTTGAAGGCAATGCCCGGCCTGCTCTTTGAGGACCTGCCGGTGGACGAGCAGCTTGCCTGCGAGCGCATTGAGCAGGTGCTCGCTGACCAGCCCTCAACCCCCACCTTCCTGGTGATTGGCCGGGTGCCGGGCGAGGTGACGCGGCGCAGGCTGCGCCTGCTGAGCATTGAGCGCCCGCTGTTCTTCATCGAGGCGAACAACGCGCCCAATCATCTCTCGCTCGCTCGCGAGGCCAAGCTGGTCCAGCGCGTCATCCGGCTGCTGACTCCGGCCATCTTCTCACCGCGATTGCACACGCTCTCGACTGTGTTTGTGACAGGTAATGCCGATCTGTTGAGCGCGGTGGAGAATGTGCATTTCAGCCTCAAGGGCACGCCCTCTGCCTCTGAAGTCGAGCTTCTGGCCTTTCTGCTCGACCAGCAGCTTGCCAGCCCTCCACAGAACTCTCCTGCAGCGATCCCTGAGGGCAAGCCGTCCTTTGAAGGGCTGGCACCAGGCACTGCCGTTGAGACCGCGCTGCCTCGCCTGGCCGAACAGGCGGGGCGGCACCTGGAAGCGCTGCTGGAGGCTCACAGTGAGAGGCTGGGGCATTCGCTGAGGATGCTGGACAAAAAGGCTGCTCTGTTCGCCCGGCGCATGCAGAACACCTGGAAGGATCAGGTCTTCGACGAGTTCGCCACCCTTGAGGTGAGAGAACTGCTCGATCTGCTCATCGAGAATCTGCACCGACCGGAAACCTCTCAGGCGCTCCAGCGCAGCTTCCTGAGCGCATTCGTGCGGCACCAGCCGCAGTACCAGCCGGAGTCATGCCTGGTCGCGAGCGGTTCCTCGCGCACGGTGCTGGGCATCCTGGGTTTTCACTGCGGGATAACCGAAGTCGTGATCCCGGACCTGAGCTGGTCATACGAGCAGTGCTTCCCCCAGGTCCACGCCGTGCCGCTGACCGAGGCGCTGGAGCTTGACGCCGAGGCCATGATCGCCAGGGTGGAGGAACTCTGCCGGCGCGATCCGTCGTGGCGGGGGCGGGGCGCGGTGGCCCTCAACAACCCGCACAATGCCACCGGGCGCGTCTTCAGCGAGGATGCCGTTCACAGGCTGATCACCTACTGCCTGGAGCACGATATCTACGTCATTGATGACCTGGCCTACCAGAACGTGGCGCCAGTGAACGATCTGCCCGACATCAAGACGGTGCGCCAGATCGTCTCGGAGTTGGTGCGGCTGGGCGTCATCGCCGAACACCGCGCCGACCGCGTGATCACCGTCCATTCGATGTCGAAGACGGACTGTCTGGCAGGAGCCAGGCTTGCCGTCGTGGAAATCCGCGACCGGGAGCTGCGGCAGCGCTTCGCCGAGATCAACGCGCACATCCAGCCCAATATCGCCGCCGTGCTCATCTGCTATTTGTTCTACCGCGGCACCACGCAGGCCGTGCGCACCTACTGGCACCTGCGCAACGCCATCTACAGCGAGCGGACGCGCGCCTTGCTCGTCGCCGTTGAGAATCTCCCGCCGGATCGCAATCCGTTTCGCCTGGAGATCATCCCGCCGACGGGCAGCATGTACCCTCTGCTGCACATCGGAGTTCTGCCCCCCGGCCTGTCACTGGACTGGCTGGCCTCGTCTCTGGCGCGACGCGGGATCGGTCTGCTGCCCCTGGCAACATTTGCGCGCACCGAGAAGGGATTCGAGACGGGGCGGACGACTTTCCGCCTGACGCTGGGCGGCGTGGACAACGCCGAAACGCTCCTGGCCAAGACTCGCCGTCTGCTCATTGACCTGAACCGCCTGATCGCCGAAGAAGACGCGCGCTACAACCGCAAGCGCCTGTCGTTCAGGTCGGTGGGAAATGGGAGCAGCCGGTCATCGGAGCTTGCTCATGCGATGGATACCATCGCCGGACGCATCCTGCAGCAGTGCGAGAGTAGCCGCTCCTGCCGCCGCCTGATGTCTATGCCCCTGCTGGCTGACGAACAGGTGCGGCGCGACTTCATGCAGCGCTACGCGCCCGAACGGCTGGAGGTGTTCCGCACCCGTCTGTTTGATCGGGCGCTCATCAGCGACGAGTTGATGCGTCAGGCGCTGGGCGATGGCGGCAAACGGCTTGCCGAAAGGCTCCAGCAGGAGTTTTGGAAGGACTCCCTGCAACGCCGGCAGGAACTATTCAGGCTGCGGTCTTATGACCGGACCGTCCATCCCACCCAGATGTATTCGCTGGGGGCAGAGCTGGCCCTTGATGCCATTCTGAGGGCACTGATCGCCGACCAGGCGGTGACGCCAGCGCACATTGACAAGGCAGCGCAGGAACTGCTGAAGGAGTATCTGGGGCTGAATGTTAGCGTCAACTCGCGCCAGGAGGCCGACGAAATCCTGCTGGACCTGGCCGCGCTGACCGCGGGCGAGCAGTACTGCGAGCTGTTTACAGACACCACCCTGACGCCCTTCCTGTCGTTCTGGAGCGATTGGGACGGGAGCAACCGGCCTTCGGGGCAGGGGCACCAGTTGGTCGCGGCGGCGGTCATGGAAAACGTGCGGCGCATGGCGCACATTCTGAGCTTGCTGCGCCAGGTTGCCCCGGACATCGCCGTCAGCCCTGATCTGCTGTCAGAGCTTGACCGGCTCGATCAACGGAATCAGCGCTTCACGCAACTCTTGGGTGCCATCACCCAATTGACTCACCAACTAGAGCGGCGCTATCGGGGCATTCTGCCCTTCTCGGTGGACACGACACCTCTGCGGCAACTTGCCACGCGCTGGCATCTGCGCCGCGATCCGGCGAAGGTACTCTTGCAGCACAACGACCGCTACGAGCAGAAGATGCTTGAGATGCGGCAAGAGCGACGCCAGATGCTTGAGTACTACTTCGCGCTGAACAAGAAACTGCGCAAGCAGTTGCACGCCTTGATCCCTACCATTCAGATGCACCGCACGAGCGAGCGCCTGCTGCGCGAAGTGGTGGGCTATCGGGACATTCTCCAGCGCGTCGTGATCACACCCCGCATCCAGCAGGCAATGATCACGGCGCGGGACCAGTTCGCCATCAACACCACCGTCTACAACACGCACGAGATCAACACCGTCTCTGGCAAGTACGGCAATCCGGGCATGGCTCTGGCCGTGCAGATCAGCCTGTCAACCAAACCAGAGACACTGATTTCGCTCGACAGGAAGATGCGCACCCAACTGGAGCAGGCGCGGCGGGAACACCCATCGTCTGACCTTCCCTCAATCTGGCTGATTCCCCTGTTCGAGGATGCCGAGTCGGTCAGAAACATACGAACCTACCTGGATCAGATATGGGATTATGCAACGCAAAGCCGTCACACTGCCCAGTCTCCGCAAAGCCGCTTTGCCGAAATCATCACCGAGGTCTTTGTCGCCGGCTCTGACCTGAGCCAGCAGGTCAGCCAGGCGGCGGCGGCCTTCCTGTACCAGAAGGCGAAGTTCGATGTCCAGTCATGGCTGGTCGAGCACGGTGTCGCGGAAGCGGTACGCACCAAACTGGGCAGCGGCGAGCCAATGCAGCGCCAGGGTGGCTACTACTCTCGTGTGGCTGGCGTCCCTGCTTTCCAGGACTCGACGGACAACAAGCATCGTTTCGCGCAGCATCTTCTGGCCGCCGCGCGCAAAAGCACCGCCTATGCGGTGACGCCCTTGCAGGGGGTCTTCCTGGGCGGCGAGTTGAGAACATTCCAGAGCAACCTGTCAGAGCAGTTGCGCTTCCTGCCCGTCCGCGATTTCGTCAGCCTGTTGTATCACGTGCGCGAGTCGCAGCAGATTCACCGCAACGATCTGATTCGCGCCGCAGAGATGGCCGCCGAGACCCGTCTGGTGGCCAAAAGCCGGAGCCTGCACGAACTGGAGCGCCTGACCATCGGAGCCAACGAAGCGCCTTACGAGCAGTTCCTCGAAGAACTGACGGACAGCTTCCGGCATATCCTCTATGGCCGGGAAGAAGATGTGATCGGCCTTCACATCATCTCCTATTTCATCGGGCGATCCATTCCCCAGTTGCGCGACCGCCCTACCAGCCGGCAAACGCTGGGGACAGGGGCAGAACGCGGACAGCGCATACTGGCTAGTATCGCCGAGATCATTCCTTTGTCGAAGCAAGGGAGCCTGCTGCGGGCTATCGCGCATAATCAGTCACAGACGACTGTGCTTGGCGTCAACCAGCTTACAACCGGGCTGTTCCGCGCCATCGAGCGCTTTGCACAAAAAGCCTTCGTAGAGGCCGAACAAGAGCGCATGATAGCGGACCGCTTGTTACCGCATCTGCCTGTGTACGCCATTCTGAACACTCTGCGAGTCTATCAGGACCACGAAGGTGAATTTTTGCGGACCATCGAGACGGCGTTCCCGGCGGGCAACTCGGCCTTTGTGGCCCTGCGCGAGGATAACGACGCTCTGGGGCGCTATCTGCCGCTCTTCCAGCAGGAGCTACTCCGCCGTCATGGCGTCAACGTCCGCGAGTTCTTCACCAACGGGACGTTCATCCCAGACCTCCTTCCTACGCTCCGGCCCGATCTGGCCGTGCTGCTGCAGAAAGACCTGTTCAATACGGACATTGAGACTCTGCTGGAGTACGTTTCGGGGAAGATCGCCGATGACTGGCGGGCCGAGGTCAGCAGGCTGCTCCAGGTGCCCAGGCAGATTCACCACTGGCGCTCGATCATCTGGGAAGTGATCGGCGACTCGATCTACAAGCGAGCGCAGAGTTTCGCTGAGCTGGCCACGGCACTCTATTCCTTCGCTTCCGCCCGCTCGTTCAGCGCAGCGCCTCCCGCCACTCGCGGGACGCAACTGTCCCCTGTGCTGGCAGGATTCTTCCGCACCGCCCGCGCCGATGACGAGATGCGCGGTTTTCTGATCGGCGCCATCGAGTATCTAAGCTCATTTACCGACGGCAACCTGGAGATGCCCGTCAGCATTATCCGGGCCATGAATGATGTCGAACGCATTGCGCAGATTGAAGAGAGCGCGCTCCCTCCAGAAAGACAGAACCTGTTCCGCCATTGCATCCTGCAGATAGCCCGTCTGGCGGGCGAAAACGGGTAGCAAGGGATGTGGCGGCGCAGGGCTGGCAGCAGCCTCCCCTGCGGACAAGAGCCGCTCTGGCATGGTGCGCGGCCCAACAGGCTTGTGGTCAGATCGGCCCCCCGTGGACCGATGTTCAGGGCAGCATCTTCATAACAGAAGCGCGCGTTTCCTCTGGCACAACGATTTCCACTAGCGGCTGATCGGCGTCGTCAATCGGGGAAGCGAAGAGCGCCCTCACCTTACCGCCCTGCTGGAAGCTGAGCACCTGGCAGTCAATCCGTCTCCACCAACGGCGCAGAATCGCCCGTGCAGCGTCCCCGTCCTCAAGCGCCAGCCCGTGCTGGATGAGCGCCAGGGCTTGCGCCTGATCGGTCGGATGGTACGGGCGCAGGCCTTCAGCCGGGGGGCGCTGGATCAACTCCCATTCGGCGCTCAACATGCGCATGGGCCACTCGTCCCAATAGCGTCCCTGGTAGTAGATCTGGCTGCGCAGGCAACCTTCGTAGCGAAAGCCGATCCGCTCGTAGCAGCGCAGCCCGGCCTCGTTGAAGTCAGAGACGGTGAGATGCAGTTTTTCGAGACGCACCACCTCAAAGGCGTAGGGCAGCAAAGCCCGGATGGCGTCTGTGCTATAGCCCTGGCCGCGCACTTCTGCGAAGGCCAGCCACACGCCTAGTTCGGCATGACGATTGCGCATATCAATGTCGTGCAGGTTGCACATCCCCGCGAACTGGCCCGCGCCGGGGTTTCCGCTCAACGGCTCAATGGCGAAATAGCGCATGTCGGGCGCGGGATCCACGATGCGCTTCATCCAGAAGTCGTGGACTTGCCGGTCCGATAGCGGCGGCGCATCGCCATCGGTGGTCAACTGGAGATCAAAATCCTGGTAAGCTTGCCAAATGAAGCCGAGATCGCGCTGTTCCAGAGCGCGTAACATCACACGCTGACCGGTTAATGGCATACAATTCCCTCCTGAATGGCGGGCTCGCGCCTAAGCGCAGACGGGATCGACCAGCGACACCCTCTGAGATTCACCTACTATGGCAGCGAGGGACATATGGCCTGGCTGGGGCAACTGGGGGTAACGTTCGATCGCGTGGTCGAGGATTCTGTTGACAAGCTGCGAGTAAGTCCAGCCCAACGCTCGCGCGGACCGCGCCAGCGCGTATTCAGGGGCAATCGCCGGCTCGAGGTTCACGTCAATCACGTAAAGCTCGCCTCGCGCGCCCATGCGCAGGTCGATTCGCGCCCAGTCCCGGCAGTGCAGTACTGTATAGGCTGCCACTGCGGTCTGCTGAATGCGCGCGGTGACGTCGGGCGGCAGCTCGGCAGGCGCCTCGGAAACGCTCTGAGTAGGAGTGTAGTCATGAGTCTGGCCGCTCAGCCGCTCCAGTTCCTTGAGCGTCGTCTTTTCTGGCTCGTCAAGCATAATGCGACAATCGCCAGAGAACACGCGCTCGACCACCGGCAGGGCATAGGGAGGGCAGTTGCCAAGCACGGAGACGGTGAACTCACGCCCCTCGACATATTCCTCGACCAGCACCCCCTGCCCGTACTTCTCCAGCAAGAGACTTATGCGCCTGCGTAGATCGGTCTTGTTACCCACAATCGAGCCGCTATCGAGGCCCAGGCTGCCACCTTCAGCGGGCAGCTTGGCGATCACAGGGAAGCGCAGACTGCGCTTCAGGGGTTCGTTGCCGCGCTGGGTGAACTGAAACGCAGGGGTCGGCACATCATGAGCTTGCAAGATTGTCTTCATCACAGGCTTATGATGGGTGATCGTCTCGGCCAGAACACCCGATCCGGTATGTGGGATGCGCAGATACTCCAGCATCGCCGGGACATTGGCTTGCCGCGTGTCACCATAGATTCCTGTGGCAATGTTGAAAACGATGTCAAGATGCGTTTGAGTCAGAGCCGCAGGGAGATGGCGATCCGCGTTGAGCCGGACAACGTTGTGGCCTGCTTCCTCCAACGCCGCTGTCACTGCTTCAATGGTCTCAGGCGCATCGGTGAGATTAAGGGCCAGTTCAGGATTCTCGCTCAGCAGCTCTTCTGTGGCCAGATTGAACACAAGACCTACGGTCAGCATCCCTATCCCTTCGACTCGAAGCGAACGGAGGAGACAGTGGTAATGGTCTGCGCGTCTTGGGCGAGCCTGGTGCCGGTGCGGGGGTGGTTGAGCCGGTGGCAGACACACGTCCCTCTTTCGTGCCCGGGTTCCAGAGATGCGCAGGGGGCTGACCCTGGCCGGGCTGCGTGCCGGTGTTTTCCAGCATATCGAGGGTGATTCTGCCGCCAGTCTCCCTGGCCGTTCCCTCAAGATCGGGAACGACAGCGCGCGGGTTCATCCCCCAAACATCCACCTTCTGCCAGGTAGTGCTGGCAGCAAAACGGACGGCGCTGTAATGTCTATATTGTATCCGACTGTGAAGGGGAAGTCAATAGGACATTAAGCCAAAGATGCTCAGGCTAGCCTACCGTACCTGCTGGCATTCCTGCCAGCAGCGGGCCGCGAAGCACCTCAGCGCAGCCACCAGCGCGCGCCCCCCACTTCCACCCACACCGCCCGAGGCGACCCCTCCGTTACCAGGATCACCGGCGAGCCTTCGACCACTACTGTGCCGTCTGCGCCAGGCAGCGCGCCGGGCGTCTCCAGCACGTACCACCAGCCCGCAAAGCCCGGCACGCGCCTGGGTGTTTGCTCGCGCTCCAGCCCGAACAGGCCCACCCACGTGGCAGGCTCATCCCCGTCCTGCGCCGCCACATGGAAGCGCACCGAGTCCATCTTGCGCGCCCACATCACATAGACGGTGCGCCCCGGCTGCTCCAGCGTGACCAGCGACGAGCGGTCGCTGTAGCGCCACTGGGCGCGCAGCGTCCCTTCGAAGGTGCGGATCACCATCCGGTAAGCGTCAAAGGCGGGACGGCGCGTGCCATCCCAGCGCACCAGGCCCCACGGCTCGGTCACCCCCGGCACGAAGTGGTCGTCGTACAGCCGATAGACCGCGAAACGCTCAACCCCCGCCGCCAGGCTGAGCGCCGCCGCCTGCACCACATAATCGGCTTGCTGGCGCAGGGTCACCTGGTAGGGCGAGTTGGGCGGCGTCGCCGCCCCCGGGTCGTGCGAGGGTCTGGCATTTGTCTCCGCCACCCACAGTGGCTTGCCCTGCAGGTTGTAGTGCCACAGCAAGCCTTCGGTCTCGACAATCACGTTCCATACGTTCATCGTGCTGAAGTAGGTGTGCACCATCAGTACGTCGAAGAAGAAGCCGTGCTCGCGGGCCTGCGGGTCGCGCGCCGCTACGTCGAGCAGCCGCTTCAGATAGGGCGCCCGCCCGGCCGCTTTGTCAGTCCACCATGCCATCCCCGCCATGTGGATCACCGCGTCCGGGTTCACCGACCTGGCCGCCAGGTAGGCCACCTTGAGCATCTGGTAGTAGTCCTCGACCTCGCCGTCGAACTCGTACCAGCCCAGTTCGCCAGGCCGGATATCCGGCTCGTTATAGATGATCCAGTGCCGGATGCCCCATTCAGCCCCGTAGTGAGCCACCGCGCGCCGCACGAACGCGGCCCAGTAGTTGCCCGGATCGTCAATCGGCAGGTCGAGGCCGAAGGGCGGCGCCCCCAGCTCGCGTATCTCCGAGGCCCAGCGCGGTGTGTTCTTGAGCAGCCCAACCACTTCCCGCCCGCTCTCTTGCGCGGCGAGCAACCACTCGTCGGGGATCACGTCAGTCCTGAACTCGTCGGGGCCGTTGGGCTGGAACTGCGCCCACTCGAAGATGATGCGCTCCCAGCCGACATTGAGCGCGCGCGCGTCGCCAGGACGGTAGTAAGCCTCGACGATGCCAAAGCGCGATGGCCCGGCCAGCGCGGCTTCCGGCGGCGGACCGCTCGCCAGCGCAGCCCAGACCGGGATCAGCGCCAGCGCCACGACCAGCGCGCCCAGCGCGCCGCGGCCAGGTCTCTTGTGTGGGAAATTCTGCATGGCTACTCTTTCGCTTAGACTCTGGGACTCCGCGCTGCAAACAGCGGGCGAGCGTGCCTGACCGGGTCGCCGGGCGAGCAGACTCGCCGGGTGCGCCCGCGCTCCAGGATTATAGGGGGCACTTCCCGGTTTATCCAATTCGCGACAGCCCCGGCACCCGGAGAATGGGGAGAGCGTCAGGATTGGCTCATGGCTTCAGCCCGGCGGAAACGTCTGGAGGCCGGTTGCCGCAATGCCAGCCTACGGGCGGCCCAGGTCGCCCGGCTGAGTCTTCCTAACCCCGCTGAGTTGCAGCAACACGTAGAACACGAACAGGGGATTGTTGACCAGATAGCGCCGCCACAGCCGACGCGGTTCGCTCATCAGCCGGAAGGACCATTCCAGCCCGCTGCGCTGCATCCAGCGTGGAGCCTGGCGCTTCAGCCCGGCGAGGAAGTCAAACGCCGCCCCCACGCCGATCAGAACGGGCGCATCCAGCCTGGCCCGGTGGTCTGCCATCCAGCGTTCCTGCTTCGGCGCGCCCAGGCCCACCCAGACGATGTCGGGCGTCGCTGCGTTGATCATGCGCACCACGGACTCGTCTTCTGCCTCCGTCAGCGCGCGAAATGGTGGCGAATAGGTGCCCACGATCTGAAGGTCCGCGAACTTCCCCCGCAGGCGGGCGGCCAGCCTCTCAGGCACCCCTTCTTTCCCACCATAGAAGAAGTGCTTGTAGGCGGCAGAATGCCCGCAGAGCGCCGTCATGAGATCGGGGCCATAGACGCGCTCCACGTGGCGTTGCCCATAGAGCCGGCTCAGCCACACCAGCGGCATGCCATCCGGCGTCACCAACCCGGCCCGGCCATGAATCTGCCGCAGATGCTCGTCGCGCTGGGTTTCCATCACGCTGTGCACGTCGGCGACCGTCACATACTCCCGCGCGCCGTTGACGATCCAGCCGTCTATGATATCGAGCGCCATGGCCATGGTGATCGCGCTGACGCCAACACCCAGGATGTTGGTGCGTGGCGGGGGGGCAGACTGTGAGGGTTTCACCGCTGGCACACTCCTCAGTAGGCCCCGCCACCAGATAGCACAGCCCGAATCGTGAGCAGGATAATGCGCAGGTCGAAGAGCAGCGAGCAGTTGCGAATGTAGTACAGATCGTCCTCAGTGTTCAGGTGCATTGGCTTGTCGCTGCGCCCGTTGACCTGCCACCACCCGGTGAGCCCCTGCGGCACTTCGAAGCGCTTGCGCTGCCAGGGCTTGTACAGCTCCACCAGCCAGGGCAGTTCAGGGCGCGGCCCCACCAGGCTCATCTCGCCGCGCAGAACGTTGAAAAGCTGGGGCAGCTCGTCGAGGCTGGTCCGGCGCAGGGTGCGCCCCACGCGCGTCACGCGCGGATCATCTTCGCGCTTGTGAACGACATTTCCCTCTTCGTCCACCCCATTGACCTGGGCCTGCAACTGCTCTGCATTCTGGCACATCGTGCGGAACTTGAGCATGTTGAACAGGGCACCACCCTCCCTCACGCGCTGCTGTCTGAACAGGGCCGGGCCGGGGCTATCGAGCCGGATGATGAGAGCGATCAGCCCCATCAGCGGCAGCACTGGGATCAGGACCAGCACGGTGACGACCAGATCAAAAGCGCGCTTCACCAGCCGCTGGAACGGGTCGAGAACAGGCTCCTTCAGGCTCAGCACCGGCATGCCGCTGAAGTTCTCGAAATCGAGACGCAAGAAGACCAGGTCGAAGTAGTCGGGAATCAGCCGGATATTGACCGGCAGCGCCTGAAGCTGGTAGATCAACTCGCGCGTGGAGGAGAAATCGTCGCGCGGCAGGGCGATCACCACTTCGCTGATCCCCCGCTGCTCCACAAGGGTGAGCGTGTCGTCCACCGAGCCTAGCCAGGGCTCGGAGTTCTTGCCGTTGGGCTTGCCGACAAACCCCTCCAGACTGAGTCCCATCCAGGCATGGGCGCGCACCAGTCCGGCCAGTGTGCTGGCAATCTCGCCGGTGCCCACGATCAGGACGCGCCGGACGTGGTGGTGATGCCCGCCGCGGGACAGGATGCCAAAGCGCACGACAACCCGCTGCACGGTGACCAGCAGCACGCAGAAGCCCAGGAAGTAGAGGATTTGCAGGCGCGAGATGTCGCGGTAAGAAAAGTACAGCACGCCAGCCAGGGCCGCCCAGGCGAACAAGGTAGCCTCAACGACTCGCACCAGCTCCCTGCTCAGCGTAGCGATCTGGCGCGGGTTGTAGACGTTGAAGGCGACGAAGGTCACAGCCCAGATCACGAGAGTCACAGCATAGACGGGAGTGGGAATCGCCCAGCCTGGCCGCGCCCCCAACTCGTGGCCGAGGGGCACGTGCACGCGCGCCTGCGTGGCCAGCAGCAGGGCGAACTGCGTCAGCGCCAGATCGGAGAAGAGCAAGAGCAGTGTGAAACGAAGGCTGATTTGCTTGGCCATGTCTGGGCAGCTTCACTCATCGTTCACGTTTCATTATAGCAAGATCTGCAATCGGCAGTTGTGAAGATAGTCCGAAAAACGCTCTACTCCACCGTGGGCAACGCTTCGAGCAGCGCCATCACTGGCCATGCGTAAGGATCATGGTCTATGATGCGCTCGTAGATCAGGCGCGCAGCGTCCCAGTTGCCCCGTTGTTCCTCTCTCTGTGCCAGCTCCAGCCAGGGCTGGTAATCCAGGGGACTTTGCACAGGCGTGCGGGCCTGCGGCAGGGCCTCCAGGGCCGCGCTGACACCATAGACAGTGCGGGCGAACCACAGATGATCGTCATTCGATGTGAGTTGGGTAGATCGCGCCAGCAGCGCATCAACCTCCTCTTCACTGGCCCCCTCGCGCTCGGCCAGGCGCGCGCGCACATACCACGCCCAGGGCGCCGTACCATCGCTGAGGAACCAGGCGGCGCCGGCGGCCTGCCCGGCGGTCAGCCCATCCGGCGACACGTAACTGGAGTCCTGCAGCAGGCGCTCCGCCTGCAGCAGATACCGCCTGACGTCGGGCCGCCTGGCGTACTTGACCGCGAGGAAGTAGCACGCCTCGCAGCGCGCGTCCTCTGCCTGCGGGAGCAGAAAGTCCGCCCTCATCCAGAGTTCCGGCGAGCCATTGTCCCGCGCCAGCAGGATGGCCCGTTCGCGGTCGCCCGCATACATGGCCAGGTCGAGGGCCAGCTCCGGCCTGTCGGAGAAGAACGTCACGGCCCCCGCCAGAATCGCGGGGCGCAGCGGCCGGCCAGGGTCTGACCAGAAAGCCGAGCCAGCAAGAGGCGGATGCAGCCGCAATGCTTCATAGTACGCCTGGCGCGCCTCATCCATGCGCCTGACGCTCTCGTAATACTCGCCCAGCTTGAGGTGATAGCCAGGGGGCATGGGATACCACGCGATGGCCGTCCGCTCGGCCTGAATCGCGTCCTCGTAACGCCCCGCCTGCGCATACAGAGCCGCCAGGTTGTGCCAGCCCAGGTGCCAGGACGGCGTCAGCGCCAGGCCGCGCTCGTGCGCGGCAATAGCCGCAGGCAGGTAGCCCGCGGGGTCTTCGTAGGCCAGCCGGCCCAGGATGTTGGCTTCCTGCAGTTGGTAAACGCGCAGCCAGGGGTCGGCCTGCTGCGCAGCGCGCGCGCTCTCCAGCGCCTCATCCAGCTTTCCGGCGCTGAGCAAGGCCAGGGCTTGCTGGTGCGCCAGCGCCCCCCCGTGCAGCGGGACGAACACTCCCTGCGCCACGAGCAACGACGCCGCCACGATCACCGGCATGCGGCGCCGCAGACCCAGCGGCAGAGATACCCGCCTGTCTTGCGCCTGCGGCGGATAGCGGTATGCCACGTAAGCGACCATGATCAGGACCGGCAGCAGCAACTGGGTGGCCAGGAAGGTGTCTACCATGTTGTGCGCGCCGAAGGCGACCAGGGCGATCAGGATGCCTTCTAGCTCATGGCGACCGCGCGGCGCCGCCCCCCGCCAGGCCACCCACCACACCCGCCCAAAGCGGACCGCCAGCCAGGTGAGCAGCGTCAACAGCACGATCCCGCCCTCGGCGGCGACGTTCAGAACCACGTTGTGGGCGGTGCGCAGCGAGATCATCCCGGGCGAGCCATCCCAGTGCGGATACTCCAGCCGGAGCGATCCGTACTGGTAGGTTCCCACACCGAGCAGCGGCCGCTCCTGGAACATCTCGATGGCGCTCATCCACATGTCCAGGCGCGCGATGTCGTCCCCTTCGGGCGTGGCGCGTTCCAGCGTGAACCAGAAGACGAACACAATCGCCAGGATTCCAACCAGAACCGTGAGGGCAAGTAAGGCGGCGGGACTCAGGGCCGCCCGCACCGACGCTGGAAAGCGTTGCCGAACCTCCGGGCGCAGCAGCCCGAAGAGCGCGCTCAGGCCCACGATAGTCACGAGTCCCAGGTAGGCCCCGCGCGATTGTGACAGCACCAGGGTGCCCGCGAGACCGGCAGCCAGGATACGCAGCGCCCAGCGAAGATCACGGCGACTCGCTGCACTGGCCCACCCAAGCGCGATGGGGATCATCAGCACGCAGTGGGCGCCGATGGCGTTCTTGTGGCCCAGGGCCAGGATGATCGGCCTGATCTGCGGCGGCAACGAGAGACCAAAGAGCGCCGGCCAGCTTTCTTCGAAGTGAAGCTGAGGGAACAATTGCAGGCCGAAGTACCAGGAGATCACCTCGATCAGGCTCACCAGCACGACCATCGCGCTGGCGAAGAACAACCCTTCCAGCAGCCAGCGCGCCCGGCCCCGGCGCATGAGATCGACGAACAGGTACAGCAGCAGGATGTGCACGAAAATCGGCCAGGTGAATTCCAGGCTGACGCGCGGATCGCGGGAGGCAACAGCGGTCACAAGCCAGCCCACACCCGCCAGCCACAGGGGCCAGTCGAAGGGCGTTGCCGGGAACGGGCGCCGCCTGCGCCATAGGAGCGCCAGCCACATGCCGAGCAGGACGGTGACGCCCACCTGGTGGACAATCTTCATGATGGGAATATGCTCGGCGATGCCCCCAACCAGCGAGGCATAGACGACGAAGAGGATCGTCAAGAGGCGGAGTGCGTGTCGAGATACGGTCATGCGCCTGCCCGGCCAACGGTGAGCCGCTGCATCAGAGACCCTGCGCGCAGAATGCCAGCGGGTCCCTCCGCTGCATTCTGGCACAGACCCCCTGCGCACACAAGTCCGCCCCAAAACCGTCAGGGGACAGTCACCTTCGCTGCCAGGAGAGGCCTATGCGCTCTTTGGGTCGTGTGGCGAGGGAAGAAACACGCGATGCGACGCGCTGAAGCCGCTGAAGCACGCAACCCCAGCGGCAGAGGACGATCATCTTGCAGCAGATCGCATGGGTCCGCTCAGGTTGGCGGCCTTGCGCGCAACGGGGCAGGCCGGCCGACCTGCCCCGTCTCTTGTGTGGCTGATGGCCGTCTAGCGGCCTGCCCTTCGCCTCATCTGGCTATCCGGAGCGCCGCGCGCGCGGGTTCTCCAGCCGCACGGCGCAGACCTTGAACTCCGGAATCTTGGAGACAGGGTCCAGCGCGAAGTCATGGGTCAGCAGGTTGGCGGGCGCCTCGCGCCAGTGGAAGGCCAGGAAGACCGTCCCCGGCGGCACGCGATCGCTGATCCTGGCCCGCGTGCGCACCGTCCCCCGCCGGCTCTTGACGACCACGGCGAAGTTATCCTGCAGGTCAATAGCCGCTGCGTCGGCGGGGTTCACCTCCACATAGCCGCGCGGCTCGCGCCAGGCCAGCGGTCCGCTGCGACGGGTCATCGTCCCGGAGTGGTAGTGATAAAGCATGCGCCCGGTGCTCAGGATCAGCGGGTATTCTTCGTCGGGCAACTCAGCAGGGTCGCTGGCCTGGATGGCGTGGAATTTGCCCAGCCCGCGCGAGAACTTCCCGGTGTGCAGGATGGGCGTGCCAGGGTGCGTCGCATCGGGGCAGGGCCACTGCAAGCCCTGGCCGGCCAGCCGGGCATAGCTCATGCCCCGATAGATAGGCGTGACACGCGCTATTTCGTCGAAGATGGCCTCCGCCGACGGGTAGCTCCAGTAGTCCGCCGCGCGCTCGCGCGCCATCTTGGCGTCGAAGCGGGTGGCGATCTCGCCGATGATCCGCCAGTCTGGGCGCGCCTGGCCAGGCGCGCCCAGCACAGGCCGGATCAGCCGGACGCGCCTCTCGGTGTTGACGAAGGTGCCATCCTTCTCCAGCCAGGACGCGGCGGGCAGGATCACATGGGCCAGTTGGGCCGTCTCGCTAGGGAAGATGTCTTGCACGACCAGCAGATCGATCTTGCGCAGCGCCCCCTCGACATGGCTGGTATTCGGGTCAGACATCATCGGGTTTTCGCCCATCACATACAGGGCGCGCACCTTCCCCTCGTGAGCGGCGCGGGTGGCTTCCACGATAGTCAGCCCGACTGTGCCCGGCAACGAGTCCGCACCCCAGGCAGCGGCCAGCGCGTCGCGCTTTTCCGCGTCGGTCACGCCCTGGTAGCCGGGGAACACGTTCACCAGGCAGCCCATGTCGCACGCCCCCTGCACGTTGGATTGCCCGCGCAGCGGATTGACGCCAGTGGATGGCTTGCCGATCTGCCCGCACAGCATGGCCAGATTGGCCAGCGTCTTGACGATGTCGGTGCCGCTGCTGCGCTGGGTGATGCCCATCGCGTAGAGGAGCGTGCTGTGCCCGCGCTCGCTGTCGCCAGCAAAGATCGATGTGCCCCCGGCCCGCTCGCCCCAGGCATAGAGCCGCGCCGCCTCTTCGATCTGCTCGACGGGCACGCCAGAGAGCAGCGAAGCGCGTTCTGGCGTGTAGGACTCCAGGGTCGCGCTGAACTCGCGGTACCCTTCGGTGCGCTCGGCAATGAAGGCGTGGGCCTGCCAGCCTTCGCGGGTGATGACGTGCATCATGGCCAGGAACACGTACACGTCGGTGCCTGGCTTAACCTGCAGGAAGAGCGTCGCGTGTTCAGCCAGTGGGATGCGGCGCGGATCAATGATGATCAGGTGTGCGCCGCGCCGCGCCGCGCGAATCACTTCATAGCTGATCACCGGATGCGCTTCAGCCGTGTTGGAGCCGGTGATGAGCACGCAATCCGCGTCGCGAATCTCGCGGATCGAGTTGGTCATTGCGCCACTGCCGAAGGCCTGCACGAGGCCTGCAACGGTTGAGCTGTGTCAAAGGCGGGCGCAATGGTCTATGTTGCTGGTGCCCACGCCGGCGCGGATGAATTTCTGGAATAGATAGTTGTCTTCGTTGGTGCAGCGCGCCGAGGCCAGGCCCATCACGGCATCCGGCCCGTAGTTCTGGACGACACCAGCCAGCCGGTCGGTCACCACCTCCAGGGCAGTGTCCCAATCCACCGCCACGAAGCGCTCCTCAATCCTGGGCTTGACCGCGTCCAGCGGCGACTCGTCGGGCATTTGCCAGGGTTGATCGGTCAGGCCCAGTTCGTAGGCCAGGTCGCGACGGATGAGCGGCGCCGTCAGGCGGTCAGGGCTGGTGGCGAAGTCCCAGCCATAGCGCCCTTTGGTGCACAAAAACTCGCCATTGACCGTTGCCTGCGCTGTGGACTGCGCGTAGAGAATCTGCCCGTCGCGCCGCGCGTACTCGATTTCGCAGCCGACGCCGCAGTAGCCGCAGATCGTCTTGACCCGCTCCAGCTCCCATTCGCGCCCCTTGCCTCGCCGCGAGACCGGCATCAGCGCGGCGGTGGGACAGACTTGCACACAGTTGCCGCAGAAGACGCACGTCGAGTCGATCATCGGGCCGTCGAAGGGGGTGGCCACGTGGCTGGTGAAGCCGCGCCCAACGATCTCGATGGCGTTGGCACCCACGATCTCCTCGCACACGCGGACGCACCGACTGCACAGGATGCAGTACTTGTGATCGCGCACAAAGAAGGGATTGTCGTCTTGATAAAGCGAGCGCGAGATCTGCAGATTGTAGGATGTCTTGCCCACCCCATATTCGTAAGCGTATTCCTGCAGCGCGCAGCTCCCTGCCTTGTCGCAGATCACGCAGTCGAGCGGGTGGTCGGACACAAACAGGTCAATGATCTCGCGGCGTATATCGGTCAGGCGCGGGGTGCGCGTATGGACGACCATGCCTGGAGCGCATTCCAACCCGCAGCTAGGGATCGGGTCGTGCCGCCCCTCTACCTCCACCGCGCACAGCCGGCAGCCGCCCGAAACACTCAGTTCTGGGTGGTAGCACAGGCGGGGGATGTCAATGCCCTGGGCCAACGCCGCTTCCAGCACGGTCGTGCCGGGATGAGTCTGGATGGTCTTGCCATCTATGATGAGTTCGATCGTCATCTTGGCTCCTCAGCGCAATGGTTACAGCCATGCCGTCAGCGAGCGTGTGCCTCGGCGACCTGGTCCTGCTGGACCAGAGAGTCGTACTCGTGGCGGAAAAACTTCAGCGTGCTCATCACCGGGTTCGGGGCAGATATGCCCAGCCCGCACAGGCTGGTCGTCTTGACCAGCGTGCAGAGCTTCTCCAGCTTGTCCAGGTCTTCCGGCGAGCCGTTCCCGCTAATGATCTTGTCCAGCAGGGAGCGTATCTGCACCGTGCCCACCCGGCAGGGCACGCACTTGCCGCAACTCTCGTCCACACAGAAGTCAATGAAGAAGCGGGCGAAGTCGGGCATGCGGGTGGTATCGTCAACGATCACCAGGCCCCCCGATCCCATGATCGAGCCGAGCGCGGTCAGGCTCTCAAAATCCACCGGTGTGTCCAGGTGCTCCGCCGGGATGCAGCCGCCGCTAGGCCCGCCGGTCTGTGCCGCCTTGAAGGCGCGGTTGCCAGGGATGCCGCCGCCGATGTCGTAGACGATCTCGCGCAGGCTGATGCCCATCGGCACCTCGATCAATCCCGTATAGCGCAGTTGCCCAGTCAAGGCGAAGACCTTGGTGCCCTTGCTCTGCTCGGTACCCAGGCTGGCAAACCAGTCCGCCCCCTTGAGGATGATCGAGGGGACGTTGGCCAGGGTTTCGACGTTGTTGATCACAGTGGGCGCGCCCCACAGGCCCGACGTCGTGGGGTAGGGAGGCCGGATGCGCGGCACACCTCGCTTCCCTTCGATGGAGTGCATGAGCGCCGTTTCTTCGCCACACACGAACGCCCCGGCTCCGATGCGCACATCGGCGTCGAAGCAGAAATCTGTGCCCAGCACCGACTTGCCCAGGATGCCGCGCCGCCGCGCCGCCCGGATCGCTTGCCGTATACGCTGGACAGCGATGGTATACTCGCCACGGATATACAGATAGCCATAACTGGCTCCCGCGGCATAGGCGGCAATAATCATTCCCTCCAACACCCGGTGCGGATTGTATTCCATCACCGTGCGATCCATATACGCGCCGGGGTCGCCTTCGTCGCCATTGACGATCACATATTTCTGGGGAGCCTGCTGCTGGCGAGCAAAATGCCATTTCTGGCCCGTGGGGTAGCCCGCGCCCCCGCGCCCCCGCAGCCCGCTGCGCAGAATCTCATCGCATACCTGCTCCGGCGTCATCTCGCTGAGCACTTTGGCCAAAGCCTGATACCCGCCATGTGCCAGGCAGTCTTCCAACTTCTCGGGGTCGATGTGGCCCGCTTCTCTCATTACGACTCGCACCTGCTTGGTGAAGAAGGGCGAGTCCAGGGGAATGAGATGGTGTTCGAGGTCTCTTTTCTGGGCAGCGCGGCGCAACGTTGCGCGCAGATGCACAAAATCGTGGGGAGCAACCGCTCGTTCTTCGCCCTGGGGTGGAGAAATCTCCTCACTGCCAGCCCTTGTGACATGCCGGGCCACAATATGCTGCGCAATATCGGCGGAAACATCCCCGTACAGAACGGGCGCCTCGCCCCTGGTCTCCACCCGCACCAACGGCCCTCGGCTGCACAGGCCCATGCAGCCGGTCTTGACCACCTCCGTTTCGTGACCATCGCCCTGAAACACCGCTACTGCTTGTTGCAGGCCGTTGAGGATTTGTTCAGCCCCTGCTGAAAGACAAGCGGTGCTCGCGCAACAGAAAACCCGGCACTGGTACTGTTCCTGTCTGGCCCGTTCCTGCTGGGCCAGCATTTGGAGGTGTGTATTGTCCATTCAGCGTGCTCCCTGTGGCACAGCCTCTGCCGATGCAACGATCTCGCGCACTCGCGCGAGCACGCCTTCGGAAGTTTCCTTACCGTGCACTTCGCCGTCTAAGACAATAACCGGAGCCAGACCACAACAGCCCAGGCAGCGCGTTACCGTCAGGCTGAATTGGCCATCAGGGGTTGTGGCGCCGGGCCGGATGTTGAACCATGCGCTTAGGGTCTGGATGATGCGATCCGCCCCCTTGACATGGCAGGCCGTGCCCGCACAGACGATGCAGTTGTGTTCGCCTAATGGCTCGAAGGTGAACATGTGATAGAACGTGGCCACACCGTAGACGCGGCTCAGCGGAATGCGAAGCTGCTGCGCCACGTAACCCAGCACCTCCTCTGGCAAGTAGCCAAACGCCTCCTGAGCGGTATTCAGCACTTCCAGCAGCGCATCCTGCCGGCCGTTGAAGCGCTTAACGGTGCGGTCAATGGCCTTGTAGCGCTCGTCCTGAGCGGGCTTTCCGTTGGCTTTATCTTTCATTGTCATTGAGCAGTCCTAAATCGCTAAGCAGGATAATCTCCAGGAGCAGATCTTCCCCGTCTTGCGCCGTCCGAGCTGCGCCATCGCCCAGTCTGGCGCAGCAGCCCGGCCCTCCGCCGCCGGGTTCGGCGTCTCGCCCAAAACGGCTGGCTGGCGATCCCTGTCCGCAGTCCGTCGCCTGCCGCAAAGACCCGCCTCATTATAACCCGAAATCTGAG
>JBBIHG010000063.1:0-21772 GCA_037447125.1 Chloroflexota bacterium | reverse complement strand
GTCGAAACCCAGCGTCAATGGTCTGACCGTGCCCTCGCGCGCACCACGCCCCTGTTGATGGGCATGTTTCCCTAGATTACTTTGCTGGCTCATGCGCTGCATTCCGCTGGTCGTCCGGTGACCGCTCGTCCGTCGGCCTGGTATGCCAAACCCTTGCCTACCTTTTCCGCTACCCTGGCATTGGTTCGCCAACGCCTTTAGATGCGCGCCGGTTGTTCCCGGTTGGTCCAGGCACGTCGAATCTGCGTTAGAATCAGGGGGCCAGGCCGCGAAACGAGACCTATTTTTGAATAGGAATTTTTGACAATTTCAGGTGGCTTTGCTAGGCTTGTGCCGGAAGGCACATGCCGCCAAGACAGACTTGGGAGCGGGGGGCAGGCCCGGCACGCAGCCCTCAACATCTCTCCCCAAGACGCGCAGCAGGAAATCATCCACCATGTCGCTCCATCGCGCGCCTCGCCTGGCTGGCCCATCGGCCTTTGCGGCAGTCGTCGGGGAACCGGGCCTGTCGGCGTTGGTCCTGGTCTTGCTGGCTACTGGCGCGGGCCTGCTGCTCGATTTTCTGGTGACGGGTCTGCACCCGGTCTTCAGCGTCGGGCTGCCCCTGGCGAGCATACCAGTGGCCTACGCCTGGGCATTACGCAGGACGCTGCGCATGAACCCGAAGCTGAGCCCCGATTACGCGCGCAACATGGCACTGGCCAGCGTCGCCGGGCAGGCGGGCTGCCTGTCGGTCATCATCATCTTCATGGCGCTTTTCGCAGGGATGTTCCTGGACTCCAGGCTGAACACACACCCTGTGCTGACCATTGGTCTTGTGCTGCTCAGTGTTCCGGTGAGTCTGTTCGCGATGATCCGGCTGATGCTCTCGTCGGTGGCGGCGATCAGGACGGCGACGCCTGAGGCGACGACAGAGCCCGGTGCGGCAGACCATGCTATGACGAAGGAGAATGGCTCTTGAAAGGAGTTCTGATACTTTTAGGCTTCATTGCCGTCAGCGTCATCTTCTGCGGCATCATCCCCTTCGTGGTGATGCCCGGAGCCGGCGTGGCTGTGGCGCTGCCCGTCATCATGGTCCCCGGCGAAGTCGTGTGGAAGGACTTCCTTGGCATCAACGGCCTGACGATCACCAACACGATCATCGGTACGCTGGTCGTGGACGTGCTCGTGCTGTGGTTCGCGCTGGCAGCCACGCGCAAGATGAAGGTGGTGCCTGGCCGCCTGCAGGGGCTGTTCGAGGTGGTGACGGACGCGCTGTGGAGCCTGGCCAAGTCCACCGCTGGCAAGAACGCACGCCCCATCTTCCCGCTGATGGCCACCATCTTCATCTTCCTGCTAGTCGCCAACTGGGTCAAGCTGGTGCCTGGCGCGGAGAGCATCGGGCTGATGCACTGCGCACCCGAGGGCATCAACGGCTACGACAAGAACGGTATCCTACTCAAAGTGGACAAGGCGATGGATCCCGGCGTCCGCGCCACGCAGGAGAATTACGACGCCTGCCACCACAAGGGTGAGCACCACGACCCGGCTCACGACGCTGCCCTAAATGCGGTTCTGATGGCTGCGGCACAGGGGTTGGGCGTCGAGTCGGTCTCGCTGCGCGATGATGTGGGCAATGCGCGCAGCGTGGCCGAGTACGTGACCAAGCAGGGCGGGGACGTGGACGCCGTCATCGCCGCGGCGACGCTGGCCCTTGAAGAAGCGCCTCCCGCGGAGGGTGAGGCGGCTGAAGGCAAGGCCGCCGAGGCCAAAACTCCCGCCGAACTGGTGGCGGAGGTCGTACACGAGCCGTACTACCGCGACGATCTGTACGCGGTCACGCCGTTCGTGCGCGGCGCGACGACCGATCTCAACCTGACGTTGGGGCTGGGTCTGCTGGCCTTCGTAGCCATCCAATACTTCGGCGTGCGGGCGCAGGGGATGCGTTACTTCACCAAGTTCTTCAACACGCCGGCCCTGGAGAACGTGGGCAAGCGCCCGATGGGCGCGATGGACTTCGTCGTCGGGCTGCTGGAGATCATCTCGGAGCTGGCGAAAGTGCTCTCGTTCGGCTTCCGTCTTTTTGGCAACCTGTTTGCGGGCGGCGTTCTGCTCTTCGTGATGTCATTCCTGCTGGCCATGCTGGTGCCGGCAGCCGTGTACGGGCTGGAGCTGTTCATCGGACTGATCCAGGCGTTTGTCTTCGCCATGCTGCTGCTGGTCTTCAGCGCGATGGCCATGCAGGGGCACGGGCACGGCGACGAGCAGCACTAAACGTGGGTGATCGGGTATCACTGAGCTGGGCATATCTTGTCTAGACTGACCAACATCAGGAGGAATTCATGGAAGTAGATGCTGCAAAGGCTATCGGCGCCGGTCTGGCGATGATTGGCGTGATCGGGCCGGGCATTGGTATCGGGCTGCTCGTTCAGGGCGCCCTGAACGCGATCGGGCGCAACCCGGATGCCTCCGGGCAGATCACCACCAACATGATCCTGGGTATCGCGTTCGCCGAAGCTGTCGCGATCTATGCACTGGTCGTGTCCCTGATCATCCTGTTCGTGCTGTAGTCGCGGTCCAGGAGGAGTTCAGTGGACGCATTAGGCATTAATCTGGGCTTTTTCATAGCGCAGCTTGTCAACTTCGGACTGATCTTCCTGCTGCTGGCCAAGGTCGTCTGGCCGCGCGTGCTGAAGATGCTCGACGAGCGCTCCGAGCGCATCGCCAAGGGGCTGGAAGACGCCCGCGCCGCCGAAGAGGCGCGCGAGAACGCCGAGCGCGAGCGCGACAAGCTGCTGACTCAGACCCGCGCCGAAGGTCAGAAATTGATTGACGAGGCGCGCCAGCGTGGCGAAGAACAGGTCAAACAGATTCTGCGCGAGGCGCAGGGCGACGCCGACGCCATCCGCAACCAGGCGCGGGTCCAGGCCGAGGAGGAACGCAACCGCATCCTGGCCGAGACGCGCGGCGAGATCATCACCCTGGCCATGGCCGCCGCCGAGCGGCTGATCGGCGACTCACTCGACGAGAAGCGCCAGAAGGCGATCATCAGGAAATTCTTCGCTGGCGTCCCCGCCGAAGCGAAGGGACTGGGGGCCAACGTGGTGGTGGTCAGCGCGCTGCCGCTGGCCGACGACGAGAAGGCCGAGGTGGCCAAGATCACCGGGGCGAAAGACATCGAGTACAGGGTGGATCCCTCGATTCTGGGCGGGTTGATCCTGCGTGCCGGCGACAAGGTGGTGGACGGCAGCGTGCGCGGCGATCTCAGCGCCCTGGCGGCGCAGATCCGCTAGCACCTCACCCTCACAGCATTCCAGCGCCAGGCTGTGACACTCGCCTGGCGCTTTGCATTTCTCTTGAGCAGGACGCTGGCCGGGTCAGTGCTCTTGCTGCCCTGGCCACTGCAGACGAAGGATGGGGCAGACATGCACACAGTACCATTGGGGAGCACTGGCGTCCAGGTGAGCGCGTTGTGCCTGGGGACCATGTATTTCGGCACGCGGCAGGACGAGGCGACTTCGTTTCGCTTGCTCGACCAGTACGTGGACGCCGGCGGGACTTTCCTGGACAGCGCTAACATCTACGCGCATTGGGTGCCCGGCGGGCGCGGTGGCGAAAGCGAGGCGCTGCTCGGTCGCTGGCTGAAGGCGCGCGGTTGGCGAGATCGGATGTTCATCGCCACCAAGGTCGGCTTTGAGTACGGCGCGGTGCCGCGCAGCCTGGCCCCGCAGATCATCGAGGCCGAGTGCGATAAGAGCCTGCGCCGCCTGGGCATGGATACCATCGATCTGTTCTACGCCCATGTGGACGATCGCGTCACGCCGCTGCGCGATTCGCTCGAGGCGCTGGCCCGCCTGGTGGAGCAGGGCAAGGTGCGCTTCATTGGGGCCAGCAACTACCGCGCCTACCGGCTGGAGCGCGCCCATGCGCTGAGCAAAGCCAACGGCTGGCCGGAGTTCTGTTGCGTTCAGCAGCGCCATACCTATCTGCGCCCCTGCCCCGGGCAATCGTTCGAGCCACAGTTGGCCGCGGACGAGGACCTGTTCGACTACGTGCGCGCGCGCCGGGGCGAGTTCACGCTGCTGGCCTATTCGGCGCTGCTGGGCGGTGCCTACACGCGGCCCGACCGCCCGCTGCCGCACCAGTATGCCGGGCCGGACAGCGACGCGCGCCTGGCGACGCTGCGCGCGGTGGCCGCCGAGACTGGCGCGACGCCCAATCAGGTGATCCTGGCCTGGATGTGCCAGAGCGATCCGCCGGCGCTGCCGCTGATCGCTGCCAGCACAGCGGAGCAGATGGCGGAGAATCTGGTCGCGCTGGACGTGGCACTGAGTGCGGAGCAGATGCGCCGCCTGGACGATGCCGGGGTGTGAACCGGGCGAACAGGGACAGAGCAATCGGCATCTGGTCTGCACCTTGCCTTACCTCACCCCCTGGCCTCGCTGCGCTCGGCCTTTCCCCCTCTCCATGCATGGAGAGGGGGAAACGAGGCGCGTCAGCGCCGAGCGGGGGTGAGGTTCCGCATTCTGTCTGTTCGCGGGCGGATCGGCTAGAATAGGCGCACGTTATCTGGCTGCCACAAGCCCACGACGGAGCGCCTATGTTATTCAGCGATCTGCTCACCGCCTGGCCGGGCGTGATCGCCCGCCCCGACCGCGACACGCCCATCGCCGCGCCAATCACCGAGAACGCCGCGCACATCCAGCCGGGCGGCGTCTTCCTGGCGCGGCGCGGGGCGACGGTGGATGGGCACGACCTGATCGCCGAGGCGGTGGCGCGCGGGGCGGCGGCAGTGATCGGCGAGCGACCTCCGGATGCGGTCGCCTGCCCCGTGCCCTACGCCCAGGTTGTGGATGGGCGCGCGGCGCTCGGCCCGCTGGCCTCGGCTTACTACGGCCACCCATCGCACAAGCTGGTCGTGATCGGCGTCACCGGCACCGACGGCAAGACCACCACCTGTACTCTCCTGCACAGTATGTTGGGGGCGGCAGGGGTAGGCGCCGGGCTGATCTCGACGGTGAGCGCCCTGATCGGCGACGAGACCCTGGAGACGGGGTTGCACGTCACCACGCCGGGCGCCGACGAAGTGCACAGGTACCTGGCGCGCATGGTCGCTGCCGGGCTGACTCACGCCGTGCTGGAAGCGACCTCGCACGGGCTGGCCCAGGGGCGCGTGGACGGGGTGGCCTTCGACGTCGCCGTGCTGACCAACATCACCCACGAGCACCTGGACTTTCACGGCACGTGGGAGCAGTATCGTGAAGCCAAAGCGCGGCTGTTCAGCATGACGGCGGCCTCGCCACGCAAGCCGGGCGTCTCTAAGGTTGCTGTGATCAACGCCGACGATCCCAGTGCGGACGTGTTCCGCCAGCGAGCGGCTGGCGTGGACCGCGTGCTGACCTATGCTCTCGACGCATCAGCGGATTTCCGCGCCGGGGATGTGGTCTTCGCGCCAGACGCCACCCGCCTGACCGTCTGCGGGCCGGACGGGCTGCGCGCCCCGGTCGAGTCGGCGCTGGTCGGGGCGTTCAACGTGGCCAACGTGCTCGCCGCCGCCGCTGCCGCTTTCGCCGTCCTGCCGGACACGGCGACCTTCCGCGCCACATGGGCGGCGGGGGCGCGGGCCATGCCCCCTATTCCAGGGCGGATGGAGCGCATTGACGCCGGGCAGAACTTCCTGGCGATTGTGGATTTCGCTCACACGCCCAACGCGCTGCATCGCGCCCTGGAAGCCGCGCGGACGATGATCGCGCCGGATCGCCGGGTGATCGTTATCTTTGGCAGCGCCGGCCTGCGCGACCGCGCCAAGCGGCGCATGATGGCTGAGATCGGCGCACGGCTGGCCGACCGGGTGGTACTCACCGCCGAAGACCCGCGCACTGAGTCCCTGGACGCCATCCTGGCGGAGATGGCCGAGGGCTGCCGGAGCCAGGGCGGGCGCGAAGGCGAGACCTTCTGGCGCGTGCCGGATCGCGGGCGGGCGATTGCCTTTGGCTGCGACCTGGCGCGGCCCGGCGACCTGGTGATCGCCTGCGGCAAGGGCCACGAGCAGAGCATGTGCTTCGGGACGGTCGAGCATCCCTGGGACGACCGGGCGGCCATGCGCGCGGCGCTGCGCGGAACGCCGCTGCTGAGCCTGCCGACGGCGGGCGTGTGATCGTGTGGGAATGTGTCTTGCCTAGTGCAAGGACATTTGAACCGCCGAGACGCAGAGGACGCAGAGAAAAGATGTGTAGAGGGCTTTAGTTCTTCTCCGCGCGCTCTCTGCGCCTCTGCGGTGGAGTTCTGCGCCCAAATGCTCGTGCGGGTTAGTGAAGCCTTGGCCGCGCCCGCGAGGGCTGAGCAGGTTGGTGGAGGCTCACATGGACTGGGCACCTTACCAAAGGCTGGCGGCGCGCCTGGACGCGCTGCCCAACGGCTTCCCCCCCACGGAGGAAGGGATCGAGCTGCGCCTGCTGGCGAAGCTGTTCACACCGGAGCAGGCGGCGCTGGCCGCCGAGCTTCGCCTGACCAAGGAGACGCCCGCTCAGATTGCCGCGCGCATTGGCGGCGACGTGGAGACGGTCGCGGCGCGGCTGGCGGAGCTGACCAGCGAGCGATTGATCGCCAGAGGAATTGAGGACGACATGCCGGTCTATGGGCTGCTGCCCTTCGTCGTGGGCGTCTATGAGAATCGGGTCCCGTATATGGACGAGGAGGCGGCGCGCCTGTTCGACGAGTATTACCGCGCGGCGTTTGCGCAGATGGTCGCTGTCGAGCCACAAATACACCGGGTGATTCCGGTGCACGAAAGCGTCCCCTTTCACGTGGAGGTGCACCCCTACGAGAGCGTGGTTGGCATTGTTGACTCCGCTCAGGCGTGGGGTGTGGTGCCCTGCGTGTGCCGCGTACAGAAAGCGCTGGCTGGCGAGCCGTGCGATCATCCGGTAGAGGTCTGTATGCCGATCAGCCAGACGCCGGGCGCGTTCGACGGCAGCGCGCACATCCGCGCGCTGACTCGCGACGAGGCACTCGCCCTGCTGCGCCAGGCCGCCGATGCCGGGCTGGTGCACACGGTGGGCAATTACCGCGCCGGGCTGTATATCTGCAACTGCTGCACGTGCGCCTGCGGGATTCTGCGGGCGGTGCGCGAGGCCGGCCTGCCGGCAGCGGCGGCGCGCTCGCCCTTCGTCAGCCAGGTGGACGCGGCGCGCTGCATGGGTTGCGAAACGTGCCTGCCCTACTGCCAGTTCGGGGCGCTGACGCTCGGCGACGGGGGAACCGCCCAGGTGGATGAGATGCGCTGTGTGGGCTGCGGCCTGTGCGTGGTACACTGCCCGGAAGAGGCGCTGAGCCTGGCCCGCCGCCCGGCGGACGCCATCCGCCCGGTGCCAGTCACCGAGCACGATTGGCGCGTTGAGCGTGCGGCAGCGCGCGGCCTGAAGCTGGATGATGTGCTGTAGTGTGAGGAGAGAGGATGCCCGACAATCGCTCGCTGACCGTGCAGCGCTTCTGCGTCGAGCAGGGCGCTGACTGCGTGTATATCCTGACGGCCATCCAGCCATTCACCGTCAGCCAGAACCGCTGTCTGTTGGTCGTCACTGGCCGGGAGGCCCAGTTGGTGTGCTGTCATAGCTGCACGCCGCGCACCTCGCTGGCGCAGGGCAGTATGCGCGACGTGGAGCCAGAGGCGCTCGACCGTTTTCTGCGCGAGGTCGAGGGCGCGGCAGCAGCCTGGGAAGCGGACGCCATCCCGCCTAACATCCACGATGGGCTGACGGTCACCGTCGAGCGAGCCACTGCGGATCGCTACGAGCGCGTGCGCATGGTGGAGCCACCGTCCGGCGGGCCGCACGCGCGCCTGCTGGCTGCCTGGGCGGATGCTTTCCCGGAAGTACGGCGCGTCATCGGTTAGCGCCCGCTGACCGTCAGTGGGGCGTGGGGTGTACATCCGGCGTTCGCGCCGGGCCGTGTGCTATGCTAAGGTGTAGAGAGATGGGGCGTATGGCGATACGCCCCTACGGGCGCAGCAGAGTGGTAAGGCGCACTGCATTGCTGGAGCAGAACATCACCGCAGAGGCGCAGAGAGCGCAGAGAAAAGATCAATCAGCATTCTTGAAAGTTCTTCTCCGCGTCCTCGGCGCCTCTGCGGTTCAAGCCCTTTGTCCTTGAGCAGCGTCCCGCCTTGAACAGGATGCGGCGCCCCGTTAAAATCAACCATGCGCCCAGGTGAGAAGCCATGCTCGATCTGGGGATCGTCATCGTCAATTGGAACACGCGCGACCTGCTGCGCGACTGCCTGCGCTCGGTCGCCGCGTCGGAGGGCGATTTCACCTACCGCGTGGTCGTGGTGGACAACGCTTCGTCCGACGGCAGCGCGGAGATGGTGCGCGCCGAGTTCCCGGACGTGGCGCTGATCGCCAGCGCCGAGAACGAGGGCTATCCCCGCGCCAACAATCACGGCCTGCGCGCGCTGGGGTTCGCGCCGGGCTGCGCCGACGAGGATGCGCCGCGCTATGCCCTGGCGCTCAACCCAGACACGGTGCTGCCGCCAGGGGCGCTGGGCGACATGCTCGCCTATATGGACGCCGACGCGACAATCGGCGTCGCCGGGCCGAAACTGGTGCTGCCCGATGGCTCGCTCGACCTGGCCTGCCGGCGCAGCTTCCCGACGCCGGAAATCAGCTTCTACCGGATGGTTGGGTTGTCCAGGCTGTTGCCGCGCAGCCGCCGCTTCGGGCGCTACAACCTGACTTATCTCGACCCGGATGTCGAGAGTGAGGTAGACTCAGTGGTGGGGGCGTTCATGCTGGTGCGCCGGGCGGCGATCCAGCAGGTGGGGTTGTTCGACGAAACGTTCTTTATGTATGGAGAAGACCTGGATTGGGCGTTCCGAATCAAGCAAGCCGGCTGGAAGGTGATGTACAACCCGCGCGTGGCGGTGACCCACGTCAAGCGGGCGGCGAGCCGCCAGTCGCGCCGGGCGCAGCGAGAGTTCTACCGGGCGATGCTCCTGTTCTACCGCAAGCATTACCGGCAGACGACCCCCTGGTGGCTGCACAGCCTGATTCTGCTGGGGCTGGCGCTGAAAGGCGGTCGCCCGTTGTGGCGCGAACTGCGGCACCCCACCGCCTTCGCGTGAGCCAGGCGGTAAACCGCCGGGTGCGCGGGCTGCTGCGCACGGCCCTGGTCGCCAGCGATCTGATCATGCTGGTGCTGGCCTTCGCGCTCGGCTACTTGCTGCGCGCCCGGCTGCCGCTGCCCGCCGTGCCGGTCAATCCCCCCCCGTTCAGCAATTACACGCCGATGCTCGTCGTCCACGTGGCGATGACGATGATCGTCTTCTACTTCGCGCGCATGTATCACCAGCGCCGCGCCTCCAGCCGCTTTGACGAAGCCTACGCGGTCGCCCAGAACGTCTCGATTGGCACGCTGCTGGCGGTGGCCTTCGAGTCGCTGGCCTTCAAGAACAGCGCGCTGGAGCTGGACTATCCGCGTGGGGTGGTCGTCTACGCCTGGCTGCTGGGTATCGTGCTGGTCGTGACGGGGCGCATGGCCTATCGCCAGTTGATCATGCGCCTGCACGACTTCGGCATTGGCCGCGATAATGTCCTGCTCGTCGGCTCTGGCGAGGTGGCGCGCACCATCGCCGAGAAGATCCGCTGGTCGCCCAACCTGGGGCTGAACATCGTCGGCGCGGTCAACGGCGAGGCGGCGGGCGCGGTCGGCGAGGTGCCCGTCGTCGGCACAACGGCGGAGCTGCCGGAGATCATTGACCAGTACGAAGTGGACGAAGTGATCATCGCTCTGCCCGAAGCCTCGCATCACGAGCTGGTGCAGTTGGTCAGCAAGTGCCAGCGCGGCAAGGTGGACATCAAAGTGTACCCGGACATCTTCGCCTATATGTCCGCCGGGCTGACCGTTGATGACCTGAATGGGATGCCGCTGCTCTCGGTGCGCGATGTGGCCCTGCGCGGCTGGAAGCTGAGCCTCAAGCGGGTGATGGACACGGTGGGGGCATTCGCCGGGCTGGTGGTGCTCAGCCCGCTGATGACGCTGACGGCCCTCCTGATCAAGCTGGAGTCTTCGGGGCCGGTCTTCTTCTGCCAGGAGCGCATGGGCCTGGACGGGCATCCCTTCCCCATGATCAAGTTCCGCTCGATGCGCGCCGACGCCGAGAAGCACGGGCCGGGCTGGACGACCGCGGACGACCCGCGCGTGACGCGCATGGGGCGCTTCATGCGCCGCACCAACTGGGACGAGATTCCGCAGCTCATCAACGTGTTCTGGGGGCACATGAGCCTGGTGGGGCCGCGCCCGGAGCAGCCGTACTACGTGCAGAAGTTCCGCGAGTTCATCCCGCGTTACATGGAGCGTCACCGCGAGAAGGCGGGCATGACCGGCTGGGCGCAGGTCAACGGGCTGCGCGGCGACACGTCCATCCTGGAGCGCACCAAGTACGACCTGTGGTACGTCGAGAACTGGTCGCTGTGGCTGGACGTCAAGATCGTGCTGCGCACCGTGCTGCAGACCTTCTTCGGGCGCAGCCGGAATGCGTACTAGCGCGGAGCGAGGGGGAGTGCTGTGACCCAGGCTTCCGAAGTTTCCGAAAACTTCGGAAGTCTTGCTGCGGCCTGGATGCTGGGTTACCTTGTGGAGCGCCGATGGACATCGCCGAACTGACGGGGCTCATGCACGACTTCGTGCGCGCCAAAGGGTGGTACGACCCCGCCACGCCGCACCCGCAGACTCCGCGCAACCTCGCCATCTCGCTGAGCATCGAGACGGCGGAAATTCTGGAGCACTTCCAGTGGAACGGCGACCTGACGGATGCCGATTCCCTGGCCGGAGAACTGGCGGACGTGCTGCTCTACCTGCTGCAACTGGCCAGCGTGACCGACATTGACCTGGAGCGGGCCGTGCTGGACAAGCTGCGCCTCAACTACGGGCGGACGTGGGAAGGACAGTGATCAGTCGGGGGCACGGACGCGCTCTTCTTCTGAAAACTGATCACCGAAAACTGATCACTCCTCTTAGAAAGGACATGCGAAAATGCTTGACAACACCTGGCTCCAGCGCGCGCAGATCGAGCAGCACAGCCTCGACATGCGCCAGTTCGTGGACTTCCGGCAGAGCACGCTGAGCAATGGCCTGCGCCAAGTCGAAGCATATAACGCCAGCGGCCTGTCGTACACCATCCTGCCCGATCGCGGGCTGGATATCTGGACGGCGCACTACCGCGGCGTGCCGCTGACCTGGATCAGCCAGGGGTCGCCGCACGCGCCGGAACTGGGCGGCTCGTGGCTGCGCCTGTTCAACGGCGGGCTGCTGACCACCTGCGGTCTCACCCATGCCGGCCCCCCGCAGATAGAGCCGATCAGCGAGGGCGGGCGCGACCTGCACGGCCTGTACACCCGCCTGCGCGCGGGCGACGTGGCCGTGAGCGGCGGCTGGAACGGCGACCAATACGCCCTGACGCTGCGCGGCGCCGTCAGCGAGAACCGCCTCTTCGGCGAGCAGCTTCGCCTGGAGCGAACCTATCACCTGACCCTGGACCAGCCGGTCATCGCCTGGTCGGATCGCGTGGCCAACCTGGGCGACACGCCGGCCCCGCTGATGGTCCTCTACCACATCAACCCCGGCTACCCGCTGGTTCGCGCCGGGACGACGCTGCACACGCCGGATCACGCGGTCTACCCGCGTGACGCTGAGGCGCGCAAGGGCGTCGCCACCTGGGCGCACTACGACGCAGCCCAGCCCGGCTATGCCGAGCAGGTCTTCTGGCATCATCTGAAAGCGGACGGGGAGGGGCGGACGGCGGTGGCCCTGTTGCAGGAGTCGTTCGGGCTGTTGTTCGAGTGGGACACGGCGAGTCTGCCCTACCTGACACAGTGGAAGAACACGCGCCAGGGCATCTACGTCTGCGGGGTCGAGCCGGGCAACTGCCTGCCAGAGGGTCAGGTTGTCGCCCGCGAGAAGGGGCGGCTGGTCTGGCTGGCGCCGGGCGAGGCACAGACGTTCACCTGCGCGCTGACCGTGCTCGACGGGGCAGAGGCGGTCGCCGCGGCCCGCCAGCGCATCGCCGCGCTGGGCCGGGCCGGGACGCCGGTCGCGGGGTGTAAGCTGGCCGACTTCGCGCAGTGAGCAGGAGGGCGACTGGGCTGGCTCAGGCCGAGTCGGACGCGACGAAGAAGATGTTGATGTGCAGCGTGCCGAGGATGAGGCGATCGCCGTCAGCGAGCGGAGCCTCGCGGTGTGGCGTCAGCAAGCGCCCGTTGAGATAGGTGCCGTTGGTGCTGCCCAGGTCGGTCACCACCAGGCGGTTTCCCTGGCGGGACAGGCGGCAGTGCTGGCGCGAAACGCCGTGCCGCTGGGCGTTCAGGTCGGTGAGGTCGAGCAGGTTGTGCATGGCCAGGTCGGTGGCCCGACCCAGCATCAGCGGCGTGTTCATGTCAAACCACCCACAGGTGCCAGAGGGCAGAAATTGCAGCAGGACCACGGTGTCTGCCGTGAAGACGGCGCTGCCACGCTGTCCCATGGGCGGGTGAACGGGCTCGTGGTTGAGGAGTCCGGTACCGAGCGGCTTGGTCGCCTGCGAGCGCCCGCAGTGGGGACAGCGCTCCCCGTCAGACAGGTAGTGGTTGTATGCGCAGTACCAGCATCCTGCTGGCTGTGCCCCCGACAGGGGCGTGATGTCCATGATGCCTACCATAGCTGACTCCCGTCCGACGATAACCACAGGCTCACGCAACCATCCACTGCTGCATTAAGCGTATTCATTGTTGCGCAACGGTCTGCTTACGGTCCTACCCGCGTTCGGGCGGTGACTGGCTGGGCCAGGTACTCGCTGCATGGTAAGCGCGCTGTTGTGCGGCTTCAACGTCATGCGAGTCTACCGATCGCGAGCCCCACGAACCTATGCTAACTTTATCCACTTACGGGCAACGGGGCGCTTACGGGCTTTGGGAACGTTCAGGGGACTGGCGAGGCTGAGTGTGCCGCAGATGTGGTAAGCGCCGTGTTGACAGCGGGTAAGCGAGATGGCTGTCGCGGCGCTGATGAGAGGCGTGCGGGCTTGCGCTATGCTTGCGACTCAGGCGCCGCCTCAAGCAGAGGCGGGAGGTTCGGGGGCGGCGTCCTGGCCGGCTCTGGCCGTTGTTCTGCGTTCCACCCACGCCGCAAACTCAACGAAAGTAGCCTCACCTCTCGCCAGGCTGAGGGCCATGTCAATCACCTCAGAGTCAATGCGCATGTCGTGCCCATTGAGGTCCAGGAAGAGGCGGCAGGCTTCCATGCCGGTGCGCTTGTTGCCGTCGTGGAAGACGTGTCCCACGATGATGCGCCAGCCGATGACGGCGGCCTTTTCGATGAGGGTTGGATAGAGTTCCTGTCCAAAGAGCGAACCCTGGATCGCCGCGAGCACATGCTCCAGTGAGCCAGGGTTTGCCAGATTGTCCTTGCCTGCGAAGAAACCGCCGAATTCCTCGATCATGCGGCGGTTGATCTCTGCAATCTGGGCGACGGTCAGTGTTTGCTCAGTTCCTGCCATACGTCCCGGTTCTCGTCCAGACTGCGTTCCAGGCTGGCGTAAAACGCCCTGTAATCCATACCCGATCTATCCTGGACGATCACCTCTGCGCCCTGCTTTTGGGCAATACGCGCGGCGATGCGAATCGCTTCTTCCTGGGTATCCGTAATGCGCGTCAGGCGGCGGTTACCCTCGCCGCGCACGCCCCATCTCTCACCATGCGGGACGACCCACTGGTTCTTCTTCGGGTTGCGTTTCTTGTTGCGCTGCGTCGCCATCGTGTCTGCATTTTCTGCTGAAGCTGTAATCATCGGGGATTCTAGCATAAAGGACGGGGAGCTGACAGAAGTTCGCTCGCTGGGGTCCACGAACAAGTTGTCAGCGGATCATCTGCCGCCGCTGGAGAGCCTCACCCCCGCTCGGCCCACTGACGCGGGCCTTGCCGCCCCCTCTCCACGCTGTGGAGAGGGGGCAAGCCGAGCGTAGCGAGGCTGGGGGTGAGGCCAGGCCAGAGCGCGGCAGCGCAAAGCCCCGACCTGACAGGTCGTTCGTGGACCCGCTCACTGTGCGGCATGGTCGAAATACCGCAACGCGATTTTGCTGCGTTGGCTCTGCCTCAAATGCGGTACAATCAGCGCGCTGCCGGCCCCGCGCTGGCGCGCGCACCGCCGACCCAAACCCCTACTGACGAAGGAGCAGGTGACTGTGGCACAGCAGGGCGTCACGCCGCAATCTGAAGATTTCTCCCGGTGGTACACCGATGTCGTCCAGAAGGCCGACCTGGCCGATTATTCGCCCGTGCGCGGCTGCATGATCATCAAGCCGTACGGGTACGAGCTGTGGGAGGGCGTCAGGGGCGGGCTGGATCGCCGCTTCAAGGCGACCGGTCACCAGAACGCCTACTTCCCGCTGTTCATCCCGGAAAGCTTCCTCAAGAAGGAGGCCGAGCACGTCGAGGGCTTCTCGCCAGAACTGGCCGTGGTGACCATCGGCGGCGGCAAGGTGCTGGAGGAGCCGCTGGTCGTGCGCCCCACCTCAGAGACAATCATCGGCTGGGCGTTCCAGAAGTGGATACAGTCCTACCGCGACCTGCCTCTGCTGATCAACCAGTGGGCCAATGTCGTGCGCTGGGAGCTGCGCACGCGCCTCTTCCTGCGCACCATGGAATTTCTGTGGCAGGAGGGGCACACGGCCCACGCCACGCACGAAGATGCGCTGGAAGAGACGATGCGCATGTTGGGCGTCTACGCCGACTTCGCCATCAAGGACGCGGCGATTCCGGTCATCCAGGGGCGCAAGAGCGCCCAGGAGCGCTTCGCCGGCGCGCTGTCCAGCTTCAGCATCGAGGCGATGATGCGCGATGGCAAGGCGTTACAGGCGGGCACCAGCCACGACCTGGGCCAGAACTTCGCCAAAGCGTTCGAGATTCAGTTCACCGATGAGAGCAACGAGCTACAGCACTGCTGGACTACGTCATGGGGCCTCAGCACGCGCATGGTCGGCGCCATCGTCATGACCCACGGCGATGACCAGGGCCTGCGCCTGCCGCCCAAGCTGGCCCCCTTCCAGGTGGTGATCGTGCCCATCTTCCGCGACGAAGCCACGCGCGCCTCCGTGATGGCGGCTGTGGCGCGCATCGCCGCCGAGCTCACCGACGCGGGCATCCGCGTCAAGGTGGACGAGCGCGACAACCTCTCGCCCGG
This sequence comes from Chloroflexota bacterium, assembly GCA_037447125.1. Classification (GTDB taxonomy): domain Bacteria; phylum Chloroflexota; class Anaerolineae; order Aggregatilineales; family Aggregatilineaceae; genus UBA2029. Next base: position 6,583 of record JBBIHG010000063.1, on the reverse strand, counting down.
CTTCAAGTTCAACGACTGGGAGATGCGCGGCGTCCCGCTGCGCATGGAGGTCGGCCCCAAAGACGTGGCCAACCACAGCGTGGCCCTGGCTCGCCGCGACATCCCCGGCAAAGAGGGTAAGCGCTTCGTCAGCCAGGATGGGTTGGTCGTCACCGTGCGCGAGCTGCTCGACGCCATCCAGGCGAACATGCTGGCCCAGGCGACCGAGTTCCGTGACAGCCATCTCCACGAGATCACCAGCGGCTACGCCGACTTCATAGACGTGATCCAGCGCGGCGAGTGGGCCCTGGCCTGGTTCTGCGGCGGCAAGGCCTGCGAGGATCGCGTCAAAGAGGATGGGCAGGCCGTCAGCCGCAACTTCCCCCTGGAACAGCCCCATCCCGGCGAGCACGGCCCATGCATCATCTGCGGCGCTCAGGCGGAGCAGATGGCCTACTTCGCCAAGGCGTACTGATCGCGCGCAACATTCCCCGTCCACAACACGAGCCGGGTGATTAGCCCGGCTCGTGCTGTTTGCGCTGGGGGGACGCCCGACCGTAGGTGGGGCGCTCACTCCCCTGGCGGCCCGATGACGCGCCAGTACAGCCCGCCGCCACCCTGGCGGGCCAGCAGCTTGAAGTTGACCAGCTCGCGGCGCAGGCGCGCATAGTCGGGATGCACCGTCTTGAGGATGGCGTTGACCTCTGCCTCGGTATACTGCACGCCCGGCGCGAATTTCTCGGCCAGCCAGCGCAGGATGACCAGCAGCTTGGCCTGCTTGGTGGGGATCTGCTTGAGCTGCCGCCCGCTGAAGTAGTCGCGGAAGACCTTGCGCTCGGCCTCGCTCAGGGGCAGGGCGTCCACCCAGGTCATGTCCGGCTTGGGCGCGGGGGTCAGGCGGGCCAGCTCTTCAAAGTCGAGGGCATGGCGCAGCATCATCTCCAGCATATCGGCGCGCAGCGAGTAGATGCGCGTCGTGCCCTCGGCGCGCAGATTGACCAGCCACGCCTCGCGCAGCCGGGCCAGATGGTGCGATACGGTCGGCTCGGTGAGGCCGAGCGCCTGGGCCAGCTCGCCGACCTTGTGCGGGCGCGTGCTCAGCAGCCCGATGATGCGCAGGCGGCTGCTGTCGGCGAGCGCCTTGAAGAACCCCTCCAGCACGTCCGGCATGACCGAGCCGGTGGGCATGTTCTCGCTCATGGCGATCTTCTCCTGCACAATATTTAGATATTAGTCTAATTTTAAGTATATCGAAATTATTGTCTTTTGTCAAGGGGGATGTGCTGAGGGGGCAGCCCGCGTGCATCGCGCCCCGGCCCGCCTCGTGGATGGGGCACCCGGCGTCGGCGTTGGGGGACTAGAGCGTGTTATGCACTGCTCAACCCCGACCGCTGACCCCTTTCCCCGGCAGTAGCTCAGGGGCGGACGGGCACCAGGAGTGCCTGGGGTCGAGAGCCGCGCCCTGGTTTACCTCACCCCCGTCTCGGCACTGGCGCGCCTCGCCACCCCCTCTCCATGCATGGAGAGGGGGCAAGTCGAGCGTAGCGAGGCTGGGAGTGAGGTCAATGCATCCACGTCAAGCGAGTCGGTGATAATCTTTGCACGCACCCCCGCTGCACCGGCCAGGTAACAAAAGCGGCCCCTGTTGGCAGGGGCCGCTCGCCAGTTGTGCCGGTGGAGCAGATCGCCGTCAGGCCGGCTCGCCCACCGGTGTTTCGGGCTGAACTTCGCCGAAGGTTAGCTCGCCCTTCTCGCCGTCGTAATCCACGAGCACCGTGCTGCCCAGCTTGACATCGCCGGCCAGAATGGCATCGGACAGGCGATCCTCGACCAGGCTGGTGATCAGGCGGCGCAGCGGGCGCGCCCCATAGTCGGGATCGAAGCCCTGCTCGGCCAGATGCATACGGGCGGCCTGGGTGAGGGTGACCGACATGGCGCGCTCGGCCAGCCGCTCGCTGACCTTCCTGATCTCCAGGTCTACGATCTCGGCGATCTCTTCCTTGCTCAGCGCGCGGAAGACGATAGTCGCGTCCACGCGGTTGAGGAACTCCGGACGGAAGGCGCGGCGCAGGCTGTTCATGAGCGTCTTACGCATCTCGTTGTAGTCCTGCTCCGGCAGGGCTTGTCCGTCGCTGGGCAGGCCAAAGCCGAGCGACGTGCCGCGCTTGATCAGGTCGGCACCGATGTTGCTGGTCATGATGATGATGGCGTTGCGGAAGTCCACGCGGCGCCCGCGCGCGTCCGAAAGATGCCCCTCCTCCATGATCTGGAGCAGCATGTTGAACGTTTCGGGGTGCGCTTTCTCGATCTCGTCGAAGACAACGATGCTGTAGGGGCGGCGGCGCAGGGCCTCGGTGAGCTGCCCGGCGTCCTCATAGCCGACGTAACCGGGCGGCGCGCCCGTCAGGCGGGCGACGTTGTGGCGCTCCATGAACTCGCTCATATCAAGCTGGATGAGAGCGTCTTCGCTGCCGAACAGGAATTCGGCCAGGGCTTTGGTCAGCTCGGTCTTGCCCACGCCAGTTGGCCCCAGGAAGATGAACGAGCCCACCGGGCGGCGCGGGTCCTTCAGCCCGGCACGCGCGCGGCGCACGGCCTTGCTGATCGCTTCAATGGCCTCGTGCTGCCCCACAATGCGCCTGTGTAGCTCAGCCTCCATGTGCAGCAGGCGCTCGGATTCTTCCTGGGCGATGGCGGTGACGGGGATGCCGGTCCACATGCCGACCACTTCGGCCACGTCGTCCGCGGTCAGGCGGGCGCGCTGGGTTTCAGGGTCCCAGTGGGACCGATAATCCTCCATCTCGGCTTCCATCTCGACGATGCGCTCCTGGATGCTGGTGCGCTCCTCGTCAGAAAGCTCTTCCTGCATGATCTCCAGGTCTTCGCGGGCCAGGCGCAGGTCGCTCTCCAGCCGCTTGACGCGCGACGATTCAGGCGATTTGTACATGCGCACCCGGCTGGAGCCTTCGTCAATCAGGTCAATGGCCTTGTCGGGCAGGAAGCGATCGGGCACGTAGCGCGCCGACAGGTTGGCGGCGGCGTAGATGGCCTCGTCGCTGATGTCGAGGTTGTGATGCTCCTCATACGGCTTGCGGACGCCGTGCAGAATCTCAATCGTCTCCTCGATGGTCGGCTCCTCGACCATCACCTTCTGGAAGCGGCGCTCGAGGGCGGCATCGTTCTCAATATGGCGACGATACTCGTCGAGTGTGGTCGCGCCGATGCACTGCAACTCGCCACGCGACAGCGCCGGCTTGAGGATGTTGGCCGCGTCCACGCTGCTGCCCGCCGACCCGGCGCCGACGAGCATGTGTACCTCGTCAATGAACAGGATGCTGTCGGACTGCTTCAATTCCTCGATCACGCGCTTGAGGCGCTCTTCGAACTGGCCACGATACATCGTCCCGGCCACCAGCGAGCCGACATCGAGCTGCAGCACGCGCTTGCCCAGCAGCGGGGCGGGCGCGTCGCGGTCCACGATGCGCTGAGCCAGCCCCTCGACGATGGCCGTCTTGCCAACGCCCGGCTCGCCGATCAGGGCTGGGTTGTTCTTCTGCCGGCGGCTGAGAATCTGGATGACGCGCTCGATCTCCATCTGCCGGCCAATGACCGGGTCGAGCTTGCCCTGTTCGGCCAGGGCGGTCAGATCGGTGGCAAGCTGGTCCACCATCGGCGTCTTGGCGTTGGGGCGTGGAGTGCGGTCTTGGGCTGGCTCCGCGGCGCGACGGGCCGCCTGCAGCGGATTCTCCTGCAAGACGCGGCGGGTGTTGCGGCGGATCTCGTCGGAGCTGATCTTCAGCTCGCGCAGCACGTCCACGGCCACGCCGTCGTTGGTGCGGGCCAGGCCCAGCAGCAGATGCTCGGTGCCGATGTAATGGTGGCCCATGCGCCGGGCCTCGTCCACGGCCAGTTCCAGCACCTTCTTGGTCGCTGGCGCCAGGTCCATGCGCGTGACGCCGGGCCGCTTGTTGGCGAGGGTCAGGCGCTCGATGATCTGCTCCACGTGGTCAGGCTCCAGCCCCATCTCGCGCAGGACTTTGCCGGCCACGCCCCCCTCTTCGCGCATCAAGCCCATGAGCAGGTGCTCGGTGCCAATGTGGCTGTGCTGCATTCGCTCGGCTTCTTCCTGAGCCAGGCTCAGGACGCGGCGAGCGCGCTGCGTGAAGCGCTCCATCTTGTTCGACATTGTGTTCGTCTCTCCTAGCCCCGTTCCCCGACGGTGCGGTGCAGCGCGGTGCAACGGCGTCTTTGGTGGACCTGCCTGGTTCACAACCAGGTGCGGCAGAGTGCGCCGTCTCACCCTGATTGTAGATGAATGTCCACCCGTCCTACCAATAAACCTCGATCAGAATCTGTGCAAGAAATGCGCCTTGCGACTGACTACTCAGCAAACTCTAAGGTGCGGCGCGAAACCGCTCCTGACCTGACTCTAGCGCGTTTCGTGCGGCGCGCACACCCTGACCGCCTGACACTAACGGCGCGGGAGGTCGGATGTTGGTGGCGGATCGGGCAAGCCTGGCCAGGCACTGGCGCATGGGGATAGCGGCACAGGCTAATGTGCCCGTTTGCTGCGTCAGCGTTGAGTCCCTGTTTCTATTGTAGCATGTTCAGCCCACGGTGCGGGCACTTTTTCTGGCCGTCGGAATCCCGACGACTGAGTATGGGTCGCGTAGGAGCGCCGCTCTCTGCCGCGCCAGGCGGGGGCGTATAGTCATACATCCCTACTCATTCGCCCAAATAGCGCCCTCTCACACACAGACCAAAAGGTCCCGCTCCCCAACTGAGAGCAGGACCTCGCCAATGCGTGTGTCGGGCGCGCGCCCTGGGCGCGACGCTTATTCCGCGTCCAGTTCCGTGCTGGGCCCGGCCTCTGGCTCTGGCCCGGTGCCATTCCTGGCCGGTTCTGCGGGCGCTTCCTCGCCGGTTTCACCGGTGATGGCCTGCCAGTCCTGGTCCATGTACTTGGCCGAGTCTACCTGGCGCAGTGACAGACCGAGGCGGCGTTCGGCCACGTCAATCTTGACGACGCGCAGCGTCAGCACGTCGCCGACCAGCACGACTTCGCGCGGGTGTGAGACACGATAATCGGCCAGTTCCGAGATGTGAATCAGCCCTTCGATCTCGGGCTTGTCCACCAGGCGGGCGAAGGCGCCGAACTTGGTGAGCTTGGTCACCGTCGCCTGGACAAGCTGGCCGATGCTGTAGTCGGCGATGATCTCCTGCCAGGGATCGCGCTCCAGACGGCGCATGCTCAGGCCAATGCGCTTGCGCTGCGGGTCAACGCTGATGATCTCGACTTCGACTTCCTGCCCCACCTCGAGCACATCGCGTGGGTGAGTGACATGCTTCCACGATAGCTCGGTGAGGTGGACCAGGCCATCTGCCCCGCCCAGGTCAACGAACGCGCCAAAATCGGCCACGCTGATCACGCGGCCCTTGCGCACTTCGCCTTCGCGCAGCGTGCCCAGCAGGCGGCCCTTCTGCTTCTCGCGCCACTCGCGGGCCGCCGCCCGCTCTGAGAGAATCAGCCGGTTGCGCGGGCGATCAATCTCGACCACTTTGACCGCGATATCCTCGCCCACCATCCTGCCCCAGCGCTCTTCGGGGCTGTTGCCGACTGTGCGCTGCTGGCGTTCGCGGCTGACCTGGCTGGCTGGCACGAAACCGCGCACCTTGCCGAAGCGCACGATCAGCCCGCCCTTGTTGTAGCCAGCGATCTTGCTGAAATACACTTCTCTGGACGAGTAGTGCTTCTCGGCCAGTCGCCAGTTGCTCTCTTCTTCGGCGCGGGCCAGTGATAGCACCGGGCGCCCATCGGAGCCTCTGGTCTTCAGCACATAGGCGGTGATGGGGCTGCTGGGCCTGAGCGCCTCAAGCGCCTCGCGGTCCATGCGCTCCAGCTCGCGGCTGGCGATGACGCCGGTCACGCCCTCGCCCAGGTCCACCAGGACCTCTGTGGGGCTGGTTTCGCTCACCGTGCCATCCACGATCATGCCACGCTTGATGGTCGGTTCCTCGCCCTCCTCTGCGGCGGCTTCCTCGCCCCCATCTTCGAGAGTCTCGTCCACGTCAACCGCGCCGACCGCCTCGAATGCCTCGCCCGGCACCTCGCTCTCGGCATAGGTCTCCTGTGGAGGGGTATCCTCGTCAGCGGCGCCGACCGGCTCAGGCCCTTCGTCCAGCACTTCGTCCTGGGCGGGGGTCTCCTGTGGAGGGGTATCCTCGTCAGCGGCGCCGACCGGCTCAGGCCCTTCGTCCAGCGCTTCGTCCTGGGCGGGGGTCTCCTGTGGCAAGAAGGCAGCTCCGTCCGACGGCTCCGGGGCACTCAGAGCCTCGGGAAGGATGTGTTCGACCTCAGGCATGGATTCTTCTGCCCCCATGTCAGGGTCAAGTTTCGGCGTATAGGATTCCATGGAAGTTCCGTTCTCCGGTACTTGCGGGCGCAGGGGGCATTATACACAGTGGCCAGGCAATGATCAAACGATTCGCGCGGGAGCGCAGCGGAGCCATGCCTCTGCTGCCTGACAGAGTCCGCCTACGTGCGCGCAGGCCCTAGTGCACGTTGGCGGAAGTCAACCAGCGGTTGTTCGATGATTGACCCCAC
>JBBIHG010000062.1:0-22368 GCA_037447125.1 Chloroflexota bacterium | reverse complement strand
CTAGTGTCTATCCGCAGATTCGCCTGTGAGGTGTCGCTGCGTCCGGCAATTGATGGATAGGCTGTCAGATGACCGCTTGTGCCAAGGAGGTGACCAGAGAGCACGGAAGTCAGTTTCACTTCGAGGAGCACGTTCCGCAGCACGGTACATAAGAACAGTCTAGCAGAGGAGAAAATGTCATGGCTCGCTATAAGTTTCGTGTGTTAGGCGTTCTGTTGGTGGTGGTTCTGCTGGCCGGCGCGCTGGGCGCTTCCGCCCAGGACGGCAAGATCACCTTCTTCTCCACGCAGTTCAACACGGTGGAAGAGAGCGACAAAGCGCGCGCCATCCTGGCTGACTTCGGCGATGTGGACTTTGTGCCCAGCGAAGAAGGCCCGATGATTGACCTGCTGAAGGCCGAGGCTCAGGCTGGGGCTGGCACGGTTGACCTGGTCGGCGCGCTGCATGGCACCTTCCCGGTGCTTGCCGGCGAAGACCTGCTCTTCAACCTGACCGATGTGCTCGCCGAGATCGAGGCCGAGTACGAGTTGCCCGCCACCTTTGTCGAGCTGGGCAAGATGGGCACGGCGGACTACCAGTACTACATCCCCTGGATGCAGGCGACCTACATCATGGCCGCCCACGTGGATGCCCTGCAATACCTGCCGGAAGGCGCCGACATCAACGCCCTCACCTGGGAAGAACTCGCTGCCTGGGCCAAGAACATCTATGAGGGCACTGGCGAGGCCAAGTTCGGCCTGCCCTATGCGGGCCTGTTCCACCGCTTCCTGCAGGGCTACCTGTACCCGTCGTTCACCGGCGGCATGGTGACCGGCTTCAAGAGCGCCGAGGCTGCGGCCATGTTCGAGTGGCTCAAGAACGACCTGTGGCCCTACGTCCACCCGCAGTCGATCGCCTACCAGTTCATGCAGGAACCGCTGCTCTCTGGCGAGGTGATCCTGGCCTTTGACCACACCGCGCGCCTGATCAACGCTTTCAACGAGAAGCCCGAAGAGTTCGTCGGCTTCCCGGCCCCGAAAGGCCCGGCGGGTCTCGGCTTCATGCCCGTGGTGGTCGGTTTTGGCATTCCCTACACCGCGCCCAATCCTGATGGCGCCGAGGCGCTGCTGAAGTTCATGCTCTCACCGGAGACGCAGGCCCGCGTGCTCAAGGAACTGGCCTTCTTCCCGGTGGTGGGCGGCGTTGATACTGGCGATCTGCCGGCGGGCGTGGCCATCGAGGCTGCGGCGGTTGCGGCCCAGGCCAGCTCACCCGATGCGCTGCCCGCGCTGCTGCCGGTGGGCCTTGGCGCGCGCGGCGGCGAGATCAACCAGATCTTCCGCAACGTGTTCGACCGTGTCGTCTTGAATGGCGAAGACATCCAGACCGTGCTCGATCAGGAAGGCGCCAGCTTGCAGACGCTGCTGGACGAGACCGGCGCGCCCTGCTGGCCGCCCGACCCGCCCAGCGAAGGGGCTTGCCAGCTTCAGTAGGCTTGCCCGCACTGGATAACATCGTAGGGTGAGTTCTTTGACAGGGGGAAGGAGAGAACTAGTTTCTTCCCCCTGTTGGCATCTTGAGCAGAAGGACGGCGCACTATGAAGAGACTCAGGTTCAATTTCGCTCCGTATCTGCTGATCCTGCCCTCGTTCATCTACTTGGCCGTCTTCTTCGCTTGGCCGATGGGCCGCTCGCTGCAACTTGCCTTCATGCGCGATAGCCAGATTCTGCCGGTGCTCAGCGAGCCGCAGGAGAAAGCCGACGTCGTTGGCCGTCTGGAGATGCAGACAGAAGTGGCCGTTGTCGATCGGCTCCGGCAGGACGAAGTTTTGCCCAGCGGACGCACACGCCCGGTCTACTGGTTCAAGATCGCCAGCGAGACCAAAGGCGGAGAGCTCATCGAGGGCTGGGCGCACCAGAAGAATCTGTTCATCCAGTCGCGGACGGAGTCGGATACGGCGCGGGTGACCAGCGGGCAGGGGGCCAAGGAGTGGACACTGGACTACGTCCGGCGCATGGTCAACGACTATCGCTTCCAGGAGGCGCTGCAAACAACGCTGCTGCTGATCGTGCTCATTCTGCCCGTCCAGTTTGTCCTGGCCATCACTATGGCCCTGGTGCTGCAAGCGCAGTTGCGGGGCAACACCATTTTCCTGTACATCTACGCTATCCCCTTGGGCATTTCCGAACTGGCCGCCGGCCTGGTTTGGGTGACCATCTTCACCCAACGCGGCTATTTGAACACGTTTCTCCAGCAGCTCGGCCTCATAGACCAGCCCTATGTGCTTCTCTCCGCCGAAAATCAGCATTGGCTGATCGTGGCCATTGTGCTGGCCGAGATCTGGCGCGCCACGTCCATTGTGATGGTCATTGTCGTCTCAGGGTTGCAGGCCATCCCGCGCGAGTACCTGGAGGCGGGCGAGCTGTTTGGCGCCAACCTGTGGCAACGGCTCCGGCACATCACCCTGCCCCTGCTCAAGCCCAGCCTGCAGGTGGCGCTCATCCTGCGCACGATCCTGGCTTTCCAGGTGTTCGCGGTGGTGGTGGCTATCACTGGCGGGCGCGTGCTGACTGTACTGGCCCTGGAGACATTCCGCTGGTACGACCCTGGCGATAGCGGCTTCAACAACCCCAACATGGCGGCGGCCTATGCTGGGTTCATCATGCTGATCTCGCTGGCCTTCGCCGTAGTCTACCTGCGCACCGTCCGCACCCAAGAGGAGGCAGCCAGAGAATGACCACCCGCGCGCTCGACCCCGTACAGCGCCGCGCCATTCGCCGGCGGCAGCTCGATCGGGCCGGCGTCTATGCGCTGGCGATCCTGATCGCGCTCTGGATTCTGCTGCCGATCTGGCTGATCGGCACGATGGCTTTCAGCACGAGCGCGGACGTCTATGGTTTTCCCAAACAGGTCGCGCCGATCCCGTTCACGACCGACACGATGCAGTTCTTTCTCGATCAGCCGGGCATTATTGATGGCACGCGCAACAGCATCGTGGTGGCGGTGATCACGCTGGTGATGTCAACGGTCATTGCCACACCCGCCGGTTACGCCATCTCGCGCTACTTCTTCGTGGGCCGCGATGCGTTCCGGCTGGGTATCCTGGCCGTGCGCGCCTTCCCCATCGTGATCCTGGCGGTGCCGCTGGCGGTGACCTTCATCGAATGGGGCATGTTCGACAAGGTATACAGCGTGGCGCTGATGCACACGGCGCTGACACTGCCCACGACCGTCCTGGTGGTGTCGAGTGTGTTCGCCAGCATCCCGCGCGAGTATGAAGAGGCGGCCAGAGTCTTTGGGTGCAACGCCTATCAGGCGTTCATGCGCGTGGTGCTGCCGCTGGTGCTGCCCGGCATCGCCGCTTCGGCGATCTTCACCTTCGTCATGTCGTGGAACGAGGTGTTCGCGGCCACGCTGCTGACCATTCGCAACCGGACGCTGCCGGCGCTGATCCTCTACCAGCTCAACAAGTCGTCGTTGCAATTCCAGTACGCCGGTGGCTTCTTCATGCTCGTCCCGTCGCTGATCTTCATCTTCTTCATCCGGCGCTACCTGTTCAACATGTGGGGCCAGATCACGAAATAGGGGAAAGACCATGGCTGAAATTCGTGTCGAGAACGCCGTCAAGACCTTTGGCAAAGTGGTCGCCGTTGACCATGTGAACCTGACCGTGCACGACCAGGAATTCGTAGTGTTGCTGGGGCCGAGCGGCTGTGGCAAGACTACCCTGCTGCGGGCGATTGCCGGGCTGGGCGTGGTCGATTCGGGGCGGATCATGATCGGCGACCGCGACGTGACCTATCTGCCGCCTAAGGATCGCAACATCTCGATGGTCTTCCAGAGCTATGCCATCTTCCCCCACATGCGCGTCTACGACAACATCGCCTTTGGGCTGAAGATGAAGCGCTTGCCGAAAGACGAGATCAGGCAGCGCGTGCAGTCGGCGGCGGAGCTGCTGCATATCGAGAACTTTCTGGAACGCTATCCATCGCAGATGAGCGGCGGCCAGCGCCAACGTGTGGCCGTGGCCCGCGCCCTGGCCGTGCACGCCGAGGTGCTGCTGATGGACGAGCCGCTCAGCAACCTCGATGCGCTCCTGCGCCTGGAGATGCGCGCCGAGCTCAAGCGTCTGTTGGCCGAGCTCAAAGCGACAACGGTCTATGTGACGCACGATCAGATCGAAGCGCTGAGCATGGGCGACCGCATCGCCGTCATGCGCGAGGGCAAGATTCTCCAGTTCGATTCGCCGACGACGGTCTATGACATGCCCGCCGATCGCTTCGTGGCTGGCTTCATCGGCACGCCGCCGATGAACTTCCTGGAAGGTCAGGTGCGCCGCCAGGATGGGGCGGTCAGCGTCTACATCGGCGACTACGCCCTCAGGCCCATCCCGGAGCTTGCCGAGACGCTGGCGCGCTACGATGGCAAGCCGATCGTGGCCGGCATCCGCGCCGAGAACATGGAGGCGCTGGGCCAGCCCGCCGAAGACGCGCTGAAGGTCACCGTGCTGGTGGTGGAGCCGCTGGGATCGCAGAACCTGTTGACCATCCGCATCGGTGAGGACATTATCAAGGTCTCCACCCACCCGGACTTCCGCGCCGCGCCCGACCAGGACATCTGGATTCGCTTCCCCAGCGATAAGATTCGCTGGATTGATCGTGACAACGGCAGGGCACTCGTCCCGGACCTGGGCAAACTGGTGTCATGACCGGAAGCGAAGAGGGGCGGGCGCTGGACTTCGGCCGGCACATCAAACCGCTGGACTTTGGGGCAGATGGCGTCATTGGCAGCGTGGATACGAGTGGATGCCTGATCGCGCTCAACACGTACCACGACTGGGCCGGTTATATCACGCTGACTGCGGCCGCTCCCTTCCCCGAAAGCCAGCGCTACAACCCCGAAGCGGTGCGCCATTACCGCGCTGGACTGACGCTGCTGGACGGCTTCGGGCCGCGGATCGCGTCGCCAGTAGTCGGGCGTGCCGCGCGGCTGCTGGCCGACGCCATTCCCCACCTGAGCCTGGCCCTGGCCGACGGCACGTCGGCGACCATGACCGCCTGGGCGGGCGGCGGTGGCGCCTTCCAGCAGTGGACGATCCCCGGGCCACACCGCTGGCGCGGGCGGCTCTCGTTGCAGCGCTGCGCCTACACCCAATTGACTGAGGGTGGGCCGCTGCCCATGCCGCCTACGCAAACACGGGCGCAGTTTGCCGATGGGATACTCACCATCGAGAATCCCGCGCTCGAAAGGACGGCAGCCATCGCCGGGTTCCTGCCGGGCGAGGCGTGGGAGCGCAGCGCCGACGGCCCGCTGGATGTGGACATCGCCAGCGCGCCAGGGACGACGACGCTCGCCTACGCTTTCGGTTCGACCCTGGCGGCGGCGCGCGCGGAGGCGCTGCGCCTGGCCCACGACCCGGCTGCCAGCCTGACCGCCGCGCGCCAGGCGTGGCAGGCGCGCCTCGCCGGCACCCCCGATGATCTGATCGTGCGGCGCGGTCTGGCTTACGGGTTGATGCTGGCCGTGCCGGTGGGTGAGACGTGCTGTATCCTCACCGATCACATGCTGTTGCCGCTCTCGTGGAACCGCGACGCCTATTACGTGGCCCGCGCGTTGCTCTCCTGGCTGCCGGCCCAGGCCGATGTGGTGCGCCGGCACCTGCTGTGGATGTTTGAAGTGGCCGGGCGTCCCAACGGTGAGTGGGGCCGCTGCTACCTGGCCAACGGGCAGATCAAGGACGCGGCGTTCCAGCTCGACCAGCAGCTTTTCCCTCTGCTGGAACTGGCCGAGTACGTGGCCAAGACGGGCGACCGCGCCACCTGGGAGCGGCTGCGCCCCGCCGTGGGGCCGCTGCTTGAGATGTTGCTGGCGCGCAAGGCGGCGCGCGCCTGGCTCTTCCCTACCGATGAGACGCCCGCCGATGACCCGGTGGCGCTGCCCTATCACCTCTCCAGCCACATCCTGCTGTGGTATACCTTTCGCCAGGTCGCCGCGCTGGACGCTGACGCCCGTCTGGACGGGATCGCCGAGAACGTGCGTCGGGCTGTCTTCGAGCACTTCGCGGCGGAGCGCGAGGGGCAGCGGCTTTACGCCTACGCCACCGATGGCGCGGGGCGCTTCCATTTCTATCACGATGCCAACGACATCCCGCTGGCCCTGGCCCCGCTATGGGGCTTCACCCCCGCCGACGATGCCGTCTGGCGGGCGACGGTGGACTTCGCCTTCTCGGAGGCGAACGAGGGCGGCTGCTACGCGGGGCGACTGGGATCGGTGCACACGCGCGCGCCCTGGCCGCTGGGCGACGTGCAGGACGCGCTGATCGCCTGGCTGCTGGGCGATGCCGGGCGCGAGCGGCGTGCCTGGGCGCGTCTGGACGAAGCCATGCAGTGGGATGGGGCGCTGCCCGAAGCCTGCCATCCACAGACGGGGGCGGTCATCTCGCGCCACTGGTTCGCCTGGCCGAACGCAGTGGCGGCCTGGGCGCGGGCGGGCGCAGCCGCCAATCCCTGATGGCCGCCGAGGCGCATCCATACCTGTCAGGCAGGAGGGACGCTGCTCTGCTGCGCCCTGGCTGGCCTCATCCCCGCTTGGCCCCCTGATGCGCGCTTACTCTGAGGGCCTGACCGCTGTATAATAGCAGGCCGGACGGACTCGCTGAGGAGGTGACGCGCATGAAACAGTGGACGACGATCCTGGCCGTGGCGCTAAGCGTCGCGCTGGCATTCGCGGTTGTGGGAATGGCGCGGCCCGTCCTGGCGCAGGATGGCCACGGCAGCGAGTCCGGCGGTGGGGACGTTGCGGCCCTGCGCGGGGCGGCGGTCTTCGCCGAGTTCTGCCAGGCCTGTCACGGACCACAGGGTGAAGCATTGGGCCCGGGCCTGGCCTTTGCGGCGATTGCGAAGACGCTGCCCGGCGCGCAGGTGCGCGCGGCAGTCGTCGAGGGCGCCGGGTCCGACTCCAGCACTGGGATGCCGCCCTTCAGGGAGGTCTTGAGCGACGCACAGATTGACGATCTGCTCGCCTATATTGGCACGTGGACGAGTGGTGACGTTCCGCCGCTGCCAGAGCCGAACATCGGACACGTGGCGGAGCGCGTGGAGGGCATGGCTGGCGATCCCCCGCAGGGCGCGGTGGTCTACGCCAAATTCTGCGCCGGGTGTCATGGAATCGGCGGCGCGGGGCGCAATGCCCCCGCTTTCCCTGAGCTGGAAGGTGAGCCGGCGGAGATAGTCCACACTGCCCGCGTGGGCCACGAAAGCCCCTACATGCCGGCCTTCAGCGTGGAGCACGGCGGTCCGCTGAGCGACGAACAGCTCACCGACCTGGAAGCCTATCTCGCCACCTGGACAGAGCACGCTGCTCCGCAGCCGAAGGACGACAGTCGTGGCTATAGCCTGCTGATCGTCGTGGCCGGTGTGATCGCCATTCTGCTGGTTGGCGTGGCCTACATGGCCCGCCTCGTCGTCAAGGAAGAGGCCTAGCCGCAGCGAGGGAGGGGCCGTGCGCGCGGGTGCGACGGTGCGGGTCCGCTCCCTGGTTGATGCGGATCGCGCCTGGGCGAATGGGCTGATCGCCGGGCGCTGGGGATCGCTGCGCATGGTCACGCGCGGCGTGCTGCACGACATGACGCGGCTGCCGGGCCTGGTCGCCTGGCGCGGGGGTGAGCGCGCTGGCCTGCTGACCTACTGCCTGACGGGCGACAGTTGTGAGATTGTCTCGCTCGACAGTCTGGTGAGTGGGATCGGCATCGGGTCCGCGCTGGTCACTGCGGCTTCAATCAACGAAAACTAGCATAAGGACCCAATAGGGAGTATCAGTTTTCGGTGATCAGCAGCCGGTTGGCGGTCACCGGCTGCCAGAGCCAGCCAGACGAGGCAACGCGACCTCGACCAGCCACGCCGCGGCGAAGACCCACAGGGCGGGATAGAGCGGGAACAGGTAGCGCGGCAGGGCCAGCAACACCAGGTGAATCCCCACGAAGTAGGCGATGACCCCGTAGAGCGGCAGCAACGCGCGCCAGCGCCGCCGCGCCCAGACCATGCCCGCCGCGCCCAGCAGCAACCCCGCGTAGTGGAAGATGTACAGCACCAGCTTGGGCCAGAACGCCTCGATGCGCGTCAGGTCGCGCAGGCCGCCCGGCGTGCGATCCCCGCGCAGCCAGTCCGCTGCCGCGTCGCGGATGCTCTCGCCGGGGAAGTAGACGGTGTTGTGCGGCTGGAGGATGGCCCCGCCCAGTTCCTTGAGGCGGTGCGCCGCCCAGCCTGCCGGATCGTCGAAAATGCTCTCGCGGATGCGCGCGCGCAGCGCCTCCTGGCGGTCGGCGCTGGCGTCGCCAGGGGCGAGGCCCAGGTCTTCGTCCACGTCCTGCGGCGACGCCTTGCCCGTCGCGCCCTGGTGGACAAAGCCGAGCAGCCCATCGCCAGCGATCACCAGCCGGTCCCACACCGCCAGGTTGTAGACCGTCCAGGGGGCGAGCAGGGCAACGTAAGCGATCAGCAGAGCCAGCGCGGGCCGCGCCCATGCCCGCCGGCGCACCAGCCACAAGTGGACGACGATCCCCAGCGGGAAGAGCAGGAAGACAGCGCGGGTCAGCGTCGCCAGGGCGAGCAACGCGCCCGCCGCCGCGTAGGGAGTCACGCGCTCCCCATCCAGCGCGCGGACGTAGAGGGCCAGCCCGCCGAAGATGAAGCAGAGGAAGATGCCCTCGGTGATCAGGTTGCCCGCCTCGATGATCAGCGAGGGGCTGATCGCGGCGATCAGCCCGGCCAGCCAGCCAGCCCGCGCCGAGAAAAGCCGCGCCGCCAGCCCGTAGACGGACGCGACGAGCGCCGCGGCCAGAATCGCCTGCATCACGCGCAGAAGCTGCATCTCGCCGTCGTTGTAGGCGCGGCCCTCGGTCGGCCCGCCGGGGACGATCACCTGGGCGACGCCGGTCAGCAGCGGATAGAGCGGCGCGGTTTGCAGCGGCCCGGCGGTCTTGCCGGTGGTGACCAGGTCGCGCCCGTTCTGCATGTACCAGTTGGTGTCGCCGCCCTCGAAGACCGGCGACGGCTCGATGATCAGCACGAAGGCCAGGCGCAGGGTCAGCGCCAGCATGAACAGCGCCAATGCCGGGCGCGCGCCGAGAAAGTGACGGGCTTGGGCGAGGGGTCTCACGGTATAATAGCCGCCGATCAGTGCGTGCTGAGCGCGCTGTTTATACCGCCACACAAGAAGGCAGGCAAACATGGCCTCTGCCCAAGCGCACTGGCTGGCCCTCAGCCGGCGGCGCGGCTTCTGGCCGCTGGTCATCGTCCTCCTGGCCCTGGCCCCGCGCCTGGTCTTCTGGGCGATCAGCGAGCATCCGGGGCTGTGGGACCCCAGCGAATACTACAACCTGGCGCTGAGCCTGCACGAAGGCCGGGGCTTCATCCTCGACTACATCTGGAGCTTCGCCAACGATCCGGGGGCGGTGACTCACCCGCTCGATCACTGGCTGCCGCTGCCGGGCGCGCTGGCAGCGGGCGGCTTCGCCCTGTTCGGCGTGTCGGTGCAGGCGGCGCTGCTGCCGTTTGTACTGCTCGGCGCGCTGCAAAGCCTGCTCGCCTATGGGTTCGCGCTGCGCATCGGGACGAGCCGCGCTGTAGCGGTCTTTGCCGCGCTGGCCACCGCCTGGACGCCCTGGCTGTTCCTCTCGTCGCTGCACACCGACACGACGACGCCCTTCGGCGTGTGGGCCTTCGGCGCGCTGGCAGCGGTCTATCTGGGCGTCCGCGAGGACGGGCGCTGGCTGTGGGCGGCGGGCGCGCTGGCCGGGCTGGCCATGCTCACCCGCAACGATGGTCCGGCGCTGATCGCGGCGGGGGTGCTCGGCGGGCTATGGCTGGCCTGGCGGCGCGGCGCGTATCCCGGCTGGCGGCACGTGCTGGGCGCGGGCGTCGCGCTGGCGATTGTGCTGCTGCCCTGGGTGGCACGCAACCTGTCCGAACTGGGCACCGTCTGGCCGCGCAGCACAGCAGACGCCTTCTTCGTCACCGGGCACGAGGACTTCTACGCCTACGCCAAAGAGATCAGCCTGAACACGTATCTCGACCAGGGGCTGCGAGTCATCCTGGGCAAGATCGCCTTCGAACTGGCGGCGAGCGTCAAGCTGATGATCACCCTGGTCGAGCTGATCTTCCCGGTGGCCATCCTGGGCGGCTTCGTTGACGCCTGGGCGACGCGGCGGGGCGTGTCGCGGCGCGACCTGTCCCCGTTTGTCCCGGCGCTGCTGTTCGTCTTGCTCACCTGGGCCGCCTATGGCGTGCTGATGCCCTACCTGAGCCAGGGGGGGAGCTTCAAGAAGGCGTACCTGGCGATGGTGCCCTTCCTGCTGATCCTCGGCGCGGAGACGGTCGAACGCTATGTGCGCCCGCGCGCGGCGTTCCTGGCGGCGGCGGCGCTGACGCTGGCCCTGCTGCTGGCCAGCGCCGTTGAGCTAACCCGCGCCGACTTCAAACTGAACAACGCGCAGCGGGCCATGTACCAGGACATGCAGGAAGTGCTAGACCAATTGCAGGCGGACGAGGGGCGCGAGATCATCGTCATGACGCGCGATCCCTGGTCGGTCAACCTGGTGACGGGCTACAGGGCGGTGATGGTACCCAACGAGCCGCTGGAGGTGATCCTGGAGGTGGCGGATCGCTATGGTGTGACGCACATCCTCGCGCCCGCCCCGCGCGCGGCGATCACGGCCATTGACCGGGGCGAAGCATCGCACCCGCGCCTGGCCCGCGTCGCCGAGCTGCCGCAGCACCGTATGCACGTGTACCGCATCGTGCCGGGCGGTGAGCAGTGAGCCTTCGGGAATGGCCGAAGGGTGCACAACGACTTGTCAGGTCGGGGTCTTGCTCTGCGCCGCCCTGGCTTAGCCTCACCCCCAGCCTCGCTGCGCTCGGCTTGCCCCCTCTCCATTCGAATGGAGAGGGGGCGGCGAGGCGCGTTAGCGCCGAGCGGGGGTGAGGTCAATGCCCCGCGTCCAGCGAGTCACTGACAACCTTTGCACGCACCCGACCGGAACCCGGCCTTTTCAGGCGAGTGTTCTCAGGCTACAATGGAACCGCTCGGGCCACGGTGCGCGCGCTGGGCTTAGGAACCCGCACCTCCCGGCAGAGGCGCTTAAGAGATGGCTCGCATTGTTCTGGTAATGCTGTTTGATGATGTAGATACGCTGGACTTTTCCGGCCCCCTGGAAGTGTTCTCGATCACCGGCCAACGCGCTACCGGTCCGGTCCCTTTCTCCGTGACGACAGTGGCCGAGCGCCAGCTTCCCCCGGTGACCACACGCAGCGGGCTGCGTATCACGCCCTACTACACCTACGCCAACGCCCCCCAGGCCGACATCCTGATCGTCCCCGGCGGGTTGGGCGCGCGCCACGAGCGGCACAACCCGGTCACCATCAATTTCATCCGGCAGCAGGCGTGCGGGGCCGAGCTGGTGTTCTCCGTCTGTACGGGGGCGCTGCTGCTGGGCGCGGCTGGATTGCTCGACGGCTTGCGCGCCACTACCCATCACCGGGCGCTGGACGAGCTGTGCGAGAGCGCGCCGGACTGCACCATCGTGCGCGATGCGCGCTACGTGGACAACGGCAAGATCATCACCTCCGCCGGCATCACCGCCGGCATTGACGCTGCGCTCCACATCGTAAGCCGCCTGACCAGCCTGGACACAGCCCTGGAGACCGCCCGCCATCTGGAGTACCGCTGGCAGCCGGAATGAGCGCGGGCGCTGCGCTGCTGCGCCGGGTCGGAGCCAGGGAAAAAACCTTGAGACTTCCGAAGTTTCCAAAACTTCGGAAGTCTATGGAAGTCTATTTCTGCGCTCGGCCTGCTCCCCCGCAAATCCTCACCGACCGCAACCGCACGGCTCATCTCCCCGCCCGCCAAAGCAGCCGCCCGGCGCGGATCGTCGCTATAATATGCCGAGACATGGTCCGCGACTCTGAGCAGCTAACCACAGGTGGTGCCGTATGTTGAAGAACCTTTACCGGGCGTTTGCGCTGGTTTTCACCCTGATGCTGGTGGTGGCGCTGCTGCCCCTGGACTTTTCCCGCGCTGACAACTCAGGCGGCTTGCTGGGCGGCCTGCTGCGCCAAACAGAGCCGATCACCAGCTACTCGCTGGACTCCGGCACGATTGCCACGCTGGACCCGCAACTTGGGACCGACTCCGTGTCCATTGACTACATCGAGAACCTGTTCCTGGGCCTGACCAACGCCAACCCGCTCGTGCCCGGCCAGGTGGACCCGGAGCTGGCCACCGCCTGGACGACCAGCGATGATGGGCTGGTGTGGACGTTCACCGTGCGCGACGACGTGCCCTGGGTGCAGTGGGACCCGGCCAAGCACCGGGCCAGCATCCTGCGCATGGTGACCGCCGGCGACATCGAGTATGGCATCAAGCGGGCCTGCGACCCGCGCGTCGAGGCTGAGTACGGCTACGTCGTGGCGGGGACAGTGGCCGGCTGCGCCGAAGCCCTGGCGATTGACCCGGATCAGTTCACCGACGCCGATCGTGACCTGGTCCAGGTGACCGCGCCCGACGACACTACCCTGCAGGTGACACTCAGCTTCCCGGCGAGCTACTTCCTCAACCAGACGACGATGTGGGTCTTCCGCCCGGTGCCCCAGGAGATCGTCGAGCAGTACGGTGACGAGTGGACACGCCTGGGCGCGCTGACCACCAACGGCCCCTTTGTCTTCGACGAGCTAAGCCGCACCCGCCGCGTCCTGCTGCGCAATCCGCACATCCCCGCCGACCTGGTCGGCCCCGGCAATGTCGAGCGGCTGATCATCTCCACCGCCGAGGATGCTGGCTCCGCGTTCGACCTGTACGAGCGTAACTGGATTGACCAGACGGGCGTGCCCACCACCCAGGTGCAGGCTATCCTCGCCGATCCCGCCTACGCTGCCGAGCTTCATCAGGTCTTCAGACCGTCTGTCTTCTACCTGGGCTTCGCCTTCGACAAGTCGCCGACCGACAACATGCACGTCCGCCGCGCCTTCTCGGCGGTCGTAGACCGCGAGGCGTTCATCCGCGATGTGCAGGATAACCTGGGCGTCCCCATGATTCACTTCACGCCGCCCGGCATGTTTGGCGCGCCGCCTCACGACCAGATCGGGGTAGGCTACGATCCGGACTACGCCCGCGCCCAGATGGCCGAGGCCGGCTATCCCAACTGCGAAGGCTTCCCCGCCATGGAGATCGCCGCGTTCCCTGGCGGCGTGGACTGGGTTGTTTTCCTGACCAACGCGCTCCAGCGTGAGCTGGGCTGCGACCCGGTCCTGTTCACCATCGAGCAGCAGGGGTTCGAGAGCCTGATCAACTCCGTCTCCTACCGCCAGGACGCCGCCGACCGCCCGCATATGTGGACGTTGGGCTGGAATCCCGACTACAACGATGCCAACAACTGGGTCAATGATGTGCTGGGCTGCGCCTCGCTGCACAACGACATGAAGCGCCCCTGCTCTGAGGTGGATGACCTGATCCGCGCGGCCATGATCGAGAGCGACCCGGACACGCGCATTGCGCAGTACGCCCAGATCGAGGAGATGTTCTTCGGGGCGGAGGGACTCGTCCCGATCATCCCCCTGAGTATGCCGGTCAGCTACGTGCTGCACAAGCCGTGGTTCAGCGCGCCGGTGGAGACAGACGGCATCTACGGCGGCAAGCATTTCGACTACTACACGGTGGACCAGGCGGCCCAGTTGGCGGCGCGCGGCGGTTAGGCGGTTAGGGCATAGGGGCGTATGGCCATACGCCCCGGCATAGCTCAGACTTCCGAAGTTTGCGCAAACTTCGGAAGTCTTCATTTTGCGCGCGTGCCCCGCCCACTCCTCCGGCCTGGCAGCCGGATTTATGCTATACTACGCCGCAATATGCAGCATTCAGGCGCGACGATCCAACCGGAGAGAGGTGCTCTGTGAAACACTTCCTGGACCTTGCCGACTGGACGGCAGCGGACCTGCAATACCTGCTCGACAGCGCTGTGACGCTCAAGGAAGAGCACCGGCGCAAGGGCAACCCTCCCCTGCTCAGGGGCAAGGCGCTGGCCATGGTCTTCCAGAAGCCGTCGCTGCGCACGCGCGTCTCGTTCGAGATGGCCATGCAGCACGTCGGCGGCTATACCTTCTACCTCAGCCCACAGGAGATCGGCCTGGGCAAGCGCGAGAGCACTGCCGACATCGCCCGCGTCCTGGGCGGCTACGTGGACGCGATCATGGCCCGCACCTTCGACCACCAGCACATCCTCGACCTGGCCCGTTGGAGTCCCGTGCCGGTGATCAACGGCCTGACCGACTACAACCACCCTTGCCAGGCCATGGCCGATCTGCTGACCATCTACGAGGAATTTGGGCGGCTGGAAGGGCTGCACCTGGCCTATGTCGGCGACAGCAACAACGTCACCACCAGCCTGCTGATGGGCGCGGCGCAGTTCGGGATGAAGATGACCATCGGCAGCCCGGCGGGCTACCAGCCCAGGCCGGCGGTGCTGGAGAAGACGCGCCAGCTTGCCGGTGGCCAGCTTGACGTGACTGTCACCGACGACCCGGTCGCCGCCGTGAGCGGCGCGGACGCGGTCTACACCGACACCTGGACGAGCATGGGCCAGGAAACCGAGGCCGAGCAGCGCCGGGCCATCTTCCCGCCGTACCAGGTCAATGAGGCGCTGCTGAGTCACGCTGCTGAACATGCCATCGTCCTGCACTGCCTGCCCGCGCATCGCGGCGAAGAGATCACCGACGAGGTGGCCGACGGGCCGCAGTCGCGCCTGTTCCCCCAGGCGGAGAACCGCCTGCACGCCCAGAAAGCGATCCTGGTCCACCTGCTCGGTGCGACGGACGAGGGGAGCGATCAGGCTGAGAAGAAATCCAAGAAGAAGGCCAAGAAAGGCAAGAAGAAGTAGCTGCCTGGCCGGGGCTGCGATCGCTGGGGGGATAAGGGGTAAGCGGGACATGCCAGGAAACCGTCAGATCTACGAGCAAGCCATGAACATGGGGCACGCCGCGGCCTGGGATCGCGAGTGGGACAGGGCGATCGCTGCCTATGGACGGGCGGTCAAGGAGATACCCGACGACCCGGTCGCTCACAACAGCCTGGGGCTGGCCCTGCTGCAGGCGCGGCGGCTTGAGGACGCGCTGAAAGTCTACACCCGCGCCCACCAGCTCGCCCCCGACGATGCCATCCCGCTCGAGCGCAGCGCCGACGTACTAGAGCGCCTGGGTCGCCTGAAGGAAGCGGCCCAGCAGTACATCAACGTCGCCGAGCTGTATCTGGGCCAGCGCGACCTGGTCAAAGCCATCGCCAACTGGGAGCGCGCCACCCAGCTCACCGCCGGCCTGGTGCATATCCACCAACGATTGGCGCTGGCCTATGAGAAGACCGGGCGTCGCCGGCTGGCCATCCGCGAGTATCTGACCCTGGCCTTCAACTTCCAGCGCGCCAACCGCGATGACATCGCCATGCAGGCGGTGGAACGGGCGCTGCGCCTGGAGCCGAACAATCCGCAGGCGCTCAATACCCTGCAAGCCATCCGCACGCACTCGCCGATCTCGCCGGACATCATCAAGGTTGACGTAGAGGAGACGGGTGACTTCGACGAACCGGCGCGCGGAGAGGCCTTCGGCCTGTCCGATGAGGACTTGAGCGATTTCTTCGAGGGCACGGACACGACGAGCGAAGGGCGTTCGCGCGGCCCACTCGGCGAGGCAATTGAGCGCGCCCTGGGGGCGATAGCCACCCAGCTTTTCGGCGGCGACGAGCTGGACGAGGCCGGGCTGTACGCCTCACAGGCGATCAGCTTCCAGCACGAAGACCTCTACGAAGAAGCCATCGGCGCCTATGAGCGCGCGCAGGCTGCCGGGCTGCGGCACGCCGGTGTGCAGCTCGCCCTGGGCGCGCTCCGGCTGGAACTGGAACAGTGGGACAGGGCCATCGCCCACTTCGAGCGGGCCACTCACGACTCTACGCTGGCCGCCGGCGCCCTGCATGGGCTGAGCATTGCCCAGGTAGCGCTCAACCGCACCCGCCCGGCGTCGCGCACCCTGATTCAGACACTGCGCATGGCCGACCTGGAGCATACTGGGGACGGTGACGCTGCCGCGCAGATCGGCAGCACCTATGACAGGCTGACCGCCAGCGCCGAGGAGGCGGACGAACAACTGCTCAGGAGCTTCAACGCTCGCTTCCTGGAACTGCTCGATGGCCCCACGTGGAAGGAGCGTGTCGTCCGGACGCGCCGCCAGCTCGAAGAAGCGATCATGCTCGAGGAGCCAGACTCGCTGGTCAGCATCGCGCTTTACCTTGACGACCGCGTGACCGAGGGCCTCAGCCTGATTGACCGTTACCTGCGTGCCGGGCTGTATACCCTGGCCCTGGACCAGGCTCACTACATGCTGGAAAGCGCGCCGGACTACCTGCCGATCCACTCGCGCATTGGGCAGATCATGCTGGAGCGCAACAATATTCCTGCGGCGATGCTGAAGTACAACCTGGTCGCCGAGACTTACCGGCTGCGCGGCGATAACGGGCGCGCGCTGAGTATTCTGCGGGAGGCGCTCAAGATCGCCCCCATGGATACGGCGCTGCATCACAGCCTGATCACCCTCCTTGAAGAAGGTGAGCGTTGGGGCGACCTGCTCAATCAGTACATCGATCTGGCCGATGCCCACTATCAACTGGCCGACCTGGACGCGGCGCGCACGACCTACCTGTCCGCCATCCAGCTTGGGCAGCGCCTGAGGGTGTCGGATGAGCAGATCATCCAGATTCTGCACCGGCTGGGCGAGATCGAGGTCAGCCGGCTGGACCTGCGCCAGGCCATGCGCACCTACGACCAGATTCGCCGCACCGATCCCAACGACGAGCGCGCGCGCCGCGCCCTGGTTGATCTCAACTACCGTCTGAACGACCCGATCTCCGCCGTGCGCGAGCTGGATGGGCTGCTGCGCCTGTATGCCAAGCAGCAGAAGGCCGGCCAGATCATCCGCGTGCTGGAAGAGCTGGTCACGCGCTACCCGAACGACATGGCGCTGCGCTCGCGGTTGGCCGCCGTCTACCGCCAGACGGGCAACCTGCCCAAAGCGATTGAGCAGCTTGATGCCCTGGCCGAGCTTCAGCTTGAGTCCGGGCTGCACAACGATGCGCTGGTCACCATCCGCCGGATCATCACGCTCAACCCCGAGCGGGTCCAGGATTACCAGCGCCTGCTGCGCCAGTTGAGCGGTTGAGCATCCCGGCACGCGGTGCGAGCGCGCTGTTCGCGGCGGGCGCGGCAGCGCGAGGCCTCGCACCAGGCGGCTGCTGTGGCCCCCTGGCCGGCCCGGGTGGGCGCAAACTCTCATCTGGCCCTAATCCTCGAGTGGGCCGGGTATGGTATGGTTGACGCGCTGGCCGTGCCAGATAGAGTGTGGTGAAGGACGCCTGCGATAGGCCATGAGACTGATCTGGACGCTGGAGACGTTTCGCTGGAGCGACGTGCCCGATGTGCTCATCGTGGCGGCGATCGTCTTTGTTGTCACGCTGCTCCTGCGCGGCACACAAGCTATCTCGTTGCTGCGCGGCACAATTGTCGTCGTGGTGCTCATCGCGCTGCTGACCAGTATCTTCGAATGGATCGCCTTCCGCTGGCTGCTGAACCATATCATCACCGCCTCCATCGTGGCCATTCCGGTCATCTTCCAGCCGGAGTTGCGCCGGGCACTGGAGCGCGTGGGACGCACTCGGCTCAGCAACCTGTTCAGTCGCCAGCCCGCGTTCACCGAAGAAGAGCAGATCATTGACGCCATCTGCGCGGCGGCTTCGCGCCTATCGGAGCGGCGGCACGGCGCGCTGATCGTGCTGGAGCGCAGCGACTCGCTCGACGAGTTCATCAACACCGGCGTGCCCATGGATTCGGCGACCAGCCCTCAACTCTTGCTGACCGTCTTCTGGCCCAAGACAGAGCTGCACGACGGGGCGGTGATCATTCGCCAGGGCCGCGTGGCCAGCGCTGCATCGGTGCTGCCGCTGTCGTCCGGGCGCAACCTGACCGACCGCAAGCTGGGCACGCGGCACCGCGCCGGGCTGGGCATCAGCGAAGTATCGGACGCGCTGTGCGTGATCGTCTCTGAAGAGACCGGGCGCATCTCGGTGGCCAATCGCGGACGGATGATCCGCCGGCTGGACGCCAACCGCCTGCGCACCATCCTGAGCGCCTTCTATACCAGCAGCCGCCCGCAAGAAACGATCTGGCCCTGGACGCCGCTGCTGACCCGCGCGCGCAGCGAACTGGCCCGCCTGCGCAAGCGCGGCGATTCCGGGCGCGGGCGGCGCGCCGCCTGATGGGCCGGGCAGCCCACGCCGCTGACAGACGCAGGGTGTACTCAACATGCCGCGAAGCTCGTTGCTCCAATTCGTAGCGCGCAACCTGGGGTGGGCGATCCTTTCGATCTTCCTGGCCGTGGCTATCTGGGTAGCGGCGACCATGGCCAGCAATCCCGTCGAGCAGGGCGAGCTGCGCGGCGTGCTGGTGCGCATCGAGCTGCCGGACGACTTCGTGCTGACCAAACCCCTCGATACCACGACCGTCACCGCCGTTGTGCGCGCCACGCGCAGCCAGTGGGATCTGCTCACGCCCGGCGATGTGCTGGTCACGGCCAATCTGCGCACCTTCACCGACCCCGGCGAGTACCGCGTGGAACTGCACGCGGACGTCGCCTCGCCCCTACACGCGCGCGTCGTCGCCCTGCGCCCAAGCACGCTCACCCTGAGCATTGACCGCGAGAGCGAGAAGCGCGTCGCCGTCCAGGTCGTGGTGACGCGCGATCCGCCGCTCGGCTATACCTACCCCGCCGACCTGACCTGCGATGTCAGCGAAGTGGTGATTCGAGGCAGCGCCGAGCGCGTGCGCGAAGTGGCGCACGTCGAGGCGAGGCTCGACCTGGCCGATGAACTGAATCCGGTGACCAAAGTGGTCAGCCTGACACCCGTCCAGGAGGGTGGCATGCGCGCGCGCGATGTCGAGGTGGAGCCGGCAGAGGTCGCCTGTGCCGTAGATATTCAGCCGCGCGAGGATGTCTTCCAGTTGCCAGTCCAGCCCAAGCTCAGCGGCAACCCCCCGCCTGGCTACAATGTGGTGCGCTACAGCGCCATCGAGCCAGACACCGTCGTGCTGACCGGTGATATCGTGGCCATCCGCGAGTTGCCCGGCCTGGTGCGCACCACGCCCATCGATCTGACCAATCGCACCGAGACCTTCACCAGCGAAGTCCTCGTTGACCTGCCGCAGGGCGTCACCACCGTGCCGGAGAACCAGACCGTCCGCGTGACCATCGTCATTGAGCCGCAGATCAGCACGCGCCAGTTCGAGGATGTGCCGGTCGAGGTGACCGGCCTGGACCCCACCCGCTACCGCGCCACGGGGTTGGCGGGCACTGTCACCGTGTTTGTCAGCGGACCGCTCGACAAGCTGCCCAACCGCGAGAATCTGCGCGTCATCGTGGACCTGAGCGGGCTGTCCGCCGGCAACCACGAGGTCATCCCCCAGGCCATGCTGGTCGGCACCGAAGACATGCGCGCGCTCACGGTGATCGTCAGCCCAGACGAGCTAAGCGTGACCATCGAGGCGCTCAGCCCCACTCCCTCGCCGTCGCCCAGTCCCACCCTGGGCGGCGGCTGATCGCCGCCCGCGCTCCAGGGCCATCAGCAGCGGGGCCCTGCCCTGCTGCGCCCTGGGTCGCACCCCCGCTCGGCCTTCTCACAGGCGTGCGTCTTTGTTACAATCGTGGCCTACGCAAGCTGGAGTCGGAATAGATCATGCGCAAACCACTTGTCGCCCTGGTGGGGCGGCCCAATGTTGGTAAATCATCGCTGTTCAACCGCCTGGTGGGGATGCGCAAAGCGGTCGTCTCTGAGGTGCCGGGCACGACGCGCGACCGCATCATTGACGAGGCGGATTGGAATGGCGTCGTCTTCGACGTGGTGGACACCGGCGGCCTGGAACTCTACCAGCCCAAAGCCGAACGCTCACCGGCAGCCAGCCCACTCGAAGAGGGCAGCCGCCAGTTCGTCGCCGAGATACGCGCCCAGGCCATGCTGGGCATCGAGGAGGCGGACCTGGTCGTCTTCGTCGTGGACACGCTGCAGGGCATCACCGCCGCCGACCAGGAGATCGCCAGCATCTTGCAGCGTACCCACAAGCCGGTCGTGGTCGCGGCCAACAAGGCCGACCACGTCGGGCGCTTCGATGATGCCTTCGAGTTCTACGGGCTTGGCCTGGGCGAGGTCTTTGCTGTCTCGGCGCTGCACGGCACCGGCACCGGTGACCTGCTCGACGCCATCGTCGCGGCGCTGCCCTTCCAGGCGCAGGAAGACCACGGCGCCGAAGACAACACGATCAAGATCGCCATCGTCGGGCGGCCCAACGTTGGCAAATCCTCGCTGCTCAACAGGTTGCTGGGCGAGGAACGGGTCATCGTCAGCCCGGTGGCAGGCACCACCCGCGACGCCGTTGACACATCCCTCACCTGGAACGGTATGCCCATTACCCTGATTGACACGGCGGGCATCCGCCGCCGGGGGCGCATCGAGCCAGGCATCGAGAAGTACAGCGTGCTGCGCGCCCACAAGGCGATCGAGCGGGCCGACGTGGTGCTGCTGGTGCTAGACGCCACCGAGGGCATCACCCAGCAGGACGCGCACATCGCCGGCCTGATCGCCGACGCGCTGAAAAGCGTCGTGATCGTGGTCAACAAGTGGGACGCCATCGAGAAGGACACCCACACGATGAACGCCTTTCGCGAGGCCATCGCGCGGGACCTGGCCTTCCTGTCCTACGCGCCGGTGCTGTTCATCAGCGCGCTGAGCGGGCAGCGCATCCACACCGTGCTGGAGACAGCCATCCGCGTCCAGGAGGAGCGCCTGGTGCGCATCCCGACGGGCGAGCTGAACCGCATCGTCCGCGAGGCGCTGCTGCGCCACGCCCCGCAGACGAAACAGCCGCGCCCGCTCAAGATTTTCGTCGCTCAGCAGGTGCGCGTGGACCCGCCGACGATCCTGCTGCACGTCAACGACCGCGAGCTGCTGCACTTCACCTACGAGCGCTACCTGGAAAACCAGATCCGGGGCGTCTACCCCTTCAGCGGGACGCCAATCCGCATCAGCGTGCGCGAGCGCAAACGCAAGCAATCCTGAGACGGATCGCGATCGCGCAGGGTGGGTTCCGCGCTGAATCCTGAGGCGAAGGGGACGGGGCAGTCTCGCTGCTCAGGTCTCGCCGCCTGGGCTACCAGGTGGCTGGGTCGGGGTGGGCTTCTCGGAGACGGGGTCAGGCGTGGCTGCAACACCCTGGCCATCCGCGGACGAAGCGTCTTTCAGTTCCCCTGTGTCGCGTTTGACCTGAGACAGGTCTGTGGGGATGTCGGTATCCGGGAGATCATCCGTTTTTTCCTCTCCGTCGGGCGGGCTGACCACCGGCTCCGTCGGGCCGACCGGCAGTTGGGCGTCGGGCGGGGTGACCACCGGTTCCTCTTGTGCGTCGCCGGGCGTCTCAAACTTGGGGACGACACTACGCTGAAACGAGATCCGTAGCGCCAGCCGGCCCAAGATGAGTTCATCCTCATTGCGCAGCACGCGCGGCTGGAAAGGCACCAGGCGCGTGCCGTTGAGAAATGTCCCGTTGACGCTGCCCAGGTCCTGTACCATCACCGTCAAACTCTGGCGGGTTAGCCTGGCGTGGCGCCGCGACACCCCGTGCTCGATGGCCTTGAAGGGAGCCAGGTCAATGTCGGGCACGGTCTCTTTGTGCGTGCGACCCAGCACACAGTCCTCGCCAAGCTCGTACTGGATCGTGTCGCCAGTGTTCTTGACCGTAAGCTGCAGCACCATGCGGTCTTCGAAGAAGGCCGTTCCCCAGCGCAGCTCCGGCTGCGGCTGCCCCGGCGCGCTCAACGGCTGGGTGTTGAGCGTCGCTCGCTCATCCGGCAACACGTAGCCGCATTCGGTGCAGAATGCCTCTGACTCCGGGTTGGCCTTGCCGCAATTGGTGCAGATCTTCTGGGACATACCGGGGTCTCCCACCAACTGTCATCGCTCTGGCACTGCTGTCGCCAGACATGAGTGATTATAGTACGGATAGCATCCAAGCCAAATGCACCTGGATAGGTCATCAGGGCGATTGCATCAAAAACTGCCCGCACTAGAGCGTGTTTGTAAAAGCCCCCATCCCCCAAAATGAGGGAAGGGGAGCAGAGCTGCCGGTATGTTCCCCTCCCTCCGCGCAGCGTGGGGGAGGGGTTAGGGGTGGGGGGAACGACTTAACAAACACGCTCTTAGCTCGACAGGGGCGTGGTGCGCGCGAGGGCACGGTCAGACCATTGACGCTGGGTTTCGAC
>JBBIHG010000061.1:0-23003 GCA_037447125.1 Chloroflexota bacterium | reverse complement strand
CGCCCCGGTGAGGGAGAGGGGTGCAGGGGTGAGGGGTTTCCGTACACGCTCTTAGAGTGAGTACCTCTGCCTCGTCAGTGCCTTTGCCTCGCCCTTCCCGCGATCAGGCGAGTTCAAATGGGCTGCATCGGTAGGAGCATTGATACTATCGGCGCGGCGGGCAGCGGTGCTACACTGAGAGGGAAACGCACCAGGGTCAGGCTGGTCACACAGGGGAGGCGCCCATACCACGATCCACCGCACACCATTTCAGGCCTGGCGGGCCACCAACCAGCCAGTTGGGGGGCGCGCCGGGGCCGCTGGCAGACAAGAAAACTTAGGCATAAGGAGTTTTCGAGGATTCGCTTATGGCACCATCAGACGCCATCACCCACGATGTGATCGTCGTCGGGGCGGGGCTGGCCGGCACCTGGGCGGCCATGTCCGCGATGGAAGCGGGCGTCCGCGATGTCGGCGTGCTGTCCAAGCTGCATCCGCTGCGCTCGCACAGCGGGGCGGCCCAGGGCGGCATCGCCGCCGCGCTGAACAACGTCCGCCCGGTCGCGGGCAGCGGCCCGCGCGGCCCGCTGGAGCAGGTTCCCCCCGACGCCGAGCCGATTGATAGCTGGGAGCTGCACATGTTCGACACCATCAAGGGGTCGGACTGGCTGGGCGACCAGGACGCCATCGAGATCATGGTCAAGGACGCCATTGACATTGTCTACGCCTACGAGCACATGGGCTGTGTCTTCAGCCGCACGCCGGACGGGCGCATCGCCCAGCGGCGGTTTGGCGGGCACAGCACGCCCCGCGCCAACTACGCCGCCGACTGGACGGGGCACGTCCTGCTGCACACCATCCACGAGCAGGCGCTCAAGCATGGAGTCAAGTTCTACAGCGAGTGGTTCGCCCTCGACCTGATCGTGGAAGACCGCGTCTGCAAGGGCGTGGTCGCCATGAACATCCAGACGGGCGAGATCATCGCCCTGCGCGCCAAAGCGGTCATGTTCGGCACGGGCGGCTACGGGCGCGCCTGGAAGATCACCTCCAACGCCACTGCCAACACGGGCGACGGCGTGGCCATCGCCTACAACGCCGGCATCCCGCTGATGGACATGGAGTTCGTGCAGTTCCACCCGACGGGCCTCTACCGGCACGGCATCCTGATGAGCGAAGCCTGTCGCGGCGAGGGCGGCTACCTGCTCAACAACGGCGGCGAGCGCTTCATGGAGAAGTACGCGCCGGACAAGATGGAGCTAGCCCCGCGCGACCTGGTCAGCCGCTCCGAGCAGCGCGAGATTGACGAGGGGCGCGGCGTCGAGGAGGATGGCCAGGGCATCTACCTGGACCTGCGCCACCTGGGCCGCGACAAGATCATGGAGCGCCTGCCCCAGGTGCGCGACATTGCCCTCAAGTTCGTCGGCGTGGACATCATAGATGGGCTGTGTCCCATCCAGCCGACTGCCCACTACAGCATGGGCGGCATCCCGGCCAATGCGGACGGCCAGGTCATCGCCGACGCCGACGGCACGCCTGTGATCGGGCTGTACGCCGCTGGCGAATGCGCCTGCATCAGCGTGCACGGGGCCAACCGCCTGGGCACCAACAGCCTGCTCGATGCCTCCGTCTTCGGG
Organism: Chloroflexota bacterium; assembly: GCA_037447125.1. Classification (GTDB taxonomy): domain Bacteria; phylum Chloroflexota; class Anaerolineae; order Aggregatilineales; family Aggregatilineaceae; genus UBA2029. The sequence continues at coordinate 21,390 of JBBIHG010000061.1, read as the reverse complement.
CGGCGGGCGGGCTACGCCATCGCCGAGTTTATCAAGGGCGGCGCGGCGCTCCAGCCCGTCGAGGGCGACCCGGCGGCACCCGCCCACCGGCGCATCGCCCATCTGATGAGCGATCCGCCCGGTGGCAAGAGCGAGTCCTGGGCGGCCATCGCCCGCGCGCTCAAGGAGACGATGACCGCCAACGCCGGCATCTTCCGCGACGAGGAACGGCTGAAGACCGCCCTGGCCGACATCCGCGCCCTGCAAGAGCGCTTCGAGCGGGCGCGCGTCATGGATCGCAGCAGGCGCTTCAACACCGATGTGCTGGGGGCCATTGAGACGGAGAACCTGCTCATCTTCAGCGAGGTGATCGCCGTCAGCGCGCTGGAGCGCACCGAGAGCCGGGGCGCGCACGCCCGCACCGACTACCCCAGGCGCGACGACGAGAACTGGCTCAAGCACACCCTGGCCCACAAGACGCCCGACGGCCCGGCCCTGAGCTACAAGGGCGTGACCATTGACTGGGAGAAGTACCCGCCGCAGGAGCGGAAGTACTGAGAGAGCAGTCAGTCATCAGTTCTCGGTCATCACTCTGCGGCCAGCGGTCGTCGAGAATCTGGTGGCGGCTTGCAGAGAGCGCGGGTGGACCGGCAGAAAACTGACCACTGATCACCGATCACTGAAGACTTTTACGGGAGGCATTGTGTATGGCGACAAACGGCTCTGTCCCCACCGTAACCTTTCGCATCCAGCGCTTCAGCCCGGATGTTGATAAGAAACCGTATCTGCAAGAGTTCCAGGTCAAAGCCCCGCCGGGCAAGACCATCCTCGACGCCCTGCACGAGATCAAAGAGGAGCAGGACGGCAGCCTGACCTTTCGCCGCTCGTGCCGCCACGCCATCTGCGGAAGCTGCGCGATGAACGTCAACGGCAGGCATATGCTCGTCTGCGACGCGCCGCTGCGCGAGCACCTCGACCGCAAGGGCGTCCTCACCCTGCGCCCGCTGGCCTACCTGCCGATCATCAAAGACCTGGTCGTGGATCGCAGCAGCTTCTGGGAGCAGTACCAGCGCGTCAAGCCCTGGCTGATCCCGCCGGAGAGCATCCCCGAAAAAGAGTTCCGCATGAGTCCGGCGGAGGTCGCCGCGCTGCGCGACGCCGAGCACTGCATCATGTGCGGGGCCTGCTACTCGTCGTGCCAGGTCATCGCCCTGACCAAGCAGTACATCGGGCCGCACGCCCTGCTCAAGGCGTTCCTGCGCGTGCTCGACCCGCGCGACAGCGCGCCCGCCGAGCGCCTGGCCGACCTGGATCGCGGCGACGGGGTGTATCGCTGCCACACTATCTTCAATTGTATTGACGCCTGCCCCAAGAACCTGAACCCGACCGAGGCCATCGAGACGCTGCGCAAGCTGGTCATTAAGCGCCGGGCGTTCGAGGCCGCACGCGCCGAGCGCCAGCGCCGGCTCGACCAGCCCATCGAGGTCGTGGGCGAGGCCCCGCTGCTCTCAGGAGGTGAATGAGCATGTATCGCAGTACCGGCTTCATTGCCTTTGTCCTGCGCCGCCTGACGGGGGTGGCCCTGGTCATCTACCTGCTGCTGCATATGTGGGTCATCGGCGGCATCAACAGCGGCGCGGAGACCTTCAATGACCGCATGGAGTTCCTGGGCCAGCCCTTCTTCCGCCTGCTGGAGATCGGCCTGCTGGCGGCGGTGGTCTATCACGGCGTGGACGGCATCCGCCTGCTGATCGGCCACTACTTCCAGGTGACCGAGTACCGGCGCGGCCTGTTCTATGCGGTGATCGTCGTGTCGGGCATCCTTGTCATTGCTGGTGGGGTGCCGCTGCTGCTGTTTGCACTGGAAGGCTGAGAGGAGGCGGCCATGCGAATCTTCCTGATGCAGCGGTGGAGCGCGGTGGCGCTGCTCGTCTTCCTGACGCTCCACATGATTGTGGTGCACTACCCACCAGGTCACATTGACGTGAACCGCGTGCTGGAGCGGCTGGACAACCCGCTCTGGAAAGCGATAGACATTGCCTTCCTGGTCGCCGTGCTGACTCACGCGCTGACCGGCGCGTACATGGTCATCACCGATGTGCAGCGCTTCAACGTCTACAGACGGGCGCTGGCCTGGGTCGGCGTTATCGCGGGCGTGTTGCTGTTCATCTACGGCACGCAGACGATCCTGGCCTTCTGAGCTGAGACGGGTGCGAGCAAACCTGTCTGGTAGGGGCGCCGCTCTGCTGCGCCCCGGTTTACCTCACCCCCAGCCTCGCTACGCTCGGCTTGCCCCCTCTCCATTCGAATGGAGAGGGGGCGGCGAGGGGCGTCAGCGCCGAGCGGGGGTGAGGTCAAAATCCCCACGCCAAGCGCTTTGGTGACAACCTTTGCGCGCACCCCACTTGACGAAAGTCAATGACCCCAGGGGAAGAATGCGGTAGAATACTTCGAAGTTGGTTGAAGCATCCATACCCTGATGTGGAGGGCGATCATGGGCGCGTTGCGAGCAAGGGTGCTCACCGTCGGGCGGCGGTGGCTGTACCTGGCGGCGGGGTTGCTGTGGGGTGCGGCCGGGGCGATGCTCTGCGCCCGCGCCTACGGCTGGCTGGCGCCCGAGGATACGGCGCACGCCCTGCTGCACCTGACCATTGGCGCAACCTGCGGCGCGCTGATCTACCGCTTCAAGTTCTCGCGGGTGGCGGATAAGAACATCCGGCGCATCAGCCGCCTGGCCGAGCGCGCCAATCCACTGGCCTTCCAGTCGCCGCCTACCTACCTGCTGATCGCCTTCATGATGGGGCTGGGCATTGCCCTGCGCCATTCGGGGCTGCCGCGCTACCTCCTGGCTATTCTCTACCTGGGCATCGGCCTGGGGCTGGTGCTGGCCAGCCTGCGCTACTACCACTACGTGCAGTCACCGGCTCTCAAGTCCCGGTTGCGGATTCGGCGGGTAGGTGAGCGCGGATAAACGCTCCCGTCTTCTCAGCGACAAGCTGCCACTCCGCATCGAGCGTCAACACATGGCCCGACCGTTCCAGGGCCAGGCGGGTGATGTCCTCCGCTGCCACGCCGCGCGCGATCAGGTCGGCGGCGGCTGGCGGCACAGTGCGATCCCCCTCGCTGGTGACGATCAGCAAGGGGACGGCCACGTGCGGCAGGGCGCGCCGGACATGGGCGATCAGCTTGAAGAACTGGTGCGCGCCGGCCACCGGATACTCGCTGTAGCTCCACAACAGGGCGCGGGCGTCGGGGTCTGCCCAGTCGTCCTTTCCTTTAGGGAACGTGCGCACCACGCGCTTGAGCAGCGGCGCGACCCAGCGGCCCCAGCCGTCCGACACCTGGATCGCCGGCGCGTAGAGCAGCGCCCCGGCCAGGTCGGGATGTTGGGCGGCCAGGTGCAGGGCCAGCACGCCGCCCATCGAAAGCCCGCCCACGAAGACGGTGGCGCAGCGCGTCCGCAAATCGGCCAGCGCGCCCTCCACGTGCGCGGTCCACTGCTGCCAGCGAACGCTGTTGCAGTCGGCCATAGTCGTGCCATGACCGGGCAGCAGCGGGGCGGAGACGGTCAGGCCCTCGCCGTACAGGTAATCGCCAAGCCGGCGCATCTCCGGCGGCGCGCCGGTGAAGCCGTGAATCAGCAGGACGCCGACCGGCCCGCCGGCGAGGAAAAACGGCCCTGGGGTGATCGTATCGGGTTGGGACATTGCGTCTCCTTCTGCCTCGTGCAATGTGACAAGACTACGCCTGGCTGCGCTCCACCCGCGCCCGCGCGTCAACGGCCCACGCGCCCGCGCCGGCCTCCATGACCATCAGCGGATTGATCTCGACTTCGGCCACGTCCGGATGATCGTGGGCAAGCTGAGCCAGCCGCACGATGGCGTCCATCGCCGCCGCGCGGTCGGCGGGCGGCGCGCCGCGAAAGCCCGCCAGCAACCTGCCCGCGCCGGTACGGTCGAGCAGCGCGCCGGCTTGCTGGGGCGTCAGCGGGGCCAGCTCGAAGGCCACGTCGCGCAGCAGCTCGACCTGCGTGCCGCCCACGCCGGCCATGACCAGCGGCCCGAACTGCGCATCGCGCACGATGCCCACGATCAAGTCCACGCCCGGCGGGATCATCTTCTGCACAAACGCGCCCTCAATGGCCGTGTCGGGTACGCCGTGCGCGCGGGCGCGGGCCAGCAGGTCGGCGAAGGCGACGCGCACCGCCTCTGGCCCGGCCAGGTTGAGGGCCACGCCGCCGATCTCGCTCTTGTGCACCACGTCCGCCGCCGCCAGCTTGAGCGCGATCGGATAGCCGATCTGCGCGGCCAGGGCGGTGGCAGCGTCGGCGTCGGCGGCCAGGCCCGCGCCTGGCACGCGGATGCCGTAGGCTTCGAGCAGCGCGTCGAGCGCCTCCGGGGCCAGCCACCCGCCCGCCGGAGCGGACTCCAGGGCCGCGCGCGCCGCCAGGCGGTCGCAGCCCTCCGGCGGATGCGGCTGGTGCGGCTCGCCGTTGGCGTCGAGCCACTGCTTGCGCCGCCACATCGCCGCCAGCGTGCTGCCCACACGCTCTGGGAAGGCGAAATTGGGGATGCGGCGGCGGTGCAGCACAGCGGTCGCGTCGCTGATCGAGGCCAATCCCATGATCACAGCCAGCACCGGCTTGCCGCGCCCGTTGAACTCAGCAATGACTTCGGCCAGGCTGAGCGGGGCGAACCAGTCCTGCGGCGCGGTGATGGCGACCACCGCATCCACTGTGGGGTCGCTCAGCAGGGCGTCGAGGCACAGCGCGTAAGTGGCCGGCCCCGGCCCGGCCAGGATGTCTACCGGGTTGCTGACGCTGGCTGCCGCCGGGACGCGCTTGCGCATGAAGGCCTTCGTCTCCTCGGTGAGCGGGGCAAGCTGCATCCCCGCCGCTTCGAGGGCGTCTACGGCCAGGATGCCCGGCCCGCCGGAGTTGGTGAGGATGGCCACGCGGTTGCCCTTTGGCAGGGGCTGCCAGGCCATCGCCCGGCCCCAGTCGAATAATTCTTCCATGGTGCTGGCGCGAAGCACGCCCGCCCGCCGGAAGGCGGCGTCATACGCTTCCGCGCGCCCGGCGAGCGCTCCTGTATGGCTGGCGACCGCCGCCGCCCCGCCAGAGCCGCGCCCGGCCTTCAGGGCGATGATCGGCAGCCGGCGCGCCACGTCGCTGGCCGCCGCGACGAAGGCTGCCCCGTCTGATACGCCCTCGATGTAGGCGGTGATCACCCGCGTCTCCTCGTCGCGCCCGATGGCGCTGAGCATCTCCGCCTCGTTGACATCCGCCTGATTGCCCAGACTGACCAGCCGGCTGAAGCCGACGCCCGCCCCGCGCGCCCAGTCAATCACCGCCGCGCAAACCGCGCCCGACTGCGACAGGAAGGCGATGTCGCCGGGCGGCGGCGTGCCCTTGACGAACGTCGTGTTGAGCGGGGTGTGCGTGTCAATGGCGCCGATCCCGTTCGGGCCGAGCAGACGCATCCCGTACTGACGGGCGATACGCACGACTTCGCGCTCGCGCGCGGCGCCCTCCGGCCCCACCTCGCGGAAGCCGCCGCTGATGACGATGGCCGCCCTGATCCCGCGCTGCCCGCACAGCGCCAATTCGGCGGGGACGTGCCGCGCCGGGACGACAAGGATGGCCAGGTCGAGCGGGTCGGGCGCTTCGAGCACGGAGGGGTAGGCGCGCCGGTCGTAGATGTCGGCGGCGTGGGGATTGATCGGGTAGATCGGCCCGCTGAAGCCATACTCGACCAGGTTGCGCACCACGCCGTGGCCGAGCTTCTGCGGGTCGCGCGAGGCGCCGATGACGGCGATGCCATGCGGACGGAAGAAAATATCGAGCGTTGTGTCGGGCATAAATCTCTCCTGGGGGGCAAGAATAGCAGTCAGACCAGCGTGCTGGCGCTGATCGTGCCACAAAAGGCGGTTGGGGGCAACGGGAGAGGATCGCCGAAAAGTGCCCTACAACCGGGGAATGCAAGGCTGGGAGAAGGCGAGCACAAGCTCCGCGCAGGGCTTGTAAAGGGCAGACTTCAGTTCCCGGCTGGCGATCAGCGCCTGCCAGTTATACAGGCTCAATGCCCTCTGAATCGAGCCACTTCAGCACGCGCTGGCGCACCAGGTCGTCCTTGAACCGGAACCAGCGCTCGCGTTCCTCTGGATAACGCGCTAGCACATCCTTGAAGCGCCGAAAAGCCCCGCGACCCTGGATCGCCACCGCCAACAACTCGGCCAGGTGATCATCGGCGACCGTTTCGATGAACGCTTCCATGTCCTGGTATCCCTCGTGCGAGTCCAGGGTTGGCACAGCGAGGTAGCGCGTCCCGAAGCCCGCCTCAACCAGGGCGGTATCGCGCATGGATTCTTTGTTCCAATCGGGGATGTCCAGCTTTTCGATGGCCACCAGCACGGCGTCAAGATCAGCCTCTTCCCCCAACTGATCCCTGACCTCTTCCAGTTGGAAGCGGCTGTCATCGGTCACCAGGATCACCTCGCCGGTTTCGCGGTCGAGGTAGTGGTACGCTTCCTCAAAGCTGCTGTCGAAGGCGAGAGCCAGCTCGCCCAGGTCAATCTTGAGCTTCCGTTTCGGCTCTTCCATCATAACCCTGCCTGGTTCAACTCGTCCTGCAGCGCGCGCAACTGGCGAAATTCCTCGCGGGTGCCGCTGATCAGCTTGTGCCACGCTTCCTCATCGCCAAGCTGCCGGTAGAGATCGCGCACGACCGCGAGATACGCCGCCGCCTGCGCGTAATTTCCCCGGCTGCGGCGGTCAATCTCACGGCGAGCGTAGTCCACATACACCGGGATCGCTTTTCGTGGGCGCGCCTGGCGCGAGCGCTCGGCAACCTCGAAATCCAGGGATTTGTAGCTCGGCCACCTCACAGAATCTCGCGGCACCCGCGCCAGCGTGTCCCACGCCGCGTCCCATTCCTGGTCGTGCAGGTAAACGCGCGTGAGAACTTCGTACTCCTGGCTGCGCTCCAGTTGGCGGATGATCTCCGGGCGCACGGACTCCCAGGTGCCAACAGCCTCAGCAGCCTGTTTGAGGGCAGCATAATACGCTTCATTCGGGTCTTGCTGCATACATTGCCGGCGCAGGGCGAGCAACGCCCGCTGATCGCCGCGCGCGCTATAACGGTCTGCCAGCCAGTGCGCCAGGCGGTGATCGAACTGGCTGTTCACCGTCTCTTGCGCCAGCCGGACAGCCGTATCATCGTGCCCGGCAGCAGACAGCGCCGGCAGCACCTGCCGTCGCTCGTGAGGCGTGGTGAGATGTTCGGTGATCACACTGACCGCATCCTCACCACGCCCCAAAGACAGCAGCTTGTCGAATAGCAGGCGGTCCAGGCCCTGCTCGCGCAGCCGCTGGAGAGTCACCTCTGGATCGGTGCTGTCGAGCGCATCGAGCTGGATCAGCAAGTCCTCATAAGCCTCGACGCCCCATTTTCCATACGGCGACTCGGCTTTGCGCCGTTGGGCGGCCAGGATGCGCTCGCGGATGGCTGGCAAGTCGTCCTGCCTGGCATGGGCGAGCAACGCTTCGGGCATCACTTCATCGCCCAGCCCGTAACCGCCCATATCAACGTCCCAGATGTACGCATCCAGCAGCCGGTCGAGAATGGCGCGGCGCGTGGCATCGTCCTGGGCGATCTCCTCGCGTTCCAGGCATTTGGCCAGGCGCTCCAGCACGCTGTTCAGCGCCATCACGTACTCGCCCTCATCATCCACCGGGTACTGATCAGCGAGCAGGCATTCTTCGAGGATCGCCTGGTAGATCGCGCACGCGCTGCGCCAATCGCCCGCTTCCTCGAAGCGCCGGGCAGCATCAGCTACCGAGTAGACGGTGTGCTCTGCCGTGTGATCGCCCCATTGCGGCACTGTGTGCATGGCCTGGCGCAGTTCGCGCCGGAAGGGTTCAGTATCAGCGGGCTGATCGCCCGGTTGCTGGCCGGGCATGGGCCGGTCAATGAGCGCCTGCAAGTCGGGGTAGCGCGCGACCATCTGGCGGATCAGCGTGATCAGTTGCTCTTTGCTGCGTTCCAGCAGGATGTCCTCGACCGGCGCGCGCTCCGCAAAGCGTTCGGGATCGCGGAGATAGGTCAGGAGCAGTGCGACGATGTGCTTGCAGTCACCGCCCCAGTCGTAAGGGCAGGTACACAGCGCTTCTTCAACGCCGCCCTCTTTATCCAGCGTCACGCGGACGTGGTAGGGGGCATAATCCGAGCCTTCGCAGCGGCCCTCAAGCTCGTTGCCACGCCGAACGGTGTCGAAGATCGCGCCGCTGTGGTAGTAGCTCTCACCGCGCGCGAAGCTCTGCGCCGTTGCACGAGACCGTATGTGCTCCAGGGACAAGAGAGGCATCGCGTTGTTAGGGATAGGCCTCGACGCAGGCTTTCAGCGCACCTTCAACGGTGCCGTCGAGGTACCCAGACCCCGGAAACATCCACTCGTCGGGATCGTAGCTTCCCGTGCTGTACTTGAAGATGGCGAAGCCCCACTCATCCATCGCCCCGGTGTATTTGATGCGACCCCGCTGGAAAGCCCTGCTCCACTCCCCGCGATCCAGATAGACGTAGGTGCCCCTGTAGCGCAGCACAAAGAACTGGCTGGGGTCGCGGATGACCTCGCGGTTGAAGCGATCCACAATCGCCTCCACCTGCTTCTTTACCTCAACTGGAATGCCCTGCCTGGCCATGTCGCTCTCCTGACAGAAAACACACAGAAAACACGTGGAGCATTACCAACTGATGTTACGCACAGTCTCCCCCCCACCCCTAACCCCTCCCCCACGCTGCGCGGAGGGAGGGGAACTCGACGTTCTCCCCTTCCCTCATTTTGGGGGAAGGGGAGGGGGGCAAAAAACGCATTTCTGCGTAACGTCAGTTACCAACATCATTTTACCCCATCATCGGCCTTGTGAACCATTGAAGTCCCCCGATCCTCGGGACCTTTACCGGAAATGAGCGCTCTGCCCATGAAAACGCGCGCCCCTCGTTGTTGCGGTGAGGGGCGCACGCAATGGAGCGGGTAGGGTGAGGGCGGTCATCAGGCCAGGGCGAGGATCACCGAGGCCAGCACAGCGAACGGCACCGCCGAAGCGAACACCGCCGCGTACCAGCGGCTGTCGTAGCGCAGGTGCATGAAGTACAGCACCACCAGCATTACCTTGCTGGTCGAGAGCGCCACCAACGGCCCCGTCACGGCGAAGGGCACGTTCGCCACTGTCAGCAGCACCTCGACCAGGGTGATGACGGCCAGGGCCACGAAGACGCCGAGATACGTCAGGCGGTGCGAGTGACCATCATCGCGCGCCCTCGGCCAGAAGTTGGTCCGCAGCGCGGTCAGCGCGCCCGCCGCCGGACTCCCGCCCTGCACCGCCGCTAATGCCTCTTCGAGCGTGATCGCGTCGCGCTGCCAGGCCGGGCCGCTGACCTGACGATCGGGGCGCAGGCGCAGCAGCAGCCACAGCGGCACCAGCAGGATCACGCCCCCCAGGCCGCCCAGCACGACGCCGGCCAGCATCGCCAGCCACTCGTTGACGCGCTTGCGCTCGGCGATCAGCGGCGTCACCACGCCGCCCACGAACACCCCGGCGGTCACCCAGAGGGTCACGATCAAAGCAGTGTCGGACATCGTCGCTCCTCGCTCCCGCTCACTCGATCAGGTAGATGACCGTGAACAGCACGATCCACACCACGTCCACAAAATGCCAGTACAGCCCGAACAACTCGATGCCCAGGTTGTTCGTCGAAGAATAGACGCCGCGCGCCGCACACAGCATGAGCAGGCCCAGCCAGCCCACGCCGATCAGCACGTGCAGCCCGTGGAAACCGGTCGTGACGAAGAAGGCCGTGCCGAAGATGTTGCCGGCCTTGATGCCCTCGTGCATCAGCTCGTACCACTCGAACGCCTGAATGCCCAGGAACATCGTGCCAAAGAGCAGCGTCAGCCCCATCCAGTTGAAGAACACGCGGCGGTCGTCGGAGCGGATCGCTTCCAGGCCCATCACCACGGCGAAGCTGCTGACGATGAGCACCGTGGTGCCCAGCGTGGCCAGCGGCAGGCTGAGCACCTCGTGCGCGGCCTTGAACGCTTCGGGGTGATCGATCTTGAAGGCGATGTAGGTGCCGATCAACGCGCCGAAGAACATGATCTCCGAGGCCAGGAAGGCCCACATGCCCAGCTTGCGTGGGTCGAGGTGCGCCAGAAAGCGACCGTGCAGCTCGATCTCCGGGAAATGGGCCATGCGCAGCAGCCCGACCAGCGTCAGCGGGACGCCGACGACCAGCAGGGCTGGCGCGATCAGGCCGATGACGGCCAGCGTCCCGCCCACGCCCACGATCAACGGGGCGATGGTGGGTGGCGGCAGGTGAATCTCCTCGCCCTCGCCGCCGTTGCGGCTCAGGGCGCGCCCGGCGACAAGCCTCTCACTGTCACCCGCCGCTTCAGGCGCAGCCAGTTGTGCCTTGCTCATGCCCGCTCCCCCTCCGCTGTCAGGCCCAGACGCGCGTCACGTGCCGGGCGACGGCTGTACACCAGCGGCGTCCGCTCGAAGTTGTACTCAGGCGGGGGCGAAGTCGTCGTCCACTCCAACGTATCGCCCTCCCACGGATCGGCGCCCGCCGGCTCGTGGCGGCGGGCGCTGCGGATCATGTTGTAGACCAGGATGGCCACCGAAATGCCCATGATCACCCCGCCGATGGTCGAGAGATGGTTGAGCGCCGCCCAGCCGCGATCCTCCGGATAGTCGTAGACGCGGCGCGGCATGCCCATCAGACCCAGGATGTGCATGGGGAAGTAGGTGATGTGGAAGCCGATGTAGAGCGTCCAGAACTGCACCTTACCCAGTCGCTCGTTCAGCTTGTAGCCGAACATCTTGGGCCACCAATAGTACAGCGCAGCGAAGATGCCGAAGCCGCCCCCGCCGAAGACTGCGTAGTGCAGGTGGGCGACCAGCCACATCGAGTCGGCGACCACCTCGTCAATGGGCAGCACAGCCTGCATGACGCCGGTGATGCCGCCGATCAGGAAGGTGGTCAGGAAGCCAATGGCATAGAGCATGGGCGTGTCGAAGCGCAGCGAGCCACCGATCAGGGTGAAGACCCAGTTGAACATCTTCACGCCGGTCGGCACGGCAATGATCATCGTCATCAGCACGAAGAACATCTCGATCTGCGGGGGCAGGCCGACGGTGTACATATGATGCGCCCACGTCCAGAAGCCCTGGATGCCGATCAGGATGGTGGAGAGAACCATCGCCGGGTAGCCGAAGATCGGCTTGCGCGAGAAGACGGGGATCACCTCGGAGATGATGCCCATCGCCGGCAGGATGATGATGTAGACCGCCGGGTGCGAGTAGAACCAGAACAAATGCTGCCAGAGGAGGGCATCGCCGCCCGCCGCCGGGTTGAAGAACTGCGTGCCCAGGTTGCGGTCGAGCAGCAGCAGCAGGCCGTTGACCGTCAGCACGGGCGTCGCCGCCACGATCATGAAGGCCATGACCAGCACCGTCCAGACGAAGAGCGGCATCTTCAGCAGCGTCATGCCCGGCGCGCGCAGCTTGAGAATGGTCACGATGAAGTTGAACCCGCCGATGAGCGACGAGGTGCCCACCAGGGCCACCGCCATCAGCCACAGGTCGGTGCCGTGTCCCGGCGAGTAGTCCTTGCCCGCCAGCGGGACATAGGACGTCCAGCCGTTGGAGGCCGCCCCGCCCGGCGTCAGGAAGCCGGCGTACATGGTCAGCCCGCCGAACAGCAGCAGCCAGAAGCTGAGGGCGTTAAGGCGCGGGAAGGCCATGTCGCGCGCGCCGATCATTAGCGGCACGAAGTAGTTAGCCAGCCCGGCCAGCATGGGGATGACGAAGAGGAAGATCATCGTCGAGCCGTGAATGGAGAAGAGCTGGTTGTACTCCTCAGCCGAGACCAACTGCCCGCCCGGCGCGGCCAACTCGGCGCGAATGATCTGCGCCAGGATGACTCCGATCACGAAGAAGGTGAGCGTGGTCAGGACGTACATGATGCCGATCTTCTTGTGATCGACGGTGGTCAGCCAGGCCATCAGCCCGCGCGGCTGGTAGCCTGTGGGGTGCGTTGTCGCTACGGTCGCCATGGGTGCGTGCTCCTACTCATCGGACGCGGCTAGTGGGCCAGCAGGTAGGCGATGATGTCGGCCAGGCCCTGCGCGTCCAGCTTTTCGCCGTAATCGGAGGGCATGATCTGGCAGTTGTAGCCAGCCGCCTGGTACGCGCAGGGCAGCAGGATCGACTCGCGCAGGAAGGCTTCTGCGGCGCTATCCTGGCGGCTGGTCGCGTCAGCGGCCATCTGCGGCAGGGAGGGGCCAGCGCCCGGCGCCGAGCCGTGACAGCTCGCGCAGCCCAGTTCGGTGAAGATCGCCGCGCCACGCTCCGCGTCGCCCTGGGGCAGCGGCGCTTCCAGGTCCGTGCCGATGGGCACGAACTGGCTGATGGCGGCCATGCGCCCGGCCAGCCACGCGTCGAAGGCGGCCGGCTCTAGCGCCTCGACTTCGATCAGCATGTCGTAGTGCAGCGTGCCGCAGTACTCGGCGCAGTTGCCGGTGTATAGCCCCGCCTCCGGGATGTTCAGCCACATGATGTTGGTGTAGCCGGGGATGGCATCCACCTTGCCAGCCAGCGAGGGCAGCCAGAAGCTGTGCTGCACATCCGTCGAGGTGATCTCCAGCAGCACATTGCGGTTGGTGGGCAGCGTCAGCTTGCGCGTGGTCTTGACGCCGGTCTCATCGCCCACGCCCAGGAAATACTCGTAATCCCAGTTGAACTTGTAGCCGGTCACGTGGACGGTCAGGTCGGGCGTGGCAGCGCCGTTGTTGGCCGCCACATCATAGCGGGTCATCATGAAGCGGGCGGTCAGGGCGAAGACCACGCCGATGATGACGAACGAGAGCACCGTCCAGGCGATCTCCAGCCTGTGGTTGCCCTCGACCTGTTCGGGCATCTCGTGGCGATGCCGCCGCCGGTAGCGGATGATGGCGAAGAGGATCAGCCCCTCGACCAGGAGAAAGATGGGGACGGAGATCCAGAAGATGATGGAAAACAGGTCGTTGATGTCGGTCCGCGACGCGCCGCCGTCCGCGCGGCCATGCGCACCCACTTCGGCGGGCAGGGCCAGCGCCAGCAGCAGCACCGCAGCGGCAGCGACCAGCCCAACCCAGTGCAGATGAATATCTCGTCTCATGCGTGCCTATCCCGGTTTATGCGCCCTGGTGCGATGGCCAGCGATCACAGATCATCTGGTGAGGGATCGTCCATGCTTCGCCCGCTGAGGCCCGCACTGGCGGGTCTTGCGGAGTCGTCACCAGGGGGGTGTGCAGGGGGCCGGGGGTGACGCAGTGCACAACAGGCGCGGGCCGCAAGACTGACCCTCGCTGTTCAATTATAAACAATATCTTTCATAAATAACAGTCTTTCCTTGCCAACTGCTGAGCACCATCTGGAAGAGAGAGCGAAGAGGGAGCACAACGACGGAGAGTCGCCGGCAGGGGATGGCCGGCGGCGGAGGGCATCGGGCGCGGGGCCGGGCGGAAAGAGATGGCTGGGGCCAACACCCTCACCGGCAAGAGAGTTCATGCAATTTCTTAAGAATATTCAGGTCGCGCTTGATTATTTGCAGCATTCTGCCTGTATTGGTGTACAATGTTCATGTGCGGATTGATTCTTTCCAGGAGGCCACCTCTCGTGCCTGGCCGGAGCTCGCTGCGCACCTTCTATATCCTGATCGTCACCCAGACCATCTCCTTGATCGGCAGCGAGATGACTTCGTTCGCTGTCAGCATTTGGGTCTTTCGCGAGTCGGGGAATGTCACCCCGCTGACGCTGGCGGCTTTCTTCGCCACCGTTCCACGCATCATCGCGCCCAGCATCGCCGGCGTGCTGGCCGACCGTTGGGACCGCCGCTACGTCATGGTGCTGGCCGACGCGGGCCAGGCCGTTGGCACGCTGCTGCTGCTGCTCAGTTTCGTCAGCGGGGCGTTTGAGCTGTGGCACCTCTATGCGGTCTCGGCGCTGCAGGCGGCCTTCGCCATGTTCCAGGGGCCGGCCTTCTCGGCCTCAGTCACCATGCTGGTCCCCGACGAGCAGCGCGATCGGGCCAACGCCATCCAGCAGATGCGCGGCGCGGCGGCGGGGCTGCTCGCCCCCGCCCTGGGCGGCGCCCTGTTCGCCTTCATCGGTGCGCCCGGCGTGATGGCCCTCGACCTGTTCACCTTTGGCGTGGCCATCGTCGTGGTGGCGCTGGTGCGCATCCCGCGCCCGACCCAGAGCGCCGAAGGCCTGGCGATGCAGGGGGCGCTGTGGCGCGAGGCGCTGGTCGGCTTCCGCTATCTGTGGGCGCGGCGCCCGCTGTTCATCGGGGTCTGCACGGCGACGATGATCAACTTCTTCCTCAACGCAGTCGGCATCTTGATCACGCCCTACGTGTTGAGCATCACCGGCAGCGAGACCACATTGGGCGTGCTGCTCAGCCTGTTCAGCGCCGGAGCGCTGGTCGGAAGCCTGGTCATGAGCGCCTGGGGCGGCACTCGCCCGCGCGTCCACACTATCTTCCCCGGCATCGTCGTCACCGGCTTGATGTTCAGCGCGCTCGGCGTGGCGCGCTCCCCCTTCACCCTGGGCCTGTTCGGGTTCTGCCTGATGGTTCCCCTGCCCATGGTCAACGCGGCCTTCGAAGCCATCCTGCAGATCAAAGTGCCGCCGGACCTGCAGGGGCGCGTGTTTGCGGCGGCTTCGCAACTCGCCATCCTCTTCTCGCCGCTAGCCTTCCTGCTGTCTGGCCCGCTGGCCGACCGCGTCTTCGAGCCGGCCGTTGGCGGCGAGGCGTGGACCCCGGTGGTCCCGCTGGTGGGCAGCCAGGCCGGGTCGGGCATCGGCCTGATGGCCGTGATCAGCGGCGCGCTGGTGGTCATCGTCACCCTCGCGTTCTACCTGCTGCCAGACGTGCGTCACATGGAAGCCACCCTGCCCGACTACAGAGCAAGCCCGGCGGACACCGCTACCCAGAGCGCCGTCCCCGAAGAATCGCCAGCGCCAGGGATGCCAGCCGCCGTGTGATGCTCTCTCCAAGTGCCAAAGAGCGCCCTACGTCGCGCGCAAAAAGGTATAGTGGCGCAGGAACACGGTCAGCGCCCCGCCCAGACAGGCCAGCGCCGCCACAAAAGCTGCCTCGTAGCCGATCACTTCCACCAGCGTCCCGCCGATCAGCGGGGCCACGATCAGGCTCACCGCCGACAACGAGTTGAACAGCCCGGCGTACACAGGGCGCTGCTCGGGCGAAGGGTGGGCGATCACCCAGTTGATGAAGCTGATGCCCAGGCAGCCGAGCGCCACGCCGCCCATCAGGAACGCGGCATAGAGCGGGATCGGCCCGGATACACTGGCCACCAGGGCCAGAATCGGCTGGGCGATGGCGAAGAGCAGCGCGCCGACCATGAACTGCAACGAGCGTCCGTCGCCCAGGCGTGAGAAGGCCAGCGCCCCGACGACGCTGCCCAGGGTTTGCATCAGCAGCAGGCGGCTGACGGCCACATCGCTGGATAGCCCCAGCCGCTCGGTGGCGAAGCCAATGTAGAAGGGCGCGGCCAGCGTCGCCAACGCCACCAGCACGCGGGCGATGACCACCGCGCGGAACGGCACGTCCCGGCGCAGCACGCGCACCAGGCCGGGCAGGTACTCGCTCATCGGCGGGACGGTCTCCACCGGCTTGCCGCCGGGCAGCTCGCGAATGGGGATGACGATCGGCACCGTGATCAAGAACAGCACGCCCGATACGGCGAAGAGGAGGGCGTAGTTATTGGGGAAGGCCGGCCCGCTGTCGCTGAGGAGGTAGCCGGCCAGGGGTGCCAGGCCCAGGATAGTGACGCCGACCGCCGCGTTGCCCAGGCCGAACAGGCGCGCGCGCCGCCGCTTATCCAGGCTGCTGCCCACGAAATCCATCCAGGGCACGCCGACCAGCCCATCGCCCAGCGCCGCCAGCGCATAGAAGACCAGGAACGCGCCCAGGATCATGCCCGGTCGCTCTGGGCCGAGCAGCACGATCACCCCGCTGAAGATGAGGATCAGGGTCCGCACGGGGATATTCGGCCCCACAAACCACCACTTCTTGCGCTCAACGCGCACCAGCCGCCGCGCCACTAGAAGCTGCGGCAGCAGCCAGCCGATCTCGAACATCTGGCTGGAGACGGCGATCAGAATCTCCGAGCTGGTGAGTTTGCGCACGAAGTCAGGGATGACCGTCGTCGGGCCGATCAGATTGAGCGCGATAGAGAAGAGCATGTAGTCGGTCAGCAGCAGGGCGAAGTTCCGGCGGTAGACGCTCTCGCGCTGCTGCGCGGTCAGGGCGGGGTTTGGCATGAGCGTCTCATCCGGCGCAGGTGCAGAGGTGCAGCGGCCACCCGGCTATTCTACGCGAGAGCCGGGGCGGTGTCCAGCGCCAGCCAGGTGCCCCCTCGTGGCGGGCGGCCTCACTGGTAGCGCAGGATGTCTGACACGGTCTTGCGCGACGCCGCTACCGACGGCCAGATGCTGGACACAGTGGCAATGACCAGGATGCCGACCAGCCCCGCGGCGAACATCCACGCCGGGTAAGCGAACTCGATGAACTCGCCAAAGGGCAGCAGGTTGGTCAGGGCGTAGGCGAGCACCACGCTCAGCGGCGCGGCGATCACCCAGGCGATGGTGCCCACCACCACCCCTTCCACCAGGAACTGGACGATGATCTGCCACGACCCGGCGCCCACCGAGCGCATGACGCCGATCTCCTTCTGGCGCTCGAAGACGCTGATTGAGAGCGTGGTCAGCAGGCCGATGGCCCCCACCGCCGCCATGACCAGCGAGGCCATGTTCAAAATGATACCGATGCTCAGGATGGCGTTCGAGGCCTGGTCGGCGATGTCCACCAGGTTGGTGAACGACGAGGTGATGCCATGCGCGACCAGCGCCTCATTCACGTCCTCGATCACGCGATCAACGGCGCGGGCGCTCAGATTCTTCTCGCGCATGACCAGGGCGAAGGCGTTGGGGATCGGCTCGCCTTCCAGGCTGACGCCCTCATAGCCAGCCAGGTCTTCCCAGGCCACGCCCACGATGTCAGCGGTGCGCAGCGCCTCCGGATCAGCCAGCCCGATCTGATCGGCCAGGTCAATGAGCGCGTCTTTGGGGGCGAAGACGGCAGCGACGATGAACGTCTCGCTTTTCTCGGCGAACTCCAGCGCGATCGAATCGCCCGCCTTCAGGCCCGCGCGCCCGGCCAGGCCCTCGCTGATGATCACCGCTGGCTGGTCCGGTGGGGCGGTGATGAACGTTTTGAACTCCACCAGGGTGATGATCTCTTCATTGACGCCCCAGGCGGTCACCGCGCCGCCTTCCAGCGCGCCCTCGTAGCCTTCCAGCGTCGCCTGCGTGAAGTAGGTGTTGGGCTTGGGCGCGCCGCGCACATAGCCGGCGAAGCGGGCCAGTTGGCGCCACTCCATGAAGCCAATATCGAACGGGAAATTGGCGATGCCGATGAGCTCCAGGTCGCAGTGCTTGCCGCCGCTGCTGATGGTCACCATGTCGCCGACGGTCTTGCCGATCTGCTTGGCGACTTCGCTGGTCAGCACGATGCCTTCGCGGTCAGGGTCTTGTGTCCAGCCCTCGCCGGCGGCCAGCTCCAGCGTCAGCAGCGGCGCCGTCGTCTCGACGCCGCTGAGGATGAGCTGGCTGGTATTGGTGAACTGCGAGACATAGCCCTCGATGTGCACCGAGAGCGCCGTGCCCGGATACACATCCTCGACCGCCGGGACGTTGTCCAGCACCAGCGCGCGGAACTCCTCGTAGGGCTGGCTCTGGGTGGGCTGTACCTGCACCTCGAAGGCGAATGTCTCGAGGATGTCGGTGAGCACCTGGTTGATACGCACGAAGACCGCCGACACGCCCATGAAGGCGGTCACCGCCAGGGCGAGCGTGGCCACGGTCAGCGCCAGCCGCGCCTTCTTCTGGTTGATGTTGCTGAGCGACTGTCTGATCTGCACCGGCAGCGGCAGGGCACGGATGATCCGGGCGATGGGTCCCACCTTGTACCCGCCGGAGATGCCCAGATCGGTCATGGCTTCGAGGATGGTCACTCGCGTGCCGCTGTAGACGGGCAGAGCCGCCGAGGCGACGGGCACGCCCAGCCCCAGCACGACGCCCAGCGTAATCGCCGGCGGCGAGACCTGGAACTGGGTGATCAACGTGCCGGCGAAGTCGCCGATGATGATGGCCATCTGGTAGCCCAGCGGGATGCCCAGGATGACGCCGGGCACCATGCCCAGCACGCCATAGATGAGAGCGATGCCCGCGTAGATCATGAAAGTCTCGTGGCGCAGCGCGCCCAGCGACTTCATCACGCCGATCTGCCGCTTCTGCTCCACCACGATGTTGTTGATCACGTTGATGACCAGGAAACCGGACACGAGCATGGCCACGATGGCCAGCGCGGCCAGCACCGCCGCGTACTGCTTGGTGGCCTCGACGGCGCTGTTCTGGGCGGGGTCCTCGGAGAACTGGAAGAAGGTGATGTACGGCGTCTGGTCGGTGATCGCCGCGCCGAACGTTTCGATGGATTGCTCGGCGGTAGCGAAGTCGGTGAAACGCACGCTGATGATGTTCATGCCGGCGAACCCGGCCATCCGCCGCGCGTCGTTGAAGGTGGCGTAGAGCTGCTTATCCGCCTGCTGGCTGTAGGGATCGAAGACCAGGCCGGTCACCGTCCACGACTCGGTGGGCAGGTTCTCGACATCGCTGAGGATGCGCACGTCAATGGTGTCGCCCACGGCGAGGTCGAAATCGTCGGCCAGGCGCACTTCCAGCATCAGCTCGCGCTGCTCCTCGCGCGGCCAGCGCCCCTCGACCAGGCGCGGCGGCCCCAACCGGATGGCGTCGAAGGGCTGGGTATAGGCCTGCACGCGCATCTCGCGGAAGCGCGTCTCGTCGGTCTGCTTCCAGAACACCGGGTACGTCGCCATCCCCTCGACCACCGTCACGCCGGGCAACTCACCCAGCATCTTCAGCGTCGCCGCGTCGTCCAGGTTGGCAGGCGGATCGCCGGGGATGACGACGAAGTTGACCAGCATGGGCAGCTCGTCCTGGCGGATGTCGGCAGTGAGCTGCTTGACCAGTAGGTCGCCGGCGGTGATCAGCGTGACCACACCCAGCACGCCGATGAAGATGCTGATCGCCACCAGCACCGTGCGGCCTTTGCGTGTCTTAATATCGCCGACGATCTTGCGCCAGATGGAGTCGTTCATGGAAAGAGTCCTGTTCCCGCGCCTTGAGTCATGATACGCTGCTGGTGGGGATCAGTTGCGGGGGCAGCGGCAAGCGCGCGGTAATCATACTGCGGCTGGCGGTATGTGCCAAGCGGGGGCTATGGCGGGTGCGGGCAAAACCTGTCAGGTTGCAGGGGCGCGTGGGGTATTCGCCAGCAGTATCCTTGTGGGGAAGGGCCGGGGATGGGGGGAGACCCCCGCCGCAGGGACCTTCCACCGCTCAGCCCACGCCCGGCCCCCGCATGTTGAGACAGCACATGTTTTGGGCTACACTGCGGGCACCGACCGGCAGCGTGCCGTGCGCCGCCCCGCCCGCCCGACTGAGCGATCGCCTATGAGTGCCAACACCGCCTTCTACGAGACCATCGCCCGCTTCTACGACGCCGAAAACGCCGAGATGACCGACGACCTGCCGCTTTACAGCGCGCTGCTGGCCGAGCACGGTGGGCCGCTGCTCGACGTGGGCTGCGGGACCGGGCGCGTCATGCTGCACCTGGCGCAGGAGGGGGCGCGCGTCGTCGGGGTGGACCGCTCGCCGGCGATGCTGGCCCGCGGCCAGCGCAAGCTCAGCGCTCTAGCCCATCTTAAGCGGCGGGTGACGTTCGTCGCCGGGGACGCGCTCGACGCCGACCTGCCCGGCCCGTTCAAGCTGATCCTGGTGCCCTACAACGGGCTGCTGCACTTCACGGCCCAGGCCGATCAGCTCGCCGCTCTGCGCCGCTTCGCCGCCCTGCTCGCGGACGGCGGACTGCTCGTCCTCGACCTGCCCAACGCGGGCGAGGCGTTCGCCACTCAGGACGATGGGGCGCTGGTGCTGGAGCGCACCTTCTTCGAGCCGGAGAGCGGCCACCTGGTCATGCAGCAGTCGGTCAGCGCGCTGGATCGTATCGCCCAGCAGCTTCACATCACCTGGATCTACGACGAGATTCTGACCGACGGAGCCGTCCGCCGGACGCTGGCCTCCCTCGTGCTGCGCTATGTCTTCCCCAGCGAGCTGGACCTCATGCTGGCGGCGGCGGGCCTGCGCCGCGTTGCAGTGTACGGCGACTACGAGCAGGGGCCGTTCGTGGAGGGCAGTCCGCGCATGGTCGTGCTGGCCAGCAAGATGGGAGAGAGCGAGCCGTGATCGCCCGGCGCTGGCGCGTGCGGCGCACGGCCTTCCTGCTGCTGGCCGCGCTGCTGATCGCCCTCCCCCTGGCCGCGTGCGAGACCGGCACCGCTCCCACGCCAACGGAGACTACCGAGTCCGCGCCGCCGCCATTGGCCGCCAGTCCAACGACCGATCCGCGCCCGCCCATCGTCGAAGGACCGGCCATTCACGAGCCGGGGTTCGGCGAAGCAGGAGTCAGCAATCCCACCCAGGCCAGCCTGGCCGCCGAAGGCCAGCCGGCCCAGGACGCGCCGACGATCACCCCGCGCCCGACACAGGCCAAGCTGCCGATGATGATCAGCGCCAGCGACGGCCTCGTCCTCCAGGCGACCTACTACAGCGCGCCGGTTCGCCCTGCGCCCGCCGTGCTCATGCTCCACCAGCGGGGCCGCGACCGCACGACCTGGGACGCGCTGGCGCTGAGATTGCAGGCCGCCGGCTACGCCGTGCTGACCGTCGATCAGCGCGGGCACGGCCAGACCGGTGGCGCGGAGGACTGGGCGCGCGCCCAGCAAGACGCCCGCGACGCGCTGACCCTGCTCAGCGAGCTGCCCGGCATCGCCCCCGGCCAGATCGTTGTCATTGGGGCGAGCGTCGGCGCGAACCTGGGGCTGAACGCCTGCGTGGGGCTGCCCGGCTGCGCCGCCGCTGTGTTGCTCAGCCCCGGCCTGGATTACCGGGGGATCGCCACCGCCGGGGCGATGGCCCAGTTGGGCGCGCGCCCGGTGCTGATCGTCGCCAGCGAGGGCGACGGCAACAACCCCGCCGACAGCATGACCCTGGAGCGCATGGCGGCCGGCGACCATCAACTCGTCATTCTGCCGGATGCCGGGCACGGCACCGATATGTTACTCAAGACGCCCGACCTGGCCGAGCGCGTGGTCGCTTGGCTGGCCGCGCGCGTCCCGCCGCCAAGCCCCGTCCCAATCTCCTGAGAT
>JBBIHG010000060.1:0-23293 GCA_037447125.1 Chloroflexota bacterium | reverse complement strand
CCGGCGCCGACGGTCAGGCCACCCTCGCGGATGGCGAAGTTCGAGCCGCGCTCCAGCGCCACCGGCGTGATCAACTCCACCATCAGGTTCACGCTGTCGCCCGGCATCACCATCTCCACCCCCTCCGGCAGCGTGATGTTGCCCGTCACATCCATCGTCCGAATGTAGAACTGCGGACGGTACCCCGTGAAAAACGCCTTGTGCCGCCCCCCCTCGTCCTTGCGCAGCACGTACACCTCGCTCATGAACCTCTTGTGCGGCGTGATGCTCCCCGGCTTGGCCAGCACCATCCCCCGCTCCACTTCCTCCCGCGTGATCCCCCGCAGCAGAATGCCCGCATTATCACCCGCCTGCGCCTGGTCCAGCTCCTGGTGGAACATCTCGATCCCCGTCACCACCGTCTTCATGCTCTCGTCGCGCAGCCCGATGATCTCCACTTCCTCGCCCTTCTTCAGCGTCCCCCGTTCCACACGCCCCGTCACCACCGTCCCCCGACCCTTGATGCTGAAGACATCCTCAATGGCCATCATGAACGGCTTGTCAAACTCGCGCACCGGCGTCGGAATGTACTCGTCCACCGTGTCCATCAGCTTCCAGATGCACGCATACTCCGCCGCCTCCGGATCCGTGCTCGGGCATTCCAACGCCTGCAAGGCACTCCCCCGCACGATCGGCGTGTCCGCCGGAAACTTGTAGCTCTCCAGCAGCTCGCTCAACTCCAACTCCACCAGCTCCAGCAGCTCCTCATCGTCCATCATGTCCACTTTGTTGAGGAAGACCACCATCGCCGGCACTTCCACCTGCCGCGCCAACAACACGTGCTCCCGCGTCTGTGGCATCGGCCCGTCCGGCGCCGCCACCACCAAGATCGCCCCGTCCATCTGCGCCGCCCCCGTGATCATGTTCTTGATGTAGTCGCGGTGCCCCGGACAGTCCACGTGCGCATAGTGCCGCTTCGCCGTCTGGTACTCCACGTGGGCAATGGCAATCGTGATCCCCCGCGCTTTCTCCTCCGGCGCGTTGTCAATCGTGTCAAACGCCCGAAAGTCCGCCCACCCCTTCAAGGCCAGTGTCTTGGTGATCGCCGCCGTCAGCGTCGTCTTCCCATGATCAATGTGGCCGATCGTCCCCACGTTCACATGGGGCTTCGTCCGCTCAAACTTCCCCTTGCCCATTGTTGACTAATCCCTCCAGATGATACCCCTAGCCGGGATATGGCCACTGCGAATGCGATCGGTCGGGCAACAATACTGAGCCTACGATGGGATTTGAACCCATGACCTCGCCCTTACCAAGGGCGTGCTCTGCCAACTGAGCTACGTAGGCACACGTGCGCAAGCTATTCGCCTGTCAGGTGGGCCGGGCAGGACTCGAACCTGCGAAGGCTTCTGCCAGCGGATTTACAGTCCGCCCCCTTTGCCGCTCGGGACACCGACCCAGTTGGTAACTCGGCACGCTGCCGGAAAGCCGACGATGGGACTTGAACCCATAACCTAGCGCTTACAAGGCGCTTGCTCTGCCGGTTGAGCTACGTCGGCATGGCATAGGTCATTCTACCATGACCCAAGCGCCGCCTCAAGGGTAAGTCCACACCGCTCGAAGTGGCCGGAATTGTAGCCGACGGCAGGGGCTTTGTCAATGGTGCGCGAAGCCTCACGAGAGCGTCTTCTCCGGTACCGTTCTGGTCGCGGGCAATGGTACAATCTCTCCATGGCTCCTTCATATGGCTGCGCCACGCAGCCACCAACCCTGACGACGGACACCCGACCCATGAACGATCAGAACAAGCGCACCTCCCAACTGCACGGCTTCACCTTGATCGCCGCGCGCGAGATTCCAGAGCTGAACACTTCAGCGCGCCGGTGGCGGCACCTCAAGACCGGCGCTGAGCTTCTCTCGCTGGAAAACGACGACGAGAACAAGGTCTTCGGCGTCAGCTTCTTCACGCCGGCGCCCGATTCAACCGGGCTGCCGCACATCATGGAGCACAGCGTGCTCTGCGGCTCGCGCAAGTACCCGGTCAAAGAGCCGTTCGTCGAACTGCTCAAGGGATCGTTGCAGACGTTCGTCAACGCGATGACTTTCCCTGACAAGACCATGTACCCGTTGGCCAGCCAGAACCGGCAGGATTTCTACAACCTGATAGATGTTTACCTGGATGCAGTGTTCTATCCGAACATCACGCCACATACGCTGCGACAGGAAGGCTGGCACTACGAGCTTGACGACCCCGCTGCGCCGCTGACTCACAAGGGCGTTGTCTTCAACGAGATGAAAGGCGCCTATTCTGATCCGGATAGCCTGTTGGGTCAGCGCGTGCAAACGTCGCTGTTCCCCGACACCCTGTACCGCGAGGACTCTGGCGGCGATCCCCAGGTCATCCCCCAACTCACCTACGAGCAGTTCCGGCGCTACCACGAGACTTACTATCACCCGTCCAATGCACGCATCTTCTTCTACGGTGACGATCCGCCGGAAGAGCGCCTGCGCCTGCTGGACGCCTACCTCAAGGACTTCGAGCCGAGGCGGGTTGAGGCGACCATCGCCATCCAGTCGCGTTTCGCCGCGCCGCGTCGGGTGACTGTGCCCTTCGCCGCCAGCGCTGACGCAGAGGCTGCGGGCAGGCAGGCCCAGGTCGTCGTCAACTGGGCGCTCACCGAGAACAAGTCGCCCGAAACGCTGCTGACGTTGACCATCCTCAACCACATCTTGATCGGCACGCCAGCTTCGCCGCTGCGCAAGGCCCTGATCGACTCCGGCCTGGGCGAAGACCTGGCCGGGACGGGGCTGGACCTTGACCTGCGCCAGTGCACATTCTCGACGGGGCTGCGCGGCACCGACGCGACCCAGGCGGATACCATCGAGGGGCTGGTGATCAGCACTCTGACCGATCTGGCGGAGCGCGGTATAGAGACAGAGATGATCGAAGCATCGCTCAACACGGTTGAGTTCGCCCTGCGCGAGAATAACACGGGGCGGATGCCGCGTGGCATTATCCTCGGCTGGCGGGCGATGCAAAGCTGGCTGTACGGCGGCGATCCGTTGGCGGCGCTGGCCTTTGAAGCGCCGCTCAGCGCTGTCAAAGAACGGTTGGCGAGCGACCCGCGCCTGTTCGAGTCGCTGATCCAGTCCCACCTGCTGAACAACCCGCACCGCACAACGGTCATCCTGACGCCCGATCCTACGCTCGAAGGGCAGCGCGAAGCGGCGGAGAAGGCGCGCCTGGCCGAGATTCGCGCCGGGCTGAGCGACGACGACCTGCGCCGCCTGGTGGAGGAAACGCGCGCGCTCAAGCGCATCCAGGAGACGCCGGATTCGCCCGAAGCCCTGGCGACGATTCCCCGCCTGGCGCTGAGCGATCTCGACCGCGAGCAGCCGCGCATCCCCAACGAGGTGCGCGCGTCCGCCCCCGCGCGCGTCCTGTACCACGACCTGTTCACCAACGGCATTCTCTACCTCGATGTGGGCTTCGATCTGCACGCCCTGCCCCAGACGTTGCTGCCCTACGCCCCCCTCTTTGGCCGGGCACTGCTGGAGACGGGCACCGCCGCCGAAGACTACGTGAGCCTGGCCCGCCGCATCGGGCGCAAGACCGGCGGCATCGAGCCGGACAGCTTCGCCCACCAGGCGCGTGCAGACGGTGGCGCGGTCGTCTGGCAGTTCCTGCGCGGCAAGGCCACCGTCGCGCAGACGCCGGAGCTGCTGGCGATCCTGCGCGATGTGCTGCTCACCGCCCGCCTGGATAACCGCGAGCGCTTCCGCCAGATCGTCCTCGAAGAGAAGGCAGCGCAGGAGGCCGGGCTGGTCCCGGCGGGGCACCACGTCGTCAGAAGCCGGCTGCAGGCGCGCTTCAGCGAGGCGGACTGGGCCGCCGAGCAGATGGGCGGGGTGAGCTACCTGTTCTTCCTGCGCGATCTGGCGCGACGGGTGGACTCCGACTGGCCCGCCGTCCAGGACGCTCTGGAAACCATGCGCCGCCTGCTGGTGACGCAGGAGGCGTTGCTGGCCAACATCACCCTGGACGCAGCCAACTGGGCGAGCGTCGAGCCGCAGCTTGCCAACTTCCTGGGCGCGCTGCCCGCCACACCCGTGACACCCCAGCGGTGGCAGCCCGATTTCCCCGATGGGCACGAGGGGTTGGTCATCCCGGCCCAGGTGAACTATGTTGGCAAGGGCGCCAACCTCTACACGCTGGGCTACAGTCTGCACGGCTCGATCATCCCGATCACCAACCTCCTGCGAACGACGTGGCTGTGGGAGCGCGTTCGCGTGCACGGCGGCGCCTATGGCGGATTCTGCACCTTCGACCGGCGCTCTGGCGTGTTCAGCTTCCTGTCGTACCGCGACCCGAACCTGCGCCAGACGCTGGAGACCTACGACCGGGCAGCAGACTACCTGTGCGAACTGGCGCTCTCTGACGAGGAGCTGACCAAGACGATTATCGGCGCGATCGGCGCGCTGGACGCCTACCTGCTGCCGGACGCCAAGGGCTACCTGGCGCTGCAACGCCACCTGACCGGCGACACCGACGACGACCTGCAACGGTTGCGCGACGAGGTGCTGGCGACGACCGCAGCCGACTTCCGCCGCTTCGGGGAGACGCTGGCCGCGCTCAGTGAGGCGGGAACCGTCGTAGTGTTGGGGTCGGCGCGGGCCATCGCCGAGGAGAACGAGTCCGGCGGCGGCTGGCTGCGCGTGACGCCGGTGCTGTGACGGCCGGCGCGCTTAACTGCCAGGATCAAACCTCACCGCAGAGGCGCAGAGAGCGCAGAGAAGAACTGGAAGAGCTTTTCTTGTCTTTCCTCTGCGTCTCTGCGGTTCAAGAAACCTTGCCCCAGTCTGGAATGTGCCCTGGGACCGCACAGTCTCGCCGGATTGGGCCGTATCTGGCATAATCGCCTGCCAGCAACGCAAGCCAGGATGATCCGCAGCCCATGTCGCAGAGCAGCGACCACCCATGACTCATCGCACCGTCTCCAAAGGCGCGCCGGCCGTCTGGCGTCCGTACGCCGCCATGTTCATCGGCGTGGTCGCCGCCTCCTTCGCGGCTATCTTCATCCGCTTCGCCCAGGAGGAGTCGGCGCCTTCGCTGGTGCTGGCTGCGGCGCGGCTGAGCGTGGCCACGCTGGTGCTCACGCCGATCGTGCTGCGCCGCCATCTGGCCGAGCTGCGCGCTGTGCGCCGCGGCGATGTGCTGTGGGCAATCATGTCGGGGGCCTTTCTGGGGCTGCACTTCGCCACGTGGATCACTTCGCTGGAATACACGGCGGTCGTCAACAGCGTGACGCTGGTCACGACAAGTCCGCTCTGGGTGGCGCTGCTGGCGCCGCTCGTGCTCGGCGAGCGCCTGACGCACTTCACTATCATTGGGCTGGCGCTGGCCATTGGCGGCGGCGTGCTGGTCGCCGCCAGCGCCACAGCAGGTGACCCGCCCACCCGCCATGATCCGTGGCTGGGCAATGGGCTGGCGCTGATCGGAGCAGTCGCGGCGGCGGCGTACCTGATCATCGGGCGGCGGCTGCGCGCGCGCTGGGGCTTGCTCGTCTACATCTGGCTGGTGTACGGCGTGGCTGCCCTACTCCTGGTCGGGGTCGTGATCGTGTCCGGCGAGCAGGTGGGCGGACTGCCCGGCGCGGCCTACCTGTGGATGATCCTGATGGGCCTGGTGCCGCAACTCATCGGACACTCGTCGTTCAACTACGCCCTGGGCTATCTGCCTGCCGCTTACGTGGGTCTGGTCATTCTGGGGGAGCCGATCGGCAGCGGCCTGCTGGCGATGGCCCTGCTCGAGGAATGGCCGGTGCCGCTGCAGCTTGTCGGCGCGACCCTGATTCTGGTGGGGATTGGCGTCGCCAGCCGCGAGCAACCGGCGGGACGGGCCACACCGCAAGAAGCGCCTGCTGACGCGCGCACACTGGCAGATGGCTGAGTCTGGCTGCAAGGGGATGTAATGGACGGGATTTTCGGGATTGGCCTGGCTGAGATGGTCATCATCGCTCTGGTGCTGTTCATCATTGGCGGGCCGGCAAATACGGCAAGGTGGGCGCGCGATCTGGGCCGCTTCGTGCGCAAAGCTCGCCAGATGTGGGCCGAGACGCTGGCCGGGCTTGAACGGGAAATCGGCCCGGAGGGGAAAGAGATCATGGATGCAGCGCGCGAGCTTGGGCAGGGCGCCCGCGACGTAGCGCGCATGAATCCCACCCGCCAACTGACGAGCGAGACGATGCGCATGGTCGAGGACGCGACCGACACGCGAGAGACAGTCAGCCCGGCTGCGCCCAGAAGTCCAGCCCCGGCCTCGCCCGCGCATCCGCCCCCCGCCGCCGCTGCCGCTGCTGAGCTGCCCGCGCCCGCCGACGACGCGCCCCGCTACCCGGCCTGGCTGCCGCCTGACAAGTAGTCGCCCCGTGCTCCCTAACCCCGCCGTGCGCGAGGAGAACCGCATGAAATACACCGGCATCATCATCCAGGTCAAGCGGGGGCGAGCAGACGTGACCCTGATCGTCCAGACGCCCATCGGTCTGCGCGGCGTCGCCCTGGACAGGACGCTCTGGGCGCAAATCCTCGCCGACTTTGCCCAGCCGCCGGACGCCGCGCTGACCGGCTGGACGGTCGAGTACGACCCGGAGCACGGCGATCTCGAGGTCATCGCACCCCCGGAGTCCTTTCCTGATGGGACAGACGACGCCAGCGCCCCGCACGAAGCGGATTCGCGCAGGGAAGGCGAACACTAGCCGTCAACCCCTCACCCTCGCGGGATGTGTACAATGGTGGGTAGCAATTGAGCGAGAGAGTCTGCCCCATGCGCCGAACCCTCGCATATCCCTGGAGAGCCTGGCAGGGTAGCCGTCGCCGGGTGAAGATCGCGACCTTCCTGGGCGCGATCCTCCTCGGCGCGCTGGCCGCGACCTACGCCTGGGTGTTCGCCGGGCTGCCAGACGTAGAGGCCATTGAGGGGGGCATGGCCCTGCCCAGCACGCGCATCTACGACCGGGGGGGCCGCCTGCTCTACCAGATCGCCGACCCGCAGACGGGCGTGAACCAGGTGGTCGCGCTCGCCGACCTGCCGGCGTGCCTGATCCAGGCGACGCTGGCGACCGAAGACGCCAACTTCTACCAGCATCCCGGCGTGGACGTTGAGGGTATCGCCCGCGCCTTGTGGATCAACGTGCGCGGCGGCGAAGTCGTCGCTGGGGGCAGCACGATCACCCAGCAGGTCGCGCGCAACCTGCTGCTCGACCCACAGCAGCGCGCCGAGCGCACGCTGCGCCGCAAGCTGCGCGAGAGCGTGCTGGCCCTCCAGCTAACGGAGCGCTACTCGCGCGACGAAATCCTGGCGCTCTACCTCAACCAGACCTACTACGGCAACCTGGCCTATGGCATCGGCGCGGCGGCCCGTGCCTACTTCGGCAAAGGGGCCAACGAATTGACACTGGCCGAATGCGCCATGCTGACCGGGCTGCCACAGGCTCCCACTGCCTACGACCCGTTGACCAACCCAGGAGCGGCAAAATCGCGCCAGCGGATCGTGCTCGATTTGATGGTGCGACACGGCTATCTGGCGCAAGCGGATGCGGATCAGGCATACGCCGAGGAGCTGCGGTTCGCGGCCTCTTCCTTCCCTATCGAAGCGCCGCACTTCGTCATGGCCGTGTGGACTCAACTTCAGCGCCAGTTTCCCGATGAATTGCTCGCGGGCGGACTGGACGTGACCACGACGCTCGACCTGACCTGGCAGCGCGCCGCCGAAGAGGCCGCGCAGCGTCATCTGGGCCGGCTGAACGACCCGCCCGCCGGCGAGCCGCCGCACAACGCGCACAACGCCGCTCTGGTCGCGCTTGATCCGCACACGGGCCAAGTACTGGCCCTGCTCGGCAGCCCCGACTATTTCAACGAGCGCATTGACGGCGCGGTCAATGCGGCGCTGGCTCCGCGCCAGCCGGGATCGGCACTCAAGCCATTCACCTACGCGGCGGCCTTTGACCCGCTACGGGACGATCCCTGGACGCCAGCAACGGTGGTGCTCGACATCAGCACGCCCTTCGTCACGCGCCGCCTGGAGAGCTACTCCCCGGCCAACTTCGGGCTGGTGGAGCACGGCCCGGTGCTCATCCGCGAGGCGCTGGCCTCCTCCTACAACATCCCCGCTGTCGTTGCCCTGGATCACATTGGAGTGGACGCGCTGATCCACCTGCTGACCCGGCTGGGCATCTCCACACTGGGCGACGCCAGCCGCTTCGACCTGTCGCTGACGCTGGGCGGCGGCGAGGTACGCCTGCTGGACCTGACCGCCGCCTACGGTGCGCTGGCCAATGGCGGCTACCGGGTGGAGCCGACCCTGCTGCTCGAAGTGCGCGACCGCGCTGGACACACCCTGTACGAGTGGACGCCGCCCGCCCGGCGCAACGCCGTGCTCGACCCGCGTGTGACCTACCTGATCACCGACATCCTCAGCGACAACCAGGCGCGCATCCCGTCCTTCGGCCCAGCCAGCCCGCTCAACATAGACCGGCCCGCTGCTGCCAAGACCGGCACGACAACCGACTTCCGCGACAACTGGACAGTCGGCTACACGCCCAACCTGGTCGTCGGCGTGTGGGTGGGCAACGCCGACAACACACCCATGATCGAAGTGAGCGGCATCAGCGGGGCTGGCCCGATCTGGCACGAGTTCGTCCGCCGCGTGCTGCGCGGCCAGCCGAAGCAAGAGTTCGCCGTGCCCGCCGGGCTGGTGCGGGCGGAAGTGTGCGCCACCTCCGGGCTGCTGCTCACCCCCTACTGCCCGCGCACGCTCTGGGAATGGTTCATCGAGGGCACCGCCCCCACCACCCACGACACGCTGTACCAGCCCTTCGTGCTGGATCGGCGCACGGGCTTGCTGGCCGACGAGTCCACGCCGCCGGAGGAGCGCGAGGAGCGCGTGTACCTGGTGTTGCCGCCCGAAGCGCGCGACTGGGCGCTGCGGCGGGGGATTCCCCAGCCGCCGGTGGGCGCGCAGCGCGTCGGCGAGCGCGATCTGCGCGTGCGACTGCTCTCCCCCGATCCGTACACCATCTTCAGGATTACCCCCCTCCTGCCCGCCGATTTGCAGCGCATCCGCCTGGCCGTCAGCGCGCCGGCCAACACCGCCCAGGTGAGCTACTGGCTCGACGACGAGCTGCTCGCCACTGCTCACAGCGCGCCCTTCGATCACTGGTGGGCGTTGCAACCCGGTGAGCACACTGTGCACGCCGTCGTCACGCTCGACGACGGTACGGCGATCACGACCGAGCCACAGCCCTTCCGCGTCACGGTATGGGTTCCGCCGGATGAGCGGCCTGCTTCCGGCACAGCCGAATAGGTGCGGCGCAGTCAGACGTTCCTCGCCAGCCAATGGCAGGGACTGCCCTCTTGATGAACAGGCGACGCCTGTGTAGCGTGGGATCAGCGCGAGCGCACGGGTGTCAGCAGGCGGGCGCGCGCGGCGCGCAGGGCATCACGAGTGCGCACGGTCTCATGGCTGATGCTGACTGCCTGCATGTGGTGCCAGCCAAAGGTCGTCATGTACTCGACCGTCAGCGCGCCACGATAGCCCGAGCCGAGCAGGTCTTGCAGGAGCTGCGGAATGTTGAGCGCGCCCTCGTTATGAGCTGTTTGCAGCGCGCCGCGCCGCGCTTGCCGGATATGCACGTGAGCGACGTGCTCCAGCAGTGGCGCGATCTCGCGGCTGACAATCCCCTGATAGATGAAATGCGCATGATCCAGCGTCACGCTGAGGCCGGGCACCGCCTCCAGCAGCAGCAGCGCCTGTTCCGGACGCTGCGCCACCGAGTCCATGTGTGGCTCGAATGACACGCGCAGATCGGTGTCTTCCGCCGCCTTCAACATGCGCAGTAGCGCTGGCACGGCGCGCGCCAGGCTGTGCTCGGGGCCGTCGGCGTGCACAATCCCTGGCGACACCGTGATGCCGGGCGTGCCCAGCGCAACGGCGAAGGGGATCAGGCTCTCGAACATGGTGAGTTGCGCCTCGCGCTGGGCGGGATCGGGGGCATTAGTGTGAGGCAGCATCAGGTACAGATCGGTGATCGCCAGGTCGAAGCGCCTGAGCAGGAACAGGATCGCCGCCGCTTCACGCTCAGGATCAGCCACAGCCCGGGCGAAATCGAGATGGGGGCCAGAGCCGAGATCCACGAAACGGAAGCCCAGCCGCGCGATCGTCCCCACCGCTTCGTCCAGCGGCAGATTGTGGTAGGCCCAGGCGTGGCAGGCAATGGGCATGGTCTGCATCCGGCACCCCCCAGGTGTGCGTATCCCGGCGTCTGCCGCTCATTATATGCCTGACCGTGCCCGGCAACCAGCCGCTCAAGGCCGGCTGACGATTACATCAATCGCATACTCCGCCGGAGGGCGAGGCACCGCCACCAGGAACGGCTCAACCAGCTCATAGGGGCAGCCGGATCGCACTTCCAGCGCCAGGCGCAGCGTCAGCGTCCTGGCCCCGTCGTTTTGCACCAACGAGACGAAACGGTGGGCGGCGTCGCAGCCGGTGACGGCGCTGATCGCCCCGGCGACGATGTGGGCGGAGAAGCCGAAACCTGGCCGTTCCACCGGCCCGGCGCACATCCCCGACGCATCCGCCGCGTCGTAAAAGGCGGTCTGATCGGCGGTGTCCGTCCAGACTAGAGTCGTGCCGTCCAGGCTGTGCAGATACTCGAAGCATGTCCCGGCCAGCAATTCTACAGCATCGTCCAGCCCTCCGGTTGACGCCTGCAGGGGCGGGATGGTGTCCGGCGCGTCTGGGGTGACGACGTGCGGCGTGGGGTTCTCTCGCTCGGCGTAGAGCATGAAGGCGGCGAAGACAGCGCCAGCCAGAAGAAGTTTCGTCCATGTGCGTCGCCGCATATGCTCTCCTACTACAGCGGCCTGCTGGTGGCTCGTTCGCATCGCGCGCTGCTGATTCGTCAGCGGCCCAGCGGCACAACGGCTGTTTGCCGGGGCGCGTTTCCTGCTATAATGGCGGGGATGTCCCTTGTGCCTCACGTCCGCCATCCACAGAGACCATCGTGACGACCCTGCGACCTGGCGGGGGCCAATGACCGCCGACCAGCTTGCCCGGAGCAGCCGCGAGCTATTCGATCTGGAACTGGGGCGCGACGTGCAGCGTGCCTTCAGTCTCTACGCCGAGCAGCTTCTGGTCTGGAACCAGCGCGTCAACCTCACGGCCATCACCGATCCCCAGGCCATCGTCACTCGCCACTTCCTCGATTCGCTCTCGCTCAAGAAGGCCATCACCTTCACCGCGGGGATGCGCGTCATTGACGTGGGAACCGGAGCGGGCTTTCCTGGGCTGCCGCTGCGTCTGGTCTTCCCGTTCATCGAGCTGACGCTGCTCGAAGCGACTGCCAAGAAGACCGCTTTCCTGCAGCACGTCACAGAACTGCTCGGTCTCACCGATGTGCGCATCCTCACCGCCCGTGCCGAAGACGCCGGCCAGGACCCGGCCACACGCGAGACATTCGATCTGGCGCTCGCCCGCGCTGTTGCCCCGTTGCCCGTGCTGGCCGAATACCTGCTGCCCTTGTGCCGTGTAGGGGGGCGCTGCGTGGCGCTCAAGGGCGAGCACGCCGCCGCCGAAGTCCAATCCTCCCAGAACGCGCTGCGCATCCTGGGGGGCCGGCTGGCCAGGATCATCTCGGTCGAGCTCCCCCAGGTAGTCGAGACGCATCACCTGGTCGTCATTGACAAGATCGCCGCCACGCCGCCCCAGTACCCCCGGCGGCCAGGCATCCCGTCCAAGCGCCCGCTGTAGTCACCGCGATGATCCGGGGCCGGCGACGATCTGCCCCTGGCGAATATGCCAGCGCGCTGCCTGGCGCAGGAACTCGTCGGTGAAGATATCCGGCTCGGTGGTCGTCAGCAGCGCCTGCGACACACCGCTGATGCGGCTGAGCAGGTAGGCGCGGCGGTCGCTGTCTAGCTCGGCGACGACCTCGTCCAGCAACAGGACCGGCCACTCGCCCAGAGTGTCGCGCATCCAGTACAGTTCGGCCAGTTTGAGGGCCATGACCGCCGTGCGCGCCTGCCCGCGCGAGCCGAACAGCCCCAGGTCGCGCCCGTTGACGAGCAGGCGTAGCTCGTCGCGCTGCGGGCCGCTCAGTGTCATCCCGCGCGCGATCTCCTCGCCGCGCATCTGAGCGAGCCGCTGGCCGTACTGCCGGGCGATTTCAGCGGCACTGATCTGCCGGTTGAGGTCCAGGCCGGGCACATCAAACGAAAGCTGGCCGGAGTTGTTCGGCGTGGCCAGGAAGCCCGGCTGGTAGCGCAATTCCAGGTCTTCGACGCCCCCGGACAGATCGGCGTGGACGCGCCGCGCCTTGATCTCCAGCTCGCGCAGCAGGCGCTGACGTCCGGCGACGATCACCCCGGCGGACGCCGTGATCTGCTCATCCCAGAAGTCCATCTCGTCCGGTCCGGACTCGCCATCGGCGATGCGCCTGAGCAGGGCGTTGCGCTGGCCGAGCACCTTCTCGAACTGGGCGAGCGCCTGGCAGTAGGCAGCGTCGGTCTGGCACAACGTCATATTGAGGTAGCGGCGGCGGTCAGCGGGCGGTCCTTCGACGAGCACCAGGTCTTGCGGCAGGAACATGACCACGTTGACCTGCCCGATCAAGTCCATCACCCGCCGCGCCACCCCATTGACGCGAATCTCTTTGTTCAGACGCGCCCCGTTGGCGCTCTCCGGGGCATAAGTGAGTGTGATCTCCACGCGGTTATACAGCCCGCTGGCCGAGACGACCAGCGCCCCGACTTTGGCGAAGGGCAACACATCCTGCTCCGCGCTCCAGTTGATCAACTGGCGGTCGGTGGTCGCATAGGGCGAGCGCGCCGTCGCCAGGTAGTAGATCGCCTCCAGCAGGCTGGTCTTACCCTGGGCGTTGGCCCCGTGCAGCAGAATCGGCCCGTCGGGCAGCGTGACTTCCAGGCGCGCGTAGTTGCGGAAGTTCTGCAGAGAGAGATGCTCAAGGCGCATGACCGGCGAAATCGCCCCCTGTGTGCGGATCAGCGCCCCAAGTATACCGCCCCCGCGGGCGGCGTCCCAGGGCGACTTACACAGCGCGTACGTCGCAAGGGAGACGGAATTGTTGAACCGCAGAGACGCAGAGGATACGGAGAAAGACAATCACAGCCCCTTTGTTCTTCTCCGCGCGCTCTGCGCCTCTGCGGTGATGCCTCGCCCCGGAACTGGAAGCGCCCCCTCACACGTCCAGCAGCAGCGGGACGCCCAGGCAGTACGCAACATACAGCGCATAGAAGAACGCCTTGAGCGCACCGATCGTCGGGTCGTCGCGCGGATCAGAGGCGAGCAGGAAGGGCAAGTGGGCGTCAATCCACGCCTGAGACGGCGGCTCGGCAAGCTGCATCATCACCTCCGCGTCGAGATCGGGCGGCACCGCGCCGAAGAACTGGAGCAGCAGCGCGCCGTGCGCCGGGTAGATGGGGCCGGAGAGGAACAGCATCTCGAAAACCTGATCGCCGCTGACGGTCAGCGCACCCAGGTCGCGGACCGGCGCCTGGGCGCTCGCCAGGAAAACGCCCGGCTGAGCGCGCAGCACCGCCCCGTGCTCGCCGCTGTAGCTCATGTCGCGCAGCGCCTGTCCCAGCAACATGAAGATCAGGGGATGCTCGTTGTCAGGAAGCTGTTCCAGCAGCCAGCGCTCGCCCGCCTCCGAGAGCGGGTAGTTGATCGCGCCCGTGCAGCCGAACGCCCGCCGCCCGGCGTTGGCCGGGCATGGGGCACACTCCGGCTCCCAGGGCATGAGTTCCTGCGCCGCGTCGAGCAGGTTCTGCACGACGATCAGCTCGACATCTTCGGAGCCGTCCGGCAGGCGGCGCACCATCTCGAAGGCCATCTGCTGCGGCGGGCGCAGGTCGCCCTGATCGCGGTAGAGCTGGATGATCTTCTCGGCCCGGTCGCGCCCTTTCAGGCGACCCATCAGGCCCTCGACGGTCAGGGCGCGCTTGGGCGCGCAGTCGAGGTTAACAAGGTAGTCAATGCCCATCGCGCCGTCTCATCTCTCAAAAGAGCCGCCCCACATCCATGCCAGACGCGGGGCGGCAATTATCAGCGTGCGTGTTGTGGCGAATTGCGTTAACGGATCGACAGATCCGGCACGCGACCCTCGATCAGCCTGACGAAGGGCGAGTAGACCCAGGCCTCCCCACCCTCGAACGGGATCAGGTACCAGGCGCCACTCGTATTGCGACCCAACACGACGAACTCGGTGCCCGCTGCCACCTGGCCGATCTCCGCGCCCTGGGTGCTCGCCGCGTTGCGCACGATCAGGTTGACGGTTGCCAGTCCGCGCACCGTCACCGCCGCGCCCGTCTCGGAGCCTGGCACGAAGACCGCGCCCGGCGCAGGCGCAGGCACGATCTCTGTGCTGACTACCAGGTCGCTGACCTTTCCATCCAGCAGCGTGACATACGGTGCCGATACCCAGCCGCGCACACCCTGATAGTTCACCAGGTACCACGCGCCGTTGCGCGTGCGGGCCTCGATCTGGAGTGTAGCCCGCTGCGGCACCGAGCCAATGATCCTCGACGCGAGCAGCGAAGCGCCGTCACGCATCCGCACCGTGTCGGTCGCCTGGCCCTGCAAGAAGCGGCGCGGCGGGCCGTCGGGCGGCAGCGCGGGCGGCGCGATTTCAGCCGCGATGCGCGGGATGTCGTCCACGAAGTCCGGCTGACCACCGCCGGTCGTATCTTTGTTTTTGGCAGCATCGGTCGAGAACAGATAGACCCAGTCATTGCTGACCCAGCCTTCGGTCCCGCCGCCCAGGTCAATGAGCAGCCACGACAGATCGGGCACGCCGCCGAGCACCGGGTAATTATCGGGGTAGAAAACCTGAGCGATGGCCGGGTAGCCGAGGCCAGGCCCGGTGCGCACGTTGACGTTGTATCCGGTCACGGCGGCCTTGACCACCACCGGTGGAGGAGGCGGCGCAACTTGCGGGGCCGCAACTCCGCCTCCACCCGCGCCAGTCCCGCTCACCAGGAACCAGCGCACCAGGATTCGCGCCTCGCCCGTCGCTTCGTAGTACTCGACCTTCAGGTCGTGATTGCCCGCCGTCAATGCGTAGACATCGGCATCATAGGTGCGGTAGCCCTCGGGATTGCCGTGCCACTCGTTGAGAATCTGCGTCACGTCAATCCACATGCGCACGCCATCATCGGCGCCCACCTGGAAACGCCAGTGCCCGGTCTGCGGGATATTGACTGTAGCCGTCCAGCGCGCGCTGAAATTATCCGCGTTGACGCCGCCCCCTGGCGAGCCGGTGCCCCAGTTGAAGGCAATGTCGCCATCTACACGGGTCAGGGTCGGCGCGGCGGAGAGATCGGTGTTGTTGTAGTACGAGGCATTCCAACTGGCCGGGCCATAGACCGTTCCCGTGCCACCGGCAGGCGCACCGCCGCCCCCGTACCACCACTCGACCTTGACCCCGGCATTGCCAGTGGCCTCGTAGTACTCGACCCTGAGATCGTGATTGCCCGCCGTGAGCTGGTCAATGCTGACCTCGTAGACCCGGTAGCCTTCGGGGTTGCCATGCCACTGATCAACGAGCGGCGTCACGTCAATCCACATGCGCACGCCATCGTCCGCGCCGACGCGGAACGTCCACTTGCCCGCCGTCGGGAAGTTGACGGTCTTGGTCCAGCGCGCGCTGAAGTTGTCGGCAGGCACCGCTGGGTCGGGCGAGCCACCCGCCCAGTTGAAGTCAATCCGGTCGTCAATGCGCGTGAGCACCGGACTGCCAGAGAGAGACGCATTGTTGAAGTACTGGGCATTCCACTGGGTGCCGGGGTTGGCCTCGGCCACCTTCGCCGGACCCAGCGCAAGCGGCCCCGGCCCCACCAGCGCCGCGAGACTCACCGCAGCGACCACAATCAAGATCGTCAGGTTTCGCATGGCAATCTTCCTAACTATCACTCGCTTGGCACAGAGTCCTGCGTTCGGGATTATAGAGAAGGCCCCTGCTTCTGGCAAACTCTGTTCGCCTGACGGAATCATGACGCGCTGGCAGCAGCGCGCTCCAAGATATGCAGAGTCTGCTCGGCGGCGCGCTCCCAGGTGAACGCCTCCGCCTGCCGGAAGCCACGCCGCAGCAGGTCGGCGCGCAGGCGCTCATCATCCACCACGCGGCCAATCGCCGCTGCAATCGCCGCCACGTCGCGCGGGTCTACCAGCAGCGCCGCGTCGCCGGCCACTTCTGGCAAGGACGACGTGTTGCTGGTGATGACCGGCGTGCCGCAGCGCATCGCTTCCAACACAGGGAACCCAAACCCTTCGTGCAGCGTGGGGAAGACCAGCGCCAGCGCTCCGCTGTAGAGGGCTGCCACATCAGCGTCCTCGACATAGCCGGGCAGGATCACGCCTGCCACGCCCGCCGTCCAGGACGGGTCGTAGAGCCAGCCCTGCTGCCCGGCCAGCACGAGCGCCACGTCGCCCTGCCCGCTCGCCTCGCGCCAGCGCGCATAGGCCTGCACGATGCGCGCGATGTTCTTGCGCGGCTGAAGCGTGCCGACGAACAGCAGGTAGCGCGCCGGGAGCCTGTAGCGCGCGCGCACCGCCGTCAACCGCCCCGGATCGCTGACGGGCATGAGCGCCGCGTCCACACCCGGATAGACAAGGGCGAGGCGATCCTCAGGCACGCGGTAGTGGGCGGCGATATCGCGAGCCGTCGCCAGCGAGTCGGCGATGATGCGCGCCGCCCGGCGGACGCTGTGCTGTGTGGACCAGGCCAGGTAGCGCCGGGCCAGGGCGCTGTGCGCTTCGGGGAAGTAGACATAGCCCAGGTCGTGGACAGTGACGACCGCCGGGCCGGGGAACCACAGCGGCAGCGTGTGAGCCGGGACGAAAGTCACGTCCGGGCGGGTGCGCGCCAGGCCCAGTGCCAGGCGGGTGTGCGTCCAGGCGCGCGGCCAGGGCGACACACACTGCCCGACGCGCGGCCCCGCCGGGAACAGATCAGGCGGGGGCGCGTCGCGGAAGTACAGCACAAAGCGGTGCGGCGACTCCAGCGCAATCAAGGCGCGGATAAGCTGCAGGGCGTAGTTCTCGGTGCCGGTGCGCCGGGCGCGCGTAGTCTGGCTGGCGTCAACGGCGATGGTCAGCGGCCGCATCGCTCACCTCGCGCGGCGCCGGAAGGCCGCCGGCAGCAGCCCTACCCCCAACACAGCCAGCAGCAGCGGCCAGTAGTCGGCTGCGTCATCCACAAGCTGCTGGTCAGCTTCGCCACTCGTCACCCAATAGGCCACGACACCAGCGACCGTCATCAGCACCGCCAGCAACACCAGCCGGGCATCGTGGCCACGCTCTAGCAGGAAAGTGAGCAGCAGCGTGAGGCCGAGCGACCCCAGCAGCGCGGGCCACCATTCGCGCGCGTCAGGCTGGGAGTCAATGCCGTAGACGATCGCGGCGATGACGCCAGCGGTGACCCAAACGTACAGACCCAGGAACAGCAGGCCGCGCTCGCGCCGCCCGAACATCAGCGCGTGGAAGATGAAAGTGAAGCCCACGCCGAGCACGGCAATCGCGGCCAGGGCGGGCGCTGACAGGTCGGGCACCTCGGCCAGCTTGTGTTCGCGAATCAGCGGGTACGCGCCGAGCGCGATCAGCAGCAGGGCCAACGGCAACATGCCTACCTGGTTGCGCAGGCGGCGGCGGAACCCCTGGGCGCGCGGCGGACGCAGCCGCTCGGCCAGATCGAGAGCATCAGGAGCAGCTTCGCTGCGCCCCGGCTCCGCACGTTCAGCCTGAGCCTCAACAGGAGGGGGGGCCACCAGCACCTCCTCCGCCAGGAGCGGTTCGTCGGGCAGGACTGGCTCATCTGGCAGGGCGGCCAGGACATCATCGAGCGCGCCCCCGCCCCGATCCAACCAGTAGGCATCGTCCTCGCCCGCGTACGCTTCCAGCGCCTCAAGCGCCTGGTCGAAATCCGCAGCCGGGCGAAGCGGGACCTCCCCAGGGGCCAGCGTCTCATCGTGAGGGAAGTCTGGCGCTGCACCGTCCACCCCATCGTAGCCGTCATGGAATTCGCGCTCGTCGGCCATGCTGCTCCTCCTCCTGCTGCTATTGTAGCCGAAAGCAGTTCCGCGCGCACGCTACCGAAAAACCGCCCGGCGGGGTAGAATTCGCTCAGCAGCGGGCCGGATGAGTATCAACTTGGGGGGCCATTGACCACCGAAAGTCCGCGCGCGCAGCGGCTGTTCATCGTCGGCGTGCCCGTAGATGTGGCCACGTTTGACAGCCTGCTGGCACAGATAGAAGAGTGGATCGCGCGGGGCGACCGCGCCCACCAGATCTGCACGGTCAGCCCCGAATTCGTCATGATCGCCCAGGACGATCCCGCCTTTATGCGCGTTCTGCACAAGGCCGACCTGTGCGTGGCCGATGGTGTAGGGCTGCTGCTGGCCGCGCGCTTCCTGGGCCATCGCCTGCCGGAGCGCGTCACTGGCTCGGACGGCGTGCCACTGATCGCCCGGAGGGCCGCCGCGCGCGGCTGGAAGCTGTTCTTGCTGGGGGCGACCCCTGGCGTGGCCGAGCGAGTCGCCGCCCGACTGGTCGCCGAAAACCCTGGCCTGCTCATCGCCGGAACTTACGCGGGCAGCCCTGCCCCCCAAGAGCAAGAGGACATCGTCGCCCGCGTCAATGCCAGCGGCGCGCACATCCTGCTCGTTGCCTATGGCGCGCCGCGCCAGGACGTGTGGATCGCCCGCAACCGCGACCGGCTGTCAGTTGCAGTGGCGATGGGCGTCGGCGGCACGTTCGACTTCATCGCCGGGGTGGTGCCGCGCGCCCCGCGCTGGATGCGCCGTCTGGCCCTCGAATGGCTGTACCGGCTGGTGCGCCAGCCCTGGCGCTGGCGACGGATGCTGCGGCTCCCCCGTTTCGTCTGGGCTGTGCTCACTCACCGCGAGCGCCCGCTGCGCCGCGCCCAAGGAGACGCTGACCGGTGACCATCACCCTGGACGTTTCGGCGGCAGTCAACAGCCGCGCCGGGCTGGGGCGTTACGCCCACTCGCTGGCCAACGCGCTCATCGCCGAGATGGACGCGCCCCCCACCCTGTTCTTCAATCGCACCGCCCAGGCGCGGGCCTTCCCCGAATGGGAGCACGTCCCCCAGCGCTCAATCGGATTGGGCTACAAGCCCTGGCGGATGCTGGTCTGGCTGGGCCAGTTGGGGCGTCTGTCGTTCCGGCGCATGGTGCCCGACGCGACTCTGTTCCACGCCACCGAGCATCTACTACTGCCGCTGCGCGGCGTGCCCACGGTGCTGACCGTCCACGACCTGATCTACAAACTGTTCCCGCAACACCACAGGCGGCTGAACTACTGGTACCTCAACGCCGCTATGCCGCTCTTCGTGCGCCGGGCGGACGCGATCATCGTGGTCTCACAGGCGACCAAGAACGACCTGATCCGCCACTACCACACGCCCGACCGCAAGATCACCGTCGTCCACGAGGCCGCCGCCCCCCATTTTCGCGTGGTGTCGCAGAGCGAAGTCGCCCGCGTGCGGGCCAAGTACGGGCTGCCGCAGCGGTTCCTGCTGGCAGTGGGCACCATCGAGCCGCGCAAGAACCTGACCCGCCTGGTTGAAGCACTGAGCCGCCTGCGCCGCGATGATCCGCGCCTGGGGCTGGTCGTCGTCGGGGCGAAAGGCTGGATGACCGGGCAGTTCTTCGCCCGCGTGCAAGAGCTGGGGCTGCAAGACGCTGTGCTGCTGCCCGGCTATGTGCCCGACGAAGACCTGCCTGCCGTCTTCCGCGCGGCGACTGTCTACGTGATGGCCTCGCTGTACGAAGGGGCCGGGCTACCAGTGCTGGAAGCGATGGCCTGCGGCGCGCCGGTCGTCAGCAGCCGCGAATCGAGTATGCCGGAGCTGGGCGCAGACGTGGCCCATTACTTCAACCCATACGACGTCCAGCAGATGACCGATGCCATCGGCCTGGTGCTGGGCAATGACGCGCTGCGCGCGCAGATGGCCGCCGCCGGCCCGGAGCGCGCCGCCCGCTTCTCGTGGCAGCGCGCTGCCCGCGAGACGCTGGCCGTCTACCGGCACGTGATGCACTGAGCGCACTGCCCCGCACGGAATCTCAGATTGGAGCACCCCATGAACACCCATCCCTCTTTCTACAACCCCGCCAAGGTCGGAACGCTGGCCCCGCCAGATACTCCCGCCGCCATCGCCGCTGGGTTGGCCGCCGGGCTGCCGCCCGCCGCAGGCGACACCCGCCGCGTGATCCTGCTGCTGGTAGACCCGCAAGTGGATTTCATCCACCCCGACGGCGCGCTGAGCGTGCCCGGCGCCGTTGACGACACGCGGCGCACGGTCGCCTGGATTTACCGCCACGCGGCTGAGATCACGACGATCAGCGCGTCGCTGGATAGCCACCTGCCCACGCAGATCTTCTTCGCCACGTGGTGGCGCGACCCTTCGGGGCAGCATCCGTCGCCATTCACCACCATCAGCGCCGCCGACGTGGAGGCCGGGCGCTGGCAGCCCATCTACGAGCCGGAATGGTCGCGCGAGTACGTGCGGGCGCTGGAGGTCAGCGCCAAGAAGCTGCTCATGATCTGGCCCTACCACACGCTGATTGGCACGCCCGGCCACGCCATCACCCCGGCGCTGTACGAGGCCATCGCCTACCACAGCGCCGCGCGCAGGGCGCAGCCCCGCTTCGTGCCCAAAGGGTCGCTGCCCAAGACGGAGCATTACTCGCTGCTGGAGCCGGAGGTCAAGGTGCCGGATCACCCGGAGGGCGGGCTGAACA
Source organism: Chloroflexota bacterium (assembly GCA_037447125.1). Lineage (GTDB taxonomy): Bacteria > Chloroflexota > Anaerolineae > Aggregatilineales > Aggregatilineaceae > UBA2029. The sequence continues at coordinate 2,479 of JBBIHG010000060.1, read as the reverse complement.
CGGCCTTCCTGGCGACGCTGGCTAGCTACGATCTGGTCTACGTGGCGGGGCAGGCCAAGAGTCACTGCGTGCTGGAGACGCTGGCCTCGGTCACGCGCGCCTACCAGGATCGCCCGGACGAGATCGCTAAGTGGCGCGTGCTGACCGACTGCATGTCCTCAGTCGCCCACCCGGAGATTGACTTCGACGCGCTGGCCGAGTCCACCCTGGCGGACTATGCCGCGCGAGGGCTGCGCCTGGTGAAGTCCACCGATCCGATCGGGTGAAATGCCCATCCGCCCTTGCGCCGCGCGTAAGTAAAGCCTTTCAATCCGAATTTCGAAATTCGCAATCCGCAATCCGGAATCCCCCTCACCCGGTCTTCTCGATGACCAGCAGGTGCGATAGCGCCAGCACGCGCAGCGGAGTCCGCTCCAGCAGGTACAGCGTGTCGCGCAGCCAGCGGCCCAGGTGCGGGTAGCGGTAGATGATGTTGTCGTAGCCGCCGAAGATGCGCCCGTGATGGACAATGCGCACCGGCAGCCCATCGAACAGGCGGCGCACGCTGCGCGCCGTGTAGGTGCGCACGTGCGGAGCGAGCCAGTTGCGCCAGCGATCGGGCAGGTAGTTGATCAGCGGCGTGTTGCCGAAGTGGTATTGGCCGCGCCAGAAGTGCCCGTGCTGCTCGACCGGATACCAGCGGTTGGGGCAGAAGAGCACGATCCGCCCGCCCGGCTTGAGCACGCGGACCATCTCGGCCACAGCGCGGCGGTCGTCGGCCACGTGCTCGATCACCTCGTTGGAGAGGATGATGTCGAACAGATTGGCACGGTATGGCAGGTGCTCGGCGGCGGCGACGAGCGCGTGGGGCGTGTCGGCGCGCGCCTGGCGCACGCGCTCGATCTCCAGGTCGAACGCTTCGACGAACAGCGAGTAGCGGCGGCGAATCTGGCTGCTATACGCGCCGACGCCGCAGCCAGCCTCCAACACCCACGCGCCGGGCAGTCTCGTCCAGTGGCCGATCATGCGCAGGCGGCGCTCCTGGCCGTCGCGCCAGACGTAACTCGGCTCGCCGCGCGCTGCGGCCAGGCTGGAGGGGTGGTGCGCGCTCATGCGCCGCGCCTGCTCTTTCGCGGGAGGAGTTTCATTCGCGCACGCGGGCCAGCAGATAGGCGTCCGCATACTGCCCGTCGCGCAGGGCGTACTCGCGCAGCGTGCCCTCGACCTCAAAGCCGAACTTCCTGTACAGCGCGATTCCGGCGGCATTGTCAGTGTATACTTCCAGTTCCAGGCGGGTGATGCCCATCCAGCGCTCGGCGAGTTCCACCGCCGCCTCCATCAGCGCCGTGCCCACGCCGCAATGCTGGTAGTCGCCGTGCACCATCATGCCCAACCCGGCGGCGTGCGCCCGCCGTCCGCTGAACGTGTGCAGTCCGAGCTGCCCGACGACGATCCCACCGACCACCGCCACCACTCCCATCATGTCCGCCGGGGGGTTCTCCAGGCGGTCGCGAATTTTGTCGCGCGAGCCGTAGGGAAGCTGGAGGGTGTGAAAGACGACGTTCCCGCTCTCGCGGATGGCGGCAATGTCCTCCCAGTCGTCAGCCTCGATGCCGCGCACCAGAATATCAGTTCGGGTGACCTTGCGCGTCATGCATCCCCCTCCCTCATCGAACCCTGCTCAGGAGCGGGCCGCAGCCGGGCCAACAGCCAACCGTCTACAACCTCGCCAGCGCGGACTGCGTAGCGGCGCATCACCGCCTCTCGGACGAAGCCATGCCGAGCGAGCATTTCCGCGCGAGCGTCGTCGGTGGCGAAGAGCCGCACCTCAACGCGGCGCAGGGCCAGCCAGTTGTCGGCCAGGTCGAGCGCGGCCCGCAGAATCGCCTCTTCGATCTCGCCCGTGCGATAATCACCGTGGAGGACAATCTCCAGTGTGGCCGTGTGCCGCCGCCGGGGGGCGACGATCACACGCAGCCAGGCCAGCCCGACCACCCGTTCGCGCCCGCTGGGCAGCACCAGCTCGGCGATCAGCGTGTGCGTGCCCGCCGGCGGGCTGGCTAGGCGCTCGCGGAACGGCTCTTCGCCGGCATAGGGCACTTCGAGCGTGTCGCGCAGCACAGTCTCGTCAGCAAAGATCGCCTGCAGCGGCAGCCAGTCATCGGCGCGCAGGCCGCGTATGGTCAGAGTAGGGAAATCGGTCATTGGGCTGTCTCCGCTAACGGCGCAGTCTGCGCTAGCATCGGGAACGCTGCCAGGATGCCGCGCGCGCATAGCTTACCCCGCCCCCCGGCTGACGCCAAGTGGGGACGACTGCTCAGCGAGACTTCCGAAGTCTGGAGCCATGACATCCATCTGCCAGGGAATCACCTGGCCAACACACGGTTGATTCAGGCTGCCACGCCAGCTATAATCGCGGTGCGCAGGGTGAGCGAGCCACACTGAGGAGACCATCGTGAGCGTCAAGCTATCCGTCATCATCCCCTGCTACAACGAAGTG
>JBBIHG010000059.1:0-23567 GCA_037447125.1 Chloroflexota bacterium | reverse complement strand
CAATAACCAATAACCCCCTCATTGCTCCAGGTTAAACTGCGCTCGCTCGCTCGCCGTCAGCTCGCGGACGCGGCAGCAGGCATTGGCGTAGGCAATCAGGTCGGCGGTCGCCTGCCAGGTCAGCCAGAGGCGCGCCGTGCCGTCGCTGCTGGCGGTGAGGCTATGCGTCCCGTCTGGCGACCAGGCGACGCTGCGCAGGCCGTCGCTGTGCCCGCCGAGCACAAGCAGCTCGTTGCCGGTCGCCGCGTCCCACAGGCGGGCGGTGCGATCCTCGCTGGCGGTGAGGATGCGCGTGCCATCCGGTGACCACGCCCCGCCGGTGACGGCATCGGTGTGTCCGGCCAGCGTCACCCGCAGCGCGCCCGTCGCCGCATCCCACACCCTGGCCGTACCGTCGTCGCCGGTGGTCAGCAGCGCCGCCCCGTCTGGCGAAGGGAAGACACCCGTCACCGCGCCGCCCTGTGCCGCTAATACCATGATCTCACCGCCACTGTCGGCATCCCACAGGCGGACGGTGCCATCGCGGGCGGCGGTGATCAGGCGCGCCCCCTCCGCTGCCCAGGCCGCGAACTCGACCGTGCCGGTGTGCCCACTCAGCAGCAGCACTTCTTCTGGCACCGCGCCGCTGATGTCCCACACGCGGGCGGAGCGGCGCGCGGCGATGATCAGCCGCGTCTCGTCCGGCGACCAGGCCGCGCTGGTGATGTCGGTGACCAGATCGGTCACGGCCAGTAGCTGCGTCCCGCTCGCGGCATCCCACACGCGCGCCTGGCCGTCGTTCGCCCAGGTGAGGACGCGCGTCCCGCTGGCGTTCCAGCGCGCGCCGTTGACGCGCCCGGCGTGTGCCAGGGTGAAGAGGGGCGCGCCGGTTGCTGCATCCCAGATGCGCGCGGTGTTGTCCCACGACCAGGTGAGGAGGCACGCTTCGTCCGGACTCCACGCCGCGCCGCTGACCCAGCCGCTGTGCCCGCTCAGGATGAGCAGGGGCGCGCCCGTCGCCGCGTCCCACAGGCGGGCGGTGCCATCGCGCGACCAGGTGAGGGCGCGCGATCCGTCTGCGTTCCATGCCGCGCCGTTGACCCAATCGCCGTGAGCCAGGGTGTGCAGCGCGTCGCCGGGCGAGGCGTCCCACAGGCGGGCAGTCGCGTCGTCGGCGGCGGTGAGCAGGCGCGATCCGTCCGGCCCCCAGGCGACATCGTTCACGTCGTCGGCGTGGCCGCTGACGGCGAACAGGCGCTGTCCACTGGCGGCGTCCCACACGTAGACCGCGCGATCGCGCCCGGCGGTGGCAATCCGCGTCCCATCCGGCGACCAGGATACCGCCATGACCGCGCTGATGTGCCCGGCCAGGACGGTGATCGGCGCGCCTGTCGCCACATCCCAGACGATGACCGTTTCGTCGTTGCTCGCGCTGGCCAGGCGCGTCCCGTCCGGCGACCAGACCACGCGGTTGATGGCGGCGCTGTGCCCTCCCAGCACGGCGAGAGATGCGCCGCTGGCCGCGTCCCACAGGCGCACAGCGCCGTCGTGGCTCCCGCTGGCAAGCTGCGTCCCGTCCGGCGACCAGGCAATACCATTGACCCAGGCGGTGTGCCCGCTCAGTGTTTGCAGCGGCGCGCCGCTGAGCGCGTCCCACAGGCGCACAGTGTTGTCGGCGCTGGCCGTGGCGATCTGCGTCCCGTCCGGCGACCAGGCGAGGTCAATCACCCAGTCGGTGTGCCCGACCAGAGCGAGCAGCGGGTTGCCGGTTGCTGCGTCCCAGACGCGGGCGGTGCGATCCCAACTGCCCGTGGCGATGCGCGTCCCGTCCGGCGACCAGGCGACGCTGGAGACGGACCCCGTGTGCCCGACCAGACGCCTGGTAGGCTGTGGGTTGCTCGCCGCCTCCCACAGTGCGACACTGTTATCGGCGCTGGCGGTGGCGATCTGCGCCCCGTCCGGCGACCAGGCCGCGCGCAGCACCGCCCCAGTGTGCGCGCCCAGGATGCGCCGCGCCCGGCTGGCCTGCACCGCCGCGCCCAGGGCGCGGTCGGCCTGCCAGACGTAAGGCAGCCGGCCCAGGGCTTCGAGGGCCAGCAGCACGCCGCGCTCCGGAAAGGCCCCGAACAGCTCAAGCTGGGCCTGCGCGGCCAGGCCGATGGCCTGCGAGGTATTGCGCGCGTCTTCGGCAGCCAGCCGGGCCAGGACGGCTTCCTCGGCATTGGCGTCGGCCTGCTGGCGGGCGTCCTCGGCGCGGACGAACAGGATCAGCGACAGCACAAGCAGGGCGACGATCACGCTGACCACTGCTGTGATGATGGCGTTGCGCTGCTGGCGACGCTTGTGGGCGTGGCGGCTGCGCGCAATGTACTCGACATGCAGCGCAGTGGGCTTGTTGCGCTCTTTGGCCAATCCCTGAGCCAGCCACGCCTCAGCTTCTTTGAGGGCGTTGCCGCTCAGCAGCAGGCTGCGGTCGTGCTGGCGATCTTCCCAGTTGCGGGCGCGCACCAGCAGGCGCGTGTGCTCGCGCGTATAGGCCAGGTCGGTGTCAAGTGCCTCGACCAGCGCGGCAAAGGCGGCGTCGAAAGCGTCCTCTTCGCGGATGAAGATCCAGTTGTGAGCGTTGACGGTGGGGTGCAGCCGTTTCTCATCGGCCTCGTCGGTGATCTCGCGGCGCAGCACAGGCATGATGCGCTTGTGGTGCTCGGTGGCGTAGTCAATCTCCTTGAAGCAGGTCACCGAGCGCGCCGAATCCGGGCTGATGACGAAGACGAAGGCATTAGCCCCTTCGATGCCGACGCAGATCTCGCGCCACCAGTCCGCCGAGAGGGGGATGTCTTCCCAGTCCACCCAGGCATCGCGACCTTGCGCAGCCAACGCCTGGTGCAGCCGGCGCACGAACGCCTTGTCTTCGCGCGCGTAGGAGATGAATACGTCGCCGGGCATGGCCGCCTCCGTCCCTGCGCCGCCCGCGAACGGGTCGCGGGGGTGTGCGCCGCATCGCGGCGTATCTCTATTTTGCCCGCAGCGGGGGGTCGGCGGCAAATCTCGAAAGACGAGACTTCCGAAGTCTGCCAGACTCCGGAAGTCTCACGGTCACCGCATCCGATTCCCGGGTTCCGCCTACCGCCGCCCGCGCCCCTTCTTGCGCCCCTTCTTGCCGCCGCCCCTGCCGCCGTAGCGCGGTCTGTCCGCCGGGTCCATCTTGACCAGGCGGGGCTGGAACTCGGCCAGGGCCACCACCAGGTCGGCCTGGTCGGCCATCACCTGGCGGATGTCCTTGTAGGCGTCGGGCGCTTCGTCCAGCCCGCCGGAGATCAGCTCGACGCCCTGGGCGGCCAGCGCCCGCGTCACGCCCTCCCAGTCGAAGCGGCTGAAGGCTTCCTTGCGGCTCATGCGGCGGCCCGCGCCGTGCGCCGCGCTGGACAGCGAGTCCGGGTTGCCCAGGCCGCGCACGACGAAGCCGGGCGCGCTCATGCTGCCGGGGATGACGCCGAGCGCGTCCTTGCTGGCAGGCGTCGCGCCCTTGCGGTGGACGATGACTTCCTGGCCGTCTACCACTTCCTTCCAGGCGAAGTTGTGGTGATTCTCGATGCCGCCCAGCACGGGGATGCGCAGCGCGTCAATGATCTGGCGGTGGATGACGGCGTGGTTGGCGCTGGCGTACTTGCCGGCCAGGGTCATGGCCGCCCAATATTCCGCGCCCGCTCCCTCGTCCAGGCCCAGCCAGGCCAGGTGACGGAAGTCCTTGGGCAGAGCGGCGCGCAGGTCCATCGCCACCTTCGTGTAATGCTCGGCCATCTCGTAGCCGAAGCGACGGCTGCCGCTGTGACTGAGCAGGGCCAGGTACGTGCCCGGCGGGATGCGGCCCAGTGGCGAGTCAATGGTTGCGTGCACGGTCAGCGCGCCGAACTCGACGAAATGGTTGCCGGAGCCGCTGGTGCCAAGCTGCCGCCAGGCGACGTCGCGATAGCGGCGGGCGAGCGGGTGCTCGTCCCAGGCCGGGTCGTCCAGCACCTCGTGTTGGCGCGGCGGATTCCACTCGCCGCCTGCGCTGAAGACAGTCTGCTCCTCCAGAACCATACGGAAGTGCTCGCGGCGCTGGTCGAGAACTTGCGGGGAGGCGTTGAAGACGGTCATGCGCATCCGGCAGGCGATGTCCACGCCGACCGCGTAGGGGATGACGCTGTTGGCAGTGGCCAGCACGCCGCCGATGGGCAGGCCGTAGCCCTGGTGAGCGTCGGGCATCAGCGCGCCCTTGACGGCAACAGGCAGGCGCACAGCGCGCTTCATCTGATCCAGCGCGCCCGCCTCAATATCCTGCGCGCCCCACACGCGATAGGGGGCGGCGCTGCCCAGGTCGTAGCCGCCGGCGGACTCCTCGCTTCGGCGCTGGATGGCGATCAGCGCCTCGGCCAGCGCGCCGTAGAGCGGGTCGCCCGCGTAATTCTCCGGCGCGGCCAGCACGTCAGCCAGGTCATCCAGCGCGTCGGAGGCGGACGTCCCTTCGGCCAGGGCCGCGTCGTAGGCGCGCAGGGCCAGCCCGATGGCTTTGCCCGGCGGATAGCCCAGTTGCAGAATTGTGCTCGCGTCCATACGTATTCCTCGTGCGGCGCTTCACTTTACCTCACCCCCGCTCGGCCCGCTGACGCGGGCCTCGCCGCCCCCTCTCCACGTTGGAGAGGGGGCAAGCCGAGCGTAGCGAGGCTGGGGGTGAGGTATACCATGGCGCAGCAGAGCAGCGCCCGCGTGCCCGGCACGATAGCCGCATTCACTTGTCAAACTGCATCAATACGCCCCGACAACTCTGGCATCCAGTTAGTCATCGCGGTGATGAGCAAGGTCAGCCTTGCCGTGATCGCCGCCAGCTAGACCGGGCCGGGTAAGGGGGCACGTCGCGCTTACGCCGTTGCCGGTGTGTCCACTGAATGACGCTGATCGGCATGAAGCCCAGCAGCCCAACCAGGCCGAATTCCATGATGTCTATGTGAACGCTGAATTCTAGTCCGTACTCCCTATGAGTCAGGCTCTCCTCACTCAGGGCACAACTGCGACCTGCCGGACGATGTGGACGGGCGAACGCGGCTCGTGGGCCGCGCGCCGTATGCCGCAGGGAGTGCGGTCTGTGTGGGAAGGAGCCAACACCCATTGTCTCTCCGCACACGGCTTCCCACACAGACCGCTCAGTTTGCCCGTCCATTCCCTGCGGCGGTCGTTGCTCTCGCTTTGGTAATGCTGAAGCCCCTGTGTGTTCCGTCAGGCGGGCGACGTTACCTTATCCTCTCGCGTTCACCCTGTCGCAGCGCCTGTGTCTTTCCATTACTGGCGGGGCCAATGTCCTTGTCGCTCGTCACGTGTCAGTTCGGTTGAGTGGCATCCGCCACCCCCCGACGGTGTGCACACTGCCTGGGGGAGCGGCTGCGAGGCGGTCCGTGCGCTGCACGGCTCGGCAGGGAACCTTACGTACTCGCCTGCCATGTTCCTCCCTCGCTCGTCAGCCGGTGCGCGCCAGCGCTGGCCCTGAGGCCGGCGGCGAGGATTGCGCTCACCTGACCGGCAACGGCCCGGCACCGCGCGACGCGCATCGTCCGGATGTTGGGGTGAGTGATTTGTACCATCCTCGCACCTCCCTTGTGGCACTTCAGGCAGTGGCAGCCAGGATTGGCCGATCCCCTCCAGGTGCGTCGCCTGGCGATCAAACGCAAAACCGGGGCGTGGAACCTTTGCAGGTGGTCCCACGCCCCGGTGAGGGGTCGCAACCTTGGTGCGGACGCTGCTCCTATAGGCAGCTCTCCGCCCCACGGTACGCATGGGACCTTATTCCGCAGAACGCGGCGCTGGTAATGACCGGCACAGCAGCGCAAGCCAGCGCATGGTGCGAATACAGTTGGACTCTCGGTTGTTCGAAACCAGACCCCAGGGCGGCGCAACGTTCGTCGCCGGGGGGTTCGTCCGCGCTATTCAATTCGCTGGTCGTCATAGACGAGCCGGGTAACATTACGTTTGCCTTTCCGCTGTTGTTCGGTTGAGCATCTGGCTGATGCTCGATCCTTGCCCGGGGCTGGTCACCCTTGCGCAAGGTGCCGAAGGGCGCGCTTGTCCCGCGAACCCCCAGTCAGTCCCACTAGTCTACCATACCCCGCCCGGCCTGTCAATGGCCTTAAGCGCATTGCTAGCACCTGTATATGCATGCCTGGGCTGTATGGCCGCGCGAGCGGCAGCCTGGCGCGCTCCGCGCCAGATGAGGGAACCGCCGCTCGACCGCGCGCCGGGAGCGCGCATCCAACCAGGTGTCCACAGGCAAGCAGCTACGCACAGAGGACGGTGACTTATGGCTCAGCCTGCGCGTCGCGCGCGCCGCAAACAGAGCAGACAGCTTGCTACCAGCAGTATGGCGGCGCAGGGCTGCCCAGCTCGTTCCTGATCGGCCCGCAAGGGACGCTGGTTACCATGTGGCGGCCCGGCGCGATCACCCGCGAGATGCTCGACCGCGACGTGACGCCCCTGCTGCGGGGGTGATTCCCCGGCATCCAGCGAGCCGCCCGAGTCTCCAGCCGAGGAGTCTGCCATGCTCTCCAGTGCCTGTGAGATCGTCGAGCGCATGCCAACTGTAGCGGAGCACCGCGCGTTGTTCGGGGCTGTCGGCTGGACGCCCTATGCGCCCCCTGCCGCTGAACAGGCGCTGCGCTACTCGCTGCTGGGCGTGGTCGCCCTCTACGAGGGTGAAGTCGTCGGCATGGCCCGCGTCGGCGGCGACGGCGGCAAGTTCTTCTACGTGCAGGACTTCGCCGTGCAGCCCGCGCACCAGGGCCAGGGCATCGGACGGTTGATCATGGATCACGTCCTGCGCTGGATCAAGACTCATGCCCCGCACGAGCCTTTTGTCGGTCTGTTCGCCACGCAAGCGGCTGTTCCCTTCTACCGGCGTTACGGGTTCGACGAGCAGCGCGAGGTGCTCAGCGGCATGTGGGCCGTGCTGCCTGCCGACACCAGGCCGGCTCCCAGTTCCCCTTGAGCCGGCCCCGCTCTGTGAATTTCTCATGGAAAATGCCCTCAAACCCCTCCGGTGACCCATTATTGACGCAGGGTTGACTTATAATTGAAGTCAACAGCCGGACGTAAAGGCTTATGGGCGTAGAGGTCTATCGAGCCTGCAAAGACTCACTGGCGGAATCTGACGGTGCACTGGCAATACACTCCTTTCACGTTACCACTCCTAGCATCGGCGCTCGTGCTCCTTGTGCTGGCGGCGCTGGTCTGGCAGCGGCGCGCGACTCCCGGCGCTGCGCCGCTGACTCTGCTGATGCTGGCCATCGCCTTCTGGTCGTTCGCCTATGCGTTGCAGCTTGCGGGCGCCGATCTGAAGACGCAGTTCTTCTGGGCGCGGGTCAAGTACCTGGGGGTGACTAGCGTTTCTCCGTTGTGGCTGGCTTTTGCGCTGACCTATAGCGGGCGCGCGCGCTGGCTGACCCGGCCTGTGTATCTGCTGCTGGCGCTGCCGCCGCTGCTGTTCACCGCGCTGATGTGGACCACCGGCGCGCATGGACTGATGTGGTACGACATCGGCCTGCGCGATGCAGGTGGCTACGTGGTCACGATCAGCCAAGTCGGCCCGGCGTTCTGGGCCCACTCGCTGATTGCCTACGCCGCTTTTCTGGCGGGTGTCTGGTTATTGCTAGAGGTCATGCTGCGCACGGGACGGGGGCTGTATCGCCGCCAGGTGCGCCTGATTCTCATCGCGCTGCTCATGCCGCTGGCTGGCAATGCGCTGTATATCTCCGGGATTGAGCTGTTTGGCCCCATTGACCCCACACCGTTCGCTTTCTCACTGACCAGCCTGGCCCTGGCAACCAACCTGATCCGGTTCCGCCTGTTCGATGTGGTGCCCATTGCCCGCGACATGCTGATCGAGAACATGGGCGACCCGGTGATCGTGCTTGACGCGCTCGACCGCGTCGTGGACCTGAACAAAGCCGCGCAGCGCGTGTTGGGTTGTGTTGAGGAACACAGCGTTGGTCAACCCGTCACCGAGGCGCTCGGCCCTCTGGCTGCGCCGCTCGTCGGAGCGTCGAACGGCGCGCCGGACTCAGGTACGGTGACCGTCGGCGTGGACGGAGAGCCGCGGTGGTATGACGTGCACGTGTCCGCCCTGGTCAACGGTGACAGGCGTGAGCATGGGCGACTGGTCGTCCTCCACGATATCACCGAGCGGCGCAAGGCGGAGGAACTGATCCGACACTATGCCAGCGAGCTGGAGCTGCGCAATGCCGAGCTAGACCTGTTCAGCCATACCGTCGCCCACAACCTGAAAACCCCGCTCAGCCTGATACTGGGCTATGCTGGCCTGATCACGGCAGACCTCGACTGCGCGGCCCAGCCCGAGATCTGCGAGATGGCCCAGATCATCGAGCGGACGGCGCTGACCATGAGCGGCATGATCACCAGCTTGCTGCTGTTCGCGCAGTTGTGCGATGCGTCGGAGACGATTGTCGAAGTGAATATCGGGCGCTGTGCCGCCGCTGCGCGCGACCGGTTGCAGAAAGCGATTGCCGACCGTTCGGTGGAACTCACGATCGCCACGGACATGCCGCCAGCGCAAGCCTACGGCCCCTGGGTGGAGGAGATCTTCGCCATCTTGTTTGACAACGCGATCAAGTACATAGCCCCCGACAATCCCACCCCGCGGGTCGCCGTGCGCGCGGTGCCGCAGCCGGAGAGCGGCACAGTGCGCTACGAAGTGCAGGACAACGGGGTCGGCATTACCCCTCACGATCAGACACGGCTGTTCGTGCCGCTGACCCGTCTCAGACAGGATGTTGAGGGCTTTGGCATGGGGCTGACCATCGCTCAGCGCATCGTGCACAAGCTCAATGGCACGATTGGCGTCGAGAGCGAAGTCGGTGCCGGCAGCACGTTCTGGTTCACGCTGCCTGCTGCTGCCGCTCCGAGCGAGAAGCCGGTCCTGCCCGTCAACACGTCAGCATAGTCAGCCAGAGCGCTCGTTGCCCGGCTTGAGAACTGTCCCTGGCGCGATGACTTGCTGCGGCGCGAGGTCTGGCGAGGCGATCAGGTCGTAAACCAGCGCCCCCGTCACGCGCACCGGCACAATCTCTCCCTCCGCCAACTCACCTTCTACCAGCACGTAGCCGTCAATCTCCGGCGCATCGCGGTACGAGCGGGCCAGGGTGATCATCTGGCCGGCAGGACGCCCGTCTTCGTCCGTGGCCTCGGCTTTGCCCTCGACCAGCACATCGAGCGTCTGCCCAACGAACGCCTGGTTGCGGGCCAGGCTGATCGGCTGCTGGACGCTCATCAGCAGGTCGCGGCGCGCGATCTTCGCGTCTTCGTCCACCTGACCGGGCAGGGTGGCCGAGGGCGTGCCCGGCTCGAAGCTGTAGGGGAAGCAGCCCACGCGGTCGAAGCGCATCTCCTCAACGAAGCACAGCAGCGTCTCGAACTCATCGTCCGTCTCGCCGGGATAGCCGACGATGAACGTCGTGCGGATGGCGAGATCGGGCAGGGCGGCGCGCATCCTGGCGACAGTCGAGCGCACCCAATCCACATTGGCGGGGCGGCGCATGCGCCGCAGGGTGCGGGGGTCAGCGTGCTGGAGGGGGATGTCCAGATAGGGCAGGATTTGCGGGTGGGCGGCCATGGTGGCGATCAGCCGGTCGCTGACGCAACCAGGGTAAGCGTACATGACGCGCAGCCACGGCAGATCTGGCACGGCGGCGACGATCTCTTCCAGCAGGCCGGCCAGCCCATCGCTCAGCCCCAGGTCGTGGCCGTAGTCGGTGGTGTCCTGGGCGATCAGGATCAACTCTTGCACGCCGCGGTCGCGCAGGGCGCGCGCCTCGGCGACGATGCGCTCGGCGGGCCGGCTGACGGCGGTCCCTTTGATGGCGGGGAGGGTGCAGAAAGCGCAGGGGCGGCGGCAGCCATCAGCGATCTTGAGGTAGGCGCTCGCCCCCTGCACAGCGACGCGGCTGACTCCGCGCTCGTCGAGACCGACGGTGCGCGCCTCGTCCGGCAAATGGTAAAGCGGCTGGGGGTGGGCCTCCGCGCGCAGCCGGCGCACGACGTCCACGATGTCCATCCAGCGCCGCGTGCCGATCACCCCGTCCAGCCCCGGCACCAGGCGGGCCAGCTCGTGCCCGTCGCGCTGGGCCAGACACCCCGCGGCGATGAGCAACTGGCCGGGCCGCTTGTCGGCGGCCAGCTCGCGCAGCGCCCCAATCGACTCCTCGCGGGCTGGGGTGATGAAGCCGCACGTGTTGACGATCAGAACTGCGGCGCGATCGGGCGAAGCTGTGCCGCGCAGCCCGGCGCCATCGAGCAGGGCGGCCATAGACTCCGAGTCGACGGTGTTCTTCGCACAGCCGAGGCTGAGCAGGTAATACGTATCGCGATGCCTGGGCATGAAGATAGCTGTTTCCCTTGGGGCCGGATGGCTGGCGACGACGCCATCGCTGGAGAATGGGGCAATCATAGCGCGAGCGGGCGTCCGCGTCGAGGGTACTGCCGAGCCTCAGCGATCGGTTCCGATCTCGATGTAGCGCTTCCACGCTTCGGGGCCGCTGCCCACTTCGAGCACCAGGTAGCTGGTGCGCGGAGTCTTCGGCTCCCAGAGCAGTTTCATGCCTGCCTCTCCGGGCAGTCGGTTGCCCTTGCGATGGTTGCACGCGGCGCAGGCGCAGGCCGTGTTGGCCCACGTATTCTTGCCCCCGCGCGAGAGCGGCACGATGTGGTCAATAGTCAGGTCATGGCGCGTCAGCACCTGCCCGCGCACCACGTCGCCCACCGTCAGCCCGCAGTAGATACAGGTGTACAGATCACGGGTCAGCACGCCCTGCCGGCTCCAGTGGGCGTGACGGCGCGGCACATTAATGTAGTGCCGCAGCGCGATGACGGAGGGCACCGGAAAGCGCGAGCGCACCGTGCGCAGGAATCGACCGGACTCTTCGACGACGATCGCTTTGCCGGACAGCAGGAGGTTGATCGCCCGGGGGATGCTGACGACGGTCAGCGGCTCCCACGTGCCACCGTTGAGGAGTAGGACTCGCCCTTCAACCATAGTCGTTCACCCGTCCCGTTCCGGGCGGGTGCCCGCATGACTGAGCAGATGCGCCTATTATACCGCGTTTCACAAGGCACGCACGGGGAATTCCGTGCCCTCTTACGGGAGCGCCAGGTACATCGTGTGCACATCCCCTTCGCGGGCCAGCACGCCCTCGATCACGTCCAACAGCACGCCGCCAGACGCCACCCCCAGCACGAAACGCACCGGCTCGCCGCCGCCGGTGCAGTCCAGGCGGTGCTGGACGGAAATCGCGTACAGACCGGGAGCGGCTGTTCCGGCTGCCCAGGTGAGGCGCTCCACTGGCTCTGCGCCCAATCCAGCGCAGAAGTCGTGTGCGCGCGCCTCATGCGTTCCCGGCGCCGGACCCGTCGCGTCCAGGTCGAGGTCGGCGGCGGAGGTCCACAGCAGCACGGCTTCCAGGTCCAGCCCCGGCGTGGGGACGAAGGCTGGCGGCGGAGCAGGGGACGGCGGCGCGACGATGGCCACCAGCCGGTACGCGCCCGCGGCGCTCAGGTCGTCGAGGATCACTTCAAGTGTGTAGACGCCGTCAGCGGGCAGCTCAACCCGGCTGATGCGCGCCTCGGCGGGATCGAGCCAGGCGCGGCTGGCAGCGATCAGCGATCCGCCGGGATCGCGCAGAGCCAGTGCCGGGTCGAGCGTGCCAGTCGTGCGCTCCACGACCACCGTCAGCCGGTCGCCCGCCCCGCCGCTGAGGGTATAGCGCCGGGCGACCGTCTGCAAGTCGAGCGCGCCGCTGGCGATCACGCCGGGGGTCAGCGGCTCTGGGACCGTCGTGCCCGCCTCGACCGGCGCCGCTTCCGTCTCGATGATCAGTGTGTAGCTACCCGCTGACGGGCCGTGCTCAAACCCGTAGCGCGTCGCGCGCACCAGGTACGAGCCGTCGGCGGGCAGGCTGAACCCGGCGATCACCGCGTCGAGCGCGCCGTCGGGCGCGTCATCGGCCCGCACCAGCTCGTACCCGGCGCTGTCGGTCAGGATCAAGAAGGGATCGAGCGCGCTCTCGCCCGCGACCATGCGCAGGGTGATATCGTCGCCGGCGCTTCCCTGGAAGATGAACCAGTTCTCGCTGTCCTCATCGCTCAACACGCCACTGACTGCCTCGTTGTAGGACAGCCAGCGCAGGCGTGGCGGCAGAGTCCCAGGGGCCAGCCAGCGCGCTCCCCCACCGGTGACGGCCCCGACGGGCGGCGACACGCCGACCTGCGCCAGGGTGAGCGAGTACTCGCCGACGGAATAGCCGTTGGCGAAGCCGAAGCGCGTGGCCACCAGCGTGTAGACTCCGTCGGCGGGCAGTTCGTATTCCTCGATGACCGGCATGACCGAGTCGCCGCTGTCATCCATTTCGAGCAGCACGCTGCCGTCTGGCCCCAGCAGCAGCAGGTATCCGTCCAGGCCGCCGGGCGCGTCTATGGCGCGTCCCATCACGACACGGACCAGCTCGCCGCGCCGCCCGCTGAACGTCCAGCGCTGCTCGTACTGGTCGTCGCCCAGGGTGCCGGTCACCGTGTCGCCGTAGCTGATCCTGTGCGGGTCCGGTTCCTGGGCGGCGGCTGGCGTGCTGTGAGGGGTCAGCCCAGCCAGCAGCGCCAGTGCCAGCAATACGCCCGCCCCCCATCGTTCCCATCTCAGACGCTTCAGAGGCCATATGAGACATGCCCCCCATCCCCGGCCCTTCCCCCCTCGTGGGGGAAGGGAGAAAATGGAGGACTCCAAGCCCCTCTCCCCTTGTGGGGGAGGGATTTGGGGTGGGGGGACAGCCAGCGGCCCAACGCCATATGACTTTTCCAGGTGGCTTCTCATCTCTCTCTCGCTCCGTCTGCCGCTGCCGCCCAGTGTAACACGAGTTTGGGCGCGAAGCAGAGAAAAGAGAGCGGTGGTCAGTCGTCAGTGATCAGGACGGCGTCTCGCAATGCGGCGGCAACTGACACCCAATCAACCGAGAACCTGCCCCTGAAAATAACCGATAACTGAACAACGATCACTGAACACCAGCGCCTGCCTTGCACAGCCCGATCCCGCGTGCTACACTTCCCGCATCCTGCGGGCAGATTATTAGCGGCACTTCTACCAGCACGCGGTTACGCCTGGCTCCATTCACGCGGAGAGACATCCATGCCTGCTCGTTCCCTGGCGGTCACCCTGCTAGCGGCGCTGGTCGCCCTGGCCCTGGCGCTCACGGGCACCAGACTCAGTCCGGCGCGCGCTCAGTCCAGCCCGGATGTAACTGTTATCCCCGACCGGCTCAACATGCGCTCTGGCCCCGGCACCCAATACACGGTGGTGACTGCATTGGTGCGCGGCGCGGCGCTGGCCGTGGTGGCGCGCGACGACATCCCCGCCAATGGCCTGTGGCTGTATGCCCGCGCTGCTGACGGCGCCGAGGGCTGGCTGCTGTCGGACTACTTGGACGTGCGCCCAGAGCTGGACCTCAACGCCCTGCCGGTCCGCCCTGCGCCAGGCACGCCGGGTGAAGGTGCCGCGCCGGAAGCGCCCGCGCCAGAGTCGCCACCCGCAGCCGGCGGCTTCCCGGAAGGGACGGGCATTCCCGCGCAGGTCTCCGCCGATGTCAATCTGCGTACCGGGCCGGGCACGGGCTACCGGGTGATCACCACGCTGGCGCCGGGCGGGGCGGCCCTGGCCAGGGGCCGTGACGGGTCGCTGGAATGGGTCTTCATCACCGTGAACGGGCAGGACGGCTGGGCGTATGGCAGCTTCGTCCGCCTCCTGTCTGGCGACGTGAGCGGGCTGCCGCTGGTGACAACCATTGTCAGCGAGATTGCCGCGCCGGCCCCCGGGGAGACAGTGCCCGCCGTCGGCGCGGTGCCTGCACCGGTCGCCGGGGAAGCGGGTCTGACCGGCTTTGGCTACGGCGGACATGTGGACAGCTTCGCCCGCCCCGATCTGATGCGCTATGCGGGCATGACCTGGGTCAAGCGGCAGATTCGCTATGTGCGCGGGACGCCGGGCAGCGTGGCCGCTGGCGCGATTAACCAGGCCCACGCCAACGGCTTCAAGGTGCTGCTGGGCATCGTCGGCAGCGCCAGCGACGTGATCCAGCCCGGCTACTTCGAGGACTACGCGCGCTTCGTCGGCGAGGTCGCCGCGCTCGGCCCGGACGCGATCGAAGTGTGGAACGAGCAGAACATTGACCGCGAATGGGCGAATGGTCACATTGACCCAGCCAGCTACACACAGCTTCTGGCCCTGGCCTACAACGCCATCAAGAGCGCCAACCCCAACGTCGCCGTGATTAGCGGCGCGCCCGCGCCCACCGGCGCGGAAGGGCATTTTGGCACGGCGGCGGTGTGGAACGACGACCGCTATGTGCGCGGCATGGCCGTGGCGGGGGCCGCGAGCTACATGGACTGCATCGGCGTGCACTACAACGAGGGCATCGTCAGCCCCACTCAGACATCCGGCGACCCGCGTGCGCACGACTCCTACACGCGCTACTTCTGGGGCATGGTCAACACGTACTATAACGCTTTCGGCGGGGCGCGCCCGGTATGCTTCACCGAACTGGGCTACGTGTCGCCGGAGGGTTACGGGCCGCTGCCCAGCGCGTACGGCTGGGGCGCGGAGACGAGTGTGGCCGAGCAGGCGCGCTGGCTGGCCGACGCCGTGCGCCTGGCCCGCAGCAGCGGGCGCGTCCGCCTGGTGATCATCTGGAATGTGGACTTCACCAATTACGACGGCGACCCGATGGCCGGTTATGCCATCATCCGGCCTGGCGGCGGTTGCCCGGCCTGTGACGCTCTGGCCGAGCGCTGAGCGGAGAGCCGGGGCGGCGCAAGCCCATCGCCTGTTGCGCCTACCTGCTGAGAGACTGCGCGCATGAGCGCCAATCCACCCGAAGATCGCCCCACACCTGGCGAGCCGGCACGCCGACCGCCGCCGGAGCGCCACAAGCGGCCCGCGCCGCCGCCTTCGGCGCGTCGCCTGCCGGTCACGACGGTGGCACCGCAGTTCGCCGGCGAGCAAGAGACCGCGCCGCCCCCTGTCCCGCCGCGGCCAAAGCGCTCGCGTCGCCGCAGGCAACAGCAGGGCTACGCGCGCGCTGCGCTGATCGGCATCGCCCTGGCCATGCCGCTCTTCCTGGTCGCGCTGCTGCTGCCCCCCTTCTCGCTGCTTGACGTGGCGGAGATCGCGGAGGACATCCTGGGCGGCAGGAGCGGCGCGCCCCCCGGCACGCCGTTGGTCTCCGACCGGCTCACACTGGCGGCGGAGTCGCCACGCCTGGAGCTTGATGGACTGGCGATCGCTGCCGAACCGGACGTGCTGAGTGCCCCTTTCGATATACAGATCACCCTGCTGACGCCGGCGGACTACCTGGCCGGGCGTTTCCCGGTGCGCGGCTGGCATTGCCCCGCCGATCTGCCGCCTAACCACGCGCTGGCCAGCGCCATCTACAGTCTCAGCCAAGGGGGCGCACCGCCTGCGAGCCTCACCGTCAGCGTCGCGACCTTGCCGGCGGTTGCATCGCCGGATACGCCGGCCCTGCACGCCTGGAATGCAACCGCCAACGTGTGGGAGTACCTGGCGAGCGGGGCGAACGAAGCCGGTGTGGTGAGCGCCACGCTGTCCTATCTGCCCCGCTGCGTGGCGCTGCTGCGCGAGATGGGCGAAGGGCGCCAGGTGGGGCTGGTGCTGGGTTTGCAGGACACGTTGGACGCGGATGTACTGGCCGCCAACCCGACGATTCTGCCGGGGCGGCTGCGCCCCACACTCTCTGGCGCGCTCGATGTTGTGCTGGCCCCTGGCTACACGACCAACCAGGGCTACGCCGTGGTGCCCTACGCTCAGAACTTCGTTGACCCCGCTGTGCTCGATACCGCAACGGTGCGCGCCCTTCTGGAGAATCCAGCACTGCGCGCCGAACACGTCCGGCAGATCGCCGCCTTCGTCCTGGCCGACCCCGGACACGCCGGAGTGGCGGTGGATTACCGGGGCGTGGCGTCCGACTTGCGTGCCGCCTTCGCCGCCTTCGCCCGCGAGATGGCTGCGTCGCTGCACCGCGCGGGCCGGACGCTGACAGTCGTTGTACCCATGCCGGTCCCGCTCGGCGCCGACGCCTGGGACAGCGGCGGTTATGACCTGGCCGCTTTGGGAAGCGTCGCCGACGCGCTGGTTGTGCGGGGGCCGCTCGATCCCGCCGCCTATGCGCCGGGCGCGGACGTGGATCGCGCCCTGAACTGGGCAGCGACCCAGGTCAGCCGCAACAGACTACTGCTCGGCCTGAGCGCGCTCAGCGTCGAGGCGGCGGCGGACGGGACGCTGGTCCCGCTGGACTTTGAGGAGGCGCTGGCCTATCTGGGTGACGTGGCTCTAAAGCCATCCGGCGAGGCCGCGCCCGGCCAGACCGTCGCCGCGCGCCTGGCCTCTCCCGCCGGGGTCGCGGCGGAGTGGCGCTTCGACGAGGCGGCGCAGACCCCCGCCCTCGTCTACCGCGACGCTCAGGGCGCTCTGCTGCGCACGATGTGGATCACCGACGCCCGCGCGCTGGCCGCTCGCCTGGCTCGCGCCGCCGACCAGAACCTGGGCGGGGTGATCGTCAGCGATCTGTTGGCTACTGGGGCTGCGCCCGGCCTGGACGCCGCCGTGCTCGCCTACCGTCTGGCCCGTCCGCTGGCGGCAGAACCGCTCGTGCTGCAGTGGCGCGTGCTCTCTGGCGAGATGGTCGTCGCGCACGGCGCAGGGCAGCCCGGCCAGCCATTCACCTTCACCGCCGGCGAACAGCCCGGCCCCTTGACCATCGAAGTGTGGCTCGGCGAGAGTCTGATCGGCGCGGAAACGCTCACCGTCACCGTTCCAGAGCCGACAGCAACCCCGACGGCAACGCCCACGCCTACCGCCGCGCCGACCGGCACTCCGCCGTCGCCGACGCCCCCGGCGACCATGACCGAGATCGCGCCCTTGCCGCCCGCCATGCCCTCGCCCACGTCCAGACCCACTGCCGCCCTGCCCGATGTGGCTGCGCTGCCCACCGTGGACCCGGCGATCCTGGCTACTGCCGACCTGGACACGGAATTCGCGGTTGGGGTGCACACTGGCGCGCTCAGTCGCACGCTGCTGCAGGCGGGGCGGATGCGCATGAAGTGGATCGCGCTGGATGTGCGCTTCCGCGTGGGGGCAATGCCCGGCGCGCAGGGAGATACCATCGCCCAGGTGCAGGGCAACGGCTTCAAGGTGCTGCTCAGCGTCAGTGGCGACGCAGACGAGTTCGCCGCCCTCGACCGGGCCGAGTACCTGGCCCTGTTCACGGCGTACATCGGCGGGCTGGCCGCCTACGGCCCGGACGGGATCGAGGTGTGGCGCGAGCCGAACGCGCTGATGACCCCGGAAGACTATCTGCGCGTGCTGGCCCTCTCGTACCGTGCGATCAAGACAGCCAGTCCGAACACGCTGGTGATCAGTGGAGCGCTGCGCCCGCTCGATGATCCCGCCGCCCCCGGCGAGAGCGACGCGGCCTACGCGCAGCAGTTGGCCGCGCTCGGCGCGGCGGACTGGGCCGATTGCATCGGGGTGCAGTACACGCTGGGGGCCGTGTCGCCGGTGAGCACGGCGGACGATCCGCGCGGCGACAGCCCGGTCTACTACCTGTCGGGCGTCAGCGAGCGCGCCGCCGCCCCCTTCGGCGAAGCGAAGCCGCTGTGCTTCACGCGCTTTGGCTATCTGTCCCCTGAGGGACTCTCACCGCTCCCGCCCGACTACGCCTGGGCGCAGAACATCGCCCTGGCCCAGCAGGCACGCTGGCTGATGGACGCTGTGGGGCAGGCCATGGCCGATGGGCGAGTGCGTCTGCTCATCCTGTTCAGCCTGGACGCCAGCGCCTTCGCCGAGGGCAGCCCCGCAGCGGGTTACGCGCTGGTCCGCCCCGACGAGTCGTGCCCGGCCTGCGAGACGCTGGCTGAGTTGCTCAAAGAGGATTGAGTACATCAGGGCGGAAATCGGTGCGCGGTTGGGCCTGATTGACCCCTATCCCCCCGGCCCCCTTTCCCCGCTAGCGGAGAAAGGGGGAGCAGACTCAAGTCCCTCCCTGCTGGCGGGGAGGGATTTAGGGTGGGGTCAATCATCGAACAACCGCTGGTTGACTTCCGCCAACAGCCATTGAGTCCCTCTCCGGCGCTCAGCGCTCGCGCCAGCCGATCAGGGTACGCAGCAGCGCCAGCCCCGCCAGCCCCAACGCGACGGCGCCGAGCGCCTGCTCGTCTGCCGCATAGAGTACTGCCCCGCTGATGGCTGTCCCGGCGAAGACCATTGCCACGGCCAGGCGCGCCAGCCCCCGTTCCAGCCGCCCGACCTGGTGCTCGGCTTCGGGGGTGAGCGCGGCGCGCACGGTCAGGTCGCCCCGCTCGGCGCGGCGCAGCGTGTCCTCGGCCAGCGCGGGAAGCTGCACAGCGCGGCGCAGCGCCTCGAAGCCACTGTCCAGCAAGGGGGCGGCCCGCTCCCCGCTGAGCAGGGCGCGCAGCGCCGCCGGGTCGCGCAGATCGCGCAGGGTCAGCTTGAGCGGCAGGGGGGCAGGCGGCAGGTCTTCGCGCTCGGCCAGCAGGTCGCGGGCGAAGGGGGCGATCTCCCGCCAGGGATCGAACGACGGGTCTAGCCCCGTCGCCAGCCCACTGAGGATGCCCACACAGCGCGTCAGGTAGAGGAAGTCCTGCGGCACCTGGAAGGGCAGCGTGAAGAGCAGGTCGCGGAACTCGCGGCCCAGCGCGGTCATCTCTTGCAGTTGCATGGTGCTGATCTCGGACATGCTCATGCCCCACACGCGGTCGAACACCGCCCGCGATGCTTCTTCAATTCGTGCCAGGTCGGCACCGGGCAGCAGCACGCCTAGCTGCTGGTAGGACTCAACCAGGCGGCGGGCGTCACGCGCGGTGAGGGCGTAGAGCGTCGCGCGCAGCCCGGCCTCGATCTCCGGCGTCAGCCGCCCGGCCATGCCAAAGTCCACGAAGATCAGGTAGAAGGGCCGCCCGCGCAGCGGCGAACCGTCGGCGTGCGTCCCGCTCCCTGACGGCGAGTCCGGGTTGAGCGGATAGACGAAGAGGTTGCCGGGATGCGGATCGGCATGGTAGAAGCGCTGGATGAAGACCATCCACAGGTAGGTGGTGATCAGCCGGCGGGCCACGTCGCGGCGATCAACGCGCGCCGCCTCGATGCGCTCGTAGTCGGTGATCTTGATCGCGGTCACGTCTTCGAGCGTGAGCACGCGGTGCGTGGAGTGCTCGCGGTAAACGCGCGGGATGTAGATGCCCTTATCAGCGGCGAACATGCGGGCGAAGGCTTCGGCGTTGTCCGCTTCATGCGCGTAGTCCAGCTCCTCCAGCAGCACGGCGCTGAACTCGCTGAGCAGGGCGGGGACATTGGCGCGGCGGGCGATGAAGGGCAGGCGCATGGCCCAGCGCGCGACAACCGCTAGCGCCTTGAGATCGGTCGCCACCAGCCGCCCGATACCGGGGCGCCGCACTTTGACGACCACGCGAGCGCCGTCCGGCAGGCGGGCGCGGTGCGCCTGACCGAGCGAGGCAGCGGCGACGGGCGCGGCCTCGAACGCGGTGAAGCGATCTTCGGGCGGGCTGAGTTCCTCGACCAGGACGCGGCGAATCTGGACGAAGGGCACGCTGGGCACTTCATCCTGCAGGGTGGCCAGCTCGGCGATCACTTCAGGGGGCAGCACGTCCAGGCGACTGGAGATGAACTGACCGAGCTTGATCATCACTCCGCCCATGTCGGCGGCCAGAACGCGGAACTCGTTCGCCCAGCGCGTCAGGCGGGCCGGGCGACCGCGGGCCATGCGCTCGCGCCCAACCACACGACGCAGCACCAGTTCCCAGAACAGCACACGAGCGAACAACCACGCGGCGAAGCGCAGCGTGCGCCGGTAGCGCCGCCATTCGATGCCATAGCGGGCAAGCTCGGCGGGCAGATCGCCCGGCGCAGACCGGGGGCCGCTCGTCGGGCGATTCTCAGGCACAGGAGCGGCCCCATCGGGCGCGCGGCTCTCGAACATCGTGCGCTCACAGTCCCCGCAGGGTGGCCTCACCAGCGGGCTCGCGGGCCAACTGTGGCCGGTCGGGCTGTGTGGCGGATCGCGCTACGTCACTGCGGGCGGCATCCCGCTCACTCTGCCAGCAGACGATGGGCCGCCGCTGCCGCTTCAGCGCGCGGCGCCGCAACTCCTTACCAACGAGACTCCGCTCACCACACAACCCGCACCGGGTAACGTGCGAACTGCGGATCGTGGCTGAGCACGACCAGGTTCTCAGCCATTGCCTGGGCAACGAGCAGGCGGTCGAAGGGGTCTTTGTGGTGATGGGGCAGATCAGAGAGACCCAGGACGTGGGACAAATCAATCGGCAACAGATTAATGCCGTTTTCTCGCTGCTGAATTCGTATGATCTCTTCTAACGGCGCAGACAGTTCTAGCCGAGCGAGTTGGTGCTTAATCTGAATCTTCCACACGCTGGCCATGCTCAACCACAAGACATTCGACCTGTCGCTGATCAGGTCGAACACATGGCGGGATAGCCTGCTGGATCGCGTATCCCACCACAGAAATGTGTGCGTATCCAGCAGGTATCTCATGTTCCTTCTTCGCCCAACCAGAACTCGTCCGGCAGCGGCTCATCGAAGTCATCGCTGATCCAGGTTCCCGGATGCAAATCGGGGATGCGCTTGCCCGGCTCGACGGGCGACACACGCGCCAACGGCTTGCTGCCGTCCATGATGATGACCTCGGTGCCCTCCCGCACCAGCGCGAACAGCGTATCCAGGCTGGCCTGCACGTCTTCGAGCGCGATGGTCTTGGTGGTCATGGTGGCACCTCCCGCCTTTTCCCGATTATAACACGGGGCGGACCCTGCCAGGCCCGCCTGGGTCCACGAACAAGTTGTTGGCGTGCTTGTCCCCCCATCCCCGGCCCTTCCCCCACGAGGGGGGAAGGGAGAAGAGCGGCGGGCCTGCTCCCCTTCCCTCCGCGCTGCGCGGGGGAAGGGGCTGGGGGATGGGGGGCAATTCTGGCGGCCAGGTAGCCGATCCCAACAGATCGTTCGTGGACCCTGCTCGCCTCGTGTGAGTTGTCATCCTGCCAGCACACGGCGGGCGGCTGCCGGCGCTTCGGCACGGGGCACCAGCACTTCCTGCCCGTCGCTCAGCCGCTTCAGCTTGACCTGCCCGGCCTTGATCTCGTCCTCGCCCAGGAAGGCGACCAGACGCGCGCCCTTGCGGTCGGCGTACTGCACCTGCCTACCGATAGCGCGCCTGGGGGTCATGATCGCCTCGGTGCGGATGCCCGCTGACCGTAGTTCATTGGCCAGAGCCAGCGACTCCCCCTGGGTGCGCTCGTCGAAGACGGTGACGATCACCTGCACCACGGTGCCGGTCAGCTCCGGCGGGTAGAGGTTGAGTAGATCGAGCAGGTCAATGATGCGCTCAATGCCCAGGCTGGAGCCGGTCGTTGGCAGGCTCTGGCCGCGGAACATACCCACCAGCTCGTCGTAGCGCCCGCCGCCGGTCACGCTGCCCAGGTTATCCGGCCTGGTGATGTACGTCTCGTAGACGGGGCCGGTGTAGTAGCCCAGGCCGCGCACCATGGCCAGGTCTACCGTGAAGCGCGTCTCCGGCACCTTCATCGCGCCCAGGTACTCGACCATCTGCTCCAGCTCGCCGATGCCCTCCAGCGCAACCGGCACCCCGGCCAACTGCGCGCGCACCTGGCGCAGCGCGTCCAGCCCACCTTCGCGGTGCTGCAGCAGGCCCATCATCCGCCCGATGGCCTCGCCGGCAATGCCGCTGGCTGTCAGTTCCTCTTGTACGCCATCCAGCCCGATCTTGTCCAGCTTGTCCACGCTGCGATAGAGGTCGCCAAGCTGCGCCTGGGGCACGCCGGCGTAGATGCCGATGCCGGTCAGCAGCTTGCGGTTGTTGATGTGCACGGTGAAATCGGCGAAGCCCAGCCGCCCCAGCGCCGTCGTCAGCAGACTGATGATCTCGGCATCGGCGGCCATGCTCGCCACGCCGACGATGTCCACATCGCACTGGAAGAACTCGCGGTAGCGGCCCTTTTGTGGGCGGTCACCGCGCCACACCGGGGCGATGTGGTAGCGGCGGAAGGGCATGGTCAGGTTGTTCTCGTGCATGGCCACGTAGCGGGCCAGGGGCACGGTGAGGTCATAGCGCAGGGCCAGCTCCTCTTTGCCGCCAGGGTGTTGCGCGTGGAAGATCAGCTTGTCAGTCTCTTCACCGCCCTTGCCGAGCAGCGTCTCCAGCATTTCCAACGCCGGCGTGTAGATCGGCTCGAAGCCGAACGTCTGGAACACGTCGGTGATCACGCCGATCACGTACTCGCGCTTGAGCACCTCCCCCGGCAGGAAGTCGCGCATCCCTTTGGGCAGCCGGGCGTCAATTTTGGGCATGGATCATCACTCCACTTCTGGGGCGTATCTCATTTCTGGGGCAAGAAACCACCGCAGAGGCGCAGAGAGCGCGGAGAACAGCAAAGACTCTCTTTTTTTAGTTCTTCTCCGTGTCCTCTGCGTCTCTGCGGTTCAGAAATTTTGCCCCCATCGTGAAACACACCCCCACTTCTGCTGGTCGAAGTTCGTCTGGCGCTGGCAACCGGTCCGCCAAGCGCCAGGCGCGGCAGAGCAGCGCCCTTACGCGGGCCAATCAGGCGTCCAGGGCAAATAGCTCGGTCAGCCAGACGGCTATCTCGTCGCGCACGCGGCGGAACACGGCGATCTGCTCCTCCCCCGCATATTTGGCCGGATCGGTGAAGTCGCGGTGATGGCGCTTGCCCGGCCCAAGGAAGACAGGGCAGTTCTCGGCGGCGCTGTCGCAGACGGTGAGCACGCAGTCGAACGGCTGGCCGATGAACTCCTGCAGGCTCTTGGAGCGGGCGTCGCTGATGTCAATGCCGATCTCAGCCAGAGCCTGGATCGCGCCGGGCAGCACGTAGCCGGCCGGACGGCTGCCTGCGCTGAAAACCTCGAAGCGGTCGCCGGCCCTGGCGCGCAGCCAGCCCTCGGCCATCTGCGACCGCGCCGAATTGCCCGTGCACAACACCAGGACACGTTCCTTCTGGGCCATGACTCTCTCCCTCTGGTGCTCGCCGACAGAGATACCTCATCCCAACCAGTGGACGAATACCGACAGACACAAAAAGAGCGTGGCGTCCACCGTCCACGCTCGACACGCGCCGGGCAGGGCCGCTCAATCAGTCGTTCGCGCTGCTGTGGGAATGAGGGTGGCGCTGTCGCTGACGCATGGGACATCTCTCCTCTGCGCTGCCCCAGTATAAATAGGTTCGGCCCGCTTGTAAAGCGCCCACGCACAGACATACAGCGCCAGCCGGAAACGAAAATCGCGTGAGAATCCGCTCAAGCCCGTTGTTTCGCAGCGGTAGTGCCGTTAGAATGACCATGATAGTACCTGGGAGCTAGAGCGTGTTATGAACTTCAGAGCACATGAGCTATCACCTGAACAAAACGTT
>JBBIHG010000058.1:0-23612 GCA_037447125.1 Chloroflexota bacterium | reverse complement strand
GCCTGACGATTGCCGGCACGGAGACGCCCCCTGGCCCACCGCCCAGCGCGACGCCCACAGAGTCCCCCTCTGCAACGCTCACCGCGATGCCGCTCAGTCCGACTGCCACGCGAGCTGAGCCGCCCACTGAGACGCCTACCCGCGCCGGCGGCCTGGTGATCTTGAGCACGGCTACGCCCACCATCCCACCGGCCACGGCGACCGCGACTCCGACGCGGACGTCCAGCGCGACCGCGACGCCCTCCCCAACCGCAACGCCGAGCGCCACGCCGCCGCCAACCAATACGCCCGCGCCCACAGCCACCGCCACGGCGACGCCCGATTTCGTCGCCACAACCGAGGCCCTGGTCGCCGAGCGGCTGACCCAGACCGCGCAAAGCTGGACCAGCACGCCCACACCGACCGACACGGCGACTCCCGATTTCGCCGCGACGGTCGAAGCGATGGCCAACGCCGCCATGACCGCGACGGCTGATGCCTGGACAGATACGCCCACGCCATCCGACACGCCGACCGCAACGCTGACGCCCACACGGACCAGTACCCCATCGCCCACGCCCACGCCCGTCCCAACTGATACCCTGACGCCCACGGCGGGGCCAGTCATCTTCCCGCCGCCGCCCGGCGCAACGTCCCTCCCTGTGGGCAGCGCTAACACCGCCTGGGTGCCCGTGGTCCGCGACTATCGCGGCATCGCTTTGGTCGGCGTGCCGCCGGGCTGCTTCATGATGGGCAGCGAGGAGGGCGACGCCGACGAAAAGCCGGTGCGCCGTGCCTGCCTGAGCGCCTACTGGATCGGCCAGACGGAGATCACCAACGCCCAGTATACCGCCTGCGTGAGCGCGGGCGCCTGTGCCCCGCCGCGCGACCGGACGGCCTTCGACAACCCGGCTCTGGCCGATCACCCGGTGACGTGGGTCTCGTGGTTCGACGCCGCCGCTTTCGCTGAATGGATCGGGGCGGCGCTGCCCAGCGGCGCGCAGTGGGAATTCGCCGCGCGCGGGCCGCAAGGCTGGACGTATCCCTGGGGCGACAGCCCGCCGACCTGCGCCCTGGCCAACCTGGAGCGCTGCACGAGCGGCACCAGTCCGGTCGGGCAGTACTCCGCCGGGGCATCCTGGGTGGGCGCGCTCGACCTGGCCGGGAACGCCTGGGAATGGGTGGCCGACTACTACGGGCGCGACTACTACGCATCACTGACCGATGGCACGCTCGACCCGCTCGGCCCGCCCTTCGGCGACATGCACAACGTGCGCGGCAGCTCGTGGGAGAACGAGGCGCGCTACGCGCGAGCCTACTACCAGGGCGGCAATTACCCGGACTACGCGGTCAATATCCTCAGCTTCCGCATCGCCGCGCCCGCCAGCCTGGGCGAGACGCAGCCGCCCACGCCCACGCCCGCCGGCCCGCCCACGCCCACACCACCTGGCGGGGGTTGGGGCGAGATCGCCTTCGTGTCGGAGCGCGACGGCAACCGTGAAATCTACGTGATGAGCGCGGACGGGACATCGCCCCGCCGCCTGACCAACAACCGCGCCAATGATCGCGATCCGGCTTGGTCGCCGGACGGGATGCGCATCGCTTTCTACTCCGACCGCGACGGCAATGCTGACATCTATGTGATGGGCGCCGACGGCGGTGGCCTGCGCAACCTGACCAACCATCCGGCCAACGATTACCACCCCACCTGGTCGCCGGACGGGAAGCGCCTCGCCTTCAACTCAGACCGCGGGGGAAGCAGCGACATCTACGTGATCAACGCCGATGGCAGCGGTCTCGTCCGCCTGACCACGCCAGGCACCAGGAACGGCGGCCAGGCCTGGTCGCCGGATGGGACGCGCATCGTCTTCAATTCCTCGCGCGATGGGAACGACGAGATCTACGTGATGAACGCCGACGGGAGCGACCAGACGCGCCTGACCTTCAGCCCCGGCGACGACGGCTTCCCCGCCTGGTCGCCGGACGGGACGCAGATCGCCTTCCAGTCCAACCGCGATGGGCAGTTCGATGTCTACGTGATCAACGCCGACGGGTCAGACCTGCGCCGCCTGACGACGACGGGTTCCAATGACTGGTGGCCGGAGTGGTCGGCGGATGGGACGACCATCGCCTTCATCTCCGACCGCGACGGGAGCGGCGCGGTCTACCTGATGGCAGCGGACGGGAGCAATCCGCGCCGCCTGACTCCGCCCACGTCGTGGAATGACAGCCCGGCCTGGCGACCCGCGCGTTGAGCCGCTCCGCGCGAGTTTACCTCACCCCCACTCGGTGCTGGCGCGCCTCGCCACCCCCTCTCCATGCATGGAGAGGGGGACAGGCCGAGCGTAGAGAGGCCAGGGGGTGAGGTCAACACAGCGCCTTCTTCCATTGCCGAGAGTGTCAAGTTCATAACACGCTCTAGTTGCCCTGGTCGCCGGAAGGCTCCGTTGTGGGCGGCTCCTCGCTGGGTGGCGGGGCTTCTGTGGGTGACGGGGCTGGCTCCGTCTGCGTCGGCGCGGGCAGCGAAGGCGACTGCGCGGGCGGTGACGTAGGCTGCGCCGGTGGCTGGGGCGGCGGCTGCTCCGCGTCCGCCGGCCGGGTTGGGACCTGGATCGGCGGGACAAAGGGCGTGAGCGTGGCCGTTGGCGGCGGGGGCGGCGACTCAATGGGCAGGCTTGCCAGGTCCTCTGGGCGACCAAGGGCGATGACGAGAGCGGCATTCACCCAGCCGACCCGGTTGCCCGGCAGCCCGACCTTGTACCAGGTACTGGCCGGGTTCCTGGCCAGCAGAGACGCGCTGTCGCCTGGCTGCAGCGCCCCGCGCGGTGCGTGCCGGATACTGTCACCGGCGCGCACATTGACGCTCTCGGCGCTGGTCACAAATACGTGTGGCACGACCGGGATCGCCCGCTCCAACACGTCCTGAGGGAGCCAGACCTCAGGCTCCACCCTATCGCCCAACCCATCGAACTCAAAGAATACCTGCACCTGGCGCAGGATCACGTCTGGCTCGCCGGGCAGCGGCACTTCGTCCGCGCTGAGCACCACGACGCGCGTGCCCGCTGGCAGGGGCGTATCTCCGGGGTGTACCTCCAGGCTCTCCGTCCCCAATCCGAGGACAGTGTAGAACGTGGCCTCCTCGCTCAAATGCACGCCCGCCTGGGCCGGATCGGATACCTGCTCGGCGGCGATGCGCAGCACGGCGTCGCCGGGCGATGGCGTCGGCGTTGGCGTGGGGCTTGGCGTGGGGGTGGGCGTATCTGAGGGCGTCGGTGTGCTGGACGGTGTCGGCGAGTAGCGCGCCGGGTCAATGGTGATAGTCGGTGGGATTGGCGTCGCGGTCGCGGAGGGCCGTAACGTGCGCGTGGCCGTCGGCGTGAGCGGGGTGGCGGTCGCCGTGGGCGTCGGCGAGAGAGTCAATGTCGCCGTGGGCGTGGCGCTGGGCGTGGCCGTTGGCGAGGGAGTGGAAGTGAAGGTCGCCGTCAGCGTGCGCGTGACCGTCGGCGTGCGCGTCGCCGTGGGGGTGACTGTCGGCGAAGGGGTGAGGGTGTCGGTCGGCGAGGGCGTGATAGTGGGCGTGTCGCTGGGCAGCACGACCAGCCCGCTGGCAATCGTGGCGGTATCGGTCGGCGCGCTGGTGGCGGTGAGCGTCGGCCCCCCGATCAGTGCCGCCGCCGTCCGCGCCAGTGGTGTGCGCGTCGCCCCGCCGCTACCCATCTGCCCGGACTCTGTCCTCTCGCCCGCCCCGCCACCGATCAGAATGAGCACCGCCGCCGCGGCGACTCCCAGCACGGCCAGCACGGCCACGCCCAACAAGGCGCGTTTCTGCTGCCTGGGCGGTGGACCCAGGCGCACAATGATCACGGTGATATTGTCCGGGCCGCCCCGCTGGCGGGCCAGCGCGATCAGCTTGCGCGCGGTGGCGTCGGCGGGCAGACGCCGCACGATGGAGAGCATCTCCTGCGGCTGCACCAGGTCCCACAGGCCATCGGAGCAGAGCAGGAACACATCGCCCGGCTCGGCCTGGACGCGATTGAAGACCGGCTGGATGGGCATCGGCTGGCCGATGAAAGCAGTCACGTTGACGTTGCGCGCGCCGCGCGCTTCTTCTTCCGAGATCAGACCGGCGTCAATCTGGTGCTGGAGCACGCTCTGGTCGCGGCTGAGCAGCGCGATGAAGCCGCGCTGCACGCGGTACACGCGGCTGTCGCCCACGTTGAAGAGCACCGCTTCACCGTCCGGCAGCAGGGCCAGCCCCGCCGCCGTCGAGCCGATGCGCGGCAGCTCCAGCCGCTCGGCCTGGGCGCGCACGGCGCTGTTGGCGTACTCGACCGCCTGGCGCAGCGCGCTCAGTGCGTCGAGGCCGGGGTCGGCGTAGTAGCGCTGGAAGATTTCGGCGACGGCAGTCTGGCTGGCGACCTCGCCGCCGCCCATGCCACCTATGCCATCGGCGACGACGAAGAGCGCCCCCTGGGCGACCTGCGGGCTGCCCGGCTCTGGGACGCGGAAGCCGAGGTGATCCTCATTGCGCTGGCGCTTGAGGCCGATGTCGGTGCGCCCGGCGATGTCCAACCTCATCCCCTGATCGGCCATAGTCATCAGCCTCTATGCTCATCGCAAAACGGCCGAAAAACCCAGAGCAATCGCACCAAACGCGCGTTTCGCCTGAGACTTCCGAAGTCTCGCAGACTTCGGAAGCCTGTCGTCGTCGCGCCGCTTCCCGCCAAAGTGCTCCTGGCAGGTTTCCGTGCGATTTATCCGCTATTCCACTCGTCACGCATGACGGATAGTACCTGATTGTAGACCGTCATGGCGGACTCGTTGTCCCCATTGAGCAGGACCACGATCACGGTCTCCTTCTCCGGGACGTATTGCATCATCCCGCTGAAGCCACCGGTGAACCCGAAGTGCCCGTAGGTGCCATCGGTGATGGCGACTCCCAGCCCGTAATCTCCCATGCCTGGCGTGATCATCAGGGCGAGCGTGGCCGGGTCAGCGAACAACTGCCCGGTGAACAGCGCCCGCGCGAAGGCGGCCAGGTCGGGTGCGCTGGAGTTCAGGCCAATCGAGGCGCGTGCCGCCGACTCGTGCAGGTCAAATACATCGAGCGTGTCGCCCTCAAAGCTCGTGTAACCGTGGACCAACCCGTCCACCGGGTCTTCATAACAGTCCACATAGGTATGCGTCATGCCCAGCGGGTCGAGAATGCGCTTGCGGAGAACGTCCGCATATGGGTCGCCGGTCACCGTCTCGATGATCAGTCCCAGCAACTCATAGTTGGTATTGCTGTATTCAAAGCGCACGCCCGGCGAGAACTGAGCGTCCTGCCCTGCGACGTAGCGGCTGATCGCTTCCAGCGGCTGGAGGCTACAGGGCACATGCACCAGATCACCCTCGATGGTCATCGTGGCCAGCATGGCGTCGCCGTAGTCGGGATTCTGAGCGAAATCATAGATGCCTGACGTATGGCTGAGCATCTGCCGGATGGTGATCGTCTCGCCGTTGGTAATGCCCGCTGCCAGATCAGGGAGCCAGTCAGCCAGCGTGTCGTCCAGGGAGAGCGTGTTGTCCTCCACTAACTGCAACACGAGGGTCGCCGTGAATACCTTGCTGATACTGGCAATGCGAAAGAGCGCATCCGGCGGCATCGGCGTCTGAGCGCTGAGATTGGAGTACCCACTGGCCCCGGCGAACTGCTGCCCCGGCCCATCCACCCAGACGACCAGCCCGGGTGGGGTTCCACGCTGCGTATGACTGTCCAGCATCGTCTGCAGGGCCTGCACGGTTTCCGGCGAATACGGTTCCAACCCTTCCTGCGCATGTACGGCCCCCACAAGGGCCAACGCCAGGATAAGCACCATGAATGGGCGAGCCAGTGACTTCATGATCTTGCTCCTTAGTCTCTTGTTCGAGAGATTTCTGTTGACCCCTCGAAAACCTCCCCCCCCGGCCCCCTCTCTGTAAACGGAGAGGGGGAGTCATTTTGCGGCTAAATCCCCTCTGCGCGTGGAGAGGGGATTTGGAGGCGAGGTACGCCGCCGATCACAACTCTCAGAGCGTGTTTGGTAAGCCGGTTTTCTGTTCCCCTCATCCCCCGCCCCCTTCTCCCTCCAGGGGGAGAAGGGGAGCAAAGTTCGGGGGTTTGACCTCGCCCCATTGAGGGAGAGGGGTGTAGGGGTGAGAGGGTTTCCATACACGCTCTCAAATAGCTGCTCAGCCTTAATCGCGCCGATCCCAATCCACGTAATCCGTCCGGGCCATGTCGCCGCGCTGGGGCGGAGGGCCAGCGCCGCTATCGGGCGTGCTGGGATAGAAGACCAGCTCCGTGCCCTTGCCCAGCAGGATGACCGCGCCCGCGTGCAGCGGGTACGGCTGCTGGGCGGTGATGCGCACGTCGTCCACGCGCGTGCCGTTGGCGCTGCCCAGGTCGGTGATGGTGAAGCGACCGCCCTCGGCGCTGATCACCGCGTGGCTGCGCGAGACGCTGCTATCCTCTTGCAGCGTGAGATCGTTCTGCTGCTGCGTGCCGCGCCCGATGCGGAAGGGCACCGAGGCGATGGCCACATTCGCCCCGATGCGCGGCATGGCCGGCGAGCGGCGGACTTCGAGGGTGGCCACGAAGTCGAACATGTCGGTGTAGACATTGGTCGCCTCGGCGTCGGGACCGGGCGGCGCGACGCTGGCCCGCGGCGCGGGCGCGGCACCGGGCTTGTCCGCCGCCTTGCCGCCCGTCGCGCCGGAGGGCATCTGGTAGAAGCCGGTCTGCTCGGCCAGGAAGCCGGTGCCGGTCGAGGTCTTCTTGCGCGGGCGCACCAGCAGAAACAGCACGACGACCAGGGCGAAGCCAATCAGGGCGACCACCAGGGCCAGGATCGGATTGTCGCGCACGTTATCGGTCAGCACGGCGATGGGGCCTGGCGCGGGAGTGGGCGTCGGCGAGGCGGTCGGCGTCGGCGTCTCAGTGGGGGTGGGCGTGGGCGGCACCGTGTAGCTGAAGGGGACGCTGCCCGTTGCCACCCGCTTGCCGTCCGGCCCATAGGCTTCCATCACGGCGGTGTAGTCGCCTGCCTCCAGCTCTGGCAGGCGGATCTCCTGGCGCAGCGGAGCCTGGTACACGTACTCGCCCTTGACCAGCCCGCTCTTGTCGCGTAGTTGCAGCTTGTAGCTCTCCACGCGATCTTCGCCTTCCACCCGCACGGCGAAGATGAACTCCCTGGTCTGCTCATCCTGGCTCACCGAAAGCTCCACCTCAACCGGCTCTGGCGTGGGCGTGTGGGTCGGCGTGGCAGTGGGCGCGGGCGTGGGGGTGAGCAGCGGCGTGTAGACGAAGGGCATCACATTGCTGCGGGTCAGGTTCTGCCCGGTGGGGCCCTGGGCGATGGCCTGGAAGCGGTAGTCCTTGAGCGGCTCCAGCCCTTCGGCGCCCACAGACACCGTCTCGGCCACATCCACATTGTAGACAGTCTTGAGCTGGCTCGTCCTGGCGTCTACTGCGTTGATCTGCAGGCCGCCGATCTGCTCCTTGCCGATCAGAGTCAGGTAGAGCGTGATGATGTCCGCCTCCTGGTCATAGCCGATGCTGTCAATGATGACTTCGATGGGAATCTCGGTCGGCGGGATGGGCGGAGGGGTGGGCGTGGGCCGCAGGATGGTGAAGTCATAGGTCACTTTGTCTATCATCTGGTCGCGCCCGCCGGGCCAGGAGATGAACTCGCCCGCCCGGTCCAGGGCGCGCAGCTCGACGCGCAGCTTGCCGTTGAGGTTGACCGCTGCGATAGCCACCGGCGAAGGCAGCGGCCTGGGCACCGACTTGCTGTCGAGAAGCTGGTTGTTGGCGTCGAAGAAGTCGAAGCGATAGCTGCTGATCGCCCCCTCGCCGCGGACGCGCACTTCCAGGTAGAGCATGTCCTCGGCCTGGTCCCAGCGGGCCGAGAGCACCTCCAGCCCGACGACGATGGGCGTCGGCGTGGGGGTGGGCGTCTGGGGCACGGCGAAGTCACGTGGCACCTCAAACTGGGTGGAGGCCGACAGCCGCGTGCCATCGGTCAGGGTGACGATCAAGGTCGCCGTGTGCATGCCGCGCTGGGGGAAGAAGATGCCCGTCGCCAGCCACTGGCTCTTGAGCGCCTCCATGATGTCGCCGAAGAGCGTGCTCAGCTCGGCCTGCTCGCCAATGGCGGTGAGGCCGCCCGTCTGGACGGCCATATTGCGCAGTTCGGTTGGGTTGAGGTCATGGGTGCGCAGGCCGATGGTGTGAATGGGCACGCGCGAGGCGCTCGTGGTGGCGAAATCCACCACCTGGCCGAACGTGTGCGTGCTGCACGGCGTGGTATCTGGCGCGGGGCGCAGGCGGTCGGTGCCGTCGGTGAAGACGACCACCGCGCGGCGGCCAGTGGGCGCGTCGCCGACCAGCTCGATGGCCCGGTAGGTCGCGTCATACAGGCAGGTTCCCTTGAGGTTGACCGGCTGCACGTCGTCCACGGCGAGCCTGGCGCGATTGTGGTCGTGGGTGAAGTCCTGCAGCACGTCAATGCTGTCGTTGAAGCGAATGACGGCGAACTGCGCCTGTTCCGGCGCGTCGCCGATGGCCTGCTTGGCTGCTTCGCGCATGGCGCTCCCCGCGGGCGCCATGCTGCCGCTGGCGTCGAGCACCAGCGCGATGTAGAACGGCGAGGTCGGCTGCTCGAAGGGGGCGTTGTTCACGATCTGGCCGTCGTCAAGCTGAATGCGGGCCGACTGCACGCGCGCGCCGGGCACGACGCGCCCCTCGCTGTCGGTGATGGTGAAGTACAGGCCAAGCTGCAGCCCGTCATCGCCCAGGTCGGTCAGCTCCGGGGAGTTGATCACCAGTTGCGAGGGCGTCTGCGCGTGGCCTGTGCCAGGCAGGGAAGCCGCCAGAAGCAGCACCAGCAGCACGACTATCCCTTGAACCGCGCGTCCTGAAGTCGCCATAGTCGCCTCACTCCACTTCTGGCCGGACTCTGGGGTGCGCGCGGCGGTGCACACCCGTCAAGCTCCGGCCAGACCACTTACGTGCCATCGTATAGGCCGCTGAAGGGCATAGTCTAATTGTGCAATGAATGACCGTGTTGATGCAACAGGCTATGGGCCGATGAGGGAGTCGCCCCTTCTTTCTACCCGCAGTCATGAGGTGATGGTGCCCATCCTCAGGCCGCAGGCGGCCCGGCAAGGCGACCCCCTTCGGAGGGTCCACGAACGACCTGTCAGGTCGGGGCCTTGCTCTGTGCCGCCCTGGCTTAGCCTTACCCCCAGCCTCGCTACGCTCGGCTTGCCCCCTCTCACGGCGTGGAGAGGGGGCGGCGAGGCCCACGTCAGGGGGCCGGGCGGGGGTGAGGCTTCCGGCGGCGGCAGATGATCCGCTGACAACTTGTGCGTGGACCCCTTCTCTTTGCCGGGCGCGGGCGCCTGTGGTACGTTTGAGAGCGCCAGGTAGAGCACAGCACGGGTACCCATGAGCGATCCATTTCCTCCAGCCCTCGACCCGCACCCGCCGCGCCGCCGCGAGCGGCCCCAGCAGATCACGAGCCTGCAGATCGTGTTCGCGCTCATCCTGTCCATTGGGCTGCTGCTGGTGATCAACTTCAGCGGGCGCATTGCGCGCGGCCAGCAGATGGAAGCCGAGCGCCAGCGTATGCAGGCGACGATCACCGTGCTGGAGCGGCAGAAGCTGGACCTGCTGCGCACGCGCGACTACGCTGCCAACGATGCCAGCATCGAGTATTGGGCGCACACTGAGGGCAAGATGGTGCGCGACGGAGAAGTGCTGGTCATCCCCGTCCCCGGCAACATCGAGGCGCCCACCGCCGCGCCTCCTCCTCCGGTCTATCTGCCGACTCCGGTCCAGGAGCAGAAGACACCCAACTGGCGTCTGTGGTGGAGCCTGTTCTTCGACGGCGATCCGCCGTTTTGAGCGGGTGGTTGGTGATTGGTTGTTGGTTATTGGTGATCAGTGATCGGTTCTCAGTGATCAGTAGCCGCCCACTGTCACCGACAACTGATCACTGATCACTGGCCACCAGCCACCAATCACCACCCTCTCACACCAACCCAGGCAACGGCTGCCCAAGCTGGGTCTGTAACTCGGCGAGGGCGGCGTAAGCGGCTCCGCGCACCGCCGGATCGCGGTCGCGCAGTGCGGCGTAGAGCGGCTTGAGCGCAGGGACGTGCCCCAGCCGGGCCAGCGTATCGGCGGCCAGCGTCTTGTAGACGGTCTGGCCCTCCTGCAGCACGCGCACGAGCACCTGGCGCGCGTTCGGCCCAGCCGGGACGCCCTCGCCCCGATCCGCCGCCCACGCGATCAGCCAGCCGAGCGAGTCCGCTTCGGGGTGACGGCGCGGCCCTTCGCGCTCTGTTGACTGGGCGGCGGCGAACGCCTCCTGCGCCACCGTGCGCACCGCCCACTGCTCGTCTTCCATCATCGCCCGGTAGAGTGCGGTCAGCGCCCAGGGGGCACGCACGCGACTCAGGCCATACACCGCCGCGCGGCGAATCTCGACTTCATGGGCGATGATCGCCTCGCGCAGGATGTTGTGCCCGCTGCCGGGCAGCGCAGCCAGCGCTTCGGCGATGGCCCGGCGGACGGTATGCCCTTCCTGGAACAGGCCGTGAATCATGATCTCGATGGCCTGCTCGCTGCCCAGAGCACCCAACGCCAGCGCCGCCGCCAGCTTGACCCGCTGATCCTCGTCGGCGAGCATGGCGACCAGGTCTTTAACCGCTTCCGGATTGCCCAGCGCACCCAACCCCACGCAGCCCAGTCGCCGGATGTCGGGGTCAGCGGCGTGGAGTGCTTGGCGCAGGATGAACAGCACATTGCGGTCGCGCGAGGCGATCAGCGCAGCCAGCGCCCGCTCGCGCACCAGCGGGTACTGCTCATTGGCCAGCAGCGCCTTGGCGAAACGGGTGAAGATGTCGCCGCGCCAGGGCGCGTCGGCCGGCGCGTCGGGCAGCCAGTGCACCAGGTCGAACAGGTTGCTGTAGAACAGGTCGGGCGGGGCGCTGAGCTTGCGGTAGATGACCGGCAGGATGTTGATCTGCCCGGCAGCGAAGCCCAGCGCGTCCTGCCACGCCGGGTCAAGCGCCAGCTCCGTCGGGCGCTCCGACCCCGCCTCAAGCAGCGTCTCGCTGGCCAGGAAACTGGCCAGGCGCGGATGATTGAAGGCGCAGCGGTCGCCGGCATAGGTCGCCAGCAAGCCGTCGCTGACCAGCGATTCCAGCGCGTCCCCGGCCTTGACCCCACCGCCAGCAGAAGCCAGAGCCTCGACCAGAGTGGCACACGGCAACGGCTCGCCCGCTGTGACCAACGCGGCTGCCAGGGCGGGCAGCAGCGGGCGCAGCCTGGCGTCGCTGAGCCGCCGCATGAGGAAGGCGTCGTACCAGCCCCGGCGGCCCGTTTCGCGCGTATCGTCGGCCAGCCCGGCCCACAGCTTGAGCGTCACGTCGAGCGCGCTGCGCCCGCGGTTATCCTGCGTCAGCCGGTGCATGACCTTGTCATCGGGCAGGGAGGCGCGGCGGTGCGTGCGGCTCCATACCTGGGCCCAGCGCGCGGCCAGTGTCATGTAATCCTCGTCGCGCCAGGCGCGCAGGAAGGCCGGTGCGAAGCCAAGCGCCAACAGCCGCTCGAAGCCGCCGGGCGGCCCGGCGATCACGATCAGGTTATGCCCGTAGTCTGCGGCCAGTTGGCCCAGCCAGCCCAGGTAAGGCTCGCGCGCCGTGGGAGAAAGCTCGTCGTAACCGTCAATCAGCACCAGGGCGCTGCCTCGCTCCAGCGCCGGGTAGATCACGCTGCCAGCCACGCGCGCGGCCATTGCGCCCAACTGGCCCTGCGCCGCGCGGACCAGCAGCTCCGCCGGGTCCAGCGTCGCGCCGCGCGCCTTGCCGAAAGCGGTGGGGTCCAGTTCGACATCGCTCAGATGGATGAGTACGGGAGTCAGTGTGGTGAGGTCGAGCGGTGGCAGGCGCTCCTCCTCTGGCAGGCCAAGCTGCTCGCGCCGCTGCTGGCGGGCGTCGTAGAGCCGCTCCATCGCCCGCTGCTGGATGCGCTGGCGCTCGGTGGCGCGCGCGCGTTGTTCCTCTTCGGGCAGATCGCGCTCTTCAGCCAGGATCGCCTGGGCCGAAAGGTCTTCGAGCGACTCGAATGCCACCTCGCCCAGGGCTATGAGGGCCAGGGTGGTCAGCGCCACGCTCTTACCCATGCCGCTTGCGCCCAGCAGCGCGATCTG
The DNA here is from genome assembly GCA_037447125.1 of Chloroflexota bacterium. GTDB lineage: Bacteria > Chloroflexota > Anaerolineae > Aggregatilineales > Aggregatilineaceae > UBA2029. The sequence continues at coordinate 11,391 of JBBIHG010000058.1, read as the reverse complement.
GCGGTCGCCCGCGCCCAGGTCGGCCAGCGCGATCGTCTCGATGTTGTACGGCGCGTAGCTCTGGGGCATGTCGTGGAAGATGGGCACAACATCGAACACGCTGTGCGCAGAGGCTTCGGCCATGGGACCCAAATCAGGCGGCGGCGGGAGGATCACGCGCGGCTCCAGCAGCACATCGCTGAGCGGGCACAGGTTCCCGGCCAGGTGTCGCTTCTGGAGGCCGCGCAGCAAGTCGCGGGCGTAGCGGGCATCGGCGGCCTGCCCCACGAAGCGGCGTGTGCCTTCGATCTGCGCTTCTGCCGTGTCGTGAATACGCGCCAGGCGGCGCCGCGCCCGCCACGCGATCAGCCCCAGGAAGCCCCCGGCCAGCAAGCCGATGAGGAACGAAAGCAGGTCGAAGCGCATGATGCCCCCCGTCATCAAGCTACCAGGATGCGCCCGCAGCTCTCGCAGGTGATCAACTCAAGGTCCTGGCGCACCTGCTGGACCGTAACCGTTGTCTGGCCGACCCCGCACACGGAGCAGCTTTCGCCGTCCAGCAGGGCGATGGCGTGCCCGCTCTTGCGCGCGCGCAGCGTCTGGTACACCTCGATGAATTCGGGGCTGATCTGACCGGCGGCGCGCTCGCGGTCGGCCTTGAGCCGCTTGATCTCACTCTTGAGCTGCTGCAATTCCGCGCCCAACGTCTCCTGGGCCACTGCCCGATCCGCCTCGGCCTGGCGCAGGCGCTCGCGGGCATCTTCCAGGGCTGCCTGCAGCTCCTCGACGGCGATCATAGCCTCCAGCAGCGAGTCTTCGAGCGCCGCATGGCGTCGCCCGCGCTCGGCGATCTTGTTCTGGATGTCTTCCAATTCCTTGGGATTGCCGACGACGCCGCTGTAGAGGCGGTCGTTGAGCTGCCGCGCCTGCTCGACCACGCTCTTGATCTCCAGCGTCAGGTCGGCGGCGCGCGCTTCTTGCGGACGGAGCCGGCTCTCCAGGGCGTCAACCTCGGCCTGCGCCGCCCGCAGCGCCCGATCATCCTCAAGCGCAGCAGCGACCTCGCGGGAGCGGCTGCGCCGGGACTCCAGCTCCAGATCGAGCTTTTGCAGGTGATAGAGCGCCCTGGTCTGGCTCATCAAATCCCCCTGAACTGGCGTACAGCGCTGGTCGTTGTAAAATGAGCAGTATCGTGGGTCGGTAACGGCATTATACACTACGCCAGAATCGGCCAGCAAACGTGGAGGAGCGCGGGTGCATTGGGGGCGAGGTTCTTGAACCGCAGAGACGCAGAGGCCGCAAAGAAGAGCTTCGAATGTGCTTCGGGTTTCTTCTGCGCGTTCTCTGCGCCTTTGCTGTGATCTTTCGCCCCCAAAATGCAGGGCACCGGCGCTGGAAATAGCCGGCAGGGAACTGGTTTTGCGGGGACAGGTTCCCCGGCTCACGTCCACAGGCCGCGCTGCACCAGCGCCCACAAACTGGCCCTAAAAGCTGGCGCTGGCAGGCCGTGAACATCTGGAGTATGTCGCACCACCAACGAGGTTGCCGATGCAGACGCTCCGATCCGTCTATGTGTCTACCGCCGAGTGGCGCTGGGTGATCGTGATCAGCGGGCTGCTGGTCGCCCTGACGATGGTCCCCTACGCCTGGGCGCTGGCGCGCAACCAGTCAGCGACGGACTGGCAGTTCATGGGCATGCTCTCCAACCCGAAGGACGGCGCGACCTATCTGGCCAAGATGGAGCAGGGCCGCGCCGGGTCGTGGCTGTTCGAGCTGCGTCACACCCCGGAGAGGCACGACGGGGCCGTCTTCCACATGTTCTATCTGTTCCTGGGGCATGCGGCGCGCGTGCTGGGGCTGTCCAGCCTGGTGACATACCACCTGGCGCGCATGGTGACCAGCTTCTTCATGTATATCTCGCTCTACCAGCTTGGGGCGACGATCTGGGTGCGCCAGCGCCCGCGCCGGCTGTTCTTCGTGCTCGCGGCGGTGGGGTCGGGGCTGGGCTGGCTGGTGCTCTTCTTCGCGCCCGACCGGCTCGCCGCCGACCTGTCTATTCCCGAAGCGTTCCCTTTCTACGCCGCGTACACCAACCCCCACTTCCCGATGAGCATCGCCAGCCTGGCGCTGATCGTCAGCGCGTATCTGGTGGTTTTCCGCCGAGGATACCAGGACCCGCCCAGCGTTGAGAACGGCGGGCTGGGGCTGTTGCTCCTTTCCATGCTGCTGGCGCTGATCCAGCCGATTGTGTTGATCCCGATCGCCGGCGCGCTGGTGTTGTATGTGGGCGTGCGCTTCTGGTTCACGCGGGCGCTGCCGCAGCACGAGCTACGCTGGGCGGCGATGCTCTGGCTGCCGATGGTCCCCTTCGCTGTGTATGACTTCGCCGTGTTTCATTTCAACGACATCATGGGCGCTTTCAACGCGCAGAACCAGACGCCGTCGCCTGCGCCCTGGCTGATGCTGTTCGGCTATGGCCTGCTAGTGATCGTGGCCCTGCCGGGGCTGGTGCGCGCCGTGCGCCACTTCGAGCGCGACGGTGACCAGCTCATGCTGCTGTGGCTGGTAGTCAACATCGTCGGGCTGTACGCCCCATTCGGCCTGCAGCGCCGCCTGGCGATGGGCCTGATCATCCCTCTGGTCTACTTCGCCGTGCGCGCCCTGGAAGACACTTGGTTCTACCGGGTGCCCGATCGCTGGCGTGCGCCCGCCCTCATCGCCCTGATCGTTTTCCTGGTGCCGAGCCACATCCTGGTGCTGACCATACCTCTCTATGGCGCCGTCGTCGAGCCGGACAGCGGGCTGGAGCAAGGGCTGCTGGTTGAGACGGACTACTGGCGTACCTTCGAGTGGCTGCATGACAGCGGCGAGGAAGACGCCGTCGTGCTGGCCTCGCCCAACATCAGCCTGTGGATTCCCGCCTACACGCGCCAGGTGGTCGTCTACGGCCATCCCTTCGAGACGGTGCCCAACGACGAGCGGCAGGAGCAGGTGGAACAATTCTACCGGGGGCAGGACTGCGCGACTCTGCTGAGCGACGACCTGCCCTTCCGCGTGCGCTATATCCTGTGGGGGCCGCAGGAGCGATCCTTCGCCGCTGAAGACGACGACGGCCAGGCCTATCCCGACGCCGGGAAGTGCATCGCCTCGTTGCCGCCAGAGCGCATCGAGAAGGAACTGAGCGAGGGTGAGGTCACCATCTACGTCCTCCACTGAGGCAGGGATGCGCGCGGCCCTCGCCTTCAGCGCCGCCCTGGCCGTCCTCCTGGCGGCGTTTTTGTTGGGGGTCGGTCTGGGCGCGGACAGGCTGCCCTTCTCGCCAGAAGCGGCCTTCTCCGACGCGGTGACCACCCACTGGCCGAACGCCCTGTTCCTGCGCCGCGCCGTCCTGGACGAGGGCGCGCTCCCGCTGTGGCAGCCGGGCATCTTCAGCGGGACGCCCTTCGCCGCCAACCCGCTGAGCAAGGTCTGGTACCCGCCGCAGTGGCTGGCGCTCCTTCTGCCGCCGGCCCTGCACCTGAACGTTCTGACCTGGCTGCACCTGACGCTGGCCGGGCTGGGCGCGTGGCAGTGGGGCCGGGCGACCGGGCTGGCCGGGGGGCCGGCGGCGCTGGCCGGCGCCGGTTACGCGCTTGCTCCGCGCCTGATCGCGGCGGTCGGCAACGGGCACGTGGACCTGGTCTACGCGGCGGCGTGGATTCCCTGGCTGCTGTGGGCCGTCGAGCGGACGCTGCGCGCCGACGGGCGGGGGCGCGCAGCCCTTGCGCTGGGCGCGTTCGCCGCGCTGTGCCTGCTGGCCGATGTGCGCCTGAGCGCCTACGCCTTCGCCCTGGCCGTCGCGTATGCGCTGTGGCGGGGGTACCCCCCCATCCCCGGCCCTTCCCCCACGAGGGGGGAAGGGAGAACAGGCGGGGGTGAGGTCAAGTGGCCGCGGGCGGCGCTGCGCCTGCTGGCGGCGGGACTGCTGGCCGCCGGGCTGAGCGCCGTGCAGTGGGTGCCGCTGCTGCTGTGGCGCGCTGACCTGTCGCGGGCGGAGATCACCGCGGACGAAGCAGCCCTGTTCAGCCTGAAGGGCATCGGCTGGTTTGGACTGGTGTTGGGCAACCATGGCGGGTTGGGAGAGACGCTGGTCTATCCGGGCGTGAGCGTGCTGGCACTGGCCCTGGCCGCGCTGCTGCTGCGTCCGCGCGCGCTGGCCTTCTGGGGTGCCGTGCTGCTGATCATTGCCGCCTGGGCGATGGGCGAGAACTTCGTCGTGTGGCCCGCCCTGGTGGAGATCGCCCCGCCCTTGCGCTGGTGGCGCGTGCCCGCGCGCGCCTGGTTCCTGGCGGCGCTGATCCTGCCCTACCTGGCGGCGTGGGGCGCGCAACTGCTGGTCACCCGGCCGCCGGACAGCCGCGCCGCCCGGCTGATCGTCGTCGGCGCGCTGGGCGGGGGGCTGGCCTGCGGGCTGTTCAGCGCGCTGACTCTGGCCGCCGACCTGGGCTGGGGATCGGCACCGGGGACGCTCGCCCTGCCGCTAACGGCGCTGATCATGTTGCTGGCGCTGGCGCGTTCTCTCTCGCCGCGCGCGCTGCTGGCGGCGTTTGCCCTGGTCGTGCTGGCTGACCTGCTGTGGATCGGCGGATCGCTGGTCGAGGGACGGTCGGAACGGGAATGGCTCGACCCGTACCGCCCGCTGGCCGAGCACTTACAGGAGGCCAGGGCCATTCGCGTCTATTCCCCCACCTACAGCCTGCCGCAGCAGGCGGCGGCGTACTGGCAGATCGCCCAGTTCGACGGCGTAGACCCCTTCCAGACGCGGGCCTATGTGGAAGCGGCGGAGGCGGCGACGGGCGTCCGCGCCGACGGCTACAGCGTCACCATCCCGGCGTTCGCCGCCGAAGATCAGGATCAGACCGAGCTGGAGACGCTGGCCCTGGCCAACTGCGACGCACCCCTGCGCCCCGACCTCCTCGGCGCGTGGCTGGTCACGCATGTGGTGGCTGCGTGCCCCCTGGCGGCGGACGGCCTGATCCTGGAGGCGCGCATCGGCGAGGTCTACGTCTACCGCAACAGCTACGCGCCGGACGCCCGCCTGGCCTGGGACGGGCCGAACCGCGTCACGGTGACCCTGCGCGCGCCCTACGCCGGGCCGCTCTACGCAATCGCCAACGGGCGCTGGCGGGCCACGCCGGACGATCCGCCGGGGTTGCCCGGTCCGCTCGACGGAACGACGAGCACCTGGACGTTCACCTACGACCCATCCGAAGTGTGGCTGACGCTGGGCGTGGGCGCGGCGCTGATCGCGCTGGGCGGGCTGATTCTGTGGAGGGCGGAGCGCCATGCCTGGCCGAGGTGAGGTCTCGCGGGCGGAATGGCGGCGCGTGGTTCTGTTCGCCGCCGCGGTGATGCTGGTCACCACGATCCCCTACATCATCGGAGCGCTGGCCGCGAGCGGCGGCTGGACGTTCGGCGGATTCGTCTTCGGCGCGGACGACGGCTACAGCTACCTGGCCAAGATGCGCCTCGGCGCGCGCGGCGACTGGCTGTTCACCCTGCGCTACACCCACGAGCCGCACGATGGCGCGCCGCTGTTCCTGCCCTATATCCTGCTGGGCAGGCTGGCCGCCCTGTTCGCCAGCCCGCACAGCGCGAACCTGCCCGCCGCGCTGATCGTCACCTTCCACGCCGCGCGGATCGTCTGCGGCTTCGCCCTGCTCCTGGTGACGTACCGCTTCATTGCCGCCTTCCTGTGCGGCCCGGCCTCGCGGATGCTGGCCCTGGTGCTGATCGCGCTGGGCGGCGGGCTGGGCTGGCCCCTGGCGCTGGCCGGACGCAGCGACTGGCTCGGCTCGCTGCCGGTGGATTTCTACGTGCCGGAAGGGTACAGCTTCCTGATTCTGCTGGGGCTGCCGCACCTGGCCCTGGCGCGAACGGCGCTGCTGGGTGGATTTCTGCTGTTTCTGCGGGCGAGCGCCCCCCCATCCCCGGCCCTTCAAGGGGGGAAGGGAGAAAGACTCCAGAAACACTCCCCTTCCCCCCGCTTGCGTGGGGGAAGGGGTTGGGGGATGGGGGGGGCCACTGGGCCCCGCTGGGCGCTCGGCGCCGGGCTGTGCTGGACGGTGATGGGGCTGTGCGTGCCGTTCTATTTGGCGGTGATCTACGCCGTGCTCGGCGCGTGGGGACTGGCCGCCTGGGGACGGACGCGGCGCTTCCCCTGGGCGCTGTTCTGGCCGGCGGCGGTCGCGACGCTGGTCACGCTGCCGCTGTTGATTCTCACCGGCGCGGCCTTCCTGAGCAGCGACGTATTGGGCACCTGGTCGGCGCAAAACCGGCTGCCGTCGCCGCACCCGCTGCATTACGCCCTCGGCTATGCGGCGCTGGCCGCCCCGGCGGTGATTGGCTGGCGCTGGGCGTGGCGGCGCGGGAGCTTGCCTCACCTGCTGCTGGCGGCCTGGGTGATCGCCGCGCCCGTGTTGGTGTACCTACCGGTCAACGTGCAGCGCCGCCTGCTGGAAGGGGCCATTGTCCCGCTGGGCATCCTGGCCATCGCCGGGCTGCGCCTGGCTTTCCCCCACATGCGGGCCTACCGCCGCGCGCGGGCCGCGCTGCTGGCGCTGGCCCTGCCGACGGCCATCCTGCTCTGGCTGGGGGCGACCTTCACCGTGCTGACGCCGGATCGCCCGCTCTTCCAGCCGAGCGCCGAGCTGCGCGCGATGGACGCCCTCAACCGGGTCGCGCCGCGCGACGCGGTCGCCCTCGGCCTGAAGGAGACGGGCAATGTCCTGCCCGCCTGGACGGATCTCAAGGCGTATGTGGGGCACGGGCCGGAGACGGTGGACGCCGAGCAGAAGGAAGTAATCGCCCGGCAGTTCTTCGCCGGGACGCTCGACGCGGCGGCGACGCGCGACCTGCTGGCCGTGGTGGACTACATCATCGTCGGGCCGCTGGAGATGGCCGAAGCGGGCGAGGCGCTCCCCGCCTGGGTGGATACCCTGCCGCTGGCCCTGCCGCCGGAAGAGACTGTGCCCGTCCGCATCTACGAGGTGCCGCATGAGTGAGCTGCGCCCCTTCCGCACCCAGTCCGGCATCCTGCGCTGGCTGCCCTTTGCCCTCGTCGGCGCGGCACTGCTGCCGCTGCTGCGCGCGGTCCTCGGCGGGGAGACGCTGTTCTGGGGCCTGCCGACGCTGCAATTCTACCCCTGGCGCGAGTTCGCCTTCGCTGAGCTGCGCGCCGGGCGGCTGCCGGCGTGGAACCCCTACCTGGGCGCGGGCGCGCCGCTGCTGGCCAATTACCAGACGGCGATCTTCTACCCGCCCAACTGGTTGATGCTCGTCCTGCCTGGCTCGCTGGCCATGTCATGGGTGGCGCTGGCGCACGTCTTGTGGGCGGCGCTGGGCATGTGGCATCTGGCCGGGGCGCTGGGCATGGCCCCCTTCGGACGCGGGATCAGCGCGCTGAGCTACGCCCTGGGCGGCTACCTGATCGCCCGGCTTGGCTCGTTCCCCACCCATGACGCCGCCGCCTGGCTGCCCTGGGTGTTCTGGCTGGCGCATCGCGCCCTGACGCGACGAACCTGGCGCGACGCGGGCGCGCTGGCCCTGGCCGTCGGGCTGCTGCTGCTGGCCGGGCACGCCCAGACCGCGTGGTACGGGCTGCTCGGCGCGGGCGCGTATGCCCTGTGGCGCGCGCTGTGGGCGGATCGCAGAGACCCCTGGCGACTGCGGGCACGCGGGCTGGCCCTGGCCGGGCTGGGCGTCGCGCTGGGCGCGGGGATCGCCGCCGTGCAACTCATCCCCACCGCCGAATACCTACGCCAGTCGGATCGCTCCAGCGGGCTGGACTACTCAGCGCTGACCAACCTGTCATACCACCCGGCGCGCCTGCTGACGCTGCTGATGCCGCATTTCTTCGGCACGCCCACCAATGGCAGCACCTTCACCGAGGGTATTTTCTTCGAGGACGCGGCCTACCTGGGCGTCATCCCCCTGATCGCGGCGGGCGCGGCGCTGGCGGCCTGGCTGCTCAAGCGCAACGCCCCTCCCGATCCCGCCCTGGCGACCGTGCCCTTCTGGGCGGCGCTGGCCCTGATCGGGCTGTTCCTGGCCGCCGGCCAGTATAACCCGGCGTTTCGCTCGCTCTACGAACACGTGCCCACCTTCGACGCTTTCCGCGAGCCGGTGCGCTGGCTGATCCTGACCCATCTGGGGCTGGCGCTGCTGGCCGGGATCGGGGTGGGGTGCTGGGGGCGCGGGCCGCGCACTGTCTACTGGTCGCGGCTGGCAGCGGCGGGCGGCGCCGGCATGGCGTTGATGGCCCTGGGAGGGCGCGCCTTCGCCGATCTTCCCTCCCCCGAACTGGACACGATGGCCCTGGCCGTGGCCGCCTTCGGTGGGTGGATTGCCGCCGCCGCCCTGCTGACGCTCGCCCAACCGCTCGACCCGGCACAGCCGGCGCGCTCGACCCTGTGGCGGGCGGCTGTCCTGCTCGTCGTGACGCTGGACCTGGCCGGGTTCGCCGCCGGGCTGAACCCGACCATCCCGGCGCCGTTCTTCGACCGCCGCGCGGTAGACGGACCGCCCGGACGGGTCTACTGGTTCGACGCGTATCAGTACGACGTGACCTTTGGGACGGACGAGGACGAAGCGCCGCCCGTCGAGGGCTTCTTCGACCTGGGCGACTACCGCATCGCCGGGCGGCGGCGCGAGGAACTGCGCGCCTCGCTGCTGCCCAACCTGAACCTGCTGGATCGCCTCCCGTCGCTGGACAACAACGATCCGCTGCTGCCGGCGATCCACCGCCGCTATGTGGCGCTGGTCGAGGAGCTGGGCGCAGGGGCCGGGATGCTGCTGCGCGCGGCGGGCGTGACGCGCGCCTTCGGCATCACGCCCGCTGGCTGGACGGGAGCGATTCCAGCAGTCGCGCCCGGCGCAGACGGGGCGACAGCCTGGCTGGTTGTGGCGGCGGAGTGGCGCGAGTCTGATGAAGCGATCAGCGCCGCGCTGCGCGATCCGGCCTGGGACCCGGCGCAGACGGTTATCCTGGCGGGCGAGGAGAGGTTACCCCCCACCCCAAACCCCTCCAGCACAAGGAGGGAGGGGCCTGAGGGCCGCGTCCTTCTCCCTTCCCCCCTCGTGGGGGAAGGGCCGGGGATGGGGGACGAGAACGGGAACATAACCGCTCAAACGACTTCTGAGGCACTCATTCCGCTGACTGCGCTCCCCGCCGAGCGCCGCTTCCGCGCCGCGACGGACGCGCCCGCCTATCTGGTCTTCGCCGAGACGTGGTTCCCCGGCTGGTCGGCGACGGTCAACGGCGCGCCCGCGCCTATCCTGCGGGCGAACCTGGCCTTTCAGGCGGTCGCTCTGCCCGCTGGGGTGTCCGAGGTCGTGTTCCGCTATCGGATCAGCCATTTCGAGGTGGGCGCGGCGATTTCGGTGGGAACGTTGATCGCGGCCCTGGCGCTGTTGGGAGGGCGGGGGGTGAGGCGCGGGCCTGGCACAGACTGACTCCCGCCCCCCGCCTCATGCCTCACCCGGCCACGACGAAGGCGATCAACGCGATCCACAGCGTGCTGTAGAGCAAGGCGCGCTGCTGGCGGTGAGCCGCCGCGTACCAGACCACGGCGATCACCAGGCCGGGCATGAAGCGCAGCAACCCCAAGAACTCGCGGTAGGTCGAGAAAGGCACGAAGGGCATGATCGCGGCGTTGGCCAGCAGCAGGCACGCGGCCAGGTCGCCGCGTCCGCCGCGCAGATCGCGGGCCGCGCGCCACAATGCCCACAGGCTCGGCATGACCGCCGCCGGAATCGCCAGCAAAACGCCCAACACCAGGAAGACCAGCAGCCCGCCTTCCAGCGCGATCTGCCACACGCCGCCATAGGGGACCGGCGTGAAAGCCGTCGCCAGCGCCCCGCCCGACCCGACGCCCGGCTCGCCCAGCCAGGCGACGAGCGCTATCTGCCAGGCGAGGAATGGCGCGGCGGCGATCAGGGCGAGCGTCAGCGTGGCCCGCCAGCGACCTCCCAGCGCCAGGTGCAGCGCGATGCCCAGCGCGAAGAAGGCGGTCGTCTCTTTGGCCAGCGCCGCCAGCGCCAGCAGGATCGCCGCCCCCGTCAGGCGCTCCCGCGCCGCCAGCCAGACGGCACCGAGCGCCAGTCCGTAAGCGAGCGGCTCCGTCGTGCTCAGCCGCACGGCCATGAACACGCCGGCGAAGAGGCCGTAGCTCAGCGCGTACCAGCGGCTGGCTCCCACCCGCACCAGCAGGTCTTCGAGCAGCGCCGTGCCGCCCACCAACGCCGCCAGGTTGATCGTCACCAATGCCCAGGGAATCAGCGCCGTTTGCCCCAGGCTCAGCGCGCGGGCCAGCGCCGGCAGCAGGATACGTTGCAGGCGGTAGGCGGGCGCGTCCAGGCAGTCCGGCGAACCGGTGGGGTCGCGGGCGATGTAGTAGGCGAACTGCCCGTCGTAGCCTTCGCTGTCCGGTGGGCAGTTGGTGCCGTCCGCGCCAGCGCAGACGCTGAAGCACTCGCCCAGGGTGACGAAGGCCAGCGGATCGGCGTCATTGGCCGCGAAGATCACGCCCAGGTAGACGACGCACGCCAGCAGCACGATCAGCCAGGGGCGGAAGGGCGTATAATGAGTCAGCGTGCGCAATTTGCTCATAGGGTCGCAGTGATCAGTTGTCGGTAATCGGTTGTCAGTTTCAGGCCGCGCCAGGACAGGCGCGCTCGCCGGATCGTCCAACTGACCGCTGACGGCGAGAAACTGACGACTGAAAACCGATCGCTGATTTCCAGGAGACTGCCATGCAACCTTCCCCCTCCTTCAACGCTCACGTGTACGCGCTGGTGCGCCACATTCCGCGCGGCAAGGTGCTCAGCTATGGGCGCGTGGCCGAGCTGCTCGGCGTGCCCAACGGGGCGCGCGCCGTCGGCTGGGCGTTGAGCGCGCTCAAATACACGCGCGTCGCCGAGCCGGTGCCCTGGCACCGCGTGGTCAACGCCCAGGGCCGGGTCAGCATCAAAGGCGCGCCGGAAGCGGCCTGCGAACAGCGCGCCCGTCTCGAAGCTGAGGGCATCGTCTTCGACGAGCGCGACACCCTGGAGATGAGCCGCTACCTGTGGGATCCCCCGCCGCCCGTAGTCACGGAATTGCTGCGCGGGGCCGAGAGCGGCGTCCCTGATGCGGATGGGCCTTAGGCGAAGCGCGCCTCATTGAACGGTGAGGTGATGAACTCCACGACGTCGTCGGGCACTTCCTCGACGGCCAGGATGCGCCCCGCCGTCTGGAAGGGGCCGCCGGGACGGGGACGCGGATAGCGGCGGGCCATTGCCGCCATCATGCGGTGATACTGGATGCTGTTCCACAGGCCGGTCAGGCCCCGGTCGCGCGCCACTTGAATCCACGAGAGCGCCTGGGCGAGTTTC
>JBBIHG010000057.1:18807-23774 GCA_037447125.1 Chloroflexota bacterium | reverse complement strand
CAGCGAGCGCTCTTGTTCCCGTCTCCGGCTCAACCCGCCGGAGACGGTTTGTTAGGGGGACGCCCTGCCGGGCGCTGTGAGCCTCCCGCCCGCCTGTGGTATACTGCCGCCGCGGAACAGCACCTGGAGGAGCCATGCGCTGCCCTCAACCCCACCGGCTGCTGGCCGTCGCGCTGTCCCTGGTCGGCACGCTGACGGCCTGCACGCTTACCCAGGATAGACCGCCGCTCATCGTAACGGCGACGCTGTCGGTGCCCCAGGAGACGCCCGTGCCAACCGACACGTCGCCGCCGAGCGAAACGCCGGTGCTCCTGCCCAGCGCAACGCCTGCCCCAACTGACACGCAGCCTGCCACCCTCACGCCCATGCCGACGCCCGGCACGCCCACGGCGACCGCCACGCCCGCGCCGACGCGCACCAGGCCCGGCCCCACGTCTCTGCCACCGCTCGACGACGGCAGCGGCGGCGTGGTGCCTGGCACGGGTGGCGCCGTCGCCCAGCTCTCGCCCGTCGCCGGGCTGGAGGCCCTGCCTGCCACGCTGTACTATCTGTCGGCGGACGGCGGCAGCATCCAGGTGTGGCGCCTGCGCATCGGGCTGGCCTATCCGGACCAGCTCACCTTCAGCCCCGACGGAGTCGCCGCCTTCGACGTGGCGTTGGACGGCACGCTGGCTTACCTGACGCCGGGTGGCGGGCTGATCATCGGTGGGATTCCCCTGCTGCCGCCGCCAGGAACAGACGGCGGCCAAGCGCGGGTCACCGCCCTTGCCTGGGCGCCTAATGGCGCCTGGCTGGCCTACACGCTGACCACGCCGGGCGCTGCCGGGGCAGCGGGCGGCGCGCACGAGGTGGACGGGCTGTGGCTGCGCAGCAGCGACGGCAACACGGTGCGGCTCCAACCCAGCGTGTACGCGCAGGACGGCAGCCGGCGCGTGTTCAGCGGCCCGCTGCGCTGGCGTCCGGATAGCAGCGAAATCCTGGCCGGGTGCGAGGTCGAGGCGGGGGCGGCCTTCTGTCGCGTGATGCTCAGCGACAGCGCCCTACTCCCGTTATGGGACGATTCCGCTCTGCTCCCTGGCTCCTTCGCCGCCGCCACGTGGAACGACAACGGCACGGCCATCATCGTCAGCGGCGGGGGCGCTGTGCGCTATGTCGAGCCAGACACGCTGCAAGCCCGCTCGCTCATCGCCCCCGAATCCGGCTTCTGGCCTGTGGAGGCTCGCCAGTTCGCCGAGGGCACGCTGGCCTTCGTGGACGCGCCACCGGGCGCGCCGCGCGCCGTCTATCTCGTGCCCCGTGGCACGTCGGCACCGGTGCCTGTCGCCCGCGGACTGCCCGCATCGGGCACGCTGGACGCGCTGTGGGACGATTTCGCCCGCCAGGTGATCATCGCCGCGCGTGAGTCCGGGGACGCGCCGCCGGGGACGCCAGTTCTGTACGACACTGCCGCGAACCTGTACGACCTGACGCCGCTGACCGGGCCGGCCGCCGCGCTGCGCTGGGGACCTGCCTTCAAAGCCGGTGACGAGGCGCGCGTGAGCACGACTGAGGGTGATCCGCTCAACCTGCGCGCGACGCCGGGCGGAGAGGTCCTGCTGAGCCTGGTTAACGGGTCGCGAGTGCGGATTACAGGGGGGCCGCGCGTGCAGGAAGGGCATCGCTGGTGGCGCGTGCAGACGCCCAACGGCGTCAGCGGGTGGATCGTCGAGGCGGTGCGCGACGGCCAGGGCGAGCTGCTGCGCACACTGCTGCCGGTCGGGTGAGCGCGGGACAGAATGCGAGGCGGCCCCTTCTCATCAAGCCTGGGGCCGCCTCGTCTAAGTGTTTACCAAATTGGGGGTTCTAATTCGCTAAGTCCTTTTGCGCTTGGACGGACGAGGTGGTCAAATCCCGTCTATTCGTCAACTCTGTCCCGTAAGTTTCTTTGTTGTCTCAGCCAGCCAGCGACTCGGCTGGCCCGAAACACGACCGTCGTGATCCTACCCGGCCTGGGCCCGCAGCGCAAAAACCCGTCTCGGCCCAGCCGCCGCACCTAGCGCACCCGCTCTGGCGCGACAAGCGTGGCCAGACTGCTCAGAGCGCGGTCCAGCGCCTGCACATCGAGCGCCGTCCCGCCCAGCGTACCCCAGTGGCTGGGGATTACCCAGCGCGGCTGCAGGACGCGGACGAACTCCACCGTTCTTTCCAGATTGAGCGTGCCCGGCCCGCCAGACAGCGGCAGGATGGCCACATCACAGCGAATCTTCTCCAACTCTGGCACAAAGTCCGTCGTGCCGGCGTAATAGATGTCGTAGTAGTCAATCGAAATCACGAAGCCCAGCCCGCCCTTCGACGCCGGATAGTAGTCGGAACGAGTGTAGGCGGGCACAGCGGTGATCCGCGCGCCGCCCACGTTGACGCTCTGCCATGAGCGCAGCCGCAACGCGCTATTGCCCAGCACAGTCGAAGCGGCGGGGTTGGCGATGATCATCGTCTGCGCGCCACGCAGCTTGTCCACGTCGCCGGGCGAGCAGTGATCGTGGAGATCATTGGTGATCAGGATTGCGTCGGGATGGAAGGCACAGCGGGAGACGCGCCAGGGGTTGATGTAGAGGAGCGGCGGTCCCTGGATGAGAAAGCTGCCATGCCCTAGCCATTGAATGCGGTCGATCATGGACGCTTCCTGCTGAACGAATTGTGAAGAAAGTAAAGGGCCCGTCACCAGCAATTTGAGTCTATCACCCATTGGCTCCCCCTTCAACCAACGATCGGCGCTCGCAGGTTAGAAGCAGATTAGAGATTCCTAACACCACGTGACCTGGGCGCGCGATCGGTGTTTTCTGGCCGGGCCGGGCGAAGCTGCGCGCGCCCACCGCTCCTGGACGGGTGAGCCGGGTGCGCGCAAGACTTTGTCAGGTCGCTCGTGGACCCTGCGCGCCTGCGCGCCATGTCATCGGGCTGTTGCGGCCAAGTGCGCTATAATCTGGCTGTTGTGCGAGAGACAGGCGGGCGGCAGGCGAGTGCCTGGCCCGTCTGCCAGCCAGTCAAGCGAGGTGTTGTGTGAGCGATCAGAAGCTGCACGATGCAGTGATGGCGGCGCTGGGCACGGTGATCGAGCCAGAGCTGCACCGCGATCTGGTGACGCTGAAGATGGTCCGCGACGTGCGCGTTGAGGATGGCGTGGCTCATTTCACAGTGGTGCTGACGACTCCTGCCTGCCCGCTGAAGGATGTGATCTACCAGCGAGCCAGGCAGGCTGTTGTGGGGGTGGACGGCATCCGCGACGTGGCGATCAGATGGGATTCGAACGTGCCGACTGATGGCCGCATCTTCGGGCGGATGCAACTCCCGCTGCGTAGCATCCTGGCGGTGAGCAGCGGCAAGGGCGGCGTGGGCAAGAGCACGGTCGCCGTCAACCTGGCGGTGGCCCTGGCGCAGAGCGGCGCGCGCGTCGGCCTGATGGACGCCGACATCCTCGGCCCCAACATCCCCAAGATGGTCGGGTTGGGCTTCGCGCAGCCGACGATCACGCCGGAGCAGAAGCTGATCCCCTTTGAGGTCTTCGGGCTTAAGGTGATGAGCATGGGCTTTCTGGCCGACCCCAACACGCCGATGATCTGGCGCGGGCCGATGCTGCACAGCGCCATCCGCCAGTTCTTCCAGGACGTGGCCTGGGGCGAGCTGGACTACATGGTCGTGGACCTGCCGCCGGGCACGGGCGACGCCCAGCTTAGCCTGGCCCAGTCGGTGCCGCTGACCGGCGCGATCATCGTCACCCAGCCGCAGAGCGTCGCTGTAGATGACGCGCGGCGCGGCCTGGCCATGTTCGAGAAGCTTAACGTGCCCATCGTTGGCGTGCTGGAGAATATGTCCGGCGACCTGTTCGGCGAGGGCGGCGGCGAGCGGCTGGCCGAGGAGCGCGGCGTGACTTTCCTGGGGCGCATCCCGCTGATGGTCAACGTCCGCCAGGGCGGCGACAGCGGTCACCCGGTCGTGGCCGACGATCCCAACTCTCCGGCGGGCCAGGCCTTTCATGCGGCGGCGCAGGCCATCGCGGCGCGGGTGAGCGTGCTGCTGTTGGCGCAGGCACCGACGATCCCGCTCAACGTCATCAAATGACGCGGTTTTCCCGTTGGTGCGACGCCCCGGCTGCGAACCAGGCACCGGGGCGCTTTCGTGTGTGGTGGGCGCGACAGCAGAGTTCAGGAGTCTCGGGCAGGGTGCGAGTCTGCTGCGCCCCGGTTTGACCTCACCTCCGCTCGGCGCTAACGCGCCTCGTTGCCCCCTCTCCGCGGCGGAGAGGGGGCGAGCCGAGCGCAACGAGGCCAGGGGGTGAGGTCATGCCCCGCTATCAAGCATTTCGCTGACGCCTTTTCCCGCACCTCCCTGCCCACAAGCCGAGCAAAAGCGCGCGGCACCATGTAGAATAGGCACCATGCTCCCGGCGCACGAAGAAGGAGATCGCATGAGCGAAGAGCGCCTCGTCGCCCTGATCCGCACGCATCTGGCGCGCTATCCGCAGTCACAGATCGCGGACATCTACAAGCTGCTGCACCAGGCGGCGTTCGGCCCCGGACACCTGGTCGCCAGCAAGAGAGCGGCCCGCGAGTGGCTGGAGCACGAGGCCGGGCGTGTCGCCCCGCTGGCAGAAGGGCCGCTGGTGGAGAGCGTCCATCCCGACGCGCAGATCGTGCGCCTGCACCTGCGCCCGTACCTGGCCCTGGGCGGCGAGATCAAGCCGCTGCTGGAGGCGTTCGCGCGCTCCGCCGAGCAGGTGTGCGGCGACGCGGCGCAGATGGCGGTGTGGTGGCAGGTTTTCGAGGGCCTGTGCACCGAGGGGGCGCTTTGCGCGGACATATGCCAGCAGCGCGAGGCGGCGTTGTTCGGGTGGGCGCGCGCCCAGGAGCAGTGGCCGGTAGTGCACCACTCGCCGGCGTACCAGGCCGCCTACCAACCCGTCTACCGCGTGCTGACGGCGAGCGAGGCCG
>JBBIHG010000057.1:7724-18707 GCA_037447125.1 Chloroflexota bacterium | reverse complement strand
CGCTGCCCGTTGATGACGCGCTGCACGGCATACGGCCCCTTGCCCTGCGCCTCGTAGTACGTGCGCATCAGCATCTCCATCATCAGGCCGAGCAAGATAGACTGCATGGCCAGCACGCCGAACAGCGCTGAGAGCACCGGCCAGGGCGATTGCCAGTGCAGGTCGCCGAAGAAGACCCCGCCGATCCCCATCACCGCCATCCCCAGCAGGCACAACGCCGACAGCATGAAGCCCACGCCTCCGAAGATGTACATCGGGCGCGTGTTGTACTTGGTCAGGAAGGTGACTGTCATCAGGTCGAGCACGACCTTGATCGTGCGCCACAGCCCGTACTTGGACTTGCCATGCAGGCGCGGGCGGTGGTTGACCACGCGCTCGACGATGTTGGCCCCGGCAGCGTTGGCCAGCACGGGGATGAAGCGATGCATCTCGCCATAGAGCCGCACGTGATCGAGCACCTCGCGGCGGTAGGTCTTGAGCGTGCAGCCGTAGTCGTGCAGTTCAACACCGGTCACAAACGAGATGATGCGGTTGGCGATCTTCGAGGGCAGCCGCCGCGAGAGCGCGCGATCCTGGCGGTTCTTGCGCCAGCCGCTGACCAGGTCGCGGCCCTCCGTCTCCATCTGCTCAAGCATGAGCGGGATGTCGTGCGGGTCGTTCTGCAGATCGGCGTCCATCAGGGCGATGATCGCGCCGTTGGCGTGGTCAATGCCGGCCTGGATAGCGGCGGTCTGCCCGAAGTTGCGGCGCAGCAGCACGGCGCGCACCGTCTCCGGCTGCGCTTCGGCCAGGGCGATGATCTGCTGGCGGCTGGAGTCGCGGCTGCCGTCGTCCACGTAGATGATCTCGTAGCGCAGCGGCAGCCCGTCGAGCACGCCGGTTAGCTCCTCGTGCACGGGGCGGACGCTGTCCTCCTCGTTGTAGACAGGCAGCACAACCGACAGATCGAACGGGTAGCGGTGTGCGGTGTTGGCGGTGTTCAAAAGGCTTCTCCTGCGAAAGGCTGGTGATTGGCTGCTGCTGTTTGGTTGTCAGTGGTCGGTGATCAGCGGTCAGTCGTCAGTTCTCGGCTTCACGCAGAGACAGCGCGCACGGATACCCGAAAACCGACCCCGGAGAACCGAATACTGACGACCGATCACTGATGACTGACCACTCAACTTCCCGCCGGCTCGGTATGAATGGTCACGCGCTGAACCAGCGGAAGCTCCGTGCGGATGGATGTCTCGACGTGCTCGGCGATGGCGTGCGCCTCCTCCACACTGACCGAAGCGGGCAGATGGCAGTGCATGGTCAGCGCATAGCCGCCCAGCGCCAGCCGGATCGTCGTCTGGTGCCAGTCGGCGTCCGGGTACAGGGTGCTGGCGATGGTC
Source organism: Chloroflexota bacterium (assembly GCA_037447125.1). Taxonomy (GTDB): domain Bacteria; phylum Chloroflexota; class Anaerolineae; order Aggregatilineales; family Aggregatilineaceae; genus UBA2029. The sequence goes on along the minus strand of JBBIHG010000057.1, from coordinate 17,334 downwards.
ACGGCGCGGTCGCGCAGGTCGAGTGCCGCCTGCGTCTGCACGAGCGGAGCGCCATGCTGGTGGGCTGGCTCAATATGCGTCAGCACTTCGCGCAGCTCTGGAAATCTCTCTTTCAGGCGGCGCTCCAGGTTGCTGACCTGGCGGTGCGCTGCGCCGAGCGTCAGGCCGGGGCCGACCTCGACGTGCATCTCCAGGGCGACGCCATCGCGGGAGGGGACGGGGATCACCTCGTGAACGGCCAGGCCCAGCCCGTCGGCGACGGCGCGCGCTTCGAGCATCCAGTCCAGCGCCGCATCGCGCTGCGGGGCGAAATGCACCTGCACCTCGGCCACGTCCGGGTAAGCATTCCGCACCCGCTCTTTGATCGTCTTGGCGATAGCATAGGCGTGGTCGGTGGTCATCGCGGGCTTGATGCGCGTGTCTACGTCCACGTAGATGGCATCGGCAGGCCCGCGGCTACGCACGCGCGAGGTTTCCTCCAGGCCGGGCACGTCCTCCAGCAGCGCGACGACTGCCTGCGGATCGATCATCTGGCGGTCGGCCAGCGTGTCGCTCGTCTGGCGGATGATGCGCAGGCCCATGCGGGCGATGATCAGCACGATCACCAGGGCGATCAGCGGGTCCACCCAGGGATAGCCGAGCGAGATCACGACCAGGCCGACCAGGACCGACGCCGAGACGAGGAAGTCGCTGGCGGTGTGTGAGGCGTCGGCGAGCAGAATGTCCGAGCGCAGAGCGCGCCCGCGCCGCCGCTCGTAAAGAGTCACCCCCAGGTTGAGAGCCATTGTCCCAATCATGACCGCGAAGCTGAGCGGCACGACGTTGGGCGCGCCGCCGTGCAGCAGGCGATCAATCATCGTCTGCAGGATCTCCCAGGCGGCGACGAGCATCAGCCCACCGATGCCCAACGTGGCCAGCGTCTCGAAGCGGCGGTGACCGTAGGGGTGATCCGCGTCCGGCGGCTGGGCGGCCAGGCGCAGCCCGACCAGCCCGATGACGTTCGACGATGCGTCGAGCGATGAATGGAAACCATCCGCGATCATAGATACAGCGCCGGTAGCCAGGCCCATGACCAGCTTGGCGCTGGCGACCAGGACATTGAGCGCCAGCACGATCCACAGCACGCGGCGCACGTCGCTCGCGTTGCCGGCGTTGGAGAGAGGGGCGTCAGGTGTGGGCGGCATGACCCTCATTGTAACACGGAGTTTCCGGCAAGGGGGCGCAGCAGATACATCCCGCCCATCCCAGGGTAGCATCAGCCTCCGCGCGCAGCGTCCGCGGCGAGCGCGGCCAGGCCCTCGGCCAGCGGCGACTGGTCGTTCCCTTCCTGCACCCACTGCACGCTGAGGCGCTCGGCGGCAGCGACCAGCGCCTCCCAGTCGGCGCGGTGCTTGACGGCGCCGCCGTCTTTGGTCTGCCAGCCGCGCGCCCGCCAGCCGGCCACCCAGCGGGTGATGCCCTGGATGAGGTAGCTGTCCGGTGCGCGCAGGCGCACTGTGGCCCTGTCCGGCAGGTCGGCCAGCACGGCGCGGGCAGCGATCAGCCAGAGCTGGTTGGCGGAGCTGACCGGCGCGCGTCCGGTGAGAACGGTCTGCTTCTCGCCGGATGGGTCGCGAATGCGCGCCGCCCAGCCACCGGCTCTCGCGCCCCTCGGCAGCGAGACGCGCAGGGCGATCTCCCAGTCAGAGGGCATTGCGTCCCCGGCGCGCGATCCCTGCTGCGCCACCAGACGCTCGCGGGCGGCAGTGGCCAGGCGATCTACGCGCTCGTTATGCGGATCGCCGGCGTGCCCGCGCACCCATCGCCAGGTGATGGTGTGGCGCTGTGTCTCGGCGTGCAGCGCGCGCCAGAGGTCTTCGTTCTCGATGGGGCGCTTGCCTTTGCGCTGCCAGCCGCGCGCGACCCAGTCCGGCAGCCATTCGGTGATGCCTCGCTTGAGGTACTCGCTGTCCGTGTGCAGCGTTACCTGGTAGGGCTGCTTGAGCTGGCGCAGCGCTTCCAGCGCCGCCGTCAGCTCCATGCGATTGTTGGTGGTGTGCGGCTCAGCGCCGCTGAGATCGCGCTTGACCCCGTTGGCGGCGATCAACAGCGCGCCCCAGCCGCCGGGGCCGGGGTTGGGGGCGCAGCCGCCGTCGGTGTAGATGGTGACGTGTGGCATCTCGCCGGGCATCGCGTCTCCTGCTATGGATGCGATGGGTCGGTAGGGCGCGATAGTATACCATCCGCCAGCGCGGGGCAAGTGATCGGCACGGGCGCAATTCGCGGGCTTTCCGGCAAGCGGAAGGCCCATATCCTGGGGGCCGGAGCAGTCGCAGTCGCGCTTGCGCTGTCACCATTCTCCGTCTAGGATTGACTGAACGACACGCGCTGGGCGGGCGCAGGACATTAGGTCTCGCTGCCGTCGCGCGCCGTGATACAGGGCTGTTTGGAGCGAACTCCCAGGCCCCTGAGCCAGCGCCTGACGGGCTGCCTGGTGGTGCGCAGGAGAGAGGACAGTGGCTGGCAAGACTGCAAGGTCGAACAACCGGATCGATCAGTGGTCAACGCGGCTTGGGCGTCTGTCGCGAGGGGGGCGAGTGGTGCTCAGCCTGGCCGTCACGGTGGTGCTGGTCGTCCTGGTGTCCATCGTCGTGGATCGCTTGCTGGTTGACAGCGTCATTCGCGGCGACCTGGCGCGCAGCACGCCTGCCTGGATTGCGGCAGCGGCGGGCGTGATCTTCTATGCGCTGGGTTGGTGGGCGCTGGTCGGCTTCGATTGGGACCCTGCTCATCCCTGGCATCCGGGGCGACCGGCGGTGTTCTTCACGGCGGCAGGCGTGGCCGGGTTGCTGCTCATTGTTTCGCTGGCGCTCTTTGGGCTGGCCTTCGGCTACGGCCTGTGACGGCGCGAGAGAGGAAGAACCCCATGCGTGGACGCTGGCTGGTGATGGGGCTGCTGGCAGCCGTGCTGCTGGCAGGCTGCGGCGGGACGAAGACGGAGGAGGAGCCGCCCACTGCGACGGCTACCCTGCCTACGTCTTCGCCTCTGCCACCGACGTGGACGCCCGGCCCGCCAGGCCCCCTGCCTTCGGCGACACCCACTCCCGAGATTGCTACTGAGACAACGCCGGGCGGGGCGGGCATCGGAGGAGACCTGGCGGGGGGCACGCCGTTCCCACCGACCTGGACGCCTGGGGTGCTGCCGACGGCTACTCCGCGGATTTCGCCGACGCCGGTTCTGCCGACCTTGCCGCCCGCGCCGACCTGGACCATGCAGCCGGATTACTGCTTTGCCCTGACCACCGTGGGCGGCGACCTGACCACGCGACCAGGGTTGGCGGTGACCGTGCGCTGGACTCCAGTTGAGGAATTCAGCGACTATCTGGTGCTTCTGTGGCGTCCCGATGGCAGCCTGGCCTATTCACAGACGGTGACCGGCGGGAGTCACACGTTGCCAGGCGACCTGTTCTCCACTGTCGGTGTCTATAGCTGGGAACTGTGGCCGCTGGACAAAGACGGCAATCGCGCGTGCTTCGTCATCGGCGGGGAGGTCATCGTCCGCTCCTGACCCCACGGATTGAGAACTGCGGGACTCCTGAACGCGCCGCAGAGGCCCTGTTTCATACCGATAATCTGGACGCCGCCACAAAGCTGCTGCAAAGCCGTGGAGACGGGTAGGTATCGTGCCACAGCAGATGCCAGTTGCGTCTTTGGGGCCGCAGGCGTGGTGCCCAGTCAAGACCCTGTAATGCCGTACGGAACCCACTTCTGTGTGGTGGAAGTCTGTAGCAGCCCGCGGCATGGTCGGTCATGTGGCGTGTGCCGAAGCGCGTGCTGGGGGACCGACTGAGGGGTATGTCGGCGGAAGGCGCTGGTGGATCACCGCAGTGTGACGCCCAAATGGCATTGGCGGCAGGTGGGGTTAGGTGGAGTCTCATGGTCCCACACATGGGTGAAGCTCCCGGAAGCGGGCTAGTGCTCGTTGGCGGAAGTCCACCGGTGGCTGTTCGATGGTTTACCCCACCCTAAATCCCTCCCCGCCAGCAGGGAGGGATTTGAGTCTGCTCCCCCTTTCTCCGCTCGCGGGGAAAGGGGGCTGGGGGGATAGGGGTCATTCAGGCCCAACCGCGCACCGATTTCCGCCCTGATGTACTAGTTGTGAGGGAAAGCAGTGAAGGGTTCCGGCTGGCATGTGGCGTTAAAGTGGGGATTCGGCGTCGCGTTGGCGCACCGGCTGCTGCTGGGTATCTGGATGGCATCGGTCTGGATAGCGATTAGCTCTTGGACGGCGTTCGACGCTGACTTCGAGGCCGTCAGGGCAGACGGCTTGCCTCGCTTGAACACGCCGGCGGCGCAGTTAGTCTTCGGCGTATGGCGTCGTTGGGACGCCAACCACTACCTGAACCTGGCCGTTCATGGCTACAAGCCGACGAACCCCGGCCCGACCGTATTCGGTGTGCTCACGCCGCTGGCTTTCCGGGTCTTTGACCGGGTTCTACCCGGTCCGGTAGACCTGGCCGCGATGGTGTTTGAGACACTAGCCTTCGGGCTTGCGTTGACGTTGCTGTTTCGGTTGTGCGCAGTAGACTATAGTGATGACCGCTTGGCTCGCTGGGCGGTCATCGTGACGGCATTACAGCCTGTCTCCTTCTTCTTCGCCTCACCTATGTCTGAGTCACCTTACCTGGCGCTGACACTGGGGACAATATACGCAGCGCACCGTGGGAGGTGGAGGTTGGCCGCGCTCTGTGGACTTCTGGCCGTGCTGGCACGCGCCCAGGGGGTGTTTCTCGTAGTGGCGTTGGGGCTAGTTCTGGTGGACCAGACCTGCGCGCGTCATGGGGGGGTGCGCGAGATGGTCAAGCGGGGCTGGCCAGTGATCCTGATTCCGATGGGGGCGATGGTGTTCGTGGCTTTCCGGTCGCTCCGGGGTCTACCGTCGCTGGAGGATGTGTATGCGAACTACTCGTACGTTTTCTACACCGATCCGCTGAGCGGTCTGTTCTTCAATACGCGCCATTTCGTGCGCCAGCTTCCGTATTCCATATACAACACAGATCTGTTGGCCATAGCCGTGAGTCTCGTGCTGGGCGTCCTCATGCTGGGTCTTCCGCGCCATCGCCGGTTGCCGATGGTCGCTTACACGTGGACATATCTGTTACTGTTTCTTGGAAAAGTCAACTTCGCGCATGGCACGCAAGAAGTCACCCATTCGCAGAGCTTCGGACGCTATGCACTGGCTCTGTTCCCCCTAACCATCATGGTTGCAGACTGGCTGAATCAGTCTCGTTCAGCGCAGGTTCGCTTCGTGTACGTGGTTGGGGCCTCAGTGGTGTTGCTCGTCTTCAGCGCTAGGCTCGTGCTATACCTAATCGGGCCTTGACGGTATTGTCACAAGGAACGTATCGAACGCCTCCGCCGTCCAGGGCAGCGCCGGCTTGAAGAAGTGGGTGAACAACGCCTGGGCATACTGGCGGATCTCGTGCTGCGCGTCGGGGGCCATGCGCAACCGCAGAAAATGCATCAGGTTGTGGGCGTCCACTTTGACCACCCAGGTGTAGTACACGGCAAAGCCGGGCAGGAATAGGCGGGCCAGCTCGCGGGCAACGCCCGCGTCGAGGGCGCGCTGGTAGAGCGCGAACGACTGCTCATAGTGCTCGCGCAGGGCGCGAGTGAGCGCCTCGGCTTCCGGCCCGCTCAATTCCCCTTCGCTGGCCTGCTTGTTATCGGCGGACTGCAGGCGCCAGGCGGCGGGCGCGTAGAAGTCATTCTCCCCAAAGGGTGTATATCTGGCAGATTGGGCATTCACATGCCAGGTACGGTGGCGCACCCACTGCCACCAGACGACCAGCGGCGCGCGCACGCGGAAGCGGAACTCGACCTGCTCGAAGGGCGAGGTGTGCCGGTGTTGGAGCAGGTAGAAGAGCAGCTTCTTGTCGCGGTCGGCTCCCTTGCTCTCGCCCAGAAAAGACACGCGCGCGGCGCTGACGATGGCCAGGTCGTCGCCCATCATGTCTTGCAGCTCGATCCAGCCCTGGTCGAGCACGTCCACGCGCTTGCCAATGAGCGCGTCGCGCGGCGAAGGGTGTTCGGTCATGGTGCGGCTGCCTTTCTTTGCGCGGGTGCGTGGGTCAGACGAAGTATTGCAGCGCCAGCCGGACTCGCTCTTCGATGTCGGCGGGCGCGTCGCGGGGGATGGCCTGTAGCGCGGCCTGCGCCTCGACGACGCTGTAGCCGAGGGCGGTGAGTGTGGCCATCACGTCGGTGTCCACATCGCTGAGTGCCGCTACACCCAGCGATGGCTCCAGAGTCAGCCGATCCTTCAACTCGAAGACAAGCTTCTGAGCCAGCTTCTTGCCGATTCCTGGCACGCGGGTGAGCACGTCCGGCTCTTCGCGGGCGACGGCGTTGTGGATGTGCTCGACGGTCAGCGTGCTGAGCAGCGACAGGGCGGTGCGCGGCCCCACGCCGCTGATGGTGATCAGCGTCTCGAACAGGGCGCGTTCCTCTTGCTCGGCGAAGCCATAAAGGATCAGGCCGTCCTCGCGCACGTGCAGATGGGTATAGAGCGTCACCGTGTGTCCGGGGCCGTCTACGATGTCGCGCACGGAGGCGGGGACGTGCACGCGCAGCCCAACGCCGCCAACCACGACGACGACATACTGCCTGGTGATGGTGGCGACCTGGCCGCTGATGATGTCAATCATCGCTGCGCTCTCCCTGGGGTGCGGCAGCGGGTCAGCCCGCCGCCAGGCGCTCGAACCGGCTGGCGTTCAGGTCGGTGATGGCCACGCCCAGCCCATCAGCGGCGTCATCCGGGCGCGGGATGTCGTCCAGGCCCAGGAGCTGGCGGATCATCTCCTGCATCTGCTCCTTGTCCGCGTTGCCATAGCCGGCGATGGCCTGCTTGATCTCCGCTGGCTTGTACTCGCGCACGGGCAGGCCCGCCTGGGCCAGCGCCAGCAGGATCACGCCGCGCCCCTGGGCGACGGTGATGGCCGTGGTGACGTTCTTGCCGAAGTAGAGCGCCTCGATGGCCGCGGCAGCGGGCTGATAGCGGGCGATCAGCGCGGTGATGTCTGTGTGAAGTTGGAGCAGACGGTCGGGCATGGGCGCCCGCGCGGGGGTGGTGATCACGCCGAACGCGACGGCAGTCAGAGCGCCATCTGGGCTTTCGCGCACTAGGCCATAGCCAGTAGTGGCCGTGCCAGGGTCAATGCCCAGGACGAGCATGGCAGGCTCCCGCACAATCACAATCAGGCCGCACGCCGCCTTTGGCGCGCGGCCCGACACGATACGCAGCGGACACGGACGCCGGGCTAGGCGGCGCTCAACGCGGCGGCGACTTCGTCGGTAAGGCTCAAATTCGAGGCGACGCGTTGCACGTCGTCCAGGTCCTCAAGTTTCTCGATGAGGTTCATGATCTGGAGCGCCTCTTCGGTGCTCACCTCGATCTCATTCTGAGGCATCCAGATCAGCTCGCGCTCCTCAACGGTGAAGCCGGCATCTTCAAGGGCGTTGGCGACGATGGCCAGTTCTTCGCGCGGGGTGTACACGGCGAAGATGTCCTCTTCCTGCTGCACATCGTCGGCGCCGGCGTCGGCAGCGATGAGGAAGACCTCGTCGAAATTCGCGCCCTCGGCGGCCACCTCCACGTAGCCTTTCTGGGTGAACTGCCAGGTCACTGCGCCAGCGCTGGCCAGGTTGCCGTTGTTGCGATTGAGGATGTACTTGAGGTCGGCCAGGGTGCGGTTGCGGTTGTCGGTGACCACGGTGATGACCAGGGCGACACCATGCGGACCGTAACCCTCGTAGACGATCTCCTCTATCTCAGCCGCGTCATCACCAGTGCCTGCGCCCCGCTGGATGGCCCGCTCGATGTTGTCTTTGGGCATGTTGGCCGCGCGCGCTTTGTCCATAGCCAGGCGCAGCGCTGCATTCGTCTCGGGGTCCGGGCCGCTCTTGCGGGCCGCAATGACGATCTCGCGCGCGATCTTGGTGAAGACCTTGCCTCGCTTGGCGTCTTCGGCGCCTTTCTTGCGCTTGATGGTTGACCACTTACTATGACCAGACATCCTTGAATGTCTCCCTAGTCACTTACTACACGAGTTGGCTGCGGGCCTAATGGATGCGACCAAGAGCTTGGGGATTGCACTATCTCAGACGCCCCAATTATACCTGACGGGGCAGATGCCAGGCAAGAAGCAAGCTGGGCCGCCGGGCCAGCGGGCGCGGGTCCAACAGGCGCCCATCAGCCCGTCTCGACAGGCGCCACCCACTGGCGGCCCACGCATGAGTTATAGTCCGCGCCGAGGATGATCTCGAAGTCCGCCGTGCGGTTGGGGTCGGGCTGGACGACGATCTGATCCGGGCGAATGTTGAGCAGCGCCACCAACTGGTTGAGGCTGCTGCCCTTGCTGGCGCCCGTGTAGTCAATGATCGTGGAGGTGCGGTAGTCGGTGCGAGCGGCAGGGCCCATCGCCGAGGGCGCGAACCCCTCCCAGACCAGCCGGTCGGCAGCGACAATGTCCCAGCCGGGGCTGTCCGTGCCGTTGTAGATGGCGATGCGCGCGTTCTCCAGGCGCAGCCGGTTCTGCGTCGGGGGCTGGAGGAAGTTGTAGATCAGCCGGTTCATGCCGCCGTCGGGGTGGGGAAGTTGAACGTTGGTCACGCCGTCCGGCGACCAGGCAACTGTCTCCACATTCTTGCGGAAGAAGTGGTTCTCGATGTCGTTCGGCTCGATGTTCAGCGCCAGGGGGATCAGCGGGACGATCTCCGAGAGCGGCATGTTGGTCTCAACCACCGAGGTGAGCTGGTCGTACAACTGCGGCACCTGGGTGATCTGGCCGGTGACCTTGGTCTTGGCCCAGATGGCCCGCAGGAGCTGCTGCTGGCGCCGCCCCCGGTCGAAGTCCATAGTGTTTTTGCGGCTGCGCGCGTACCACAGGGCCAGCTCGGCGTCCATGTCGAAGACGCCGACGGGCAGCGTGTACAGCTCGAAATCGTCGCTCGTCTCGTTGCCGGGAATGCCGTCGGTGCACGCCGCGCCGGTGCAGCGGATGTCCTGGATGGGGCAGTCCACCGCGATGGTCACGCCATCCACAGCGTCAATTATCCGCTCAAAGCCCTCAAAATCCACCATGGCGTAGTAGTGCGTCTCGATGCCGAAGTTATAGAGGATGGTCTGGCGCATCATGCCCCAACTGCCATCGGCCCAGCCAATCGACTCGCCGTAGCCCCAGGCCAGGTTGAGGCGGCCCATGCCCCAGTTGGGGATGAAGACAAACAGGTCGCGCGGCAGGGAGATCATGGAGACAGTGTTCGTGTCGCGGTTGATCGAGACGACGATCATCGTGTCGGTGTGAAACGGGCTGCCTGGCTGCAGGCTGCCGTCATGGCCGACCAGCAGGACGTTGAGCAACTGGTAGGGCGTGTTGGTCTCGTCAAGGGCGCGCAGGCGCGGCATGGCCGTGGGGATGGCGGTGGGCTGCTCGCGGCGCGGCTCATAGTCCGGCGGGTAATAGAGCGTCGGCGTGGGCAGAAAGACCGGCTCGGTGGGCAGCGGAGTTGGCGTGTTGGTGGGCGTGCTGGTGCTGGTCGGCGGGGGCGTCTCGGTTGGCGGGAGGGTGGG
>JBBIHG010000057.1:0-7624 GCA_037447125.1 Chloroflexota bacterium | reverse complement strand
TCGTCCAGGAAGCGCACGGCGCGAATGCCGGCCTCGCTGCCGGCGACCTCCAGCATCCCCAGCGGTGACGGGCAGTAGGCCAGCACAAGCTCACCCACGGCTATCCCTCGAAGCGCACGCGCACCGTGCACTGCGGCAGGTAGTTGCCGGTGATGTCCACGACGGTCAGGCGCAGCCAGTAGTCGCCAGGGGCGAAGGCCGAAGCGTTGACCGTGCCAAGCTGCCCGCCAGAGACCTGACTCATGTAGACCTGCAGCGTGGCGAAGTCAGCGTCCGACGTGCCGCTGCCAGAAACCTGCAGGCGGTAGAACTGGAAGCTGGGATGCGTCGCCGTGCCGTAGACGGCGAACGCGCCGCGCAGCACCGTGCCGGCCAGCGGCTGGCTGATCGTCGCCGCCGGGTTGCCACAGTCGAAGCTGGGATAGTCGCCGGGCAGTCGCGTGGGCACTCCCGCAGCAGGCGTGGACGGCGCGGGTGGCGTGACATCGCTACCTGGCGGGACAAAGAGAAACTGCCCGGCAGTGATGTTGTTCGGGTCTTCGATGCAGTTGCCCGCGGCCAGATCCGTGACAGACAGGCCGAAGCGCCGCGAGAGGACGGATAGCGTGTCGCCACGCTGGACGACGTAAGCGATCCACTCATCGGGGATGGTGCAGCCGGTGACCGCGGGCGTGCTGGTCCGCTCGCCGCCGAAGGGGGTGATGCTCGGCGTCAGCGACGGGTAAGGCGTGAAGGTGAGCGTTGGCGGCGGGGTGAAGGTGAGCGTCGGCGTCGGCGTGTTCGAGGGCGTGAAAGTCGCCGATGGCGTCAGCGTGGCCGTCGGCGAGGGCGTGACGGTGGGCGTCGCCGTCGCGGTCGGCGAGGGTGTCTCCGTTGGGACGGGCGTGTAAGTCGCGGTCGGCGACGGTGTCGGCGTGGGCGTGTGGGTCTGCGTGGCTGTGGGCGAAGGCGTGACGGTCGGCGAGGGCGTCTCCGTGGGCACCAGCGTATTGGTTGCTGTCGCTGAGGACGTCGCGGTCGGCGTGAGGGTCAAGGTAGCCGTAGGCTCCGGCGTGTTGGTCGCAGTGGGAGCGGGCGTGTCGGTTGCCGAAGGAGGAGGCGTCTCGGTCGGCGTAGTTGTGGGCACCAGCGTATCCGTCGCGGTGGGCGGCGGGGTCTCAGTCAGCGTAGCCGTGGGCGCCGTCGTGCTGGTCGCGGTAGGCGGTGGCGTCTCAGTCGGCGTGGCTGTGGGTTCCGGCGTGTCGGTCGCCGGGTCGGATGGCGGCGGGGTGTCGGTGACGACGATGACCTCAGGCGTGGCCGAAGGCTCCGGTGTGGCCGTGGGGACGGGCGGCAGCGGTGTGTCGGTGACGACGATGTAGATGACCTGTGGCGTCAGCGTAGGCTCCGGCGTGTCGGTTGCTGTGGGCGGCTCCGGTGTGGCTGAGGGCGGCGCTGTCGGCGTCGGACTGCTGGTGGCGGTCGGGGTGACGCTGGGCAGGAACTGGGCCACAGCGGTACTCGTCGCCTGGTCGTTCGTGTCGTCTATGGTGCTGCTCAGCGCCAGGATGATGCCGAAGGTAAGGGCCAGGGCCAGCGTGCCGATGACAGCGATGGCGACGATGAGTTCGGCGTGGCGGTCGCGGTGGGGGATCATGTCGGCTAGCTCTCCTCAGCAAAGGTGTGTTGGGCGGCCAGGGGCAGGGCGAAGTTGAACGTGCTGCCCTTGCCATGTTCGCTTTCGAGCCAGATGACACCCTCATGGGCCTCGACCAGCGCTTTGGCGATGGACAGGCCGACACCGGTGTCGCCAATGCCCTCGATCAACGGGTTGTCGGCCCGGTAGAGCCGCCCGAAGACGCGACGCTGTTCCTCCGGCGGTACGCCGCCGCCCTGATCGGTGATGGAGACCAGGATGCAGTCCACTGCCTCTGGGACAGGCGCCAGTTCGTCGGTGACGGGCGGCGTGTAGTGGGCCATGAAGCGCGCGGTGATGGACACCTCACCGTCGGCAGGGGAGGCCAGGTAGGCGTTAGAGAGAAGCTGCATCATCACCTGGTGCATGGCATCGCGATCGGCGTGCAGAGGCGGCAGGGCATCTCCCAGGCGCATGTGGAGGGTGATGTTCTTCTCGCGGAAGCGCGTCCCCGCGGCGGTGATGGCGTCCTCGATCACCTCCAGCATGTCAATGGTCGCCGGCTCCAGACGAAGCTCCTCGGAATCCAGGCGGGTGATGCTGATCAGGTCGTTGACCAGGTGGGTCAGGCGGTCTACGTTCGCCTGCACGCGCTGCAGAAACTGGCGCTGCAGGGCGCCGAGGATGCCCACCGATTCGCTGAGCAACAGATCGGTGTAGCCCATAATCGAACTCATCGGCGTGCGCAATTCCTGGGCGATGGACATGACGACCTCGGCATTGGCCGGGGCGATGGGCTGCGTGTGTCCGCTCACCGTGGCGAGAGGGCGCGTGGTCTGCTGGTGTTCGAGCGCGCTCAGATTCTCTTTGAGATGGAGCAGTTCTTGCTCGAGGGTCTGCCGCTCTGTGGTCAGCTCCTCGATCATGGCCCTGAGGGTGCCCACGCCGTCGGTGCTGAGCTGGCCCAGCCGCTCGCGGTCGCCCTCAGCGCGGGCGAGCAACTGGTCGCGCTCGGTGCGCAGCGCGGTATTGTCGGCGAGCAGGCGATCGCGCTCGGCCTCGATGGCGGCGCGCGCTTCGCTGAGCTGGCGCTGGCGGGCGTTGACCTGGTTGAGTTCGAACAGGACATCCTCTAGCTCGCTCTGGACGACAGTGGCCTCGGCGATCAGGCGCGTGCGCTGGTCATACCAGTGATCGCGGGCTTTGAGCAGCTCGTCGCGCTCCAGACGCATCTGATCGCGCTGCTTGACCAGGGCTTCGCGGTCGGTGGCCAGCCGGCGCAGGTCGGATTCCAGGGCGGCCAGTTGGGCCTCGCGCTCCGCCTCGCGCTCCAGCTTGTCTTCCAGCTTGCGGCGCTCGGCGAGCAGCAGGTCGCGCTCTTTGGCGATCTTCTCGGCGCGGGTCTTGTAGTAGTTGCGCTCGTCGGAGAGCTGGCCGAGCGCCTTGGCCACAGCCAACGGGCCATCCTCGATGCCCAAACCCGCCAGCTCCGCCCTCACGCCGTCCAGAGAGCGCAGTAGCTCATCCCGCTCGTTGGCCAGCCGCGCCTTGTCGTCGCTGAGCTCGGCGAGCATCTCGCGCAGGGCCAGGGGCACAACAGCATCCTTCGCCTCGCGGATCTCCTGGAGCTGGCGTTCGAGCTTGGCGCGCTGGACCTGTAGCTCATCGCGTTCACGCTTGAGCGTCTCGATCATGGTGGTGTAGACATCGGCGTCGCCTGCGCCCGTGGCCTGCACCAGCGTTGTCTGCGCTTCCTGGAGGGCGCGGGCAAGCTGTTCGCGCTCCGCGGCCAGTTCCATCCGCTCGCGAGACAGGGCCTCGATACGCTGGGAGATGGACATGGCCTCGTCGCCGTCTTCGAGCAACTGGGCAACGCGGCTGCGCTCATAATCCAGCTCCACCTGAAGGTCGCGCACCATGCGGTTCAGTTCGCCGATCTGCTCCTGGGCCAGTTCCAGGCTGGCCTGCATCTCCTGGCGCACGGCGAGCACGCTCTGTTGGTCGAGCGCGTCGGGCGCTGCTTCCTCGACGATGGCCTTGATGGCCTCGCCCTCGGCTTCCAGGCGAATGCGTTGGGCGGCGCGGCTCAGCGTCAGCAGCCGCGCGGCGATGGGAGCCAGTCCCTCAAGCAGACTGGCCTCGCTCTCGGCCAGCTCGCGATTGGTGTAGGGCAGGCCGACCAGCGTGACGCCGACGACCTTGCCTCCCCGCAGGAGCGGCTGGATGTAGGCCGGCCCCAGTTGGCTGATGTCCAGGCGCGTGTAGAGATCCACCAGCTCATCCACCTGGCGGTCGGGCAGCAGCGTGCGCTGCATGCGCTGGGCGATGGCCTCGCGCAGGGTGGGCTGCTCTTCGAGGTTGAGGGCCAGCCCGGGGATCAGACGCTGCTGCACGTGATCGTAGGCGGCCAGCACGTCGGCCCACGGCCCGTCGTCTTGCGTGACCAGCACGGCTACATCCGCCTTGAGCACGCTGGCTATGGCTGTGGCGATCTGACGCGGGATGTGGTCGGGGTCTTCGTGCTCCAGCATCAGCCCGATGGCCTTGAGCAGAGTCATGGACTCGGACAGGTCGGCGGGGCGCGCGCGGCCTGCGGGCTGCATCCTGGCCTGATCCAGGACGCCAGTTGCCGGCTGCGGGCGCGAGATCGCCTCGGCGTATTCCGAGACTTCGTCAATGGCGGCGGTCAGCCGCTCGAGCACCAGCCGGTACACGACGATAGTGAGGACAGGCATGGCCGTGAGGAAGGCCAAGCGCAGCGCTCCAGATGTGTGGCCGGTCAGATCCTCGCTGCTGATGCGGGCGATGGTGTAGCTGTAGCCGATGAGCAGAACGGCGAAGAAGATCAGCTTCAGGGGGATGTCGGCGGTCTGCCTGTAGCGTGTCAGCAGCAACCCGGTCAGGATGAGGATCACCAGCCCCGGCACGAATGTCCAGACGAAGCCCAGCGCGTGCTGGTTGAAGTCGTGACTGTCGGCCAGACCGTGCCACTGGGCTGCCGTGAGCGCGTAGCCAGCAGTCAGCAGGACCAGGAGCAGGCCCAGAACCCGCCAAAGGCCACGCTCCGGCTTCTCACTATCGGCGCCAAGCAGGGCCGCGCCCGCCAGCAGGATCACCGCCGCGTTCACGGCGCGCTCCAGCGGCGGCAGCACCGCCTCGCTGGGGGTGTCGGTCACCAGCGAATACAGCCCGCCGACGCCCATGGCGATCCAGGCCAGCACCACTGCGCCGAGCAGCGCTACGTAGCGCCCGGCGGCCCGCTCGTGTGCGCCGCGCAAGCGCTGGCCCAGAGCCATGAGCGCGGTCGCCTGGCTGATGGCGATCACGGCCAGGAAGTAGATCAGCTCGCCGGTGGGCTCGACAAACAGGTTCAGGAATTCAGGCGCAGAGTCCATACCTTTTCCCCTGCAAGCAGCGATGAACTCTCAGTGACCGGCCCCGGGACTCAGCTCAGCGGCCTTCTGCCGACGCTGCGCCGCAGCGCAAGGCTCAGTATAGCACACCCGGCGCGGCGGAGCGCACACAGCACCGCACCATGATGGGCAGCGTACAGCCTGTCATTATACAGCATCGTGTGGTGCGCCGCTCTTGGCGTTTCGCTTGCGGCGCGCTACACTTTGCGCTGGCAACGGTTCGGCATACCAGGTTGTGATGTGTGGGGGGGCCATAAGGCACTGCGCAAGCAGTGCGGCTGGCCCCTCTGCTTTCCCGGCCCGGAGCCAGACGAGAAGAAAGAGCGATGATGGGCGATGCCGTGTTGAGCCGTGAACCGGCCCAGGAGGCGCGCTGGCGAGCACGCATCGCCAGGCTGTTGCGCCGCTATCCCTGGACGGGCATGGCCCTTCAGCGAATCGTCCGCCTCGTGCAGCCCCGTTTCTCGTGCGGCGTGGTCGGCGTGCTGCTCGATGCGGACCGGGCGCGTGTGCTGCTGGTGGAGCACGTGTACCACGGGCGGACGCCGTGGGGACTACCCGGCGGCTGGATGGATCGCGACGAGGACCCGGCGCGCACGGTCGAGCGGGAGTTCGCTGAAGAGACAGGGCTGCGCGTGCGCGCGGTGCGCCCGCTGCTGGTCGTGCTGGGGATGAAGTGGCGCCGGCACCTGGACGTCGTCTTCCTGGTGGAGCAAGATGGGGCCAGCCAGACGATCCGGCTGTGCGATGAACTGCTCAGCTATCGCTGGGCCGCCCCCGACGATCTGCCGCCCCTGGTGGCGCTGCACTACCAGGCGATCGCCCTGGCGCTGGACGTGGCGGACCGTTCACCGGAGTGATGGCGGAGAGAAGGGCATGGATTACGGACAGCTAGGCGAGCGGCGGCGCGGGTTCCAGCTTCCTATGCTGGAGATTCTGTCGGCGCTGCTGTTGCTGGTTGCGATCATGCTGGCGCTGCTGGAACTGGTCTCTTACAGTGACACGCGCGATTCGTTGCCAACCGATCTGACTGTGGCGGGGGTGGCAGTGGGCGGTCTCAGCGAGGCCGACGCGCGGGCGCGCTGGGAGGCAGTTTACCTCAAGCAGCCCCTCCAGCTCTTCTTCGAAGACAGCCCCATCGTCCTCTATCCTGAGGAGATTGGCTTCCGAGTCAGCAGCGACGCCATGCTGGCTGAGGCGCGCGCCCAGAGCACTCAGGCGCAGAGCTTCTGGGCTGGGTTCTGGAATTACCTGGCACGGCGGCCGGTGAGCGCCGTCAGGGCAGGGCTGATTGCCGATCACCCGGAGGGAGCGCTGCGCGAGTACCTGGAGGGTATCGCCGCCCGTTATGACGCGCGACCCGGCGGCGCGGAGTACGACCTGGATACGCTGACCTTCAGCGCCGGGCGAGCCGGCAAACACCTGGATATTGACGCGGCCATTCCCCTGATCCATGCCGCGCTGTTCGAGCCAGACGCGGCCAACCGCCGCGTGGTGCTGCCCATCGAAGACGTGCGCGCCGGTGAGCGCGATATGTCCTCGCTGGGCCGGGCCATCATGGATCTGGCGGCGCGCATGGGGTTCGATTACGGCGGCGCGCAGACGATGGCCTCGGTGTATGTCATGGACCTGGCGACCGGCGACGAAGTGTCCATCCTGGCCGACGTGCCGCACAGCGCCCGCAGCGTCATCAAGATTCCGATCATGATCAACCTCTTCCGCGAGAAGCTGCTGGTCAGCCCGGACGAAGCGTACCTGCTGGCCGAGTCGATCCTGTGCAGCAACAACTCGGCCTCCAACTTCCTGATGCAGTTGGCCGGGCGCGGAGACTTCTTTGAGGCGCAACTGCGCGACGGGCTGAACCAGGTGTCGTGCACGGCGCAAGAAATCGGCGCGCTGCACACCTACATCAGCGCGCCGCTGTACGTGGCCGACCGCGCCTACGAGTTTGAGGCGGCGGTCTGCCGGCCCTCCGTCCCGGCCAACAGGGATTACAACACCAACCCCGACCCCTACGCGCAGACGACAGCCAGGGACATTGGCTTTCTGCTGACACAGATCTACGACTGCGCCCGCCATAACAGTGGCCTGCGCGCCCTCTACCCGGATGACATTACCCAGACCGAGTGCGAGCAGATGCTCGAGCTGCTGCGCGGCAACCGCATTGACCGGCTGCTGGAGCTGGGCCTGTCGCCGGGCACGCCCATCGCCCACAAGAACGGTTGGGGGATCGAGACGAGCGCGGACGGCGGGATCGTCTTCTCGCCGGGCGGTGACTACGTGATCGTGGTTTTCACCTGGGAGGAAGATCTCGACGGAAACAGGCTGCCCACGTTGCTGAGCTGGGAGGTCATCGAGGAGATCAGCCGGCTGACCTACAACTACTTCAACTCCGGCGCGCCGCTGCTCACCCGCCGCGAGCCGCTCAACCCGTTCGGCGCCATTGACTGCGTGTCGTTCATGACCACCGAGGACGTGAATCTCAACGACATCAACCAAAACCGCTTGGACGAGAACGGAAATCCCCTGCCCAGCGCCTGCTATGGCGGCGCGGGGCACTGCAAGCCGTTTGACAACTGGGGGCGCGGGCAGTAGC
>JBBIHG010000056.1:9011-23789 GCA_037447125.1 Chloroflexota bacterium | reverse complement strand
GTGAGCAGGTCGAGAGCGAGTGCCAGTTCCATCGCGGGCCGGCCCTTACCTCGCAGCCCCAGGCACGCCGCGCAACTGGTCTACGATGTCCTTGTAGGCCCGGCGCACCCCTTCTCTGAAACGCGGCCAGGTGAACTGCCCGGCCTGGCGCGCTGCCGTTGCTCCCATCTCCGCCAGCTCGACGCGGTGATCCAATCCCCAGGCCAGCCTGCCAGCGATGGCTTCTGCCGAGCGGATGGGCACGATGAAGCCGTGCTGTCCGTCGTCGAGCACATCAGGGGCGCACGTGTGGTCGGTGGCGATGACGGGCACGCCGCAAGACATCGTCTCCAGGATTACGTGGGCGAAGCCTTCTACCAGCGACGGCAAGACGAAGACATCGCTGGCCTGGATCTGCCGGACCAGCTCATCGCGCGGCAGCCCCACTTTGACCTCAACGGTAAGGTCGGGATATTGTCCAATCAGCGCCCGGTCAATGAAGCCACGTCCACACAGCAGGACGCGCACCTGGCGCGTGCCGAGCATCCGCACAGCGTCCAGCAGGTACGACAGCCCCTTGCGCTGGATCATGCTGCCGACGAAGATCACGGTGAACGGATTGTCAGCGGCGGGCGGCGCCGAGCGCGCCGGGAAGTGCTTTACCTCCACCCCATAGGGCGTGATCTGAATCTGATCCAGCGGGATGCCATACTCGGCCAGAGTGCGCGCCGTGAAGCTGCTGGCCGCTACCCAGCCATTCGCCAGGTGAGGCTCACTGGCCAGCGCCTCAAACTCACGCTCCGTAGCCGACAGCTCAACTTCCGCTTCGAGCGACGCACGGGCGGCTGGCACGCGCTCGATCTCCTCCAGGAGGATGCGGCGCACCGTTCGCGGGTCCGGGTGAAGCTGGAAGAGGATGCGCTGGTCAGGGCGCTCGCGGTCTGGCCGGAAGGCCTCCGCAGCATAGTAACTGTAACTGAAGAGCGCGGCTCCATCCCGCAGGGCTATGCGCCGGGCTTTTTCGCCCAGCGCCCGGTCATGATAGCGCATGAGATCGGGCCGGGAGAGCGCCTGCAGCAAAGCGAAGGACAGCAAAGCCTTCGCCGCGATGCGCGTGCGCCGGCTGCCCATCTCCGGGCACCAGCGAGCCGCCAGCATCCGGCGCGGAAGCCACGATCCCACTGTGCTGGCGAACCAGCGCCGGTCGGCGGGCCAGTACAGTTCGGTCACGAAGGTGTGCAGCAGACCACCTTCGTGCAGGGCGAGAGGTAGCTGGTAGTGATCCCGCGCGCCGGAAAAGGCGACCACGGCCTGGGGATAGGAATCGCTCCTCGCTGTGTACATGCTCGCCCTCGAAACGAAGCCCGGCTAGACTGGAGCCGCTGGCCTGGCGACCCACTGCATGAATAGCCTGGCTGGCTTGTCAACGCGGAACAGTTCCTTGACTGAGACGTTGTAGCGGCGCCGAAGACCGAGAACCAACATGCTGAATGCGGTCGCATAAGCCAGCAGCGAGGTGATCGCGGCTCCGATGATGCCCACCAGCGGCAGCAGCACGAGCAGAAAGACAACGGTCACAACCGAGGCCACGATTTCGGTGCGGCTGGCCAACCAGGGAGCGCCCAGGGCCCGCGTCCCACTCATCAGGACATAGCTGGCGTCGAAGAAGAGCGAGGCGAGCAGCAGCACTTCGGCCACCAGGACGGCCTCACGGTATTCCGCGCCGTAGACCAGGGGCACACCCCATGGCAGCACGATGGCGAACCCCAGCTTGAGCACAAACCCCGCCAGCCAGTAATTGCGAAAGATGGACTGTATCAGAGAGACGCGCTCCTGCGCGTCCACCACGCGGGCGATGGCCGGAGTCGCCACGACACCCACAGCGCGCGATAGCACCCCGCTGACGCTGGCCGCGCTGACCGCGACCACATACAGGCCAAGCTGAGTGGGCGACACCCAGGCGGCCATCAGCACCTGATCCAGGCGCAGGTTCGCGTTGCCAAACACGGTGCCGATGTGCACCTGAAGACCGTACCTCAGCATCTGCTGGATCAACGGGGCATGGATATGAAACCCCACGGGAATGCGGTGCGCGAAGAGCAGGCCAAGCGACACGAACATGACGGCCAGGTTGAGATACATCTGCCACACAATGACCGCCCGGACGGTGAGCCGGCCCAGCGCGTAGAGCGCCACTGTCGTCAACAGGTACCCGGCTGGCATGAATAGCTGGATCAGGTTGAAAGACCCTATCTTCATGCGCCCTTGCAGAATGCTGCGGTTGTACTGGGTGAAGAGCGAGATCGGGATAACCAACAGGAAAAGCTGGCTGATGCGCACCACTTCGGGCGTCTGGCTGGCCAGCAGCAGCGGCATCGTCACATAGCCGACAGGGACGAGCACCGCGCTCTGGACCAGGCAGATCGCCAGCCCGCTGCCGAAGATCGCTCGCGTCGAATAGCCCGGCTGCGCGGTGAAGAAGACGATGGCTTCGAGCATACCCAGGCTGCCCAGCGACACCAGCAGCGCCGACCACAGCATGGCCGCTGCAACCTCACCGCGCCCGGTCGGGCCCAGATAGCGTGCCAGCAGAATCGACGCCACCAGGCTCAGCGCCAGTACTGCCAGGTTGGTGGTGAGGGCGCTGCTGTAGTGATTGTGGAAAACCAACCGGAAGATCCGCATGATCATAGCAGGCCACTGTTCCCGCCGGGGAGTCAAACCCTTGTTGAGCGTCAGTTCGTCTCGCTGTTGCTGCCGGCGGCACGTTTTCGGCTTGATCGTCTCTTCGCCGCCGGCCTTGGCTCGGGCTTCACGCCGTTGTCAACGTGGCTGACCTCTTGGGCGCTCTCTCCATGCTGCCCGTCAACTTTCTCCGGGGTTTGGCCGCCGTTCTGCGCGGCGACAGGCTCGGTGCGCGGGGCGTCTGGCTGAGGGGCGGTCGGCACAGCAGACTGTGGCTGTTCGGCTTTGGCGCTCACGCCGCTCCGGCTGCGCGGCTTCCCCCCATTCTTGCTCTGGCGCTGCGGTTTGGACTTGCCTGCAGGGCGATAATGGTGGTCATAGGCCGCGCGGTGAGCACCAAGATCGCCCTTGCGCACGAAATTGAGCACAATGCCCTCGAGAGCAATGCCAAGCTGGAGCAGTTGCTTCTTGGCCTCCAGGGCCGACCTGAAGCTGGTATGGCCGGCGCGCAAGACGATGACAACCGAGGCGTTGATCGTGGCTGCCAGCACCGATGCGTCGGAGACAACCAGAGCCGGTGGCGCGTCGAACAACAGCACGTCAGCTTCTCGGTCTCGCAGCAGTTCCAGAACCCACTCGCGCATCGCGCTGGACCCCAACAGTTCCGCCGGGTTATCCGGGATAGGCCCGCTGGTCACAACGCGCAGATTGGGGATCGCCGTATCTTGCAGGCACTGGCGCACCAACTCCGGTTCCGGCTTGCCCTGGGCTGCGCCGGACAGCAGAGTGGATAGCCCCGCCTCGTTGTCTAGCTCGAAGATGCGGTGCAGCGAGGGCTGGCGCAGGTCTGCGTCAACGAGCACCACACGCCGGTCAGCCGCCGCCATAGCCACGGCCAGGTTGCTGACCGTCACACTCTTGCCCTCACGAGGTCCGGAGCTTGTGGCAACAAGAACCTTCTTCTGCCGCCCATCGCCGGCCAACAAGAGGCGAGCGCGCAGCGCGCGGTAGCGCTCTGAAACCGGGTTGTGCGGCTTGAGGCGAGTGATCAGGCGCTTGGGATACTTATCGCGCCGCCGGCCGAACCGGGGGATGAGGGTCAGTACCGCCAGCCCCACTTCCTCCGCGACTTCCTCAGGCCCTCTGATGGTCTCGTCGAAGTACTCCCGCAGGACGACCAGACCGGCTGCCAGCCCGCCGCCTATGATCACGCCGGCGATGACCAAGAATACGGGACTGGCGTTGCTGGGATTCGTAGGCGCGCGCGCCTCTTCAACAACGCGGAGCACGTTCGACTGCTGCTCAAGCTCGGCAACGATGACGAAGAACTGCGCCTGGCTCGTGGTCGCCTCGCTGATGCGCTCGACCAGCCAGTTGCGCTGCGTCATCAGGCGCTGCCATTCCTCGCCCTGCAAGGTGGACCCTTCAGCCAGCAACTGCTCATCGAGGTCCTCAAGCTGCTGGCGCAGATCACGCAGGTCCTGGTCCAGCGTGTCAATGGCTGCCTGGGCCATTTCAAGCTTCTTCTGCTGCTCCGCCGAGAGAGTGCCAGGGCTTTGCCGGATGAGCTCGACGGCAATCTGGTTGGCCAGGGCAGCGCACATTTCGGGATCGCTGTAGGAGACCTGGATGCGCAGCAGCGACGTGTTGGGAATCGCGCTGACGCTGACATGCTGCCGCAGAGTCTCCGGTGTGTCCGCAAGCCCCAGCGCATTGATCGCGCCCGCGAGCACGTCGTAGGTGGTGGCGAGCACAATGTAGCTCTGCGCCAGTTCTCGCCCGGCCACGATGGCCGCCGAGTCTGGGTTAGCAGCCTGGATATAGCCGCCCACCGCGATCATCGTCTCGGCCTGGTAGACCAGTGGGTCACGAGTGGTCTTCAGGTAGCCAAGCGCGCCGAACAGCACTGCGACCAGCAGGATGGCCCAGAAGCGCCTGCGGAACAACCGGATATAATCGCCCAGATCCATCATAGTAGCACTGATCTTCGCAGCTCGATTGACACGTTAGCAACAAAGGTACCCGAATCTGCGGGCCGGTTCAACTTCTGCCGCGAGCGGCGACCGCGGTCTGTTGGCCGCGACGCGCCATCAGCGCGCAGCGTCAGTTGGCGCATTGGAGCCTGACCCCATGAACTCAGACATCGTCACGTGCCCTTCCTCGCTGATGCCCTCGCGACGCAGCACTTTCCACACCGTCAGCGCGAGGATTCTGAGATCGAGCAGCAGCGACAGGTGGTCAACGTACCATACGTCGAGCGCGAAGCGTTCTCCCCACGGGAGGGCGTTGCGGCCGCTGATCTGGGCCAGCCCGGTGATGCCGGGCCTGGCCAGGTGACGGCGCGCCTGCTCAGGCGTATAGCGATCCAGGTAGCGAAAAATCAGCGGGCGCGGACCGACCAGGCTCATGTCCCCGCGGAGCACGTTCAGCAGCTCCGGCAGTTCGTCGAGGCTGGTCCGGCGCAAGAACTCGCCCAGGCGGGTCAGCCGCTCGTCGTCAGGCAGCGGGTTGCCCTGCTCGTCGCGCTCGTCAGTCATCGTGCGGAATTTGTAGAGGGTGAAGGGTCTGGCATGCAGACCGGGGCGCTCGTGGCGGAAGAGCACCGGCGCCCCCAGCTTGATGCGCAGCAGGGCAGCGATCGTGACCAGCACTGGCGAGAGCAGCAGCAATCCGAGCGCAGAGAGCACGAGGTCCAGCGCGCGTTTGCCCCAGCGCCGGTAGAAGCCAGCGCGCTGCCGGTCCGGCTCGCCCGTCGCGCCGCACCGTCGCGCCGCGCCGTCGGGGTCCGTGGACGAGCTTCCGGGCTGCCCCGGCTTGCGGTACATGGCGAACACCCCCAGGCCAGCAACCGTGACCAGGGCCAGGCCCACCGGCAGCCCGACTCCCACGACATGGGGTCGGACACGGGTCGGGTATTTGCTCAGGGGAAACATAGGGCCGGCTGACACCTTACGCGCCTTTCTCCTGAACCAGACGCTCAATGAGCGCCGCGAACTGCGCTGCCTGGAGGCTGCGATCGAAGTGGCGGACGACATAGTCACGGGCGGTCTGGCCCATGGCGCGGGCGCGGGCGCGATCCTGGCTCAGGGCTGCGATGGCCTCCGCCAGGGCCGCGGCGTCGCCGGGCGGGACGAATACGCCCCCTTGTGCCGCCTCGATCACCTGCCGGATCACCCCGTCAATCACCAGGACAGTCGGGCGTCCCGTCGCCATATAGTCGAAGACCTTGTTCGGGTAAGTGGTGGTGAACATCGGGATGTCCTGCAAAATCGCCAGGCACGCATCGGACGCGGCGAGCACGGCTGGCATATCTGCCTTGGGGCGCGATCCGGCGAAAGTCACGTTGCTAAGCCGCAGGTCGCGGGCCTGTGCTTCCAGATTATGGCGCTCCTTGCCATCGCCCACCAGCACGAACTGGATGGCGGAGTGGTCTCTCAGGCGATCTGCCGCCCGCAGGACGGTTCCCAGATCGTTGGCCAGCCCCATCGCCCCGGCATAAGTCACCACGAATTTGTCTTCCAGCTTGAGCTCAGCGCGGATGGCTGCGCCGTCCATCTGCGGATCGAACATGCTGGCATCAACGCCGTTCGGGATGACGGTGATCTTGCCCTCTGGCACGCCCTTGCCCAGCAGGTAATCGCGGTAGGCCGGCGAGTTGACGACAATGTGACGCGCGCGGGCATACAGAAACCGCTCCAGCCAGCGCGAGAGCGCGATGATCACGGGGTTTTTCAGCACGCCAATGTCAATGGCGAACTCCGGCCACAGGTCGCGCACTTCCAGCAAGTATAGACGGCGGCGCAGGGCCGCCACAAACCAGGCCGATAGCGCCTGGAAGATGGGCGGCGACGTGCCCATGACCACATCAATGCTGTCCACGCGCAGCGCTGCCCAGATCGAGCTAAGCATGAAGCTGACGAAGGACACGATGCGCCAGATGTAACTGCGGTGCAGCGCGGGATAGACGTAAGTCCAGAGAATCTGCAAGCCGTCCAGGTCCTGCCGGGTTACCAGTCTGCGCTGACTCACCGTGCGCTTTCCGGTGTGAAAGCTCACATCACCGGCGACGATGGTGAAGCGGTGGCCCTGCTCTGTCAGGTAGCGAGCCAATTCGTAGTGCCGCGTGCCACCTGGCTCGTTGGGTGAAGAGAAGGCCTGGTGGATGAGTAGAATATGAGTCATGCAGTCCCTGTCCAGGTGCCCGTGATCGCCGGCATCGGCGCAGGCAAATTCGTCGGATTCAACGGATCGTCAGAAGGGATATGCCCCTCCGCGACAGATGTCCCCAAGGCAAAACGACGGCCTGGCGAGGCTTGGGCAGCGCGCCAAGCCGTCGTGCTCGTT
Source organism: Chloroflexota bacterium (assembly GCA_037447125.1). GTDB lineage: Bacteria > Chloroflexota > Anaerolineae > Aggregatilineales > Aggregatilineaceae > UBA2029. The sequence continues at coordinate 16,781 of JBBIHG010000056.1, read as the reverse complement.
GTTGCACCCTGGAAGAAAGCAACGCGCGGCAGGGCAGAAACGGGTCCTGCCTTGGGGCAGCCAGTCGCGATCAGCGACCGAGATGCGTGTAGGCCAGCTCTCCTTGCGCAGCCCGCTCGACGCCGATGCGCAAATGCTGGCAGACATAGTCCACCTGCTCCTCGGTCATGATGCCAGAGAACGGCAGAGCCAGGAAGGTATCGCCCGCCTTCTCAGTGAGCGGAAGATCGCCGCGCTTCCAGCCGAAGCGTTCCTGGTAGAACGGCTGCAGATGGAGCGGGGTGAAGTAGGGCCGAGAGGGCACGCCGTTGCCCTGCAGGTAAGCCATCAGGGCGTTGCGATCAACACCATCGCCTGTGCGGATGACGTAAACGAACCAACTCATGCGCGTGGTGGTCGGGTCAACGTAAGGCACCCCCAGGCCGGGGATTTCGGCGATGCGCTGGTTGTACCACTCGGCCACGCGCGCCCGCTTGGCCAATAACTCCTCAATGCGGCCCAACTGCGCCAACCCCAACGCGGCGCTCATCTCATCCAGCCGGTAGTTGTAGCCCAGCCGCGTATGCGAAAGCCAGGCGTCGAAGACATCGCGCCCCTGGTTGCGCAGGCTACGGAACAGGCTGTCCCAGTGCTCGTTGTCGGTCACGATCATGCCGCCTTCCCCAGTCGTCATCTGCTTGTTGGGGTAGAAGGCAAAGACAGCCGCGTCGGCCAGCGTGCCCGCGCGCCGTCCCTTGTACTCGGCGCCAATGGCCTCGCACGCATCCTCGATCACGAACAGATTGTGGCGCCGCCCGATCGCGACGATAGCGTCGAAGTCGGCAGGCTGGCCGAAGACATCCACGGCGATGATCGCCTTGGTGCGCTCGGTGATGGCTGCCTCGATCGCCGCAGGATCGACATTGCCTGTCAGTGGATCGATATCCACAAAGACCGGCGTGCCCTGCTCATAGACCACGCAGTTGGCCGAGGCGATGAAGCTGAAAGACGGCGTGATCACCTCATCTCCCGGACCTACACCAGCCGCAATCATGGCCAGGTGCAGCCCGCTCGTGCCCGAATTAACGCCTATGGCGTGGCGCGTGCCGACATAGGCTGACATGGCCGCCTCGAACTGATCGATCTTCGGCCCGATGCTCAGCCAGGGTGTGTGCAGCACTTCGGTCACCGCATCAATCTCGGCTTGCGTGATGTCCGGTGCAGCCATTGGGATTCTCATGTCAGGTTCCTTCACAATACTAGACACCTTCTCATCCTCATGATCCTGAGCGAGCGGCAGGTAGCTTGCAGGCAGGAGCCGCCCGTTGTGCGAACGCTCCTTCGTGAACTGCTCGTTGGGTGCTGCAGGATCGTCCCCATTGGACAGATGATCCTGGGCGCGGACGCCCAATGTCTGCTGCCTGCCGCTGCCGTTTCGGCTGGACAGAGCAGACGCCGGCCAGGCGGCTCCCATCACGATCTCGCCCGGAAGTTCGCGGGCCGGCGAGACCGACAGAGCCAGCTCGTCGTGCTGTGGTGCAGCGCCAGCGTGCGCGGCAGCGGTTGTGTCAATCCGCGCCAGGTCGAGCAGCGCGTCGCGCATACTGGCCTCGTCATCCCAGTCCCCGGCAAGCAGGGCATTCACCCGGCTCAGGAAGGCATTGGCGTCAAAACCGTTGAGGTCGCTCTTCAACTGGAAAATGTCCGGGTGAACCGTGTCCACGGGCGTCTCGGACTCCCCGTGGAGCACTTCGTGCAGTTTCTCGCCGGGACGCACGCCGGTGAACTCGAGCTGGATGTCCTCATAGGGGCGCAGGCCGCGCATACGGATCATGCGCTCGGCCAGCTCCACAATGCGCACATCGTCACCCATACGCAGCATGAAGAGATCGTCGCGCCGCGTCAGGCAGGCGGCATGGATCACCAGGTTGGCCGCCTCAGAGATGGTCATGAAGTAGCGCGTCATGTCCTTGTCCGTCACAGTGACGGGCCCACCCGCATCAATCTGGCGATTGAAAGTCGGCACCACGCTGCCCCGGCTGCCCAGCACATTGCCGAAGCGAACCGCAGCGAACAGCGTCTGGCGGTCCGGCTGCTGCGCCAGCGCGTGCACGATCAACTCGCAGACACGCTTGCTGGCGCCCATGACATTGCTCGGGTTGACGGCCTTGTCGGTCGAGATAAGCACGAAACGCTCGACGCCATACTGGCTGGCCATGTCCGCCACCAGGCGCGTGCCACCCACATTGACCCGGATCGACTCGGTCGGGTAGTCCTCCAGCATCGGCACGTGTTTGTAAGCGGCCGAGTGGAAGACGAGCTGCGGCCCATGCTGCTCGAAGACACGCCTGAGCGCCCGCGGGTTGGTAATGTCCACCAGCGCGGGTATTAGCTGAATCCCCGGCGACACCTGGCCCTTGAGTTCAATGAAGAGGTCGTGCAGGCCGCTCTCGTTGTTGTCGAGCATGATGATCACAGACGGACCGTACGACAGGAGCTGGCGGCACAACTCGGAGCCGATTGAGCCGGCGGCGCCCGTCACCAGGACGACCTTGCCCATGGCCGGGCACAGATCAACCGCCGTGTTGCGCTCGACCAGCTTGCGCCCCAGGATGTCTTCGGGCTGGATGTCGCGCAGCAGGGGCGCGCCTTTGTTAGAGGCCAGCAGGGCGAAAACGTCGGGGATGACCTTGATCCGCGCTGTGGTGCTCTCGCAGTAGGTCAGGATGCGCCGGTACGACTGGCTGTCAATATTGTGAATCGCGATGATGATCAGGTCTATGTCGTGCTCGGCGACTAGAGAGGGGATGTCGGAGCACCCGCCGAGCACCGGATAGCCCTCCAGATACAGGCCCTGCTTGGCCGGGCTGTCGTCGGCAAACCCGACGACCGCATAATGGGTGCCGTTATGGGTACCATTATGGGTGCCACTAGGCACCTTGTACTTGAGACGCCAGGCAATGCCCTGGCCTGTTTCGCCTGCGCCCACGATCAGCACGCGCGCCGGCAGCTCAGGGAACCTGCTGTGCCAGATGGCGTTCCAGCGCCAGAGCAGGCCCTTGAGTACGCGCGAGCGATAGCGCGCCACGACCAGCCCCGGCAGCGCCAGGGCGTTGCCAAGAGCCACAAGCCAGAACGGGATGGGCGTTGCCAGGGCCAGGCCGATCACGCCAACGATCAGGCTGGCGAGCACCACGGCGTTGATCAGAACCGCCGCGTCGTTGCCGCTGGTCCGCGCCCAGATGCGTCGGTAGGCCCCAAAGATGTAGAGTTGGGCGAGCAAAACAATGATGGCAAAAACCAGGAAGAGGAAGCCGCCGACAGAACTGACGGCGACATCGAAGACCCGCGCCGCGAGCAGCACCGCCGCGTAGGCAGCCAGGATAATCGGGATGTCTACGGCAACACCCGCGGCAATCCGTCTGGTACTCCGCCCAAGAGCGACTCTATAGTGTCGGTCTCCCACGGCCAAACCTCCCCACTTCGTACCAACCGCACCCCACCCAATGTTGTCCAGCCCGGTCCCCAAGCCACACCGTGTTCACCGTTCACAGTGGGGGCAATCGAGCATCCGGGCTTCATGCTATTACCAGGAATCGCACCCCGGGTTCCCAGAGATATCAGCCGATGTTCAGGAACCCGAGAATCCGAAAGGGAGCATGTATTCGGTCGGCGGAGAGTGTATCAGCGGTGCAAAGTACACTGCCCGGTGTGACCTACAATACTTAAGCTCAACTGCCTTTGAGAAGAAGAAGCCTTCAGCCCCACAGAGGTTGCCGGACCCATCAGCCACCCGTTCGTAATACCGCTGATTGGAAAACAAGCAACATTCCCCGTAGCCCTAGAGTACTATACCGCCGCAGGTAAGTCAATAAAAAAGTCGCAAAAAAATGCCACCGAACGCCGACCCTGCCCAACAGGTCTGGAGCTAATCTAGTCGCCGATAGTTAGCCAGAGGTTAACGGATACAAAACCTCAGTGCTCCGACTTGCTAAGGAGTCCTAACCGGCTGTGCCCATCGCTGCATCGCCTGGCCCGCAGGTGTCAGCGCCTGCTCCGAGGCAGATTAGGGAGTGAAACACCCGCTTACTTGATATGTCGGACCGGCCATAGGAAAAGTGTCGCGGCGTTGGCACGCGGTCTGACCAGATCGCTCACCGTGCGAGTCTCTGACGGGGGACGAAGAACTGGCTTGCCGGAATGAGCTGGGTGAACTGGTGGGGTGGAATGGCGCCTGGCGCCGGGGTAGTCAGTGATGCCCTAGTTGGTGCAATCGCACAGGTCGGAATGGTCAGGCGAGGCTGCCTTCCGAACTTCGTGAACGCTCATCCATTCGTTCGGGCGCTCGCGGTAAAAATAGAGCTCATAGATCGGCTGCCCGCTGGGTGTCTGGCTGCCAACGGTGACGCCGCACATCTGCGGGGTAGCGATCTTCCAGCCCTCCAGCAGCCTCTGGCGCGTGAATTCGCGCACCGAGAGCGATCCGCCAGCTTCGCGCACCGGCTCTCCGTTGACGAGCACGACCTTCCAGCAGGACTCGGACCATCCATCCGCGCTGTTGATGGCGTAGGCGCACATGAACTCGCGCGGATGCGGCGCCTGGTCGGGGTTGGCAACAGGACCGATGTCCTCAAGCGTTGAGAGGACGATCTGGTTGAAGATGCGGCTCATCCGATCCAGAATGGCCTGCACAGCAACCGCATCGCGCGAGCCACCGGCGAACAGCGTGTCGAGCAGAGCCTGCCTGGCTTCCTCGAACTGCTTCTTGAGCCGCTTGACGTCTGCCATCCCGTCACCTCGCCCCGATCGTATCGTCCTTAATAATACAAGTATAGCCAGCCACGCTAAAGAAGGGGGTTACAGCTTGTAAGCTCCCATTGAAACTGCCTCTTATTCTACATGTTTTCTGAGACGGTGGCAAAGGGACTGTAGTACCAGTACCTCCGCTGTCTCAACCACGTGTTCCGCTGGTGGACTATATTTACGTTCTTGACCAGTCCTCGATTTTTGGCATGAAAATCTTCTATTCATTCTCTTATCACTCTTGATTCGTTGTGTGTTATCATATAAATGGAATGTGTGTTATCATCAAGGGTGTGGTGCCCCAGCGCCGCAGGTGCGGCGCCCATGACTGATCACCGATCCCCGGGGGTACCCATTGGTCTTCATCGAGAGGTTCCAGGGCGGGATGATATTCACCAACAGGGGTGGAGGAAGACCCATGAGACATCACTTGCCTCTATTGCTCACGGGAAGGGGTCGCGCGTGGCCCACGGCATTGCGCGGCATTGTTCTTTTAGTAATGACCCTGGTTCTTCTTCTGGCACCCTGGCAGACCGCGCTGGCGGACGACTTCTTTGTCAACGATCCCGGGGATGCCCCAGACATCAATCCCGGCGACGGGGTGTGCGAGACAGCGCCGGACAACGACGTGTGTACGCTGCGCGCTGCCATCATGGAGGCCAACGCACGCCTGGCAACTCACCCACATTCCATTGTAGTCCCCGCCTACACGATCGCGCTAGTGAACGGTAGCCTTGACATCACCGCCCCGATCACGGTGACGATCACCGGCGCGGGGGTCGGAGCCACCATCATTGACGGCGGTGGGGCCAGCCGTGTGTTCAACATTACCCTTCCCGCCGCCACCGTGACCATCTCCGGTGTGACGATCCAGAACGGCAGCACGCTGGGCAATGGCGGTGGCATCCTCAACAGCGGCACGCTCGTTGTCAGCGGCTCCCTGATTCAGAATAACTCGGCTGTCTGGTTCGGCGGCGGCGTCTTCAGCGACAGCGGCGGCAACGTCACCATCCAGGGCGGCACTGTCATCACCGGCAACAGCGCCACCGCGGCCTTCGGCGGCGGGGGCGGCATCAGCGCCGGCGGCGCGCTGCTGATCACCGGCGGCTCAACAGTCGGCCCCGGCAACACCGGCGTCTTTGGGGGCGGAGTCAACGCCTTTGGCACGACCACCATCACCGGCGACGCCTCGATCACTGGCAACGGCGGCGGCCTGGGGGGTGGTGTGTACAACGTGGGAGCGTCCTTCACGATCCAGGGCGCCACAATGACTCTCAACACCTCTACCGGGGGCGGCGGCGCGATCTACAACCATGAGGGGATGCGCACCGTGCTGATCACGGGCGCAGGGACGACGATCGGCCCTGGCAACTCAGGATCGGACGGCGGCGCCGCCTACAACGATGGCCTTGGCTCCACCGTCATCGTCCAGGATGGCGCAGTGATCACCGGCAACACCGTCACGTACTGGGGCGGCGGCCTGTACAACCGGCGCGGCGGAATCCTGAATGTGACTAGCGGCGCTCAGGTGACCGGCAACACTGCCCAGCGCGGCGGGGCGATCTCCAACGAGTCCGGCGGCCAGCTCACGATTGACGGCGTGACGATCACCGGCAACACCGGCACCGAAGGCGCGATCTACAACAACGGCTTCATGGGCTCGCCGACCACGCTGAACGTGACCAACACGCTGATCACCGGCAACACGGTTGGCAGGGGTGGGGGCGTTTTCAATTCCGGCTCAGCGCTTGCCTCCATTGGCGCGGGCACCGTCATCACTGGCAACACGGCGACGGGGTCCGGCGGCGGCGTCTTCAATGGCGCGTTCCCCCCTTACCTGGGCAACGGGACTCCCCCCCAGCTCAGCGTGAGCGGCGGCGCCACCATCGCCAGCAACAGCGCCCCCCTGGGCGGCGCTATCTATAACGCCGATGGCGCCATTGTGACAGTCACCGGCAGCATCCTGCAGGCCAACTCTGGCACTACTGACGGCGGCGCGTATTACAGCGCCACAGCCGGAAACAGCGACTCCATCACCGGAAGCTGCATCGTCCAGAACAGCGACACCGCGGTGGTCTCTGGCGGTGGCGCCACCGTCACCGCGACCGGCAACTGGTGGGGCGCGGCGAACGGCCCCGGCGGCGCAGGGCCTGGCCTGGGCGACACCGTCAGCGCCAACGTGGACTTCAGCGGTTTTCTGACGGCGCCCATCCTGGGCTGCCCTGTCACCGTCACTCTGCCCAGCCTGAGCATTGACGATGTCAGCCTGGCCGAGGGCGATGCGGGCACCACAGACTTCATCTTCACCGTGACGCTCTCAGCAGCAGTTGGCTTCCCCGTCACGGTGAACTACGCCACAGCGGACAGCACGGCGACCGCCGGCGTTGACTACGTGGCGGCGAGCGGCCCGCTGACGTTCGCCCCTGGCGTGCTCACCCAAACCATCACCGTCACCGTCAACGGCGACACTACGCCCGAACCTCACGAGACGTTCTTCGTCAACCTGAGCGATCCGACCAACGCCACCATCGCCGACGCGCAGGGCGTGGGCACTATCCTGAATGACGACGCGGTTCTGGCGATCAATGATGTCAGCGTGACCGAGGGCGACAGCGGCACGACTGTTGACGCCATCTTCACCGTCTCCATGCCCTATCCCAGCGCCAACACGGTTACAGTGGACTATGCCACGGCTGACGACACGGCGACCGCGGGCGTGGACTATGTCGCGACCAGCGGCACGCTGACCTTCGCCCCTGGCGTGGTCAGCCAACCGATCGCGGTCACCGTCAACGGCGACGACACCATCGAGCTGGATGAGACGTTCTTCATCAACCTGAGCAGCCCGGCCAACGCCACGATCGCCGACGCGCAGGGCGTGGGCACCATCCTCAACGACGACATGCCCGACATCTCGATCGACGATGTCAGCGTGACCGAAGGCGACACTGGCACGACCGTTGACGCAGTGTTCACAGTCACGCTCTC
>JBBIHG010000056.1:7480-8911 GCA_037447125.1 Chloroflexota bacterium | reverse complement strand
TGACCGAAGGCGACACTGGCACGACCGTTGACGCAGTGTTCACAGTCACGCTCTCCGAGGCCAGCGTCTACACGGTCACCGTAGACTACGCCACAGCGGACGGCACCGCAACCGCCGGCGTGGACTACGTCGCGACCAGCGGCACGCTGATCTTCGCTCCCAGCGTGCTCACCCAAACAATCGCGGTCACCGTCAACGGCGACGACATCGTTGAGGTAGACGAGACCTTCTTCGTCAACCTGAGCAACCCGGTCAACGCCACCATCGCCGACGCGCAGGGTGTGGGCACTATCCTCAACGACGACGTGCCCGACCTCTCGATTGACGATGTCAGCGTGACCGAAGGCGACAGCGGCACGACCGTTGACGCAGTGTTCACAGTCACGCTCTCTCAGCCGAGCTTCAGCACCGTCACGGTGGACTACGCCACGGCGGACGACACGGCGACCGCGGGCACTGACTACGTCGCGACCAGCGGCACACTGACCTTCATCCCTGGCGTGCTCACCCAAACAATCACCGTCACCGTCAACGGCGACGACATCGTCGAGGCCGACGAGACCTTCTTCGTTAACCTCAGCGATCCGGCCAACGCCACCATCGCCGACGCGCAGGGTGTGGGCACCATCCTCAACGACGACGTAGCCGGCTACTCTGCTGCGCCGGCCACGCTGGGCCTGCTCGAAGGCACGAGCGACACCTACACCCTCCGCCTGACGAGCCAGCCGGTCGCCCCGGTGACGCTCACCCTGTCGGTCAATCTGCCCGCGCAGTGCTCGGTCACGCCCACCGTCGTGCTCGATGCGACGAACTGGAACACGGCCACCGACAACGTCACCGTCACCATCCTCGCCGACGACATCGTCGAGGTGCCCCATCCCGATTGCGTTGTCTCCGGCGCGGTGACGACGGCTGACCCGGTCTACGCGGCGCTGACGCCGGCTGACTACACCGTGACCGTCACCGATGATGACACACCTGGTTACTTCATCTCGCCGCCCACGCTCGCGCTGACTGAGGGGGCGAGCGGCCCCTACTCCATCCGCCTGACCAGCCAGCCGGTCGCCCCGGTGACGCTGACGCTATCGGTCAATCTGCCCGCGCAGTGCTCGGTCACGCCCACCGTCGTGCTCGACGCGACGAACTGGAACACGGCGACCGATAACGTCACCGTCAGCATCCTGGCCGATGACATCGCCGAGCTGCCTCATCCCGACTGCGTGATCGCGCACGCCGTGACGACGGCTGACCCGGTCTACGCGGCGCTGACGCCGCCTGACTACACCGTGACCATCACCGACGACGATGTGCCGGGCTACTCGTTCGCACCGCCCACGCTTGCGCTGACCGAGGGCGCGAGCGGCATCTACACCGTTCGCCTGACCAGCCAGCCGGTCGCCCCGGTGACGCTGACGCTATCGGTCAATCTGC